>NZ_CALERY010000022.1 GCF_937906905.1 uncultured Helicobacter sp. | reverse complement strand
CCCCCCCCTAAAATCCTTAAAAACCCCACTAGCCCCACCGCAACCCTTAGAATCGTTTAACTCTCAAACTAACTTCACTCCTAGAATCCTTTGCTAGCTTTTTAGATTTCTTACTTAATCCCAGAATCCATTTTTTGTAAAAACGCCGTTTTTAGCTCAAAACAAGCGAAGCGCTCGCCGTAGCCGATGTTTCTTTAGAAGTGTAAAGCTTCATGATATAGAATCCAAAAATACGCTAGATGCCTACTAGGCTGGAGTCGATGAATGATTGGGACTAGATTCTCGCATATATTGTGTCAAATCAGTATGTGAGAATCTAGTGAGTGTTATATGCAAAATGTGGATTATGGCAGCTAGATTCTAGGCTTTCTTGGTTTGGCGTTGGTTGTGATCCCATTTTCTTCGCAGAATCTAGCAAAGCTAGGCAAACTTACTTTCACACCATAGGTTTCGTTGATGGCTTTGATGATTTTGGGGTTTGAGGCGCCATTACTAATGCTTTGTTTGATTTCGGGTTTTATCGCGTTAAGGAATGCGAGAAGCTGCTGGTTTCTGTTTGGTTTTTGCTTTTTTGCTTTAGCTGTTTTAGCGAGAAATTCTTTTTTCTTCGCTTTGATTTCTTCGATTGTTGGGTAGATTTGTGCTCCCATTTGGACTCCTTTTGAAGTTAGATGTATAGTTAGGTTTGACACGCTAAAAAGTATAGTAAAATTTTCATAAAAATGCAAAATATTATGTAAATTTGTGTGGATTTTATATGTGAGTTATACAAAAAATACGGAGATTATTTGAGTGCAAATATGCACATAATGACACAGAAATTTTGACTATATGAGCATTATAAATGAGTATAGATAACAAGCTTTGTGGCTTTATACTAGATTTTGGCAAATTCTAGTAGAATGCGCTTTTGAATGTGCCTTTAGAGGTTATTTGTGATTTATGACTAGGAGTTTGCATGGATAGGATTATAAGCAGGGCTGTGGACTTTGTGGGCATGTGCTGTATGCTTGGTGTGTTTGTGGGTATGGTAAATGCGGAGTCTCTCCTGCAAGTCTCACAGACACAGGAGGTGCAGCAAGCCCAAGTAGTGCAACAGACACAGCCAGACCCCCGACTTGACCAGTCTATCCAAAATAAGCCAAACGAGCCAGAAAGCCCGATACAAAAGAGTGCAGCGAGCCTGCAAGATACGCAAAATCCACAACAAAATCTAAAAGAGGGAGTGGATTACATCGTGCTAAAAACCCCAATCCCCAACGCGCAAAACTCGCTTATCGAGGTGTATAGCTATGCTTGTCCATTTTGTTTTAAATACTCTAAAATCCTACCCCAGATCATGAGTGATCTCCCAGAATCTACTACGCTTCATCTCTATCATCTTGAGCAAAAGGGCGATTATGGTAAGCTCGCGAGCCAGATTCTAGCCGTGCTTATTGTCAAAGATCGCCAAGCGGGCATTGATATTCTTGATGAGCGCAAATCTGCATTCCAGCGAGCGAAAAATGCGTATTTCGACGAATATCATATACAGAGAAATCGCTGGAAAGATGGCAGGGACCCTGAAGGCTTTTTGCGAACAGGGCTTTTGGCAGCGGGCGTGAGCGAGCAGGAGTTCCAGCAAGCTCTCCAGACCCCAGAGGTTGAGGCGCTACTCTCCCAGTGGCAAGCTAGCTATGATATTGCTATTATCCAGGGTGTGCCGGCGTTTGTTGTCAATGGCAAATATCTCATCAAAACAAGCGAGCTAAAATCACTCGATGATCTAGGCGAGAAAATCCAAGCCCTACTTGGGCGCTAAGTTTGAGCGCTTTAGATTCTGTGATGAAATGTGTCAAGCTATCTGCAACATCTACACCAGAATCTAGCGCAGATGTTGATGTGGATTTAGGGCTAGATGCTAGCGTGCGTGCAGAATCTAAAATACACAATAACTCTAGCACTGATTTTGGCGAGTTTTTCTCTATGCTTGAGGGGATTTTGCGTATAGAGAATATGCGCGAGAAATACGACGCCTTTAAGCATTTTTATGAGGATTTTCGTAGTGGGCGCGTGCAATTTCACCACGAGTATCTGCAAGAAAGGCTCCGCAAAAATCCACTTGAGAATCCGCACACGCACATCGCGCCATTTTCTCCAGCGCCTGTGCTACCGGTAGCCAAACTACGCCAGAGGCTTAATCATGCCTCGTCTCAAAACCCCAGCCACATCTCTTGCAAGCATACTAATATCGCTCGCGCCCTGCATGCCATCGCGCATATCGAGTATAGTGCCATTACGCTTGCTTTAGATTCTGCCTATCGTTTTGTGTATTTGCCTGGTGAATATTATGCGGATTGGTTGCAGGTGGCAGATGAGGAGTTTGGGCATTTTTTCGCGCTAGAAAATCTGCTAGGTGAGCTTGGTGCGCGCTATGGGGATTTCCCCGTGCATGCCACGCTTTATGAGGCTATGTCTGCTACGCAAGAGAGTTTTATCTACCGCATGGGTGTGGTGCATAGGGGGCTTGAGGCTAAAGGGCTTGATGCAAATCCTTTTGTCCTTCAAAGGCTTCATGCACTAGGTGGTGGGCAGGATTTTGCGCTATACAAGGAGATTGATCGCGTGTTTGGCGTGATTTTAGCAGATGAAATTGGACATGTGAGTTTTGGTAGTCGGTGGTGGAGGTTTGGCATTGACGAGCTTACGCACGATACAAAGTCGCAGAATCTGCAAGAGCAAGCAGCGAATAGCGCGCGCGAGAATCTAGCTTGTCAAAATCCAGCCCCTGCGCATTTAGCTGCATTGCTTGGCGCACTAGATCATGCGGAGCTAGATTCTGGGGGATTGCGCGAGCGTGTGGGGGATATGGCATTGCATGAGCGAGCATTTCTGGGGCTGTGTGCGAAATTTCCACGCTTTAGTCTTTGCGGTAGGATTTTACACACACAAGCGAGATTGCAAGCGGGGTTTAGCCAAAGTGAGCTAGATGGGATTAAAGAGTTTTATGCCCTCATGTATCAATACAAGCTAGAGCCCCATGCTTAACCGGCATTTGCGTATAAAAGTTAAGAAATTATTAAACTTTTTAGGTTTAAAATCGTAAATCCAGTCTGTGGGAGCCAAGATCCCGCGATTTAAGCAGTTTATGAAGGAGTTTCATGCCTAGCCAGAATCTGCTCGCCCAATCTCAAATCATTCAGCCTCAAACACTCCACCAAGCGCCAATCCATGTTGAGCATGCGTATTTTGGTGTATTTATCTTGCTGATTTTCAGCTTTATCGCCTTTAATTACACGCTTAAAATCCAGCGTTTCATCTCACGCAAACTTGCACAAAAAAAGCGAGATAAGCTTAAGCTCGCCCCGTATGAGTGTGGTCCTGTGCCTATCAAGCAGAGCGCGAAAGTTTCGCACCATTTTTTCATCATCGCACTGCTGTTTGTGCTCTTTGATGTAGAAGTGGTGTTTATGGTGCCATGGGCTGTGGTGTATAAGGACTTTATCCAAAATCAGCTTGGTGGTTTTGTGTTTATCGAGATGATAAGCTTTATCTTCCTGCTAATGATTGGACTCGTGTATGCGTGGAGAAAGGGGGCATTGCAATGGCAAAACAGCTAGAATCGATAGGTGCGCCTATCGTGCTAGGCACGCTGGATAAACTGCTTAACTGGGGGCGGAGCAATTCGCTTTGGCCTATGACTTATGGGCTTGCGTGCTGCGCGATAGAGATGATGGCAACAGGCGGGAGTCGCTTTGACTTTGATAGGTTTGGGACGATTTTCCGCGCTTCGCCTAGGCAGAGTGATGTGATGATTATCGCTGGCACTTTGACCAAAAAGCACGCAGAATTTACACGCCGTCTCTATGACCAAATGCCTGAACCAAAGTGGGTTATCTCCATGGGAAGCTGTGCCAATACTGGCGGAATGTTTAATACCTACTCCACCGTGCAGGGCGTGGATAGGATTATCCCTGTGGATATTTATCTGCCTGGCTGTGCGCCACGCCCAGAGACATTGCAGTATGCACTACTTGTTCTTCAGCGCAAAATCCGATCGGAAAAAGCCTTGCCCTCCAAACAACGATCTGGGCGGGTGGTTTAGCTACGATTGTCATGGTAGTGATTGATTGAGAAAAGGAGCCAGTATGCCAGAATCCATATCCGCGCATAAAGATGTCCAAAAGCGTGCAACACACACGCCTAGATTCTACCAGCCTACTCACACGCCAAAGCTCCCTATGCAAGGCAGTGCCTATGAGGTTATCTATAATCATCTTATAAGTGCATTTACTATCCAAAATGCCTATATTGAGCTAGATCAAGCAGTATTTTGGGTGCGCAGCAGTGATATGCTCCCCGTGCTAAAAAGATTGCATGCGCTTGGCTATGAAGTGCTTAGCGAAATGAGCGTTGTTGATATGCTTGCGCGCGAGGGTCGTTTTGAGCTTTTTTACCAGCTTCACTCTCTGCAGGAGAGTTTTAGCAGTAAGCGGCGTGTGCGTGTGAAATGCTACATTGGCGAGCACGAGCAAGTGGATTCTGTCTCTTCTGTCTTTAAACTGGCACTTTGGAGTGAGCGTGAGATTTATGATATGTTTGGCATACATTTTTTAAACCACCCAAATCTCACGCGCCTACTCATGCCACGCGACTGGGTAGGGCACCCGCTGCTACGCTCTTATCCACTGCAGGGCGATGAGTATGCAGCGTGGTATGAGATTGACAAAATCTTTGGCAAAGAGTATCGCGAGGTGGTGGGACCCGAACAGCGTGATAGCGCGCGGGTTGATCCGGAGGATAGTCGAAGCTTCTCAAAGCTTGATGCCATAGGCGAGGAGGGCGAGGGACTTTTCATGGAAGCGTCTAAAGCGGTTTTTGTCAAGGATATCGCTCGGGCGAAAAAGACTTTGCTCCCTAAGCGGAAGTAGATTTTGGAAACTATGGTTAGCAGGGTGGAGTTAGCAAATTACAACGGGGCAGATTACTAGGAAAGGGTAGGCATGGGACAGCATTATACAAGGCTTCAACCGCAGTTTGAAAACATTAGCTTCGAGCGCGATGACAATACTATGGTGCTAAATTTTGGACCTCAGCACCCATCTACACACGGGCAGCTACGCTTGATTCTTGAGCTTGAGGGTGAGCGTGTGAAAAGAGCTACGCCAGAGATAGGCTACCTGCATCGCGGGATTGAAAAGCTTGCCGAAAATATGATCTACAATGAATTTATGCCAACTACTGATAGGCTTGATTATATCTCAGCTATTGGTAATAACTACGCGTTTGCCCATGGGGTTGAGACACTGCTTGGTCTAGAAATCCCACGAAAAGCCCAAGTTATCCGCACTACGCTTTTAGAGCTTAATCGCATCATCTCGCATGTCTTTTTCATCGCAGTGCATGCCATGGATGTTGGTGCTCTCTCAATGTTTCTTTATGCGTTTAAAACGCGTGAATATGGGCTGGATCTCATTGAAGAGTATTGTGGTGCGAGACTCACGCATAATGCTATACGGATTGGTGGCGTGCCGTTGGATTTTCCACCTGGTTGGCTGGAGAGCCTGGAAGCATTTCTTATCGAGGCGCAAAAAAGTGTCGAGCTTTTTGAGGGATTGCTTGATGAGAATAGAATCTGGAAAATGCGGCTTGAGGGTGTAGGGGCGATTAGCCAGGAGAGTGCGAAATCCTGGGGATTAAGTGGGATTATGCTGCGTGCCACGGGTATTGCCTATGATATCCGCAAAGAAGAGCCTTATGAGTTGTATGGCGAGCTGGATTTTAGCGTGCCAGTGGGGACTTGTGGGGATAGCTATGATCGCTATCGGCTCTATATGCTAGAGATTGCAGAATCCATAAAGCTTCTGCGCCAGCTCATCGCGCTTTATCCAAGTAGTGGTGAGCTTATGGCGCGCGCTCCAGAATATCTCTCTGCGCCTAAAGAAGAAATCATGACGCAAAATTACTCGCTTATGCAGCATTTTGTGCTTGTTACGCAGGGTATGCGACCGCCCAAAGGCGAAGTTTATGCACCTACAGAATCTCCGCGTGGCGAGCTTGGATTTTTTATCCATTCGCTTGGCGAGAGCTATCCGCAGCGCGTGAAAATCAAAACCCCAAGCTTCGCGCATACGGCTATTTTGCAAGAAATGCTTGAGGGTGCATATATCGCAGATATCGTAACGATTGTGGGATCGTGCAATGCGATTTTTGGTGAAGTGGATCGATAGGAGACAGCATGAAGCGATTTGATTTACGACATTTGCATGGTGAGTTTTATGATCGTATGGGCGAGATTATTGCGCGCGAGCTTGGATCTGGTGAGGTTGGGATATTTCTCTTTGAGATTGATGATTTCTCGCATGTAGCTAGGAGCGCGCAGTTTGTGAGCGATCTGGGCTATGAGGTGATGAACTCTTTACGCTTCAATCACCGCGACTGGACGCTTGTTATGCGTAAGTCAAGCCCCACCCATGGGTCAGCCCCAAAATCTAGCATAAATTCCGCTGCAAGCGAGAGTGTATGCTAGGAGAATGTGTGAGCCAAAGCATGCAAGCGCGTATCGCGGATAGTGATGTGCTGCTTGTGCTTGGTGAGTGCTGGAGCAATCTTGCGCCCATGCTTGAGCTAGATTCCCAGCAAAATCCTGCTTCGCAAGTTGTTTGTCTGCACCCTGTTTTTGATACAAGGCTAGCAAGAGCGGATTTAAGTTCTCCAGAGTTGTTGCAGCAGCGGTATGAGATTGGTGCGGAGCTTGGCGTGGTGGTGTTGCTTCTTAAGGCATTGGAGCCGCATTTGTCGAGTTTTCAGTGGTTGCCAGAGTTTCTTCGGGGATTTCTTGATGAGCTTGATGTGGGGCATATCGCTTCAGAATCTTCGCTCGCAGAGGAGGAGCTGGAGGTGATTGCGCAGATTCTAGCGCATGCTAAATGCGCCTCTATCATAGTGGGCGCAAGCTTTTTTACTCACCCGCATGCAGAGCTTATTGCCCACACGCTATGCACTATAGGGCAGCTTGGTGGTATAAGGATTATCCCGCTTGACTATGATAGTGCTATTTTGCCTGCACTAGAATCTAGCGCAAATTCACTGCTAGAATTTGGATTAGATTCTAGTGATGTGGCGGAGATCCTTGGGCTTTTGGCAACGATTGAGGAGGCAAACGGCGCGTATGTGTATTGCTCGCTGCTACCGCAAGTTAATTTAGTGGCAGATTCTGTTCGCATGCTTGAGAGAGATTCTCTACCTGTGCTTTTTGCGAGCGCTGGGTTTTTGCGGCTTATGAAGCTCGCGCCAGATACACAGGCAAACTTGTATCTAGATCCTATGCTAGAATCCACATGCACTATCACCTGTCGCATTGTCCAAGCTCCATATTTACAAGGCGCGCTTGCTGTGCTTGATATGGCGCATTTGGCACATGAGCACCCGGAGCTTGCTGGGCGCTATCCATTTATCAAGGCGCATTTTGCGCAGACAGATTCTGCCACACAAGCTTTAGGGCAAACTTTAGGGAACGGGGGTCATCATGGCTGAAGTTACAATCACCATCAATAACCAAAAAATCCGCTGTGAGGAGGGTGCGACGATTGTCGATGTCGCCAGAGCGCATGGAATCTACATTCCAACGATCTGCTACTTAGGAGGCTGTTCACCTACACTTGCGTGCAAAATGTGTATGGCAGAGAGTCCTGATGGTAAGCGTGTCTATACCTGCAACACCAAGGCAAAAGATGGGCTGGAGCTTTTGACTAATACCCCCCAGATCCAGCGCGAGCGCCAGATGATTATGCAAACCTATGATGTTAATCACCCGCTGGAGTGTGGAGTCTGTGATAAAAGTGGTGAATGCGAGCTGCAAAATCTTACCCTCTACACTAAGGTTGCGCACCAGGACTACGCTCTGCCTGATGATGAGAAGCATGAAAAATCATGGGCACAAGCACTCTATGACCCAAATCTTTGCATTGTGTGTGAGCGTTGCATAACGACTTGTAAGGATAACATCGGGGAAGCCAAGCTAAAAGCTGGCAAAGCCGACTTACATGCGCCAGACTCCTATAAAGATTCTATGCTAAAAGATCCTTATAGTGTGTGGAGCAAGAAGCAAAAATCGCTTATCGAGTTTGTGGGCGATTCACCATGCTTTGACTGCGGAGAGTGTATTGCTGTGTGTCCTGTGGGCGCACTCACTTACAAAGACTTCAGCTATAGTGCCAATGCATGGGAGCTGCAAAAAACACCAAGCACCTGCGCGCAGTGTGCCATGGGCTGCCATATTGTTTATGAGAGTCGTCATCACAATGCCAAGGGCGAGCACAAAATTTTTCGTGTGAGCAATGATTTTCACTTTGCGCCAATCTGTGGGGCAGGGCGCTTTGGGTTTTCTGTGTTTTCACATGGGGCAGGGCGATCAAAATCGCAGCTAGAATCTATTCAAGCAGGCTCTGGTAGGATAGATTCTAGTGTGGGAGAATCTAGTGAAAATAGTGCAAAATCTGGCAATTTAGCCACTTTTCTTGCTCACCCTGACGACAAATCTCAGTGTGCAGATTCTGCGCATTATGCCCGCGCTCTACGCTTGGGTGAAAATATCACAAATGAAGAAGCTATGATTGCTCAAGTCGCTAGCGAGTGCTTCTCTCTAGAGCTTTATAATGAGTCTGCACGCGCCTATCAGCGGTTTCTCCCCTATCTTAGACTTAATCACACGCTAGAGGAGCTTAAGAGCTCTAGTGCCATTATCGCGCTTGGCTGCCCGGTGCGTCTGCATGCTCCACTGCTGCAATATGCGATCAATAATACAATCCGCATAAAAAAGGGCGTGAAATTCTACTACATGCACCCATTTGGCGATGCGCTTTTAAGCTCATTTTCCCGCTCGATTAAACACATCGCCTATGCACCAGAATCTAGCGAGCTTGCCCTTGGTGCGCTACTCCTTAGTCTAAAGAGTGCGCTAGATTCTGCTATCGCAGAGAGCCCCAACGCTAGCGCACTCCAACATCAGCTTGCAGTATTGCTAGAGCAGATTCTTGCAAGTGCGATTGTCCAAGAACCAAACATAGAGGCTAATGCAGCAGATTCCGCGGGTCCTGCTATTGAGAGCGCAGAATCCCCAGAATCTAATCCCCAGTCTGCTCCAAATCCTGTGTGCTATGCTGCACTTTCGGGGATTGACATGGAATCGCTTAGCGAGCTTGCAGGTATCAACCTCTCTAGCGTGAGCCTGCTTGTTGGGCAAGAGATAATGATGAGCGCGCTAGAATCTTGTGCTATTGTCGCAGCTCTCCAGCTGCTTGAGCTTTGTGGCGTGCGTGTATTTATTATCCCTGCTGGTAGCAATACTGCTGGGATTGCTAGGATTTGCACACTCCACCCAGACCCAAAATACGCCCCAGAATCTAAACAATCTCATGCTAAACATGCCTGCGATGAGCGTTTGCTGCATACAATTGGTATCCGCACGCAGGGCGATGTTGTGTGGGATTGTGCCTGGAGTGTGCTTGATGAGCATTTGCCTAGTGGTGTCCGCACGCTTATTGGGCTAGAATCTAGCCCAGATGTCGCGCTTCCAAGCCACCAGCAAATGCAAGGCAGTATGACAAATTTCGAAAACCGCGTGCTACCACTAGTGAAGGTGCGCGACTATCAGGGTGATGATTTGGCGAGCATATTGCATAGGGATTTGTCGCAGTTTGTGGCGACTAAGAGAGCTATGGCTCTTATGGAAGGGGCAGATTCTGCACGATATCCAGAGATTGTGGCACATTTTTCGAGCTTTACAAGTCTTAGTGATTTCTCCCTCGCACTGCCACGGGAGAAAGGCTTTAGCACGCTAGATTCTGGTAGTTTGCCAAATTTCTATACACAAGGCGGGGAAGATCGTAGGGGCTATATGCTTGGGGTGATTTGTGATAAAGAGCTTGCGCCTGTCGCGCCCCTAGGGGCATGCCAGAGAGTGCTAGATCCTACCAATACCGCCGTATCAGCGCCCAATGCGTTTATCTCCTACCCGCAAAATCTCTTTGGCATACAAAGCGCGCTTGATCCAAATATGCAGCAAAAAGATGGATTCTACACATCAAAAGCACACTTTGATGCGCTTGGGCTGCGCTTAGGTGAAGAGATTATACTTGTGTGTGAGCAGGGCGGGCAGGAGGCTTGTGAGCTACGCGCTAGGGTGTATGTTGATTATGCGCTGGTGGGAGATGTGTGGCTTATTAGCCCGCTGATTGTCCAAGAGCTTGGTTTGCGTATTGGGGAGTATTTGCAAGTGAAGCGAGTGCAGGCAAATACCCAAGGGCTAGATTCTAGCGATGTGGTAGAATCTAGCCTAGAATCCAGTCTCTTGGCAGGCGAAGGTAAAAGCCTAGAGCAAGGAGTGAAAGCATGAGTGAGTTTATCATTGAAACTTGTATTAAAATCCTTGTCGTTGTGCTTGTATTCTCATTTCTTGGGGGATTTGGGACATATCTCGAGCGCAAAGTGTTAGGGTTTTTCCAGCGAAGACTTGGACCGAGCTATGTGGGACCATTTGGGCTCTTGCAGTTTTTGGCTGATGCGATAAAGCTTTTTACCAAAGAAGACATCTGCCCGCAAAATGCTAATAAAATCATTTTTATGCTTGCACCTGTGATTGCGATGATGAGCGCGTTTGTAGCGATGGCACCTATCCCGTTTTTTGGCGAGTTTGAGCTATTTGGCAGGACGATTTCTCCTATCATTTCTGATATCAATGTCGGGCTGCTTTTCTTCCTGGCTGTTGGGGCGGCTGGAATCTATGCGCCATTGCTTGCAGGGCTTAGTTCCAATTCTAAATTCTCTCTCCTTGGTGCTATGCGTGCGTGTATCCAGCTTCTAAGCTTTGAGGTGGTTTCTACGCTTAGTATCCTGCCTCCACTTATGCTTGTGGGCTCGCTTTCGCTTGTAGCGATGAATGACTACCAAGCAGGTGGTGTGTTTGATTGGCTGTTATTTAAACAGCCTTTAGCATTCGTGCTATTTCTCGTAGCAAGCTATGCCGAGCTTAACCGCACGCCATTTGACTTACTCGAACATGAAGCTGAAATTGTCGCTGGGTTTTGCACCGAGTATAGTGGGCTAAAATGGGGAATGTTTTTCCTTGCAGAATATGCGCATTTGTTTGCTTTTGGCTTTGTGATCGCGCTGATTTTCTGCGGAGGTTATCAACCTCTGTGGTTTATACCAGGTGGAATCGCTATTATCCTTAAGGTTTGCTTTTTTGTTTTTCTTGCGATGTGGGTGCGTGCGACATTCCCGCATGTGCGCCCTGACCAGCTTATGAGCATGTGCTGGAAAGTGCTTATGCCTCTAGCGCTGCTAAACTTGCTAATTACTGGCATTATTTTGCTGTTTTAGGAGTGAAATATGAGAGAGTGTTATACCCAATTACCACCACGCAAAGAGCCTAAAACCCCGCTCGCTCGAGTAGGCAAAACGATAAAAACCACCTGTGGATTGGATTTGTTTAAGGGATTATGGCTTACGCTTAAAGAGTTTTTTAGCAAAAAGGTTACAATTCACTATCCAGCAGAGTATATCCCGCTTTCTCCGCGCTACCGAGCTGTGCATAGTCTCCAGCGGCTCCTAGAATCTGGAAATGAGCGATGTATTGGCTGTGGGCTCTGTGAGAAAATCTGCACGAGTAATTGTATCCGTATCATCACGCATAAAGGTGAAGACAAACGCAAGAAAATCGACTCCTATACAATAAATCTCGGGCGCTGTATTTACTGCGGGCTATGTGCGGAGGTGTGCCCGGAATTGGCGATTGTCATGGGGAATCGTTTTGAGAATGCCAGTCTTGCGCGCGCGCAATTTGCGCCCAAGTCTTCGCTCCTGCGCCCAGAGCATGAAGCCAAATCACTTAGCCAAGTGGAGTTTAGCGGGTTTGGCAGTGTGAGTGTGGATGCGGATTCTAGGCTTAAACCAACGCCTATCGTGTGGGAGAAGCCCCTAGCCCCAGAATCTAGTGTGGAGCTTCCTGCCACAGAGCCTCCTACAAAGTCTAGCACAGATTCTAGCGCGCAAGTGGCACCAGAATCTACAAATCCAGCGAGTCAGCAAGGTGTGTCTATATAACAAGGAGGAGATATGTTTGAAGCCATAGCGTTTTATTTTTTTATGTTTTTAACCATTGTTATGTTTCTCATCGTCGTTACTACAAGCAATATTCTCTATGCGCTAACCGCTCTGGCAAGTGGCATGATTTTTATTTCAAGCTTTTTTTTCCTTTTGGGGGCGGAGTTTTTAGGCGTAGTGCAAATTGCTGTCTATACAGGTGCAGTGGTGGTGCTTTATGCCTTTGGGCTGATGTTTATTGACTCCATGAGTTTGGTGCGTGAGCGGCATAAGGGCGATATTCGCATAAGCGTGATGATTATTGCTATTGCACTGCTACTTGTTATGCTTCTTTGTGCGCCAGCCTATGAGACCACAGCCACCCAGGCACTCATGCTAAAAGAGCCGGATATGGCTATTACTGAAAATCCAAATACCTTTGCAGTGGGGCAGATTCTCTTTGGGCGCTATGTGCTAGCATTTGAAGCAGTAGGCGTGCTGCTACTTGTGGCGCTTATCGCAGGTGTAGCGCTTGGTATCCGCACACGAGAATCTACAGAATCCATATCGCCAGATGCTAATAGCAACTCTAGCACGACATCAGCACTAGATTCTGGTGCAAAATTTGATACGCAATCTTCTATAAAGGCTCATTCATGATGACCCCAAATACCACGCTTATCACCACGCAATTTGGTCCATATCTTAGTATATATGACTTTTTAATCCTTAGCGTGATTCTCTTTAGTATTGGACTCTTTGGCATGCTGCGTAGGAAAAATATCCTTATGTTGTTTCTCTCAAGCGAGATTATGCTAAATGCGCTCAATATTGCCTTTGTCGCGGTGGGGACGATGCTAGGGGACATGGGCGGGCAGGTATTTGCGCTTTTTATTATCGCGCTTGCTGCTAGCGAGGTGGCAGTGGGGCTTGGGCTCATGCTACTATGGTATCGCAAGCAAAAATCCATCGATATCGACAAACTTAGCACGATGAAAGGATAGGGCATGAGTGGCTGGATAGATTCTGCTGGGGTTAATGTGTTTAGTATGCTTTTGCTTACTGCGCTATTTGCCCCACTGCTTGGTGCGATTGTGGCAGGAGCGTTTGGCGGGAGGGAGAAATGTGTCCTTATAGGCTGGTTTGCAAGCTTTTGCATAGGGATATCGCTACTTGCAAGTGTGGGGCTTGGGATTTGCGCGCTACATGGGGTGAGCTTCTCTACGACACTATTTGAATGGATAGGGGTGGGAAGCTTTCGCGTGGAATTTGGCTTTAGCCTTGATAGTATAAACGCGGTAATGATTGTTGTCATTAGCTTTGTGTCGTTGTTTGTGCATATCTATTCTATCGACTATATGGCACACGATCGTGGCTTCAATCGATATTTCAGCTTTCTAAGTGGCTTTGTGTTTTCGATGATGTTTTTGGTGCTAAGTGATAACTTCTTGGGGCTGTTTGTCGGCTGGGAGGGTGTGGGGCTATGCTCGTATCTGCTCATAGGATTCTGGTATGAGCGCTCCAGCGCAAATGCTGCATCTATCGAAGCTTTTGTAAGCAATCGAATCGCTGATCTTGGTATGCTGCTTGGGATTTTTTTGGTGTTTTACAGCACAGGGAGCGTCAAGTATAGTGAAGTCTTTAGTGCAGCTATAGTATCGCCTAGCATTCTTAGCTGGATTGGGATTTTGCTTTTCATCGGGGCGATGGGGAAATCCGCGCAGTTCCCACTGCATACTTGGCTTGCTAATGCTATGGAGGGTCCTACGCCTGTTTCTGCGCTTATCCACGCTGCGACTATGGTAACTGCTGGAGTGTATCTTGTTGTCCGTGCGCATCCACTCTATGCGCAAATCCCTCAAATTGGCGAATATATCGCTTATCTTGGCGCATTTGTAGCGATTTTTGCTGCTTCCATGGCAGTGGTCAATACTGACTTGAAGCGCATTATCGCCTACTCTACGCTCTCCCAGCTTGGTTATATGTTTGTCGCTGCTGGGCTTGGGGCATATTGGATAGCGCTCTTTCATCTTTTTACGCACGCATTTTTTAAATCGCTACTTTTCCTAGGTGCTGGGAATATCATGCACGCTATGCGCGATGGGCTTGATATCACGCGTATGGGCAAGCTTGCGCGCCCACTCAAATATACAATGCTTCTCATGCTAATTGGTAATCTCGCTCTTTGTGGGATTCCGCCATTTGCTGGGTATTTTTCCAAAGATTTGATTCTGGAATTTAGCTTTAATACTGAGTACAAGATTCTTTGGGGTGTGCTGGTGTTTGGTGCATTTTTGACAGCATTTTATAGCTTTCGGCTTTTTATGCTGGTATTTTTTGCACCAAAGGCGCACAATGCCTATGCCATAGAGCACCCACATGAAGCGAGCAAGACCATGCTTTACTCCATGCTACCACTCGCGCTGTTAGCGATTATCGCAGGGTTTTACTATGATGAGCTGCTCGCTATGTTGCAGTATATTAAGCCCTTTAGTATGCCACATGGAGATTTAAGTGCGATGAGTCTCGCGGGGATTGCGCTTGGGGTGGCGACTCTTGGGATTGTGCTTGCAGTGGTGCGCTATGGGTGTGCGTGCAAATCTCGTGTGTGTAAAACCACAGAATCTAGCAAATGCAGACTCCACACACTCCTATCGCACCAATACTATATCCCAGCACTCTATCATCTTATTTTCTCGCGTTTTTTTGGCTGGCTTTGTAGCTTGGCGTGGCGATTTGAGCGAGGAGTTTTTGAGAAAAGTATGTATGCGGTGGGTGTGCTACTTCTCTGGCTCTCACGCCTGCTAGCGAGAATCCAAAATGGTAGCCTTACAAGCGCACTTAGGCTTATGGTCTTTGGTGTGCTAATTATGTTGCTGGGGCTTAGCGTGTTTGTGCTAGGAGGTATGTAATGGAATATATGGTAAGCGTTATTATTTTTTTCCCGCTGATTGCAGGCGTCATGGCGGCATTTTTGCATGATGGGAGCGCGAAGCTTTTTGGCGTGATTTGTGCTGGCATTGAGCTTGGACTTGTATGTGCGCTGTGGTTTGGGTTTGATACTACACAAGGTGGCATGCAGTTTGAGCATAGTTTCGCGCTTATCCCTGCATTTGGTGTGTTTTATCATGTGGGAATTGATGGCATGGCACTAGTGCTTATCGCGCTTTGTGCTATTATCGCGCTACTTAGTGTGGTGTTTTTGCGTGGTGTGCGATCCATGGGGCATTTCATCGCAAGTGTGCTTCTGCTAGAATCTATTCTCATAGGCGTGTTTAGTGCGCAAAATCTTATGCTTTTTTATGTGTTTTGGGAGCTTTCGCTTTTGCCAATTCTCTATATGATTGGCGTTTGGGGTAGTGGTGATCGCGTGAAAAGTGCGTTGAGCTTCTTTCTCTATACATTTTTTGCCTCGCTTATCATGTTGCTTGGAATTTTATATTATGGGTTTTTGTTTTTCTTGCAGCATGGGCGATTTAGCTTCGAGCTTGCCGATTGGCTTGCGCAGCCGCTACCGCCAAGCTACCAGATGTGGCTATTTCTGGCATTTTTCTTCGCAATCGCAGTGAAAATTCCTATTATCCCTTTTCACGCATGGTTACCACGCACCTATGGAGATGCGCCCATAATTGGCTCGGTGTTTCTTTCTGCGCTTTTGCTAAAAATGGGGACATACGCACTTGTGCGATTTTGTTTGCCGCTGTTTCCAGATGCGAGTGTAGAATCTAGCTCATGGATCTTGCTGCTGGGGCTTGTGATGATTATCTACGGCGCGATGCTTGCCTATGCGCAAAAAGATATGAAGCAAGTCATCGCTTATAGCTCGCTCTCTCATATGGGGGTAGTTGTGCTCGGGGTGTTTTCTTTCACGCTGGTTGGTCTCTCTGGAGCAGTGTTTATGATGTTTGCGCATGGGATTGTGGGCGCAGCACTCTTCATGCTTATAGGCAGTATAGAGGAGCGCATAGATTCTCGTGATATTAGTGCGATTTCTGGGATAGTGCGCGTGGCACCTGTGTTTAGCGCGGTATTTGCGCTTGTGATGATGGCAAATGTCGGGCTACCACTTAGCATAGGATTTGTAGGTGAGTTTTTGAGCTTGCTTGGGATTTTTGCTAGCCACCCTATCATTGCGCTTCTGGGCGGGCTTACGATTATTCTCTCTGCGGCATATATGCTGCATTTATATAGGAAAGTGTTTTTAGGTGTAGGGGGCGCAAATCTCGCGCGATTTAGTGATTGCGATTTGCGTGAGCGATTTGTCTTTGGTGTCTTTAGCGTGCTTATTATCGTGCTTGGAATCTATCCTAAGCCCCTACTCACACCTATCGAGTTAGGCGCACAAGACTCGCTTCACCTTGCTGCTTCGCGTGCGCAGAGTGAGAGCGTGAAAGCTGTATTGCACGAAGGCTTGGATTCTCAAGTGGATTCTGGGCTTGGTGCCACAGAATCCAAGCTAGATTCTAAGGCAGACTCCCTTTCCGTGGATTCTGCGCCACAGAGCGGCGCAAGATCGAGCACGCATAACCCCTATGCTGGAGGACGCCATGAATAATCTAACACTTGTTAGTCTGCAATTTGGCTCGATTGCTCCTAGCCTTGTGCTTATTGTCGGTGCGCTTGTGCTGCTGCTTATCAATGTGTTTGCACGCGCGTTTGACTCCGCCCAGCGTCTGCTCAATGTCGCGCTTTGCTCCATTGCCTTGCTGCTTAGTATGATTGCTAGTGCATATTTGCAGCCTGGCGAGGCATTTTTCACGCTCGTGCATATTAGTGGCTTCACGATTCTTGCCCAGCTGACTATGGGGCTCTGTGCGCTGGTGTTTATCGTGCTTTCTTTTGGTGGAGGTGCTTGTGGCGTAGATTCTGGTTGCGCGATTGCATGGGCTAGTGATGATAGGGGGTTTAGAGTAGGGGAGTTTTATCCGCTGTATCTGTTTATGGTTGCGGGATTTGATCTTATGGTTTCAAGCCAGAATCTCCTTGTTATTCTCCTTGGTCTAGAGATTGGCTCACTCTCACTTGTCGCACTTATCGCATTAAACCAGAATCTAGCCTCCATAGAAGCAGGCGTGAAGTATTTTGTGCTCAGTGTGCTAGCGAGCGTGCTTTATATTGCTGGGGTGCTATGCTGGTATATTGCAAGCGCGTCTTTTGATTTGGGTGCATTATATAACGCCATGAGTATGGGCTCTTATCTTTCAGGCTTTGCTATTGTGCTTGGGATTATATTTATGGTCGCAGCGATTGGGTTTAAAATCTCTGCAGTGCCATTTCACTCATGGACACCAGATGTCTATCAAGGCTCAAGCGCGATTATGGCGGGTGTCATTTCTATAATCCCCAAAATCGCTGCTTTTACTCTGGCAATCAGTGTGTTTAGTCTTTTTGTTCAAAGCAACTTGCAGTGGCTTGTTTCCTATGTGCTTTACCCGATTATTGTGCTTTCTGTCACACTACCAAATATCGCAGCACTCGTGCAAAAAGATATCAAGCGTATGCTTGCCTTTAGTTCGATTTCACATTCTGGCTTTGTGCTAGCTTGTATTCTTATCAATACGCAAATGAGCCTTAGTGCGTTATATTTGTATTGGATTCTCTTTGTTGTGAGTAACCTTGGCGCATTTGGCTTATTGGCTAAGACAAATTTCGTCAATACACCAGAATCTAGTGCGATTACTTGCGATAAGCTTGCAGGTGTAGCGCGCATAGCTCCAGCCTATGGCGTGCTAGGGGGGATTTTCTTCATCTCGCTTGCTGGGATTCCGCCATTTGGGCTATTTTTCGGGAAAGTTGGCGTTGTGATGAGTGCGTTTAGTTTGGACTATGTGTGGCTAGGGGGGATTTTGCTTATCAATAGCGCGATTGCGGTATTTTACTACCTGCGACCTGTGGTGGCGATGTATTTTCAAACCCCAGCTAATTTTGCCAGACTCTCTCAAGAAGTGCATAATGCTAGCGAACAATGCTCGCAGAGCTCGCCTAAATCTTTTGGTGGATTTTACTTTAGTGCAAATACTTTTGCCAAAATCCTGCTCTGGGGCTTGGCGATTGCGTGCTGTATTAGCATTTTTATGGTTCAATTCTTGCTTGATTTTATAGGGCAGTATGTGGTTGGGGCGTATTGATAGCACTAGTGCTTAGGCTGTGTATGCTTCAATCCCCTTGAACCAAAATAGCTAGAAAGTGCCAAGAGGGTGGCAGAGAGTGGATTATAGAGTATGAGAATATATCGGGTTTTTGTATTGCTTGGTGCTATGGTGGCAGGCATTGGCGCGTTGGAAATTTCCACGACATTTGGCAAGGAGGCTGGGCAGGATTTCTCTGTGCTAAGCTTGCGCAATGATACGCCATTTGCATGTGCAGAAGTGCTAGATGCCTATGGCAAGGCGATCTCCATAGAGTGTAAAATTTCCAGAATCCCCGATCGTGGATTTCCTGGGCTGGAGAATAGCTTTTTCCGCTTGTCGTATAAGATGATTGATGGGGATTTCTGGCTTTATGTCTATCCCAAGCACCAGCAAAAGCTTTTTGCTATCCCAAAAGATCCAAAAGAGGGCTTTAGTCTTGATAAATACCCACAAAGAAGCGCGCATTTATGGCAGATTGTAGGCTATAAAAAAATAATCCCATTTCTCTCGCAAGAAAACTACAAGCAGGGATTGCTTTTTCCAGTAAAGATTTTGGGCGAACAGACTCCTATAGTCCCTGAGCTAAACACCGACAATCGTCCGCTCCAAGCTACGAAAAACAGGGATTTCGAAATCTATTCACATATCAAATCTGTTATGGCACAGCAGGATTATATCGGTGCGATTACCGAGATAAACGAAGCGCTTATGCAAAATCCAGATTCTGTATTTCGCCGTGATTTGACTTATAATCGCATTATTGCTAGTTCAAAACTTGATCTCGAGGATCAAGAGCCGCTTATAGAGTCAGCGCTTGATTGGGTGCGGCGATATGCCTCCGATCCTGATGTGCCAGAGATTTTATATATCCTTGCCGAAGCATATTATAAAGAGAGCAATCCCGCAGAAGCAGAATACTACTACAAGCGTATCTTAAACGAATACCCAGAATCCACATTTTCACCCCTGGCGGATATGCAGCTAGCCAAGCTCGCGAAGCTTAATGCCCCTACACATGCCCGGATTTACTTCCAGCGCGCTTATACAGAGGCGAAAGATATCCCAAGTGCGAGTGAAATCGCACTGGAGTGGGCGATATTTGAACTAGAGCAGCAGAATTTCCAAAGCGCCAAGGAGCTGATTTCTAAAGTGCTGCAAAATTACCCAAGGTTTTTCTTGGATTCTTTGGGGCTGACAAAAGAGCTTATCGACTCGCTTGTAGAGAATGAACAATACGCAGTCGCTGCCTCTGTGGCAGAGTATCTAAGTGCGAATACCAAGGAGATGGACTTTAAGGAAGAGCAGCTTTTTATGCTTGGGGATTATTATGCTAAAGCACAGGATTTTGAGCGTGCGCATGAAGCCAATCAGCGCTATCTTCAAGCCTATGCTGAGGATAAGCCCCCTCGCTTTCAAGATGTCCAAGACCGCGATGATGCGATACTTTTTGCCATTGAGGGTGGAGATGAGGAGAAGCTTAAGCACTATGCCTATCTTATGTCAAAATACCCAGATACCGAGGAAGCCACAAAGGCAAAGGAGCTAAGCGCGAAAATCTTGCTGCAAAATGGCAAATATCAGGAAGTATTCGCCCTCTACAAAGATGATAAGCAAAGCCCCTATCGCCAGCAGGCGCTTGATGCATTACTCAAGGAGTCTGTCGCTGCCAAAGACTGCAAGCAGCTAAATCGCCAGCTTATCCAAACTACAACTTACAATCTCTTGCCAGAGGAGAGGGTATTTGCTTTTGACTGCGCTGATGAAGCAGGGCTTAATACAATCGCCAAGCAGCTAGCCCGTGGTATGCCAGAATCTAGCAAAAGTGATCGCGATCGTCTCTTGTGGCTTTATAAAAGTGCGGACAATCTCTACAAGCTTGGCGAGTATCAAACAGCCTCGCTTGCTGCGCGTGATGCGATGAAGCTTGCTGCTAGCCAGAAAGCGCACTATGATGTGGCATTTACGCTTTTTAGGATTTTACAGGCATTGGATTCTAGGAGTGAGGCAAAGAAGACTTTGCCATTTTTACAAGAGCATTTTCGTGATGATGAGCGTATGATTCCTGTGTATGCAGCGCTTCTGGGCTATGCGATTGATGAGAAAGACAGCATGAGTATAGAAGTGTATGCAAATGCCATTATCACATTGCAAAAGCGCCATAAAAGCGATGAGTTTAGTCCTTATGCGGAGTTTGCTTTGGCAAATGTCCTACGAGAATCCAAGCGCTATGAGCAAGCCATCGCACTGCTAAAGCCACTAGAATCTAGTAAAATCACACAAGAAGAGCGAGCGCAGCTCTACTACACGATCGCAGGACTATCGCGCACAAAGGGCGATCAAAAAGCCGCCCTTGGGTATTTTGAGAAGTGCATAAAGCTTGAGGGACACAATGAATGGAAAACCCTTTGTCAGCAGGCAAAAGATCTCTCCATGGAGAAGCCAGAGGGAGCCAAACAAGGATCTTCTGGGGATTCTGCTCAAGGTGCCCAAACAGCGCCAAGTCAAGCAGAATCTAAACCAGAATCCTAGCGCCAGAATCAAATTTCAATGAGAATCTGGCGACCAATTTCATCACACCATAAGGAGTTTGCATGGATATGAGTATTTTTCGTGAGTATGATATACGCGGGATTTTTGAGGAGAATCTAACAAAACAAAGCGTGTTTGGTATAGGGGCACTGCTGGGGCAGCGGATTCTATCTGCTGGCGAGTGTGCAGTGGCGATAGGCTATGATGCGCGCACGCATTCCCCCATACTCTATGAGTGGCTAAAAGATGGTTTCATGGCTAGCGGGGTGGAGGTGTATTTCATGGGAATGATTCCAACGCCCGTAGCGTATTTTGCGACATTTCATGAGATAGATTCTGGTGTAAGCGCTATCAAAAGCTCCGTGATGATTACGGGCAGCCATAATCCCCCCCAGTATAATGGATTTAAAATCACCATTTCGCAAAAGCCCTTTTATGGCGAGCAGATAAAGGCGCTTGGGGTGGAGCTAGCAGGGCTGCTGGAGCAGGGTAAGCTCGCTTATACTGCCTCTAGCGTGCAAGCAAAGCCCCTCAATGCGTTGGAGGCATATCAGGATTTTCTTGTAGCACATTTTAAAAAGCTTGAAGGGTTTCCTTATGAAGTGGTGTTTGATTATGGTAATGGCGTGGGGGCAATTGGGCTAGAATCTGTGCTTGCACGACTTGGGATAAAGCATGTGAGCTTGTATGAAACGCCTGATGGCACATTCCCAAATCACCACCCAGACCCAAGTGAGGAGAAAAATCTCGCCGATATCAAGGCTACAATGAAAGCGCATAAGATTCCCATAGGCATAGCATTTGATGGCGATGCAGACCGCGTGGCGCTTATGAGCGAGAATCACAACTACAAAGGCGATGAGATGGCAATACTCTTTGCCAGGGACATGGCTAAGAGTATTGCGCGACCTATCGTCATAGGGGAAGTGAAATGCTCACAGGTGATGTATGATGAGATAAATGCCATAGGTCAGGCAGTGATGTATAAAACAGGACATAGCAATCTAAAAACCAAGTTAAAAGAGCTGAATGCGCATTTGGCAGCGGAAATGAGCGGGCACTTGTTTTTTCATGATCGGTATTTTGGCTATGATGATGCGCTCTATGCCGGACTGCGTGCGCTAGAGCTGTTTGTGGATTCTACCCCTGCACAGATAGAATCCGCCATAAATGCTCTGCCCAAGCTCTATTCTACTGATGAGGAGAAGATTGCTACCACAGAAGAGAAAAAATTTACACAGATTACTGCGTTGAAATCTGCCCTAGTCAATCCCCCAAGTAGTTTTCCGCATATCCGTGAAATCATTGATATTGACGGGGTTCGTGTGGTATTTGATGAGGGGTGGGCGCTGGTGCGTGCAAGCAATACTACACCTGTGCTGGTAACGCGCTTTGAGGCTACTTCGCAAGAGGCGCTTGCACGATATAAGGATCAGGTGCTTTCTCTGCTGCAGGGCTTGAACTAGGTAAAAAAGCGGGATAAATGCGAGTGGAAGTAACTGAAATCGGCTAAAACACTTGATTTTGGGATACAAAATGGCTACAATAAATCCGCTTTAAATTTCACTCTAAAGGAGATACGATGAATAAAGCAGAATTTGTTGAGCTTGTAAAAGATGCTGGAAAGCTTCCTAGCAAGAAAGATGCAGAAGTTGCAGTGAATGCTTTTATTGCTGCGGTAGAAAAAGCACTAAGCAAGAAAAAAAGCGTAGAGCTTGTTGGATTTGGTAAATTTGAAGCTGTTATGCAAAAGGGTAAATCTGGTAAGGTTCCTGGAAGCAGCAAAACTTATAAAACAGCTGATAAGTATGTGCCTAAATTTAAACCAGGCAAAAGCCTGAAAGATCTCGTAGCGAAAAAATAACTCGCTATCTCCCCGGATCCTAGCTTAAGATTTGGGGTTTGGGGTTTGTCCCCGTAGCTCAGCAGGATAGAGCGTACGATTCCTAATCGTAAGGTCGTGGGTTCGAATCCCGCCGAGGACACCACTTTTACTTTTTGCTTCTTTAATTCTTGTGTTTTACTCCCTTTTTTGTATTGCAGCTAGGTTTGTATTTTAGATTCTGGTTTTGGTGTGTTTGTGGTGCTGTTGTTGTTCTGGCTGCAAATATTTAGGAATATTTTTTGCTTTGGTTCTGTTAGGAAATTTTCGTGGAGTATGACATGGATAGGGTTATTGAGAGAAAATGGAGTTTTCACATTATTGCTTTGGCTATATTGTGCTTGTTTGTGGTGCTTGCAGCTTCACCACTCAAGGCTGAAGAGGGAAAATTTACCTATGGACTTGATCGAGATGCCATAGCCCAGCAAGGTGCGCAGTATGATGACAATAATCTCCCGCCACCCTCGCAAAATCCAAATCTCGCTATCAATAATGAAAATGGCGAGAATCTACCGCTTGATCCAAACGACCCAAATTTCATGGGAGGTTTAAGTGGAAACCTGCAAGATTCCAATCTCCTACCTCATCAATATCCTCTAAGCGACAGGCTCACAGCACCAGATATCCCTACAGCCCAGCTCAATGCAGCGATTGATGCAGCGAAGAAAAACGACTTTGTTACAGCCTTTGGATTGTTTAAAAAAGCCTGTGAGGGTGGGAATCCATCAGGTTGCTTTGGGCTTGGGACAATGTATGTCGCAGGTAAGGGTGTAGATGTTAATCTCGAGAAAGCCCAGCGATATTATGAAATGGGCTGTTCTGCAGGTGATCCCACCTCATGCACTAATCTTGCCATGCTCTACAACGACAAAACAAATGCGAGCAAGGACGACAAAGAGCTTGCCGTGCAATTTTACATCACTGCATGCCAGGGTGGTGATGCGATTGCTTGCAACAATTTGGGCTTCATGTATGCCAATGGCGATGGTGTGAATAAAGATTTTTTCACTGCGATTCGCTACTACAAGCTTGCATGCAATGGCGGCAGTAATCTAGGCTGCTATAACTTAGGTCTCATGAGCAACACTAAAAATATTTATGGTAAAAATAAGCATGCTCTCTCGAAAGCCGACCTAAACTATGTTGCCTGTAATGCTGGAGATATCAAGGGCTGTGCAAATCTTGGCTATATGTATGCCAATGCCCTAGAAGGCGTGCCTTTAAGCTATGCCTATGCGGCAAAATACTTCAAAATGGCATGTGATTCCGCTGATGTGAAAAGCTGCAATAATTTGGGTGTGCTCTACCAAAAGGGGCTGGGTGTTACGCAAAATACAAGCTACGCGCTTGATCTTTATGCCTATACTTGTAATGCAGGCTTGCAGCAAGGCTGTGATAACTACAGAATCTTGAAAAAAGATTTGGAGATAAACCCACACCCCACTTACAACATTAAACCACAGCCATCAAAAAAGCCGCCATTTTATAAACGCTAGATTCTGTTGCTGTGTGAACCTTTTGCGTGGCAATCCATGGGTTTGTGATTTGCTGTCGCGCATGGGGTGTATGGATATTGCCATTATGGTATGTGCGCGATTGTTTATAGCGCACATAAATTGTAAAAATTATCAAAAATACCTGCGAGATTTTCCAAAACATTACACTACTTGTTGTATAATCTCCGCCTACCCAATAATAAGGAGAAAACATGGGACAATACATTGAGCTAACAAAGGACAATTTTGATGAGGTAACAAAAAATGGCGTAGCGCTTGTGGATTTCTGGGCGACTTGGTGTGGTCCTTGCCGCATGCTCTCCCCTGTGATTGATGAGCTTGCTGGGGAGTTTGAGGGCAGAGCGGCTATTTGCAAAGTCAATACTGACCAGGAGCAAGAGCTTTCTGCAAAGTTTGGAATCCGCAGCATTCCTACGATTTTGTTCATGAAAAATGGCGAGATTGTCGATCAAATTGTGGGTGCGACAAGCAAGGCTGTTTTAGCAGACAAAATCAACGCACTTCTATAGGCTTCTATATAAAGATTCTATCAGCATTTCAGGTGTTTGAGTTTCCCCCTGGTGGGGGACTAGGAGATTTTATGATAAATTTAGCGATTATTGGTGGTGGTCCTGCGGGGCTTTCAGCTGGATTGTATGCTACGCGTGGTGGGATTAAAGATGTTGTTTTGTTCGAGAAAGGTATGCCAGGTGGGCAGATCACTGGGAGTAGTGAGATAGAGAACTACCCTGGGGTGAGCGAGATAAAAAGCGGGCTGGATTTCATGGAGCCATGGCAGGAGCAGTGTTTTCGCTTCGGGCTAAAGCACGAAATGCTTGCGGTTAAGCAAATCACCAAAAGTGGTTCACACTTTGTGATACACCACGAAGATGGCAAAACGACAGAAGCAAGATCTGTGATCCTAGCCACGGGTGGTCGTCCCAAGCGTATAGGTGTAACTGGAGAGGATACATTCTGGGGGCGTGGTGTTAGCACCTGTGCTACCTGTGATGGATTTTTCTATAAAGACAAAGAAGTTGTTGTTATCGGTGGCGGTGATACTGCATTGGAAGAGGCAATCTATCTCACCAAAATGTGTGCTAAAGTTTATCTTGTGCATAGGCGAGATGGCTTTCGTGCTGCACCTGTAACAATCGAGCATGCCAAAGCTAATCCTAAAATCGAATTCCTAACTCCCTACATACCCTTAGAAATTAAAGGCGACAATACAGGTGTAACAAGCATTGTTATCGAGCATACCCAGAGTAAGCAGACGCGTGAAGTTGTCGCGCCAGGTGTTTTTGTGTTTGTAGGTTATGATGTCAATACTCAAGTCTTAGCCCAAGATGATGGCTCTATGCTCTGTGCGTGCGATGAGTATGGCTCTGTTGTTGTTGATCTCTCGATGAGGACAAATATTCCAGGACTCTTTGCTGCGGGTGATATTCGTATCAATGCGCCAAAGCAAGTCGTCTGCGCTGCGAGTGATGGAGCTACTGCTGCATTGCAGGCAATCGCGTATTTGGATTCTGTGCATTAGGATTTTGCATGATAAGGATTGGAATCTTTGGTGGAAGTGGGCGCGTAGGCAAGCTTATTATTCAAGAGATTGGCTCTTATAGTGGGGTTGAGCTTGGCGCGGTATTTGTGCGTAAGCAGCTGGATTTTAGTCTGCCAGAGGGGAGCTTTGTAACAAATGATTTCGCAGAGCTGCTGCGCAGCTGTGATGTGCTTATCGACTTTAGCACAAAAGAAGCCACAAACTCTCTCTTGCATGCGCTAGAATCCGCCTCTGCCTCTATTCCTTGCGTAATAGGCACCACAGGGCTTAGCAAGGAAGAGTTCGCTCTCATGGAGTCTTATGCCAAGCGTGCTGCAGTGCTCTATGCATCGAATATGTCGCTTGGAGTGGCGATTTTGCGCCAGGTGGTCGAGCAAGTCGCTGCCAAGCTCCCTAATGCCGATATTGAGATAAGTGAGATCCACCACCGCTATAAAAAGGACGCTCCAAGTGGCACTGCGCTAAGTCTCGCAGAATCTTGCGCCAAAGGACGCGAAGAGCCATTGGAGAAGATTTTGGTAACCGATAGAATCAAACAAGGCGCACGGAAGCCTGGCGAGCTTAGTATAGTCTCACTGCGCGGCGGCGATGTGGCTGGACGGCATTGCGTGGGATTCTATCTTGATGGCGAGTATTTAGAGCTCACGCACAATGCCACCAATCGCTTGACATTTGCCAAAGGTGCGATTGAGTGTGCGATTTGGCTTGCAGGCAAAGCACCTAGAATCTATTCTATTGATGAGATGTTTGCTTAGTCTCCATTTGCAGCGCTTCTATGCCAAGCTTCATGTCTAGTGAAATTTCTCCCAAAACTCTCTTGCAGATGTCTTCGGTCAGCCCGGACTCCATAAGCCAAGAGATTCATCGCACAAGCCCTAAGGCTGCGTTGATACAAGCTTGTAAGGTGTATTATGACTATCTCTTGGCGCATAATCTGGGCTGTGAGGAGATAGGGATTGTGCAAATCCAATGTAGCGAGCCTGTGATAAAGCTTCGCGTGCGCGCTAAAATGCTAAGCACCGATTCGCTGCAAATCAAAATAGATTCCACGCTTTATTTTCTTGGCGATGAGAGTGGATTCCAGGTGCTATTTTATGATGAGAAAACCCAAGTCCTTGCTATTGAATGTGCCGATTTGACGCTATTTAGAAAGATTAGCAAGAATCCAGCGCAAATCAAGATTTTTAGCGATTTGAAATTTCTTATCCGTAATCTCGAGCAGTTTTTCGAGCAATCAAATGAGCCAAGCCTGCCTACAAATGCGCCTATTTTTGCGCTAGATTCTGCGTCTAAGCCGGGCGTAGTATCTAGTCTAGACTTCAACTCCGCAGGCTCCACTTTAAGCGCCTACCAGAATCTAACAATCGCGCCTTATCTGCATGAGGAGCAAGCCCGAGCTCTGCGCACCATTCTTACAAGTCCATTTAGCTATGTCTGGGGCGCGCCAGGTAGTGGGAAAACGCAAGCGGTATTGTTTGAAGCATTGTTACATTATATTTATCGTGATAAGCAGGTGTGCGTGCTCGCACCTACAAACTCCGCGCTCGAGCAAGTGCTAAAAGCACTTATTGTTAAATTTGATACGCTGGGCTTGGATCGCGCTAAAATCTTGCGGCTTGGCACGCCTAGCACAAATTTTTTGGAGCGATTTGTTGAGGTGTGCGACCCCCAGATTCTGCAGCAAAAGCAGCCCCAAAGTCTTTTTGGTGGCACGACCTTAAAACCCCGGCTTAAAGATTCGCTCGTGGTTGGCATGACAATGGATGGTTTCATCAGGCGTTATAAGGGTCTTGGCATGGAGTTTGCACATTTTTTTCTTGATGAGTGTGCTTTCACGCCTCTTAGCAAAGCCCTAGCACTCGCCACCCAGAGTGCGCCTATCACGCTGCTTGGTGATCATAAGCAGCTTATGCCAATCTGCGAAATGTCCCAATCGTGCATGCAAGGAGAACAAAGTGTGGCAAATCTCTTCAATCTCTCTGCGCTTTTTATGGAGGATTTTCTTACGCAGTCGAATTTTCACCCAAGTGCGCCAATTTTTCATAAGCCCCAGACCACGCCGCTGCAATTTACCCATACCAGTTTAGCGATTTTGCGCCAGACACATAGATATGGGGATAATCTAGCAAAAATCCTAGATCACCATATCTATCATAATGGTCTTTGTGGGAAAAATGAGCCAACACAGCTGTATTTTATCGACTGCAAGTCAAGCTCACAAACCCTGCAAAATCAAAGCACACAGGATAAAATGAGTCATGCCGAGGCACAAGTGATTGCCAAGCTTTTCCCTACACTCGATCCCACCTCAAGCGCGATCATCACGCCGTTTGTCCGCCAGCGCAAGCTTCTGTATGAGTATAAAATCCCCTACAAACACACATGGACGATTCACGGCTCGCAGGGGCAGGAGTTTGAGTGTGTGGTGTTTTCGCCTGTTATGCTGCATTATCATCTCACAGATTCTAGGAATCTTAACGCTGCTTATGCGCTCAATGTGGCAATTAGCAGAATCAAAAAGTGCTTGATTCTTGTATGCGATTATGCGTATTGGATAAATCGACCAGAGCAGTTTCTCACAGAGATTTTGCGCCATGCCATTCCTTATCCTGCGTCAGCGCTTGATAGCCCTGCCACAAGTGTCGATCAAAATCGTGCCACAATGCCACAACGCATCGACATTATCCCTATATGACATTGTGTAAAATGAGGAGATCATGAGATATATTTTACTTCTACTTTTTGTGCCAATTTTTGCCCTAGCCAATGCACACCAGGGGGCGAGCCTAGTGAGCAAGGCGGAGTTCATCAACCTCAAAGACTCTGCCAATGGCAAAATCATTCAAAAGCTCTATAAAAGCGACTTTCTGCTTACAATAACCGCGGGGGGCACTGATGAAGCTAATTCAAACTGGGTGCGCGTGAGCATTGATGATGATCTCACAGGCGTGCTGCATAAGCGTGATGTTATAATCCTTGATGAGAAAGACTACCAAATCTATCTCCAAACACTCATTAAGCAGATTATTGCTAGCCTTAGTGCGTCTTATCAAAATGCTTTGCGCGCAGATGATCCTACGCTCCAAGCTCTCTCGCAAAATATTCTTAACTCCACTTTCACGCCCCAGAGTGAGATAGGCAAGGCATTTCGCGCTAAACGCATGCTGCTAAAGCAGCTTTCCCAGAAATCCTACCAGCAAGCCTTAGAATCCGCAATCGCGCTAGGTTTTGTGAATACAGCGGTGCTGCTGCTTGATGAAAAAGGCGTAAGCGTGGCAGCCCAGCCCAAAGCCCTAGACTCCACTCAAGGTAAATCTAGTGTAGAATCTAGTAATTATGCCAGCCAAGATTCTGGGCAAGATACTAGCCAAGCCCACCAAGATGATCTACAAAATAGCCCGCAGGATCTACCAGGCGACCTGCTCTTGCGCGCCCTCCTAGTGCCAGATCCAAGTGCCAAGCTTATCGCTGCATTGCTGCAGCACGGGGCAAATCCAAATGCTTTTTACATTACCTCTGCGCACCCAAGCTATGCGCTCACAATCGCGTGTGCGCTAAGGCGTAGCGACATTGTCAAGCTGCTTGTAGATTCTGGCGCGAGCCTTAGCCCAGAATCTAGTCCAAGCCCGCTTATCATCGCTATCGCTTCAGGCGATGTGGAGCTCACGCGCTATTTACTTAATGCTGGAGCTAAGTTTCCAAATCACGAGTATGACATGCTTGCTACCGTGCTTGAGAGCTTTCCAGATCGCGATGATAAACAGCTTGCGCGTGAGCTGTTTGCGTTGATATTGGATTCTGGTGTGCAGCTGGATAATGCCCTCTATACCGCAGCGAAAAATGGCTATGTCGATGCGGTGGGGGTTTTGCTAGACAAAGGTGCTAAAAGCAATGGCGAGAAGTCCTGCTTGCTTAAACAAAGCCCATGGCACTGCTCCCCGCTCATCGCCGCACTAGAATCTCTGCTTGCCAAAGGCAGCCTAGAATCTAAATCCGCAGAATCTAGCAATGCTCATCTAACCTCTTATCTTACAATCGTAGAGCTACTGCTTAAGCATGGGGCAGACAGAGAGATTACAAACGCGCAAGGTCAGGGGATCAAAGCGTGGGTGGCTTCATATCATAGCCCATTGCAGACACAAATCTATGCGCTATTGGATTCTACTTTTCAAGCAGTAGATTCTACTAGCCCCAAGCAGCCCCCAGAATCTACTGCCACGCAATCCACTAGCCCCACAAATCAAACACAAATATCTGTGGAGCAGCCTGAATAAATGAAATCTATGCTGTGGTTTTTGCTGGCTGGTGGGGGATTTTGCCTGCTGTGTGTCGCACTCTATGCGCCGCTCACTACGCGCCACTATGTTCTGCAGCTCTCACACTCATCGCAAATAGCCCTTACTTCTGCTCCTATCCACACTACTCAATCACCTATTACAATTGCCCTGCTTAGCGATTTGCACTCTGGTAGAATCTACCAGGAGCAGATTCTAGCCACGCTACAAGCCACGCCACCTGATCTTATCGCGCTAAGTGGAGATATGGTCGATGATGATGAGGATATGCAGGGTGCGTGGGAGTTTTTTGCTGCGCTTCATTCACGCTTCCCACATATACCAAAGCTTTATGTCAGCGGGAATCATGAATTTTGGAGCGGGGAGATTGTATATATCAAGCAAAAGCTGCGTGAGTTTGGCGTGTCGGTGCTGGATTTTCATGCACCTTGCCAGCGGCTTTTGGTTCATGGGCGTGAGCTTGTGGTGTTTGGCGTAGATGATCCATATTTCAGTGCTTATGATGAGCAAGGTAAGCGCAAACCCCTAAACACTATCAAAAATACAGAGAATCTAGCCATAAGCCAAGATCAGTGGGATAGGGGCAAATGGAAAGGTGGGGTATGGGAGCAGGAGTGGGCGCAGCTTGTGCGTGCAGCGATTGATCTTGGCACATGCCCGCTAGAATCTAATCTGGATTTGGGGGTAGATTCTGCTCCGATTCGTATTTTGCTCTCCCACCGCCCAGAGTTTATTGAGCTTTTCCAGTCTCTCCCTGTGGATCTTATCCTAAGCGGACACACACATGGCGGGCAGGTGAGAATCCCTTATCTCCTAAATGGACTCTATGTGCCAAACCAAGGGATTTTTCCGCGCTTTAGCGGTGGGGTGTATCAGCTAGATTCTCACACGCCAAGATCCAAGATGCCAGATTCTCGCCGAGATGCTGCTGGCACATTACGCGCGCCTCGCGATCAGTATCTCATCATCTCGCGAGGTCTTAGTTTCAATTACCGCTTACCAAGAGTTTTTAACCCGCCAGAAGTGGTATTTATCACGCTTGCATACTAGCTTTTATAAACTAAGCAAGTGCATATTGTTTATTGCGCTATGAAATTATGAATCTCATGGCGACCAAGATCGCTTATTTTACACTAAGAAAAGGGCTTTTGGACTATTGTGTGTGTCAAATCTATCAAGGATTTAAACTCCTTATCACACAGAAATCCCATTAGATTCTAGCTCGTGTTTAATGCGGATATGTCAATAGCTTTCATAATCCAGCCACTCATCATTTTGTAAGCAAAGATAGCACGCCACTTTATGATAATCCATAAAGATTTTTAGCTCATAAGTGAAAAAGTCTTCATAATGATAAAATGCTCATAGTAGCAAGGCTTTTCCTACCAATACGATGGCTGAAACATTGCGTGTGCCATTGAGCAGAGATTCAAGCTCGTATCATCTATAAAAATCTTATGAGATTCTAATTGCTCTTTAATACGCCTAAGCCAATGAGTTTTGACATCTACCCACTGCCCTAGAATCTACCTTTTACCAATTGTGCTTTCTCATCGCAAAGCGTAGAATCCTTTGCATAAAAGCTGTTATACTTCCTTATGCCAAATAAGGATTGCCAGTAATGAGACTTTTTCTTAGCGCGCTAGAGCCTAGCGCGAATATCCACGCTAAAGAAGTTGTGCGCGAGCTGCTTGCCCTACTAGCTTTAGAATCTACGCTAGATTCTAAAGCTACGCTAGAGATTGTGGGGGTCTTTGACCCTAGCTTGTTTGCGGAGCTCTCTCATAGAGGCGCGATCAAGCTAGCTCCACACTACCACCCAAGAGACTTTTCCATTATGGGCTTTAGCGATGTGGTTGTAAAAATCCCATTTCTATGGCGCGCGCAAAGGGAGCTAGCTGCAATCGCGCTAGAAGCTGATGTAATTATGCTTATGGATTCTTCATCATTCCACATTCGCTTAAGCAAGCGTATAAGGGCTATGCAGCCCACAAACAAACGCGCAACAATTTACTACTATATCCTGCCCCAGCTCTTTGCGTGGAAAAGCTGGCGAGCAAAGATTTTAGAGCGATATTGCGATAAATTGCTTGGGATTTTGCCCTTTGAGGCGGAGTATTATAGTAAGCAGGCAAGAGAGAGTGGGCAGCTTGTGTATGTGGGACACCCGCTGCTAGATGAGCTAGAATCCAGCTTGCTAGATTCTAGGGCAAATGCCAAAGCCACCCCTGCAAGCTCCCAACCACACACGCCTTGCATTGTCTTTATGCCCGGTTCTAGGCGTGGGGAGATTAGGCGGATTTTCCCCACCTTTTATGCCGTGGCAAAGCAGCTGCCTAATGCCAAAAAGCTCCTTGTGATCCCAAGCACTTTCGCACAGGATTCTAGCGATATGGCGCATTTGCAGGCTATCTATGAGAGCGATCCTAGCACAAAGGGAGCATTGCAGGAATTTACCCTATGCTTTGAGACAAGGTCCGCACTTATGCAAGCAGACTTTGCTTTCATCTGCTCTGGCACGGCGACTTTAGAGGCTGCGCTACTTGGCACGCCCTTTGCGCTAGGCTATAAGGCAGCGTGGCTGGACTACTATATCGCGCGCTGTTTTGTGCATTTGCGCTATATTGGGCTGGCAAATATTTTCTACAATGCCTTGTGTGGGGAGAAGCCCGGCTGCGGCAGCTCCACAATCCACCAAGAGCTAGTCCAAGGGTCTATGAGCGTGGAAAATCTCTTGCGCGCCTACCACCAAGCACACGCACAAGACTTTATTGATAGTGCCTACAAGCTACGCGCCTACTTGCAGCACGGCAGCGCGCGCAATGTCGCTAGAATCTTGCTGGAAGCTATTGTGTAGCCTCCATGCGTTGTAGATTGTAGTGGCGCATATAGAAGCGGGCTGGTTGGAGTGGTTTTTGCTTCATGGGCTTTGATATTTGGCGTTTGGAGCGTGGTGTGCGTATTGACTATGGGCTTTCTAAGACTTCTCTTGCTTCGCTGCTAGATTCTGGTAGCATGGGCGCACAAACTTCGCATAACGCCCCTTCGACCAAGGCTAGTGATACAGCCCCTGCAAAAAAGCCTGATAAACCCCAGCCAGAGCACCAAGAATCCCCCACCACGCAAGCACATATAGATTCTGCTTCAGCGCAAAGGGAGACATTTGGGCTAGAGATTTTGGAGAAAATGAGCGATAGGGAGTATCAAGTATTTTTGCGCGCGAGCGAGGGGCTTAGCGAGGTGGAGAAAATGGCTGCCGCCCAAGCGCTCTACATATTCACAGAATCTACTCAAAAGCAGATCAAAGATCCTGCCAAATCTCATCACGAGAATCCACCTACAAATACCCCCCAAAATCTATCCAAACGCCCCGCCACTCCTAAAAACCCTTATTTCAATGCGCGCGATAGCTTCATCACCCGCTATGTTGCACTCTATCACGGCGCGCAGGAGATGGATATCCTGGGCTAGGGTTGGTTGTCTTAAGCGCAGCTCTGCTACAATCGCGCAATTTTGCATAAAGGAATCTCATGAGCTCTACGATAAAACTTCAGCCAAATGACAAAGCCCCAGAGTTTGCCTTGCCAAACGCAGATGGCGCTGAAATCTCGCTCAAAGATTTCGCGCAAAAAACAATTATTCTCTACTTTTATCCCAAGGACAATACACCAGGCTGCACGATAGAGGCGCAGGACTTTAGCGCACTGCTTACGCAATTTTATGCCAAAAATGCTGTGGTCATCGGTGTGAGCCCGGACTCCCCTACATGTCATCAAAATTTTGCACGCAAACACAACCTGGTCCATATCCTGTTAAGCGACCCAGATAAAACAACTGCGAGTGCGTATGGCGCGTATGGCGAGAAAATGATGTATGGCAAAAAGCTCATGGGGATTATTCGCTCAACATTTATTATCCAAAATGGCGTGATTAAGCATGCCTTTTATAATGTCAAAGCCAAGGGGCATGCCCAAGCTGTGCTGGACTTGCTCTAGGAGCGAGATTGCCTTAGATTCTAGCGCTCAATCTAGGCAAAATCAAAAGGTCTTAAAGCTTTTTATGGGCAGTGAAGCCGCGATCAAATCCCGCCAAATCTGTGTAGAACTCCGCTTTATATCCGCTGGATTCTAAGAGCTGCTGCATGGAGATACGCTGGTCGTAGCCCATTTCACATGCGAGTGTAGGGATAGATTCTCGTGCGCAAGCGCGGATAATCTCGGCTAGAATCTCATCACCCCGATCCCCACCAAATAGCGCACAAGCAGGCTCGTAACGCAGTGATTTGCCGATAGGATAGGCGCGCGCGATGTAGGGCGGATTGGAAAGCACAAGCGAGACTCCAGCAGTATCCACGCCCTCAAATAGCGAGGTTTGCACCAGCGTGATACGATCTGCTAGCCCAAAATGTTTGATGTTTTTTTGCGCGATAGCAAGTGCGCTTTCACTGATATCTGTGGCAGTGATTTGCACTTGGGGTAGGGCGCGTGCGATTGCGATACTAAGTGCCCCAGAGCCTACTCCTACTTCGATGATGTGGGGATTTTGCCTTGTGTGTGGGGTATGCGTGTTTGCGGAGATGATGGACTCTAGTAGGCTGCATGCTCGCTCGACTAGAATTTCGCTCTCTGGGCGTGGGATAAGCGCACCAAAATCAATAAAAAGCTCCATGTCCAAAAAGCTCACACGCTTGGTGAGATACTCGATAGGGTAGGATTGCGCACGCTTGTCGATAAGCGTGAAAAACTGCCTTTGCTCATCGTGGTTTAGTATGTGATCATCATGCGTATGCAGCCATACTCGATCATGCCCTAGCACAAAGCCTAGCAGAATCTCTGCTTCAAGTCTAAAGCGCGTGCGTGTAGATTCTGGCGCGGCTTGCGTGGGGTGAGAGGCTAGGGGGTAAATGTCTGGCGAGTAGGCACCTGCGTCCCTAGAATCTAAAGCACCCCCAGAATCCAAAAGGCTTGCAGAATCTAAAAATGCAGCGGAGTCGCTAGATTCTGCAGATTTTAGCGTATGGATTGCGTGTGTTAGGGCTTGTTTGATTTGCATTGTGGGGTTTTATCAAGTGCGCAAAGTCGCTCTAAAAGCGGTGGGTGTGTGTAGTGAAAGAAAATATAGGCAGGGTGTGAGTAGGGGAATGTTTTGTTCTCATTGACTAGGCGTATGAGTGCTTCTTTGAGCACGCGAGCATTGGTAAGCGAGACGCTATAAGAGTCAGCGCGGTATTCTGCTTTGCGACTAAAATACCCTATAAGTGGCATGACCCAAAACGACACGATTGGCGCGATGAGTAGCAAGATGGTTAGGCTGGTGGCGTGGTTGTTCTCCAAGCCTAGCGCGCTAAATAGTATGCTGGGGAGATTGCCAGCGATAAAAAAGAGCGCGAACAGCACGCAGGCGGAGAGAAAGAGATTAAAGAGCACATCTTTGTGCTTAAAATGCCCTAACTCATGGGCGAGAATAGCAAGCAAGCCTTCTGAACTCACTTTCTCCAGCAGTGTGTCAAAGAGCACTACGCGCTTGGTGCTTCCAAGCCCGCCAAAATATGCATTCAGTCGCCCATCTCTGCGACTAGCGTCCATGACAAACACGCCGCTTGCTTTGAAGCCTGCTTTGCCCATGAGCTCGGCGATTTTACTAGATAATGCTTCGTCGCTAAGTGGGGTAAATGTGTTAAAAATTGGCGCGATAAGTGTGGGGTATAGAACATTCATCAGCACTACAAACCCAAAAACAATCCCAAAGCCAAGTGCCCACCAGTAGGTATAGTCCATAACCATAAGCAAAATCCACAGCACAATAAAGCCAAAAATCCCCATAAGAGCATAGCTCTTTAGCGTATCAGTAAGAAATATGCTCCAAGTCGTGTTAGAAAATCCATAGCGCTTATCTAGCACGAGCTGCTTGTAGGCATTGAGCGGAAGCTGGAGCAAGGAAGTGATAAACAAAAACCCCAGCACAAAGAGAATAAACCCAAGTGCTGCTTCTTCTGCGAGAAATGCCTGCCACATAGAGAGTCCAAACCATACCCAGCAGATAAAGATTCCTGCTTCAAAGATATGCGAGAAAATTGAGAATCTAAGACTTGCCAGCGAGTAGCTCGCAGAGAGAGCATAATCATTTCTAGGTAGGATAACGGCTGGTTTTTGAGAGAATTTTTTGACATGATTTATCTGCAAGAGATCAATGAGGATATTTGGGATAGTTAGCAGCACTAGAAAGCAAATGCAAAATATCATCAGCGGAGTCCTTGGGTGGTGTGTCGCTCTGTAAGGCTAAAACCGCAGAATTGTAAAACAGAAATATAAACCTAAAAATAATGACTTTGTAAGGGGTTTTTGTATAGGATTATGGAAATTATTGCTAGATTTTAGCGCAGAGTTTTAGTGCCTAGTGCATACAAAAGCTTCGCGCGTGGAAGGACTTCAATATGCCACATACACACACTGCGCACACGAGATATATTTTTGTTACAGGGGGCGTGCTTAGCTCACTGGGGAAAGGGATTTCATCATCATCACTTGCTACGCTGCTTAAGCAGAGTGGTTATAGGGTGAATATCCTAAAAATCGATCCTTATATCAATGTCGATCCTGGCACGATGAGTCCGCTTGAGCATGGGGAAGTGTTTGTTACTGCTGATGGTGCAGAGACAGATTTAGACATTGGACACTATGAGCGATTTTTAAACACAAACCTAAGCAAAAACAATAACTTCACCACCGGGCAAGTTTATCTCTCTGTCATCGAAAACGAGCGTAAGGGGAACTATTTAGGCAAGACAATTCAGGTTGTCCCGCATATTGTCGATGAGATTAAGCAACGCATTAAAGCTGTGGGCAAGGGGGCGGATTTTCTTGTTATCGAGCTTGGTGGGACGATCGGGGATATCGAGGGGCTACCATTCTTAGAGGCTATGCGTCAGCTTAAACACGAGCTGCCAAACCAAACACTTAGTATCCATGTAACACTTATCCCGCTTGTCAAAGCCGCTGGCGAGCTTAAAACTAAACCCACCCAGCACTCTGTCCAGGAGCTTCGCCGTATAGGGATTACACCCCAAATCATCATCGCGCGATCCGAAAAGTCTCTGGGCAAAGATTTGAAGCGAAAGCTTGCGATGAGCTGTGATGTGGCAGATGATAGTGTGATAGAAGCCCTTGATGCCCAGAGTATCTACCAATGCCCACTCAACTTCCTAAAAGAAGGGATTCTCGCCCCTGTGGCTAGACATTTCTCGCTAGAGTCCATTACACCAGACATGAGCGAATGGGATATGCTGGTAAAAAAAATCATCTCCCCCAAAGATGAGATTACAATCGCCTTTGTAGGCAAATATCTCCACCTAAAAGAATCCTACAAATCCCTAACAGAAGCGCTTATCCATGCGGGTGCGAATATTGACACGCGTGTGCATATTAAGTGGATTGATAGCGAAATGCTTGAAAGTGGTCAGCTTGATGAGCTGTGCGATGTTGATGGTGTGCTGATACCTGGGGGGTTTGGCTCTCGTGGAGTGCTTGGGAAAATCAATGCTATCGAGTATGCCAGAATCCACAATGTCCCATTTCTTGGGATTTGCCTTGGCATGCAGCTAAGTATTATCGAGTTTGCGCGTCATGAGCTGGGGATTGCACAGGCGGATTCTGCTGAGTTTGACCCAGATACAAGCGAGCCATGTATCTATCTTATCGAAGATTTTATTGATAGTAGCGGGCAAACCCAAGTGCGCACTCACCAATCCCCCATGGGCGGGACCATGCGGCTTGGTGAGTATGAGTGTATCCTGGCTAAAGGTAGTAAAATCGCGCAAGCTTATCACAATGCCAAAAGTATCAAAGAGCGTCATCGTCATCGCTATGAGGCAAACCCTGCCTACCGCGCAAGACTAGAGGCAAATGGCATGCGGATTTGTGGAGAATCGCCACAAGGTCTCATTGAAGCAATCGAGCTAGAGAATCACCCATTTTTCGTCGCAGTGCAGTTTCACCCAGAATTTACTTCAAGACTGCAAGCACCAAACCCCATTATCCTAGCATTTGTCAAAGCCGCACAAGAAGCCAAAGCAGCAGGCAAGGCTAAAGCCCAACCGCATGTCTAATACAGAATCCAAAGCCGAGCAAACCCCCCATGTGCTAAGCAAGCAGGAGATCTATACCCTGCTTCATAATCGCACCAAGCAGTGGGATTTCCCTACGCTTTCTTCACTTCCACACCCCTATACTTTAAAATCTTGCAAAGAGGCGAGCGAGTTTCTCGCGGAGAAGATCCGCCCACATCTCACTGCGCAAAATAGCTCCCACATACAAAACACGCCTGCGGATACCGCAAAGCCCTGCAAGATTCTGGTTGTGGGGGATTATGATGTCGATGGGGTGATTGCTAGTGTAGTGATGATGAAGTTTTTTGCCCAGCTAGGTTATGGAGATGTCGAGTATGTAATCCCAAGTCGGTTTGTCGATGGCTATGGAATATCTAGTGCGATTATCAAGCAGCACCCAAGCGATGTGATTATTACCGTGGATAATGGGATTACAGCCTATGAGGCGGCGGAGTATTGTGCTACACAGGGGATACCGCTTATCATCACTGATCATCATATCCCCAAAGACACCCTGCCAAATGCGCCATTTATCATAAACCCCCAGCAACGCGACTGCACTTTCGTGCAGAAAGAAATCTGTGGTGCGCTTGTGGCGTGGTATTTTTGCGCAGGGTTGAAAGTCGCACTTGGTGCAGAAATCTCGCTAACACCACTGCTAGAGCTTGTTATGCTTGCGACAATTGCAGACATGATGCCACTAACCCAAATCAATAAATGTGTCGTGCTCTATGGGCTTAAGCAGTTTGATCGCTCGCAGATTCCAGCTTTGCGTAAGCTAAAATCCAGGCTTAAAACCCGCTATGTTACTGCTACGGATATTTCATTTTCTCTTACCCCGCTTATCAATGCTGCTGGGCGTATGGGGGAGGGACGGATTGCGAGCGAGTTTTTGTTGCTTGATTGCAATAGCTTAGAATCCAATATGCACGCCAAGGCGCTTGAATCCAAGCCAGCTAGCCAGCCAGAGAGCCCAGAATCCACGCACACCTTAGAGCATGCGCTAGATTCTGGGCTACAAGCACTTCTAATGCTCAATCAAACGCGCAAAGATACTGCAAAAGCCGTGCTAGAATCCGCGCATGCGAGTGCTATTGTCTATGAGCATGCAGTTGTTGCGCGTGGAGATGATTGGCATGAGGGGGTGCTTGGTATTGTCGCAGCACAGCTTGCTAGTGCGTATGAGCGTCCCGCATTTGTGCTTTCTACCAGCCTGAAAAATCCAGCAGATGTTCATGCACCCAATCACTCCCAAAATCTTGTTCAAACATGCCTAAAGGGCAGCGCGAGATCGTGGAATGACATTGATATTATGGAGATTTTGCTAGGGGCGAGTGAAATTTTAGGTGAGTTTGGCGGGCATAGCAAAGCAGCTGGGCTTAGTGTGGAGAGTGAGTTATTCGAGGCGTTTTGTGCGTATTTGAGTCAGCTTCAAGACCCGCCTAAGTGCAAGTCAAGGAGTGGTAGTGCGACAGGCGATAGCGGGCAGTGCGGGTGTGGAGATGAGGGGGAAGCGCTAGGTGAAATGGCAGTGCTGCCCATAGATTCTAGGGATATTGATGAGGAGCTTTTCGCGCTGCTTGATAAGTTTGAGCCCTATGGTCAGGGCAATCCTAAGCCTATTTTCACAAGTATATTGCGCATTAAAAAAATCCAGCCCATAAAATCACACAAGAAATTTAGCTTTTTTAATACCCCCATACAGGGAATGTGGTTTTTTGCCAAAGATGGTTGCATGCAGGGCGAGTGGGCTAGGGTGCAATTTAGCATGCAGATGGATTCTTTTAGCCATAGACCTATAATGATTATCCAATCTATTGAGCCTATGCTTGCACAAGAAGCTATGCGATGAGATTTCTATGAGCACTTCTGCGCATTTTTCAGCTTCTAGCCCAGAATCCACTCGCACCCTAGAGCATGCACTAGATTCTGGGCTGCTGGCGCAAGAGTCTTCCCTGGAGTCCTTGCAGTCCCCGCAGCCTTTGGAGTCCCTAAGCCCTGCGCAGTATTGCCAGCACTTTTGCTCTAAGGATTCTATACTTATTGAGCGGTTGGATTTGGAGGAGTTTCTTTATAGCTTGGCAGGGTTTTTTGCTAGATCCAAGGGGATCTATCTCCAGGGCGATATGTATGTGCATTATGCGCTGATCCAGGAGATTGACTCGCTAGACTCTCTGCCTGCACTGCCCCACATTGCCTCGCTCTCTTATGCCTTTATGCTCTTGCAAAAGCAAGGCACGCTCCGCCTCACGCATTTGGCTGATATTGCCAAGGAGCTGGAGTTTTTCTATACACTCCAGCAGGTCCTATTGCCATTCCCACAGCTTCGCTTCACGCAAATGATAGAAAAAATCCTAATCCCCAAGACCTTGCTTAGCGAGCTTTGTATCTTTGATGAGCGAGGTGAGATTAGAGCTGGGGCGTGCGAGGTGATTGATGGGATACAAGCCCAGCTTGCTAGCGTGAAATCCTCTATCAAATCCACTCTCCAATCTCTCTTGCACAAAGACTCGCTCGCGCCTTATTTTGTTGATAAGCAAATCCACCTTCTAAGCGACACGCAAACGCTCTTGCTGAAAGCTGGCTACACGCGCGTGCTTAAGGGTGCTGTGCTTGATCGCACTGCGGGCGGGTTTTTTTATGTGCTGCCTCAAGAGATTGCCAGGCTCTATGAGAAAGAGCGTGATTTGCAAGATTTGCTTGCGCTAGAGATTGCCAAGCTTTGCGCTCGCCTTAGTGATATTGCGCGCAAGGAGCTAGCATTTTTGCGATTCCTTGATAAGCGCTTTGAGCTTTGTGATGGGCTTTTTGGGCGATGTGCGTTTGCGCGTGCGTATAATCTATCATTTGTGCAAGTCAATAGTCAGCCGCGCACCAAATCTAGCACAAAGACTAAAGCTCCTGCGCACATGGTAGATTCTGCGTCATTTATCCTGCGGGAGTTTTGCCACCCGCGCTTGCGTGCGCCTGTGCCTGTGAGTGTGGATTTCACTGCTAAGCTTCTTATGCTCACAGGTGTGAATGCTGGAGGGAAAACCATGCTGCTAAAATCCCTGCTTTCTGCGGCATTTCTAGCTAAATATCTAATCCCTATGAAAATCAACGCCCACAAAAGCGCTATCCCCTACTATAAACATATCTATGCCATTATTTCTAATCCCCAAAGCTCTAAAAATGACATCAGCACCTTTGCAGGCAGGATTGTGGAGTTTAGAGAGCAGCTTGGGCGTGATGAGTTGCTCCTAGGTATTGATGAAATCGAGCTAGGCACCGATGCCGATGAGGCAGCAAGCCTATATAAGACACTGCTAGAGATTTTGCTCGATCGATCAAATAAAATCATCATCACTACCCACCACAAGCGTTTGGCTGCACTTATGGCCAGGGATTCTCGCGTGCAGCTTAGTGCAGCGATGTTTGATTTGCAGCGCTATGAGGCGACATTTACATTCCTGCATGGTAGTATTGGGAAGAGTTATGCGTTTGAGAGTGCGGAGCGATATGGTATCCCAAAGCATATTATCCAGCAAGCTAGAATCCACTATGGCGATGACAAAGAACGCCTTAATACGCTTATTGAGAAAAGCATAAATCTCGAGCTTGAGCTAGAATCTAAAAAAGCAAGCCTAGAAGAACAAATCGCACGCGCCCAAAAGAAGCAAGAATCTTACGCGCAAAAGATTCTTGATCTAGAAGCTCGCTATGCTAAAAAAGTGCGCGAGCTAGAATCTACCTACCATGAAGCCCAGAGCGCACTTAAGCAGCAGGCAAAAACTCTCCAAGATATTCACAGAAACTTAAACCGCGCGCATGCGATTATCGAGCCTTTGCGACAATCGCATGGTGCGTTTGGTATCAAAGCGAGCATGCAGGATTCTGGGACAAACACTGCAGTATCTAAAAACACCCAGGATACATCAAAAAACAAAGCAAATATCAAGCGTGGCGATGTGATTAGCTACAAATCCCAGCGTGCGGTGATTGCACAGCTAGATTCTCGCTCCGCACTACTTGAACTAGAATCTGGTATGCGTATGCGCGTGAAGCGTGTAGAGATTGAGCGCGCTAGCAAGCTCCCTGTATTGCCAGAATCTAGGGACTCTAGTGTAAAAAGCTCTGGGGCAAAGGGCTCTGGCATAAAATCGCTTGCGCGCACCAAGCTCCTAACCTCTGCCAAGAGCACTAGTCCTACGCTTGATTTGCATGGACTGCGCGCAGAGGAGGCACAAGAACTGGTGCAGAATTTTATCAGCGATAGTCTGCTTGCTGGCTTTGATGAGGTGCTCATCTATCATGGCATAGGCACAGGTGTGCTCTCGCGCGTAGTGGCAGAGATTTTACGCACACACCCTAGTGTAGTGAGCTTTGCCGATGCGCCAGCACACATGGGCGGCATGGGCGCGAAACTTGTGCGATTGTGAGACATAGGTGAGAGTTGCGCTGCTGTTGATTCTGGGTGTGTTGGTGGTAAATGCCACCCCCAATCCAGCCTATACTAATCCAGCTCCCCAGACAAGCAAGCTTTTTGGCTTTCAGGGTGCGCGAGATGTGATTCGGTCATTTATGCCAACGCAAAGCCCTATTAGACTAGATACATGCGTGCAAGAGCTACTAGAATCCATGGATTCTACGCTATTGGAGCGCTTGGCGGATTTGGCGGCGGATTCTGGGATAGCTTGGCTAAGACATGTGGTTACCAGCCTTGAGCGTCCAAAGCAATTTGCCCATGCTAAGAGTCTGCAATCTTCTTGCAAAGATCGTTATACTAAGGCGTTTTTGCAAGCACGCTTGGAGCGCAGTATTCTCACTCAAGCTAAAGCGACTATCTTCCAAGAAATGCGACTTGACCCCACCAAGCGCAATGATAGCGCGATGTATCTTTTGCTTGCGATGTTGCATTTTCGGCTTGAGGGATTTTATGATATCCAGGCGTTGCGTGTCTATATACAAGCCTATGTCCAAAAGGGCGGGGAGATCGCCAAAATACCAATACCACTGCGCTGGCTTATGAAATCCATACCAGAATCTACACGATCTGCTTCTATTGCGCCAAGTCTCGCACCAATCTCGCTAGAATCCATGCTACATGCGCTGATTTCCCAGAATCGTGCAGGGCAGGATTCTGGGTTTTTCTCGCATGGGGTTTTTACCATCGTCGCTGACTCCTCCAGAGACTCCACAGAATCTAAAGAATCTCTATTTGCTCGAGTGCTTGAGTTTAACCAGAAGCAGTGTGTGGTGCTTGTGCATTTTGGCAAGAGATTTAATTCAATCCAACCAGGGCTTAATGCTGCGTGTTTTCCAAGCACTATCGATGAGGTGGTGCTTTTTCCTTTTGATGGGCGATTGTATGTGCTAGCTGATGATATACTCTATCTCATCAGCCCTAGCCAAGATACTTACAGCTTGCGTGCTTATGCGCAGTTAGTGTTCTCGCGAGAGCAGGGCGAGAGACTCTGTGAGATTGAAGTCATCGACCCTAAGCGCCAAGAACATGCGGCTATGGATTTGACGCGAGCTGGGTTTATGCTAGATTCTCTAGAGTCTGCGCTAAAGGCATGGAGCGAGGAAATCGCAGGTGCAGATGTCAATATGCAAGTGGAGTATCTGGGGCATTTAGATGTATTTAACGAGGGCATAGCAGTGCCGCTTGCGCGTGCTTACACGACGATGAGTGATAAGCGCGAGCGTTTTTATGAAGCTTTTACGCTGACTCCTGCGACTTTGCAGGCGGATATTAGCCTAAGTCACCCTACGATGTTTTTGCAAGGGCGACTTCCTTCATTGCGCTTTGTCCGGGTGGGCGATGAGATTTTAGGCTGTGTGCGCACGCCCATATCTAGCGCACGCACAACGCTTGTTGAAGAAAAGCTATTTCGCTTCCACAAAAATGCCTTGCCAGAGCTCGTGCGCCACCAGCGCTTGAGAAGCGTGCTAACTTCGATAGAATCTTTAGACTCTGGAATGCTAGATTCTCATGAGAGCTTTGGATTAGAATCTAGCCAAAATTCCAGGGGCGCTAAAATCTCGCCTATCGCTTCTATCGTGAAGTCTAAACTAGATTCTCAAGGAGACTCGCCAAGCTATGATCATGCCAAGATGTTTGTGCGTGCATTTGGGGAGGATTTGGGGCTTGTGTATTTGGGCGATGAGATTTTGAGTGCTATTGATACAAAGGGCGCATACTCTGCCATTGCCGCTTGTCTCTCTGGTGTCAAGCAAGCTGGTCAAGCCGCTAGATCACACACTATTTTGCAAGCTCGATCAAGCCAAATTTTCAGCCAGCCACAAATCCAATGCGCCCTAGAATCTATCAGCTCCCAGATAGAGTATCGCCTGCAGAGAGAAAAATAGAAAATATGCTATAATGGGCGCATTCAGCTTCAAGCGCGGTTAGGAGCAGTATCGCAAGGAGAAGGGATTTATGAAAGGGTTTAAAGTTTTTAGCGGGAATGCACACCCAGAATTTGGCAAAGAATTTGCAAAACATCTCGACGCAGTGCTTAGTAAGATTACGATCAATCGTTTTAGTGATGGCGAAATTGGCGTGCAGATCAATGAATCTGTGCGCGGCAAAGATGTTTTCATTATCCAGCCTACTTGTATGCCAACTAATGACAACCTTATGGAGCTGCTCATTATGAGCGATGCCTTTAAGCGCAGCTCCGCTAGCTCTATCACTGCCATTATCCCCTACTTTGGCTATGCAAGGCAAGATCGCAAGGCTGCTCCACGCGTGCCAATCACCGCCAAGCTTGTAGCAAACCTTATCCAAAATGCCGGCATTGATCGAGTGATTACTATGGATTTGCACGCAGGGCAGATACAGGGCTTTTTTGACATTCCAGTAGATAATCTCTATGGCTCAATTATCTTTCAAGACCATATCCGTAGCAAAAAGCTCCCAAACCCCATCATCGCTAGCCCAGATATTGGCGGAGTGGCTAGGGCTAGGTATTTTGGGCAAAAGCTTGGGCTTGATTTAGTCATTGTCGATAAGCGCAGAGAGAGAGCAAATGAGAGTGAAGTGATGAATATCATCGGTGATGTGAGCGGCAAAGATGTGATTTTAGTCGATGATATGATTGATACTGCTGGGACTATGTGTAAAGCAGCCCAAGCTTTGAAAGATAAGGGAGCTACTTCTGTGATGGCTCTAGGCACGCACGCGATTTTAAGCGGTCCAGCGATTGAGCGCATAGAAGAGAGCGTGCTAGATGAAGTGATTGTGAGCAACTCTATCCCCTTGTGTAAGAGTTGCAGTAAGGTTACCACGCTTAATGTCGCCCCACTATTTGCTGAAGTGGTGCGTAGAATCTACCATAACGAGAGCGTAAATTCTTTGTTTATCTAGCCAATGAGGCACAAGAAATAACAAGCCACCTAAAAAGCGCAAGAAAACACTACAAAAGAGATTCTTATGATTTTCGAACACGAAACCCCAGAAGGCACCAAACTCTACTTTGGCAAAAGTGCCAGAATCAAGCGCGAGTTAGAAAATGCTGCGTGTGAGATTTTTTACAGATATGAGTTTGAAGAGATTATCACGCCTTATTTTTCCTATCTCGAGCACCAGCAGAATTTCTCTGATCGCCACCTTATCCGCCTAAGTAGCCAAAATAATCACCAAATCTCTCTGCGCTATGACTCTACGATTGATACAATCCGCACGATTACAAAGCGATTGGAGCGCGCCACAAGCCATAAAAACTGGTTTTATATCCAGCCAGTCTTTAGCTATCCAACAAATGAGATCTACCAAATTGGCGCGGAATCTATTCATACCAATGACCTAAATACGATGATTACTATTGGGCTTGAGATTCTGGATCGATGTGGTGTGCGTGCTTTGCTGCAGTTTAGCAATATCAAAATTCTCCAGCTATGTATGAGTGAGATTGGTGTGGATAAAGCAACCTACAAATCTCTCTCTATGCGCGAGATTGAGAAAAAGGCGCAGTTTATGTGTGATTTAGCGCGCATCAGTAGTTTGCAAGATTTAGATGATTTTCTACCTCGCTCCCCGATGTTTTTGCGATTTGAGCTTGAGCGTCTCTCGCAAAAAGCCCATGCCTGTCGGTATGAGCAGATTATTATCTCTCCGCTTGAAATGCCATTTGTGGATTATTATGATGATGTGGTGTTTCGTGTATTTTATGGCAACAAGACGCTTATGCTCGGGGGCAAATATAAAATCCAGGACTGCCTGTGCTGTGGATTTGGAATCTATACAGATAATGTTATTGATCTAGTGCATACCATGCGGCAGAAGTAAAGGAGTAAAAATGGCAGATTTGATTGTAGGGATTCAGTGGGGTGATGAGGGTAAAGGAAAAGTTGTCGATGTCCTAGCCCAGCGCTACGACTATGTCGTGCGTTATCAAGGAGGGCATAATGCTGGGCATACGATTGTCGTAGATGGGCACAAATACGCATTGCATCTTATCCCCTCTGGTGTGATTACGCCCCATTGTATCAATATCATTGGCAATGGCGTGGTCATCGAGCCACATGCACTTATACACGAGCTCGAGCAGTTTGGCGGCGCAGAGGCGCTGCTGGGGCGACTTTTTGTCTCTGATCGTGCGCATATTATTCTGTCTTTGCATGGAGAGCTAGATTCTAGCCTTGAGCGTCAAAATGCCATAGGCACGACCAAAAAGGGCATAGGTCCCTGTTATACGGATAAAATTGCGCGCGTGGGTTTGCGTGCATGTGATTTGCGCAATCTCTATGAATGCGGACGCGATAGTGAGCAGGGCAAAATAATTATCCAAAAGCTCTCCAAGCGTTTGCAGAGCTTTATAGAATCGCTCGATTCTAATGTAGGGCATAGCACTGCCACAAACAATGAAATCGCCCGACTTTTGGAAGAGAATCTCGCTTCCTTAGAATCTGCTGCTAAGATTCTAGCGCCTTTTATCACAGACACTACTGCACTCCTTTGGGAAGCCCAAGAGCAGGGCAAAAAGATTCTCCTAGAGGGCGCGCAGGGTAGTATGCTTGATATTGATCATGGGACATATCCATTTGTTACGAGCTCCACGACTATTGCGGCTGGGGCGAGTGCAGGAAGTGGGCTCGCACCTCGTGATATTGATTATGTGCTGGGGATTATGAAAGCCTACTGCACGCGCGTGGGGCATGGACCTTTCCCTACGGAGGACTCTGGTGCGCGAGGGGAGATTTTGCGAGATAAGGGCGCAGAATTTGGCACGACAACCGGGCGTGAGCGCAGGTGTGGAGAGTTTGACGCTCTGGCTGCGCGCTATGCTTGCAAGCTCAATGGCTGCAGTGCTATTGCACTTATGAAGCTTGATGTGCTTGATTATCTTGAAGAGCTGCGGATTTGTGTGGGTTATGAGTATAAAGGCAAGCGTATAGAGTATGTCCCAAGCGATTTGGAATATGCTAAGCCAATCTATGAGTGCATGAGCGGCTGGGCGGGCAAGCAGTGCAGAGGTGTGAAAGATTATGACGCGCTACCAGAGGAGGCTAAAGCTTATATCACTCGGCTAGAAGAGCTTGTAGGCGTGAAAATTGCGCTCATCTCCACGGGTGCTGATCGAAGTGAGACGATTTATCGTTAGAATCTAGAGTCATGAAAACACAATTTGATGCGCTCATCAAAGCCCAAGAGCAAAAGCTCAATATGTGTGAGCTTCAAATTGTGCGTGCCAATAATCAAGTCGCCAGCAAGCAAAGCGAGATGAGCGCACTTGTCGCAGAGCTTGCAAGGCTACAGCGACCAGATTCTGGGAGCTTTGATACATTTCTCAAAGCCAATGCGCGCAAAAGGGCGTTTGTCTTTGAAATAGATTCTATCCAAGAAGGGATAGCTATACTAAAAGCGCAAATCGCTGCACTAGAATCCCAGCACCGCTCGCTGTATGTGGAGTTTGAGAAGCTCAAACATATCCGCGAGAAGCAGCGTGAGGAGATGGTAAAAGCCATGAAGCAAAAAGAGCAAAAAGAGCTTGATGAAGTGGCGATTTTGCTGCATAAAAAGGAGCTACTATGAGAATATTTGCACTGCTGGTATTTGTGCTATACGCATTGTATGCTGCGCCACAAGGAGAGTCGCAACATACAGATGAAAACACTACCAAAAGCACTGCCACAGGAGACAAATCTCCCAAAGCCCAAAACTTCAAAATCCAAAAGCAAGAGGCAAATCCAGAGCATGTTTTGCAGTGTAATGCGATTTTTGAATCACGAAAAGATGAGATTACCCAGAGTCTGCGCTCTCTCAATGAGAAAATGCAAAATCTTGAAGCCTACAAAAACGCCACGCAAAATCTATTTGATCAGCGAGAATCTAAGCTCAAAGAGCAAGAAAGTGTGCTTAATGCCAAAATAGAGTCCATGAACGCTAGTGCGCAGAAAATCGCCAAAACCCAGGCTGATGAGAAAAAGGCTATCCAAGATCTTGTTGCCAAAAACGAAGCGCTGCTCAAAGAGATAAAAGAAACCTCCACTTCTAAGGTCGCCAAAACATTTTCTGGTATGAAAGAATCTAAAGCTGCGCCCATTATCGCAGAGCTTGATGATGCCGAAGCTGCGGGTATTCTTGCTTCACTAAGTGCGACAGAAATGGCAAAGATTCTAGGCAAAATGGATCCAAAGCGCGCCGCAGAGCTTACAAAAATCATCGCAAAAGGTCCGCCCTTTAAAAGTGAAAAATCTCAAGTCGCCAAAACTCCAGGCACAGATTCTACCCCAGATTCTCAAAGCAGCTTAGATGTGGAAAACCCACAAGATTCTGCGAGATTTCAGGAAAATGGCGGCATATAATGCGCTCTAGCACTCTAAGGGGGGTCTTGTTTTTGGGGTTTTGGATACTTGCTCAAGGCATGGCACATGCGCTCACCTGTGCAGAATCTAGCCCAGAAGCCAGATGTATTGATAAACGCGTTGGATTTGGCGCCTACGGAGTGGGGCAGGAGCAGGGCACAAATTATGGCGGGTATGTCGCAGGCGACATTGGCTTATGGCAGCAGCGCTTTATTGCGCGTCTTGCCACGCGGTTTGGGGTTTCTGGATTTGCCGGGGATAGTGCGCATGGAAGTGTTGGCATGCTTGCGTTTGCGCAGCCTAGTATTGGGCTAAATCTCGCTAGTGCGCATGCGCCAATCACATTAGAGCTCATCGCTCCACTAGAATCCATGCAAGTAGGCGCCCTCATTACGACACTTTTCTCGCTTGGAGTGGGAGCGAGCACGCATATAAGACTTGGGGAGATTCTCGCGCTGGAATCTAGCATGCAGTATAGTTATGTCGCAGCGGGCTTGCATTCTGTGCGCAAGGCGAGCTTAGGGGATTTTGGCGGATCTCATCAGGGGTTTGATCAAGTCGCAGATAGGGCGTATAAGAATTTTGCGCATACATCATTTTCTGGCGCTCATCGCTGGCAAGCTTCGCTTGGAATCTATATGCACACGAGAGTAGAGTATTTTGCTCGGGCGATTTGTGTGGTCTATGCTCTGGAGGAGGCACAGATTGCTGGGCGCTACCAAAATCCTAGTAGCCTGTTTGTCGCATTAGAAATGGGCGTAGGGTTTTAGGGCTAGATTTTACTGGATTCTGGAGATTGGTTGGGGAGATGGGATTTGGGCTTTAGATTCTATGGTATTTGCGTGAGTGGGCTAGATCCTGGCTTTGGTATCTGCTCTGTGGTGTGATTAGTTTTGTGCGAAATCCTGCCACAATGTGCGATAGACTTCGGGCTGTGGGATAAACTCTAGTGAGGTGGCAATCCCAATAATGGCGCGTTTGGCACTCTGTATGTCGTCATTGACGATGAGATAATCAAAATGCGCAAGTTGTTGCATTTCATTGTATGCGTGTAGCAGGCGCATTTCGATGTTTTGACTAGAGTCTGTTTGCCTGCTTTCTAGTCGCTCGCGCAGGACTTGCTTGCTTTTTGTTGTGATAAAAACCGATCGTGCGAGATTCCCGTAGTGCTCTTTAATGCTTTGGTGTCCTTGCACATCTACATCAAAAATCACTAGTTTCCCTTGCGCAAGCGCCTCTTGTATGGGTAAAAGCGAAGTGCCATAGTAGTTGTTATGCACCTGTGCCCACTCTAGAAATGCACCTTGCTTAATATCACTGATGAAGCGATCTTGGCTTACGAAGTGATAATCCACTCCATCTTGCTCCCCCTCTCTGGGGGCGCGTGTGGTTGTGGAGATAGAGAAGTAAATATCACTAAAGTGCTCTTGTAAAACCTTGCAGAGTGTTGATTTCCCAGAGCCAGATGGACCTGAAAGAATAAGCATTCTGCCATGGAGCTTTTGGTTTTGTTGTGCTTGCATGTATGCCTCTATTGCTTATTTGAGAAACTAATATTGATTGAGATTTGCGCTCCATTGAGTAGGGAGCGGATCTCTTGTGCAGATTTGTTGGCAAGCAGCTCGCTGAAAAGCTCTTCTTGTGTCCTATTAGCAAGTGTTGGTGTGCCTGATGTGCTTGGCATACTTGCATGTGGCATGATGTTATTTGTGGCAAATGGATCAAGATCGCCAAGTGTTTGCATTTCATTGCGCAAATCATTGATCGCTTGTAGTCCCGCACCAAACTCGCCTAAATCATCTCCTAAATTTTCACTTAATTCATCGGCTAAGTCATTGGCAGGGTCTGGGCTAATATTTTCAGCTTCTAGGGCTGATAGAGACTCATCTGCTACTGGATCTGGGTCTGCTCCTAGATCTATGTCTAGATCCATATCTTGGCTAGATTCTAGGCTCATATCTTCTGTATGTAAATTCTCCGCACCATCTTCATCTAAGTCGTCCTTATCCAACGCCAGATCTGCTAAATCCTCCATGCTTTCCACTTGGGCTTTGTTGTCCAAAGTCTCTGTGGGAGCTTTTGTATTTTCCGTGTTTTGATCTGGTTGTGCTTCTGCTGGTGCGGAATCTACTTCTTCTGCCATAGCGCTTGTGCTAGGATTTTGACTAGATTCTGTGGGGTCGTCTGCTGGGATTTCGATGTCTTCTACAAAATCTCCCTCAATATCCTGCATATCTGCCATAGCCTCATCTGCGACCAGATTGCTCTCTGTGCCCTGCTTTTGGGCAATTTCTTGCTCGGTGGATTCTGGTGATTCTTCAATGTCTGTGGATTCTGCTATCTTAGATTCTGGCTCTAGAAGCTCTTGCGTGTCTTGTGGGGCGTCTTTCATGATATCCTGGCTAGATTCTGGGCTCATATCCCCAGCAATATCTCCATGCCCAGCGATATCCTCTGGGATCTCCTCACCAAGCACCTTGCAGATCTCTTTTTCACTAAGCTGCAAGAAGTCGTTTTGCTCATTGTTTGTGCTATTGGTATTTGGTTTTGTGGCGGAATCTGCTTGAGAATCCATGCCATGTGTTTGAGGATCGACCTGCGCCAAGTCATCAAGCGAGATGTCTGCAAACCCTTCTTCATCACTATTCTCTATGTCGCTTTCATGCTGCTTGGTGGTCTGCTCATTTTCTGTGCTATCCAGCAGTGCTTCTTGTGTTTCCTCTTGTATATTTTTTGCCCCTAGCTCGCCAGAATCTAGTTCGCTAGATTCTGGTAGAAAATCTATATTTGCTTCCATATCGCCACTTGTATCATTGCTAGAATCCGCTCCAGAATCCGCGCTAGATTCTAGCTCTTCTAGCACATCGCTACTTGGCATATCATCGCTGGCTTCTTGGCTGCTCTCCTGATTGATTGCTTTTTGCTCATCTGCCTTATCAAGTGGCTCGTTAGAATCTTCGAGCAGGGTTTTCACGAGCTCTACTTCATCTTGCGGGAGGATTGCGGTTTGTGTGGAGTTTTCGATTTCATCAAGGGCTCCCAGAGCGTTAGAAGAGCTTGCTTCATCTTGGGGAGAACCCACAGAATCCAGCGCAGAATCCCCAATCAAATCTGTGTCTAAATCCTCTCCCAAATCTGCTGTGAAATCCGCCTCGCCAAGCTCTCCTAACTCATCAAGTGAAGCTGTAGGCTCTGCGCTAGAGTCCATGGGCTCTGTGTCATTATCGTTGGTTATAGCGGGATTTAGATTCTCTGCTTCCTCTGCTTTGCTAGTTTCATCGCCTGCTGTGGTGTCTGCCATGCTCTCTATGCTTGTTTCATCAAGACTTGCGCTGTTTTTCTCATCGCTCTCATCGTTTGCAATCTCGCTAAAATCTAGCTCCTCCATGTCGCTTTCGTCTAAGAAATTTATAATCTCCCCTGCACTTGCTTCTTTTGTGTCGTTATCGCTCGCGGTTTCCGCTTGCGCACTAGATTCTCCAGAGTCTAGCGTCAAGTCTAGTCCTAAATCCACAGAATCCAAGTTTGCGTTAGATTCTATCAAGCCTGCTCCTAGCTCCCCAGAATCCTCCACGGATTCTGTCGTATTAGAATCCAGAGCGAATGTTTTATCAAGTTTTTCATCAAGAGCATTTGATGAGTCGCCCTCCAGATTCTCTGGTAGATCTAGCTCCAAATCATCTCCCAAGTCAAGTCCCTCTTGCAAATCGCCAGCCAAGCCCCCAGCACCAGCTTCATCAAGCATGCTAAGATCTAAATCTTTGATATTAAGTTCTTTGGGATTGATGTTAGTGTCAGTATGTGTGCTTGCCTCTTTGGCATGTTCGCCAGATTCTCCAGCGCCTACTTCGCTAGATTCTGCGATTTGATCTTTTGTGATATTGGAGGCATTGCGCAAATCTTGACCAAGCTTTAAGAGCTCGGCTTGGAGGATATCTAAAATCTCGGTAGGGAGAAAAGGCTTTTTGACAACATGCGTAAATTCTTTTATGGGCTTGGTTTTGGCATAGAGCAGGCAGCTTAGGAAGCCCTGTGCGATAGACTTCACACGCCCGCTATCTGATCCAATTGCACCCTCATCGATAAATACGAAGCTCTCCTGTGTCAGCACACTAGAATCCACTTCATCTGTGTTAGCATAGCTTGTGAGCGAGATCCCCGTCTTTTTGGCGGTGGCTTCGACGAGCTTGGCGACCATTGGGTCAGTATTGATCAAAACGATTTTCATAAAATTACCTAATTTGGAGTAAAATGTCGCTCATTATAGCACAGATTTACTTGCAAGGATTTGGAGTTGAGGAGAATTTCTTTAGCATTTCTTTTTGCGATTGTCTCGGCGCTACTGCCCATACCAAGTCTAGCCAGAAGTGAGCTATTTATGATGCCCTATGAGCGAGATAAAGCTTATAAAACTCTGCTTGACTCTCTAAAACACGCGCACAAATCCATCGATATCGCGATTTATAGCTTTACCAATCGTGAGTTGGCAAAAGCTCTGCGTGATAGCGCTAAGCGCGGCGTGAAAATCCGCGTGATTTTTGATGAAGGCAGCAGAAACGACTCGCGCTCTGTCGTTGGCTATTTGGATAAATATAATAACATTTCCGTTTGCCTGCTCAAAGGCGAAAAAGCCCAAAACGCTAACTACTATGGTATAATGCACCAAAAGCTCGCCATTATCGATGGTGCCAGGCTCTATATCGGCTCGGCAAATTGGAGTAAAAATGCGTTTGAAAACAGCTATGAGACACTTTTCTACGATGATGATAGCTATCTTGTGTCAAAGGCATTGCGATATTATGAGAAAATGCTTGAAAAATGCCAGAGCTTTTGATTTTGGTTTGGTAAGTTTGGACTCGGCAGGCTTGGGTTTGGTAAGTTTGATAAAGGATCGCACTTGGTAATCGATACAAATAAGGCGTTTAAAGAGATCCAGACCTATCTCCATACGCTTACGGGGATTTATTTGGATAGCTCCAAGCACACCATGATGAAAAACCGCCTTGACTCTTTGAAGCAATTTCCTGTGTTTGACAATATCACTACTGCGAGTGAGCTTATCGCTTTGGCAAACAGAAACCCCCAAGCTAGGCAACTTTTTATCAATGCTTTCACGACAAACCAAACGGACTTTTTCCGCGAAAAGGTGCATTTTCAAGATATGCTTGATCGCGTGCTTCCTGCGCTATTCAAAAACCAGTTCAACATCAAAATCTACTGCGCAGCCTCATCAACAGGAGAGGAGCCATACTCAATCGCTGCTACCGTGCTTTATGCTTGCGAGGTGTATAATTCATCGTGCGATGTGGAAATCTATGCCAGCGATATTGACACCAAAGTTCTTCAAGATGCCAAAGATGGAGTATTTACCCTAAGCCCTACACTCTCCTTGCCAACTTGGATAAACATGGATAAATACTTTGACACGCTCCAAGTGTTTGCTAATGGCACCAAAACTATACGCGCTAAAAGCACGCTCAAAAAGATGATTAAGTTTTTTCAGCTTAATTTGCATGATACTACCTATCCATTCCGCCAAGATGAGTTTGATATTATCTTCTGTCGCAATGTGCTTATCTATTTCCAGCCCAAAGAGCAAGAGGCGATTTTGCAAAGGCTCTTACGCACGCTTAAGCCAAATGGCACGCTTTACATTGGGCATGCCGATGATATCCTAGGGCTCAAAGACAAAGTCGAGCGCCTAGGCAATAAGACCTACATTAAAATCAGGGACTAGCATGCCGCGCGATCTAAAAGCAATCGAAGACAGACATCACCCAGATGTCCTGCTAAAGAGCAATCCTTGTCTTATCAGTCGTGAGAAACTCATTGTGATTGGCTCTTCCACCGGCGGACCCATCGCGCTAGAGGAGATTCTCGTCGCTCTCCCTGCGTGCAATCTCCCGCCAATCGTCATTGTCCAGCATATCCCCGAGTATTTCAGCCAGACGCTTGCCAAGCGGCTTGATGGTAAATCAAAGCTTAGTGTGTTTGAGGTTAATCAAAAATTTATATTAAAAAATGACTGCGTCTATCTCGCTAAAGGTGGCACGCAAATCATGCTAGGCTATGAAAATGGCAAATACTTTGCCTACCCAGTGCTTGATGCGCCCAGGATCTCGCGCCACCGCCCTAGTGCCGATGTGCTATTCCGCGGTGCCAATAATACTGCAGGGCGCAATGCGCTGGCGATTATTCTCACGGGTATGGGCGATGATGGCTGCATAGGGATTAAAGAAATGCACGATAATGGCGCAAAAACTATCGCGCAAAACGAGCAGACATGCGTAGTGTTTGGTATGCCAAAGCGCGCGATTGAAGTAGGCGCGATCGATGAGATTCTCCCACTAAACAAAATCGCGGAGAAAATCGTGCAATTCTCCCAGGCTGATATCAATAAAAAAGAGACCAAAAAAGAGCAGTAGCACACTTGCAATTGGGCTGCTGGGCTTGGACTAGAATCCACTTTTTGCTCCTGCGCTGAGATATTGCCTAAATCTTGCTTGCGTGATAGTGCGCAAAAGCTCGCGCAAGCAATGCCCATTTCATTGAGCATTAGTCCCAAAAACTTGTGCTGTCAAAAAATATGTCGATAGAAGTTCTCCCGCTCGCTTATGGGCCGGTGTTTTTCATCGGTGACCCCCATAGCTGTGCAAACTAGCACCACACTAAAGCTCACACCCTAGAATCTAGCGCAAACACCTAGAGCAAAAAGCCTTCCACAAGTGCGGCGATTTTGGGGGCGGCGCAGCTAGCTGGCTCGATGAAGCGCACATCAAAGTAGCGATCAAGGTGGCTGGATTCTAGGTTGTTTAGTATGCTTTTATCAGCATAGAGGGTAAATTGCGCGGCGTTGAGCACTTCGCCACTTGTGCCGATACAGACAAACAAGCTCTCCTCCGCTGCTTTGAGCCGCTCTAGCTCGCTATTTAGCAGGGCGTAGTTTGGCGCAGGCTCGTGAAACATCACAATATTATGCCGCAAGGCTTGCGCCCCACACACCCCACACACAGAGCTTGGCATAGCGATATAGCCGATATTGGTGGTCTCTCCGCAAGATTCGCAGCACACTTCAGGCAAAAATCCGTGTAGATGAATGACATCTTCACACCCAGCGCGCTCTAGCAAGTCATCGACATTTTGGGTTATCACCACCACTTCTTGCGGATATTTCTCCTTAAGCTTTGCTATCATCTTATGCGCGGCATTTGGGGCGACTTGCCCTAATTGTATCCGCCTTTGATCATAGAAATCTAGCACCTTTTGCCTATCCTTTGCAAAGCCCCTAGCACTACACACTTCCATAATGTCAAACTCTTCCCATAAGCCATCATTATCACGGAATGTCCTTAGCCCACTCTCTGCACTAAGTCCTGCGCCGCTAAAAATCATCACTCGTTTAGAATCTTTCATTGTTACTCCTTTTTATGGTTTTTCAAATACGCTATAAAATCATCAAGATCATAATAGTAAAAAGATTTCAAATCGTGAAACCAGCAAATAGGCAAGTATGGCGCCTCTAGCACGGGGTGCGTGAAATCAAGCACTGAAGCAAACTCATCTTCACTCATAAAAATCCCGCTAGATTCTAGCTGCTCTTTTATGCGAGCACCCCAATAGCTATCACTATCCAACCACTGCCTAGATACTAAATCATAAAAAAGATCGCCAGCGCCTACTGCCCATCTCCACCACCGCTCTGTATCTTGTATATCCTCCCACAGCTCTTGCTCTTTGGATTCTAGGTAACCTTGATTGGCTTGCAGGATTTGCGCTTGGGTCTGCTCGCTTGACTCTTCAAACGCCACTTTACACTTCTTTTCTTTCTCTTTAATCGCTTCTTCAAGCACTGCTTTAAAGCCAAAGCCATCTGGCAGGGCTTGTAGAATCTCACCTGGCTTGTGCTTATCCATAGCCACTCACCCTAGAATCCCACGCGCTTGCTGCTGCCAGCTGCACTCAAGCCCTTAAGCCGCGCTTCTTCTTGTAGCTTTTCTAGTAGCTCCTGCGCACTCTCTAGCGGCGCAAAGGCTGCCCCCCTAGCGATAAGCGCGAAATCTCCAAAGCAGATATTCTCTAGCTTCTCCAAAGCCCTTTTAGCAGAAGTGGATTCTAGGAACACCGCATAATCGCTAATCCCCAAATGCTTGGCATAGAGGCTAAAGGCTTGCTTGAGCCTAGCGCAATCTAGCGGCTTAAACTCCACTTTCATATCAAATCGCCTGATACTTGCTCTATCTAAAGTATCCATAAAGTTTGTCGTGGCGATAAAAATGCCTTCAAAATTCTCCATTTGTGTCAGCATTTCATTCACTTGGCTAACTTCCCAGCTGCGCTGCGCTCCACTTCTATCTTGCAAAAAGCTATCCACTTCATCAAGCACCAAAATCGCTCCCCTTTTCTCTGCTTCCCTAAAGGCAGCTGCGATGTTTTTCTCACTTCCGCCCAGCCACATAGAGAGTAAATCGCTCGCTCTTTTTAGCATTATGGGCTTATTGAGTTCTTTTGCTAAGGCTTTGGCAAACTCACTTTTGCCGCTTCCTGCCATTCCATACGCTAAGATTCTAATGCCTTGTGCGGAGTCGCTAGAATCTAGGCTAGATTCTAGCTTGTTAGAATCTTTTGCCCCACATACATTTTTGATTTTTTCGCACAAGCTTTGCATATCCACACTCGCGTTAATCAAGCTCATATTGTATGGCAGGGCTTGGGGGGCTTTGGTGGCGATTGTGGGCTGCCCTTGCAGCTTTAAATGCTCATTTAGCACTTGGATAAGGCTATCTGTAATGCCTTTTTGCCGCTCTTTTGGGCTTTGTGTAGCTCTATTTTTCGCCAGCGTTTTTGCCACTTTGCACGCTTGCAAAAGCACGCCTTGAGAGAGGCTAGACTCACTCATTTGGCGCATAATCCTAGAATCCACTTTTATGCCTTGTGATTGTAGGGCTTTTTGCAGTATTTCTTGCTTCTTTTCTTGCGGCGGGGCGTGGATTTCAAGCACGATGTCAAATCTCCGCAAAAATGCTGGGTCAATATTTGCGCTATTGCTTAAGAAAATGCTGGGGAGTTTCACAGATTCTAGCATTTTATTCAGCGTGTTTTTGCTGGGTTTATTTTCAAAAAACAGCGCATACAAGGTGGGGAATATATCTTCACACTCATCAAGCAAGATCATCGCCCTATCTTTATCTAGCATAGCTTGTGCGCGCACAAACTGCTCATATCGCTTATCTTCTACCTTGCCATTTTTGAGATTATGGATCTCCCATAGCTCTCTATTTAGCTCTTTTGCAAGCAGGGCAGCGATTTCATTCTTACCCACGCCGGGCTTGCCATAGAGGAAAATGCTAGGATTTTTCGCATTTTTACAATAATCTAGCAGCATATCTAAGTCCTTTTGCATATAGCTAAAGTCGTGGCACTCTAGCGTGCTTGCTGGCATAGCCCTAGCCACACTGCCTACAAACTCACTCCTACTTAGTGGCTCTTGCATTAGGCTTTGGGCGAAGCTCTCAAGCTCTAATCTGCCATCTGCATACCCTGTATCAAGCAAGCCAAGCTGCCTAAGTGGCATATCTGCCATAAGGAGTTTTGCTACTTTTGTGTGCGACACTTGCAAGACTTCGCCTATAAGCGAGCAAACTTCGTAGTAGTCAAGCTTATCATCACTAAGGCAGTTGCAATAGCTACTTACCTTGCTATAAATATAAAACGCGTAGATAATCTGCACTTCTAGCGCACTTAGCCCAAAGCACTCTTGCAAAAGGGCTAGATTTTTGCGCACAAAGGGCTTGGGTCTTAGCGCGTGAAAATGCTCTAAAAGATAGGGCGTGATAAACTCTGCGACCATAGCTTCATCATCAAAGTCAGTTAAACTTACACTAAAATGCTTCCTAAAAAGCCTAAAGCAGCTATCAAGATCCATAAGATGTGGGAAAAGATCCATAAGATGCGCGACAAAAAACTTTTTCTCATAGTCTTTGTCGTTGGCTATGGGCTTATTAAAGGGCAGGAGCTTTGCTAAAGACTGCTTGCTTGGCTCTAGTAGGCTGCTTTCTGCTTGTTTTAACGCTCTGCGCTGTCTTATTCTATATTTGCTTAGGACTTTATTGTCTCTTTTTGCTTGTGCTACCATAATCGATCCTTGTGTGATGTGCCAAAGATGATAGCCTTGCGTATCGCTTTTGGTTTGTGAAGTTATAACAAAGAGCTTTGACAGCGTTGTGTCAAGGCAGTGAGAAATAGAAATATAGAAAAATGCGGAGAGATTGAGAAAAATAGCAGCGGTTTTTCTACCTTACCAGAGGCTTGGGCGTTGCTAGAATCCACTTTTTGAAAATACCGACTTTTGAAAGCACTTTTTATCATCATTGCGAGCGAGTGAAGCGAGAGTGGCAATCTCTAATTTTGTAGCTCACAAAGCAGGATTCTAGTCTTTACTTTGTGGGAGTTATGTTCCTATGCGTGATATTCTTTAAGTTTTTCGTTCAAGGCTTTAATCTCGGCAGAATCTAAAAATTTTCGCAAGTTAGACTCTAGTTCTGCTATTGAAGTGTCAAACGCATACCGCCAAAAATTTTTATCATAATTAAGCCACCAAATAAACTTGACATTTAAATAATCTATGATTTTACTCGATATATTATCATCTAAATTATCATTCAAGTTTTGCTCAAAAATCCGCACACCATAGCAATTGTATTTCTCTTTTTGAATATAATGCTCTACACAAAAGGCAAAGTAGTATTTACCACAATCTTTAGGCTTAATCATAAGGGGGTAGCTTAAATCATTTTTGCTCCAATTGCCCATTTTTTTATTTTTGCTTGTCTTAACAATCTTAAAGCCTTTGCTTTCTATCTGCTCTCTATACTCTTCTATAATTGCTTTACAATAAGATTCTATAATTTTATCTTTACTTTTTAGAATCTCAAAGACTATTTCCATATTCTCTTCCATATTTTTTTCTGTCAAAAATTTTGCTATGCTCATTGTGTTCTCCTTTGTATTTGTAATGATTTGCACGACATCTTTATAGAAGTATAGTGCGGAATTTAGGTGTGTGATACAACCAACATTTGCCTGTGAATTTTCTATCCATTGTAGAATCTCATTTTTATACGAGATTGCTTTAAATCTCACTTTATTATCTCCATTTACAAGATATTCCCCTTGTATTTCCCATTCACCTAGACTATACTTTGAAGGTTCTCGTTCATCGGGGGCTAGGTAAAGCACAGCAATATTATCATAAGAAGCACTTTGCTCTTGTGGTGTTTCACTTTCGCTAGATTCCATATCATCATTAGAATCTTTGCTTTGCTCTTTTGCTATGGTCTCAATATATCGCTCAATCTGCCTGTCTTGGTCTCCTGCGTTAATCTTATTTTCTATAATGATATGCTTCTCTCCATTCGTGATATACACATCGATGTATTGGGACTCTTGATGCACCCTAGCATTGCTTGTATCACCAAACCACTCCTTAAGCCCCACACATTCTAGAAATGTTTCCAAAAACACATCGCCTTGATAGTGATTGCCTAGCGGGTCTAAAAATCCACATATTAACGCACTATGAAGTTTTACTTCATTACTCTCACTCCACATTTGCAAGTAGGGATTAAAGTCATTATTCCCACGCCTTTTGTGCTTCTCTGCTTGCTCTAAAAAGCCTTTTACTTTTTTGAAAAATTCATCATACTTTTCCATTTCTCCCCCTTGTTTCAAAATTTACACATTGTAGCACAATGCCAGATTCCAGCCGAGCTGCTGCTGGCACATTGCACACGCCGCGCAACCGGTATCTCATCATCTCGCGCGGTCTTAGTTTCAACTACCGCTTGCCACGCGTCTTTAATCTGCCAGAAGTGGTATTTATCACGCTTACACACTAGCTCTGCTATAATGCGCGCCTACTATAAATGTGAAGAGGAGCATGCAAGCTATGTGCCATATCGATACGCCCAAACCGCAGATTGCGCCCAAAATCGCCATACTTTTTAGTGGCAATGGCAGCAATCTCCAGAATCTCCTGGAGCAGAGAGGTTCTATACAAGCAGCGCTTGCGCCTCATGGTATCGTGCCAGAATTTGTGCTAGGCGTGAGTAACAATCCTAGTGCCTATGGGATCACGCGCTGTGAGAATTTCGGGCTAGAAGTGCAGGTGCTCCCTCATGGTGCATTTGCCCATCGAGCAGCATTTGAAGCAGCGCTTAGCGAGATTTTGGTGCGATATGGGGTAGAGTTTGTCGTGCTGGCTGGGTTTATGCGTATCCTTGGGGCAGAGTTTGTGCGCAAATTTCGCACCATCAATATCCACCCATCATTCCTGCCGTTGTATAAAGGCGCACATGCGATTGCTGATAGCTATGCTGGTGCGGAGGAGTTTGGTGGTGTGAGTGTGCATTGGGTGAGTGAGGAGCTGGATTCTGGGAGAATTATCCTGCAAGAAAAGCTTCCCAAAATCGCAGGTGAAAGCCTAGAGGATTTTGAGCACAGAATCCACCAACTCGAATACACTCTCTATCCCAAAGCCCTTATTTACGCACTTTGTGAGTGTTTCGCGCCAGAATCTAGCCCAGAATCCGCACTAGATTCTGCTCTTGCTTTCAGCCCTGTTACTCCTGCGCTAGGCTAGTGTATGGAACATTTGCTACTTGATGTATTTATCAATTTTGCCATTATTGCTATTCTTATAGCTATCGCGCCTATCATCGCCAAAGCAAGTGCGATCCCTATTGTCGTAGTCGAGATGTGTCTAGGCTGTGTGGGGCTGTATTTTGGGATATTTCACGCGAATGAAAGCTTTGTTATCATGGCAAAGGTTGGGTTTTTGTTTTTGATGTTTTTGTGCGGCATGGAGGTGGATTTGCGCGGATTCCAGAATCTTGGTAAGACATTTTTGCGCAATGTGATTGTGTATTTTGTCGTGCTTTATGGGATTTCCGTGGGCGTGGTGCTTGTATTTGGGCTTAATAAGATTTTCATCGCGGCATTCCCGGTGATGAGTCTTGGCATGATTATGACGCTTATTAAAGACTATGGCAAAGACAAGCGCTGGCTCGAGCTGGCGCTGCGCGTGGGCGTGATAGGCGAGGTGGTGAGTATCGCTGCGCTTACGCTTATCAGCGGATTCTACCATTATGGCAATTCGCTCAAGCTCTATGAGAATCTAGCGGTGCTGTGTATTTTTATCTTGGTGATTGTGGGGCTGTTTTGGGTGTTTAAACTGCTGTTTTGGTGGCTTCCTAATCTCAAGCTTTTTATCATGCCCTATAATGACCTAAGCAATCAAGATATCCGCTTTGTGATGATGCTCTTTATCGTGCTTGTTGCTCTTGTGCTTTTCCTTGATCTTGAGCCAGCGCTTGGTGCATTTCTCGCAGGTATGATTGTGGCGATATTTTTCTCCTATAAACATGAGCTGGTGCATAAACTTAATGATGTGGGGTTTGGGTTTTTTGTGCCGCTGTTTTTTATATTTGTAGGAAGCACGCTGGATTTGGATCTCATTGTTCAAAATCCATTCTATATCGTGCATGGTGCTTATATCGCGCTGGGCATGATTACTATTCGTCTCATTGCAGCCAATGTGGCGTTTGCCAAATTTTTCAAAAGTCCAAAGGCGCTGACACTTTTTGCGCTTAGTGATTCCATGCCCCTGACATTTCTTGTCGCCACAGCTAAAATCGCCAGCGACTGGCATGCGATCACGCAAGATGTGTATTATGCTTTTATCTTAGCAGCGATGATTGAGGGCGTGGTATTTAGTATTGCTATCAAGCTTCTCTATACGCTCTGGAAGCCTAGAAAGCCAGGTGCTAAGGCGATTGATGAAGCAGGCGAGCCAAGCCCAAAATCTAGCCAGCAGAGCCAGTAAGCCAGAATCGAGTTTTTATAGCGTGGGAATCCTTATACCTCTGGCGCGTGTTTGGGCATGTTTAGGTAGGATTAAATAAAAAGACTTTAGAATGTCGCGTTTAATTTAGCATAAGGAGTATGTATGGGAAGTTTTAGCTGGTGGCATTGGCTGATTGTTTTGCTAGTGATTTTGCTGCTATTTGGCGGTGGGAAGAAGATCCCCGAGCTTTTCAAAGGACTAGGCACTGGTATTAAAGGCTTCAAAAAGGCAATGCGCGAAGATGAAGATGAGCTTGATACTGCCCAGCCGCTTGCAAATACCAAGCCCCAAAAGCTTGCAGATTCTAGCGCACAAGCAGATTCTGCTGCATTATCTGCAGTAGCGCAGCAAGCCCCTCAAGTCGTGCAAATCGAGGTAAGCGCTCCAGCGGTCAAAAAGCCACGCGCACGCAAAAAGCTCGATGAAACAAGCGCAGAATCTATGCCCAAAAAGATCTCTGCCCAAAAAAATTCAGTGAAAAAGGCTTCCGCAAGCAAATCCACCAAATCTAGCACAGAATCTAAATCCACTAAATCCACCAAATCCGCTAAATCCGCCAGCAAATCTTCCAAAACTACAAAACCTAAAGCCGCCAAAAAAGAAACAAAGTAGAGAACGAGGCATGCAGTGTATTTATGAGCATATCAAATCGCTTATCTCGCAGGTTGCAGGTGTGGAGGCGGTGATCGAGCGCCCCAAAAACCGCGAGTTTGGGCATTTTGCCACGCCGGTGGCATTTACGCTAGCAAAGGCACGCAAACAATCTCCAGAGGCAATCGCTAGCGATTTGTGCAAGCAGCTAGAAAAACATAGCGCGTTTGCCAAAGTTGCTCAAGTCAAGGGCTATATCAATCTCTCGTTGGCAGATTCTTTGCTAGAGCAGTTTGCTAGCTCTGCCTTAGTCAAAAAGTATATAGAATCTAGCGCGCGCATAAGCGAGACAATCTTGCTTGAGTATGTCAGCGCAAACCCCACAGGTCCCCTGCATATAGGGCACGCGCGAGGGGCGGTGCTAGGCGATAGCTTGCAGAGGCTTGGGAGCTATCTTGGGCATAGCATTAGCAGTGAATACTATGTCAATGACGCAGGTGCGCAGATTAGCAAGCTAGGGAAATCGATCTACCTAGCGGGCAGGGAGCTGCTGGGCGATAGTGTGGAGTATGATGATGAGTGCTATAAGGGTGAATATGTCATCGATATTGCTAAGTCTGCGATTGCGCACTTTGGGCAAGAAGTAATGACAAAAGAGCAAATCCCCACCTTAAGCGACTTTGGTAAAGAGCTTATGCTAAAAGAGATTAAAGACAATCTTGCAGCCTGTGGAATCCACTTTGATAACTATGTGAGCGAGAAATCGCTGTTTTCACGCTGGGATAGCACGCTAGATAAGCTTAAAGCTCATCAAGGCGTGTATGAGAGCGAGGGTAAGCTCTGGCTTGCTTCAAGCGCAAAGGGCGATGAGAAGGACCGCGTGATCGTGCGTGAAGATGGCGAGCCGACATATTTGGCAGGAGATATAATCTACCATAGTGATAAGTTTGCGCGGAATTTTGCCCGCTATATCAATATCTGGGGGGCTGACCACCACGGCTATATCGCTAGAGTAAAGGCGAGTATCGAGTATTTGGGCTATGATTCTTCTAAGCTACAAGTGCTTCTGGCGCAAATGGTAAGCCTGCTAAAAGATGGCAAGCCTTACAAAATGAGCAAACGCGCGGGGAATTTTATCCTTATGCGCGATGTTGTAGCGGATATTGGAGCTGATGCGCTGCGCTTTGTCTTTCTCTCTAAAAAGCCTGATACGCATTTGGAGTTTGATGTCGCCACACTAAGCAAGCAGGACGCTAGCAATCCTGTCTTTTATATCAACTATGCTAATGCTAGAATCCACACTTTGCTGAAAAAATCCCCCCTAGAGCCTAGCGCGATACTCCAAGCAGATTTGGCTCAAAAAGTGGATTCTAGTGCGGCTCTAGTGGCGGCTAGGGGGCTGGTGTTTGAGGCTCTGCTGCTGCCGCGAGTGGCGCAAATGGCGTGGGAGGAGAAAAGCTTGCAGAAAGTCTGTGAATACGCCAAATCCCTTGCCGGAGAGTTCCACGCATTCTACAACGCGCATAAAATCCTAGAATCCACTTTTCAAGCCCAGCTTCTTAAAGCTTCTATGCTGGTAAGCCTGTCCCTAACCCAAGCCCTAGATCTGCTTGGCATAGAGGCAAAGACACAGATGTAGCCATCGATGAATGCACTAGAATCCACTTCCCCACAAAGCCCCAAACAAAGCTCCAAACAAAGCTCCAAAGCCGTGCGCAAAATTTTGCTTGTCGTAGAGGATATTACGATAACAGGTGGGATTGAGCGTGTGGTGGCAAATCTCGCTAATGCCTTTGTGCAGATTCTGGGATATGAAGTTACAATTTGTAGCTGTTTCAAGGAGTATGCTGCAAGTCCGTATGAGCTGGATTCTGCTGTGCGCGTGCGGTATGTGTATGAGTTTGCTCGCAAGCCGATGTTTGAGAGGGCACAGAGAAGCAAGCTCTACAATCTCTACTATCGCAATGTCTTTGAGCGGGTATTAAGTCATAAAATTTGCAAGATCGCGCGTGGTTTTGATGTATTCATCGACAACTATAACTGCTATCTTCCGCGCTCTTGGCTTCGTCCTGCGGATTTTCCAATAAGCATAAAAGTCTTTCACCACCCATTTCAGCGTCCCAGAGCTAGGGCAAAGCGCTTTAGGCATATTGTCGTGCTTTCGCACAAGCAGCTTGATCTCTGGCAGCGCCATTATAGTGATGTGCGCGTGATCCCAAATGCGCTCACTGCTCTCCCGCCTATCCAGCGTGAGAGAGAATCTAGGCTTGTGCTAAGCGTGGGGCGTATGGCAGCAGGCGATCAAAAGGGCTTTTTACGCCTTGTTGATATTTGGGAGATTGTGCAGCGTGGTGGGGAGTTTGCTAGCTGGAAGCTCTGTATCGTAGGCGATGGCGAGCTTAAGAGCGAGCTAGAATCCACAATCGCGCAAAAGGGCTTGGGATCTAGCATTATCCTAAAGCCCTTTACTAAGAGCATAGAGCGCGAGTATGCTAGTGCTAGTATTTATGCGATGAGTAGCCACTATGAAGCACTGCCTATGGTGCTATTGGAGGCTACGAGCATGGGGCTAGCGCCAGTGGCGTTTGATATAAACACAGGACCTAGTGATGTGATAGATTCTGGGGAGAGTGGGTATTTGGTGGAAGATGGTGATTTAGAGGGCTTTGCTAGCAAGCTATGTATGCTTATGCGTGATGAGAAGCTGCGTATTAGCATGGGGGAGAGATCTTTGCAAATTGTGCAAGATCGCTTCTCGCAAGAGCGCGTGCTAGGTCTTTGGCAAGCACTATTTCAAGAATCTATCACAGAATCTAAACACAACAAGAAGCAATGGTAATAAAGGAGCTAGTATGAAAGAGATTTTACTGACAAATGATGATGGGTTTGACTCGCTAGGGCTCAAATCGCTAAAAGAGGCGCTAAGTGTGCTTGGGCATGTGGTCGTCGTCGCGCCTGCGCGGGAGAAATCCGCCTGCGGACATGGGCTTAATATCTCCCAGCCGCTCTTTCTCACACCTATTGAGAAGGATTACTACAAGCTTGATGATGGTTCGCCCACAGACTGCGTATATCTCGCGCTTAATACGCTCTATAAGAATCGCAAACCTGATCTTATCGTTTCTGGGATCAATATCGGCTGTAATATGGGCGAAGATGTAACCTATTCTGGCACTGTGGCGGGAGCTATGGAGGGGACACTTCTAGGTGTGCCAAGTATGGCAATCTCCCAGCTCGTGCCTAAAGATGGTGCGCTACCAGAGTCTTATGTCCTAGCCCAGCAAGTCGCCAGCGATCTTGCGCGAAAGATTTTAGCGAGCAATCCGCTCCCGCCGCGACGATTTCTTAATGTCAATATCCCCATAGGCACAGAATCTAAGGGCTATAAAATCACCGAGCTTGGCATGCGCATCTATGGCAACCATATCGTAGAATCCATAAGCCCGCGAGGCAAGCGCTACTACTGGCTTGGCATGGATACACTAGAGTGGCAGGAGCGCAGCCAGAGAAAAGCTAGCGATGAAAGCTGTGGCGCAGAATCTTGCGCGGATTTTGCGCTAGATTCTGGCGCACAGGAGTTATGCAGCGATTTTGCTGCGGTGATGAGTGGCTATGTCTCAATCACGCCCCTTGATGTCAATCTCACCAGCTACCAAGACATGCGCGCACTACACCAATGGCTTTAGGCTCTGCATAAAGTTGAGCAATCTCTATTATGCAGCCTCATAAAAACCCCGGAACAAAAAAGTAACAGCTAGAAAGGATCACATGACAAACGCTCTCTCAAAAATCTTTGGTAAGTTTGCATCACATGCGTTTCCAGCGTGGCTTCAGCGCATTATCAATCGCGTGTATGTGCGGATATTTCATATTGATTTGCAGGACTTTGCCCCAGCAGATTCCTATCCCACGCTCAATGCGCTTTTTACCCGATCGCTTATTGCATATCGCGAGCTAGATTCTACTCCAAACGCACTTATCTCACCAAGCGATAGCCTCATCACCGAGCAGGGAATTATCACAGGCGATAAGGCTTTGCAGATAAAGGGCATGGAATATCGTGCTAGCGAGCTTATCGGTGGCGAAGAATCCACCGAGTCAATCGAGGGATTTTCCTATGTCAATCTCTATCTCTCCCCAAGCGACTATCACCGCTACCACGCGCCTTGTGATGTGGAGATTTTGGAGGCGAGGTATTTTGGCGGAGAGCTTTTGCCGGTCAATTTTCCATCATTGCGCAAAAATGCTAATTTGTTTGTGCGTAATGAGCGCGTCGTGCTTCTCATGCGTGAAGCGGATTCTGGGCGCAAAATCTATTTCATCGCGGTAGGCGCGCTTAATGTGGGCAAAATGATTTTCCATTTTGATCCCAGAATCCAGACTAACGCCACGCCAAACGCACGCCAAATCTACACTTATGAGAGTCCAATCCTTTGCAAAAAGGGCGAGGAGCTGGGGCATTTTCAAATGGGCTCGACAATCGTGCTATTTATGCAAGATGTCGCGCTTGAGCTAGAATGCGGGCAGAAAGTGCGATTTGGACAGAGAATCGCGAGATTTGCCTTGTAGCTAGCCCTGCTATGAAGCATAGTGCATGAATGCCGAGCAGCTGTTTATTAAGACATTGCGTGATTGTGGTGCGCTGGTGGGGGCTGGTGATGATGGGGTGCTGCTTGCTTTAGCGCATTTGCGCTCCCAGCCCTTAGGTTCTCGTGCCAACTCTATGAAAAACGCGCGATTTACCCAGCGCTTTGCTCATATCTCCCACCCCCACAAATGCTTTGTCATTGCAGCAGATGGATTCTGTGAGCATATCCACTTCAAGCGCGAGTGGCTAAGTCTTGAGCAAATCGCACACAAAGCCATGCTTGTCAATATTTCTGACATCGTGGCGATGAACGCTAAGCCTATGTATGCGCTGCTTTCAATTACACTGCCCACACGATCGGGATTCTCACTTTCCCAGGTGCGCACTCTCGCCCAGTCGCTTGCTCAAAGTGCTAAAGCACATGGTGTGCGTTTCATTGGTGGAGATACGATGAGCGGGCGTGATTTGGCGCTACATATTACGATGATAGGGGTTCTGCGCGGCAAGCCATTGCTTAGAAAAGGGCTTCGCGTGGGGGATTTGGTGTATTGCACAGGTAGGGTAGGGGGGAGTCTTTATGCGCTCTCACACTTGCTAAAAGGCGGTGTCTTGGCGGATTCTAGGCGATTTTCGCGCTTCATTGCGCCACGCTTACGAGGGGAGTTTATCCATACAATCGCGCCATTTGTGCATGTGGGGCTTGATGTTTCTGATGGCGTGTTAAGCGAGCTTCACACGCTTGCAAAGTGCAATCATTTGCGCTTTCATGGCTTAAAAAAATCGCGCATACATGCTTATAAAAGCGGTGAGGAATATGAGGTGCTTTTTGCCATTGATCCGCGGGATAGGGTGCGGCTAACGCGACTAGCAAAGCGTGCGCGTGTAGGGCTAGAGCTGGTTGGGAGGGCAGGGCGAGTTGGGAAAATCCCAAAGCCCAAAACATGGCACTAGATTCTAGGAGAGAGTTAGGTTTCGTTGTGATAGTGCGCAACTACCGCATTAAGAGAAAAATTATAAAACCTGCGCTAGAATCGCGCCGTCCATTTGACTTAAGCACCTAAGCCTAGATTCTGGGCTAGGTGCGACACTTCACACGCGTCAATCCTTTTTGTGTTGCAAGGCTTGCTAGAGCGGCAGTTTTGTTAAAGGGCGCGGAGGACAAACCAAAACTATTTAAGGAGATTTCCCATGGTAACAATGAAAGACCTACTTGAATGCGGCGTGCATTTTGGACACCAAACAAGACGCTGGAATCCAAAAATGAAGCCATTTATCTTTGGTGTGCGTAAAAATATCCACATCATCGACTTGCAAAAGACTATCCGCTACTTCCGCTACACTTATAGTATCGTCCGCGATGCTGCTGCTGAAGGCAAGACGATCTTATTTGTCGGCACAAAAAAGCAAGCAAGCGAGACGATTAAAGAGTATGCCGAGAAAGTTGGTGTGCCTTATGTGAATTACCGCTGGCTAGGTGGTATGCTTACTAACTTTAGCACCATTAGACGCTCTGTGCGCAAGCTTGAAATCATTGAAGAAATGGAAGCAAGTGGGCAGATCGACTTGCTTACCAAAAAAGAAAAGCTTATGCTCTTACGCAAAAAAGACAAGCTCACACAATATCTCGGCGGCGTGCGACATTTGAAAAAAGCCCCTGATATGCTCTTTGTCATCGATGTGGTGAAAGAAAAAATCGCCGTGGCAGAAGCTAGGAGGCTTGGGATACCCGTAGTTGCTCCACTTGATACCAACTGCGACCCAGATAAGGTAGATTACCCAGTGCCGGGCAATGACGATGCGATCCGCTCTATCCAGCTTTTTTGCAAAGAGATTACCGAAGCTATCACTGAAGGGCGTGAAATGAATGGCGGAGAAGAGATAGAAGAAGCACAAGAGCCAGCTAGCGAAGCAGAGAAGCAAGCGGTGATTGATGAAGCTATGCAAGAGCAAGAATAACAACTCAAGGAGAAACTATGAGCGAGATTACCGCCCAGCTTGTAAAACAACTGCGAGAAATGACTGATGCAGGTATGATGGACTGCAAAAAGGCTTTGGTAGAAGTGCAAGGAGATTTGCAAAAGGCAGTAGAATTTTTGCGCGAAAAGGGCTTAAGCAAGGCTGCTAAAAAGGCAGATAGAGTCGCTGCTGAGGGGGCGATTGCCGTCAAAGTGGCAAGCGATTTTTCCCAAGCGTGTATGATTGAAGTCAATTCTGAAACAGATTTTGTGGCAAAAAATGATGGCTTCAAAGATTTAGTAGCCAAGACTAGCGAGCTTGTATTTACGCACAATATCAGCGAGATAAGCGCGCTAGAATCCTTGCATATAGAGAATCAAAGCTTTGATGAGTATCTCAAAACACAAATCGCCAAAATCGGAGAAAACATTGTCGTGCGCAAAACTTGCAGCATCAAAGCAGCTCAAGGCACAATCGTCAATGGCTATGTCCATAGCAATGGGCGCGTGGGTGTGATTATCGCACTTAAAGGCAGCCAAGCCAACACCCCCAAGCTTGCCGAGCTTGCGCGCAATCTCTGTATGCACGCTGCGGCGATGAAACCTGTGTATATCGATTACAGCGGCTTTAGCGCGGAGTTTTTAGAAAAAGAGCGCGTGGCGATGATTGCCGAAGTAGAGAAAGAAAACGAAGAGCTAAAGCGACTAGGCAAACCGCTCAAAAATGTCCCTAAATACATCTCCCGCGCCCAGCTGACAGAATCTGTGCTAGCAGAGCAAGAGCAGATTTTAAAAGATGAGCTTAAAAAGCAGGGCAAGCCAGAAGCGATTTGGGATAAGATTATCCCCGGGCAGCTAGAGCGATTTATCGCGGATAATACGCTTATTGATCAAAGGCTCACGCTTCTTGGGCAGTTTTTTGTAATGGACGATAAAAAGACCATCGCCCAAGTGCTTGCAGAAAAGTCCAAAGAGTGGAATGACTCTATTGAAGTGGCAGAGTATGTGCGATTTGAGCTAGGAGAGGGTATAGAGAAAAAGGCAGAAGACTTTGCCGCGGAAGTCGCCGCACAAATGCAGTAAGCGCGACTTTCTTAAAAGGCTCTATCTAAGGATAGCTAGTGGTCAAGCTCGCGGTATTTGACTTTGACTCTACTTTGATGGATGGAGAGACAATCGACTTCCTAGCCCAAGAGTGCGGCGCACTCCAGCAAGTCTCAGCGATCACGCATAAGGCGATGAATGGCGAGCTAGACTTCTTTGAAGCCCTGCATAAGCGCGTAGCACTCCTAAAGGGCTTGCCACTTGCAAGAGCGAAAGAGATTTGCCACAATCTCCCCCTTATGCAAGGTGCTAAAGAGTGTGTAGCAGAGCTTAAGGCTATGGAGGCAAAAGTCGTGTGCTTTAGCGGTGGCTTCCACCTAGCTACAAGGCATTTTGCCAAAGAGCTGGGGCTTCACGCGGATTTCAGTAATATTCTCCATACAAATGGCGACCTCCTTAGCGGCAAAGTCGGGGGAGATATGATGTTTAGCAACTCTAAGGGCGATATGCTTGCGCGCCTGCAATCCCTGCTTGCTATCACAAAGCAAGAGACCCTAGCCATAGGCGATGGTGCCAATGACTGCGCTATGCTGGATCGTGCAGGCTATGCGATCGCCTTTTGCGCCAAGCCTGTGCTAAAGCAGCACGCCAACATCATCATCGAGCAAAAAGACTTGCGCGAGATTCTCCCACATATCCGCTAAGTAGCGTATGAAAAAAATCTATATCGAGCTAAGTGATATTTGCCACCTTGCCTGCTCCTTTTGCCCAGCACCAAAGGGTGTGCGCGGCGTGATGTCGCCCGCAGTTTTTTCACAAGCCCTAGATCACGCCCTACCCTTATCCAATCGCATTGCCCTGCATATTTTGGGCGATCCTTGCGCCCTGCCAAACTTGGCTGACTATCTCGCCATAGCCCATAGCAAAGGCGCGGAGATTGAGCTAGTTACAAGCGGCGTATTTTTCCACAGCCCCCAAGCACTCCTAAGCCCCCCTATCTATCAGCTCTCTATCTCCCTAGAAGCGGGGCTAGACAATGCTATCGCCAATTATGCCTCAAGGCTCGCCCCTCTGCTAGCCTACCACTCCCAGCACCCTAGCTGTTTTTTAAACCTTAGAGTCCAAGACTCTAGCCTCTATCAAAACCCACAAGCCCTATGCACTCTCCTGCGCCAGAGCCTACCAGAATCCACTTTCACCCCCACGCACAACGCCTACCACTCTGCATTGCACCACGCTTTAGCGTGCGATGATATACACGCGCTTTTTGATGAGAAAGGGCGCATCCGCCTATGGAGCAGGGCATTTCTCATTAAAAAGACGCATTTCACTTGGGCGGGCTTTGCCACAATGCCTAAAAGCCGCAAATCTTGCTACGCACTCACGCAGCAAATAGGCATTCTAAGCGATGGCACGATCGTGCCTTGCTGTATGGACACACAAGGAGTAATCAATCTAGGCAATATCGCGCAAACAAGCTTGCAAGAAGCCCTGCGCTCCCCTAGGGCACAAGCCATGATCGCAGGCTTTTCCCAGGGCATTGCGATAGAGCAGCTATGTCAGCGCTGTGGATTTAAGCGCTAGAATCTAGCGGACAGGATTCTAGCCGCTGTTTTTTGGCTCATGTATGCAAAGTCTATGTGGATTTTGCATGAAGATATTGCGATAGGCTTTTTATGTGTTGTTTTCCTGCTCTTTATTTTTGATTCTGCTTGCTGACCTAATAGAACAATAATAAGAAATATTTTTATTTTATTTTAATATTGTGCTTTGTAAGATTCATGTGTTGTTTTTGATAATCGTTTGCAATATTAGACAACACCATAAATCATCTTAAGGAGTAAAAAATGCTACAACACACAATAACACACAAAGCCAAAATAAGCTTATTTGCCGCTGCTGCACTTGCCACATCATTGCCACTGCTTGCAGAGCCAGTGGGCGCAGAGTCAGGCGGCACGCTCAAGCGCCAATCGCAAGCAAGTGAGTCAAATATGACGGGTGTAGATTCCGCGCTAGAGGCAAATTCTCTAGCGCAAACCCAGCAATCCACCCCCATAGAACCCGCAGAATCTATAGGGTTGGATTCTGGTGTGCAGCAATCGGTCAAGCCTCATAAGCACAATAAACATAAACCGGTCCAATCACAGCATGCAGATGGCTCTCACGACCAAGTCAAGCTTCTAAACGAGCAAGTTGTTACGGCTTCTGGATTCCTGCGTCCTTATATGCTAGCTCCCGCTTCTATCTCGGCTGTGAGCCCGCAAGAGATAGCCTCTCGCCCGGTGCGCGATCTTGCTGAAGCTTTGGCTAATGTCCCGGGCGTTAGTATAGATTCTAGTGTGGCAAAAACAGGAGGCTATGGGATTTCTATCCGTGGTATGCCAAGCTCTTACACGCTTATTCTCATGGATGGCAAGCGCTTGAATGCGGATTCTAGTCTTTTTCCTAATGGCTTTGGCGATTCTACGACGAGCTTTATGCCCCCGCTTTCTATGATTGAGCGTATCGAGGTGCTTCGCGGACCAGCTTCTACGCTATATGGGAGCGATGCGATTGGCGGTGTGGTCAATATCATCACTAAACAGCGATTTGATAAATGGAGTGCGAGCCTGGGCTATGACTATACATTCCAGGAGAATAAAAGCTTTGGCAATACACAAGGCTTTAATTTCTACACCGCAGGTCCGCTCAATAGTGCGAAAAACTGGGGACTTAGTCTGCGTGGCAGGCAGTATAGTCGCGCTTCTGTGCCAAGCACTGATTTAGCCAAATACCCCACATCAAGCGGCACAGGCACAGCGGGCAGAAATACTATCGTCGGGCTAGCACCATTTGAAAGCTACAATATCGGGGGTAGGCTACTCTGGCATGATCTCGTATCAGTAGGCAGCAAGCCTAGGAACTCCGCCTACTTTGACATTGACTATTCCCAGCAGAATTATGACAACTCGCAAGGGCTATTGGGGAGTTACGCTGCTAGTGGCGCAGGGAGCGAGCAAGATAAACAGGCTAAAAGTGGCTATGGCGCGCACATGGATATCTATCGGCTCAACGCGATTCTCGCACATAAGGGGCACTATCTGGATAGGGAGAAGTCGATTTGGCAGAGTTTTGATACTGATACAAGTATGCAATACAACATCACTACAAATCCAGGGCGCTATGTTACAACTGATACTATGCCAAATAAGCAGAATCCAGCCTTTGGTGTGTATGCTGGTGATAGCCGAGAGCTCGCAAGCCAAGATGTTATCATCGATCATAAATCAAGCGCGCTTTTTGGCTTCACGGATTATTTGCATCTAAATGCCAGCGTGGGTGGGCGCTATTGGTATAACACATTCCGCGACAAACTATTTCAAGCAGCTAGCGGAAGCAATGCGACTAAGGAGCAGCATATTGGGGCATTATTTGCCGAAGGCGAGTTGGCAGCGATTGATAGGTTCTTTTTGACACTTGGGCTGCGCGGGAATTTTAACTCGATTTTTGGCGCAAACGCCAGCCCTAGGGCTTATCTCTCCTATAATGCGATTAAAAAAGGCTGGCTGGTATTTAAGGGTGGAGTCTCCACAGGCTATAAAACTCCTGCTCTCTCAAATCTTATCAATGGCGTGGCGAGTCTCACAGGGCAAGGCACTACACATATTTATGGGAATCCAAATCTTCGACCAGAATCTAGCGTGAATTATGAGTTTTCTATCCTTAGTGATAATCCATATTTCTCTGTATCTGCGACAGGATTTTTCACAAACTTCACCAATAGAATCTCAAGTGTCGTAGGCACACCCCAGGGCTTCACCTGCCAGAGCGGGACTTGCCAAATGTATGTCAATGTTGATGAGGCGATAAGCTATGGGCTAGAGACTTCGCTTGGCATTAAGCCTATCTCTGTGGGCTATGGGAGCATTTCACTAAATGGCGCTTATACGCTAAATTTTACAAAAGTTACCAAAGGCAAAGGCTTAGGCGATCCACTTACAAATATCCCACTACACAATTTCAATGCCTCTCTCAACTATGACACAAGGCATTTTGGACTTTATGTCCGCCAAGAGTATAAAGCTGGAATCTTCCGTTCTAGCGTGCCTCGCGGCTCTGGACAGAATCTAGGCGATATTGTCGCTGCATTTGGAGAGTATTATAAGCCTATCTATCTTACGCACTTAGGTGGCTACTATAAGCCAAGCAAACATATCCGCATAAATGCTGCAATCTATAATCTGTTTAATGTGGATTTTGTAGATTATCAGCCTTATACCATGAGTGGAGGTGGGACAAACTACGCAAATACCTACAACTATATCCGCGAAGGGCGCAGATACTATGTCTCTGTGCAAATGGATTTCTAGAGAGTCTTCGCTTATACCAAGCAGTGTCTTTTGCTGTTAAGAAACATCAAGCAAGCCCCGACACTTTGCTTGCTTTCTAAACACGACGCCATATCCGTGCCCTAGATCAACTTGCTATCTCCACTGCTTGGGCTAGCAGGGCTGGATTCTGGGCTAGAATCTATACGAATTTTTGCTATACTTCTACCTCATTTTAATACATGGCATGCAGCTTGATTCTAGAGCATAAAGATAAATTGGTGAAGAATGAAATCCAGGAGTAGTGATGAATAAAATCAGCGTGTTGTTTGGCGGGCTTAGCTTTGAGCATGAGATTAGTATTGTGAGTGCAATTAGTGTGAAAAAGATTCTAGGTGCGCAAGTGATGCACTATATATTCCTTGATTCTACACATAGATTCTATCTTATACCAGAAGAGAAAATGCAAGCTAAAACCTTTGCCACAGGCGAATATAAGCAGTGTCAGCAGCTAGAACCAAGCTTTGGGAGTTTTGCATTGGTGAGTGGGGGAGGGCTTACTAGCAAGCTTGGCTCACTCTTTGGTGGAGTGAAGCTCCTAAGTGATATTGGTGTGGTGTTGAGCGTGATACATGGCGCAGATGGTGAAGATGGCACGATTGCGAGCATGCTGGAATTCTACAAAATCCCTTTCATCGCCCCTAGAAAAGAAGCTTGTGTGCTAAGCTTTAATAAAGTGCTAACCAAAATCTATGCACAGCATGTCGGGGTGAAAACTCTGCCTTATGAGCATTACAGGGAGGGCGATGAGGTGCGCACAAGCTTTGTGTATCCATATATTATCAAGCCCGCTACGCTTGGGAGCTCCATAGGTGTGAGTGTGGTAGAGAAAGAGGAGGATAAAGAATACGCGCTAGATTCTGCGTTTGGCTATGATAGGGAGATTCTCATCGAGCCATTTTATAAAGGTGTGCGCGAATACAATCTTGCAGGGTATAAAAATGCCCAGGGGGAGATAGTATTCTCTATGGTCGAGGAGCCTAAGAAAACAGAGCTTTTAAGCTTTGATGATAAATATCTTGACTTCTCGCGCACGCAGCAGGCAAACGCTGCAAATATCAGTCAAGCACTAGAATCTAAACTACAAGAGGCTTTTGCGCGTATTTATGGGAGCAGATTCGAGGGTGCGCTGATACGATGTGATTTTTTTGTCATTGATGATGAAGTGTATCTCAATGAGATCAATCCAATCCCAGGCAGCATGGCAAACTACCTGTTTAGCGATTTTCCAAGTCATATCGACGCACTCTCTCGCGCTCTGCCTAGATCTCCGCTTATCAAAGTCGGCTATCAATATGTGCAGAAAATCCGCGCTGCCAAAGGCAAATAGGCGCAATAAATTACACAAAGCAGGCAAAGGAAAGCAATGGCTCGTCGCACAATCACTTACAATGCTCGCCCAATTGATATTGCCTATCTCAAGCAAAGCCCCAAGGGCGAATCTCGCGGGGTTATTGTGTTTCTCCATGGCTGGGGGAGTGATAAAGAGCTTATGCACATGGCATTTGGACAGACATTTATGGACTATACGCACTATTATGTTGATTTGCCCGGGTTTGGTGAGAGTGTGTATGGGCTAGATTCTAGTGATTCTATCCTTGAGACACGCGACTATGCCGCGATTATAAATGGATTTTTTAGAGAGCTACATATCGCACCAAATGTAGTGGTGGGACATAGTTTTGGTGGGAAAGTGGCGATGCTGTGTGCTGGGGAGCAAGTGATTTTACTGAGCTCGGCAGGGATTGTGCGTCCCAAGCGATTTGGTGTGCGCATGAAAATTGCATGTGCCAAGCTTGCCAAGCGTTTGCGTTTACATATCCCTGCTTTGCGCGCTCAAGATGCGCAAAATCTCAATCCAATCATGTATGAAATTTTTAAGCGTGTGGTAGATGAGGATTTTTCACAGATTTTTGCTACAAGCACGAAGCGCGTGAGTATTTTTTGGGGCAAGGGAGATGAGGCTACGCCGCTGGATTCTGGAGAGAAAATCCACGCACTTATCAGCAATAGCCGGTTTTTCCCCATGGAGGGAGATCACTACTTTTTCCTGCGCCAGGGCGAGAGAGTGGAGTCGCTATTTAATCTGCAGTGTCTGCATATCCGTGTTTTTGGCAAGGTGCAGGGCGTGGGGTTTAGGAAATTTACCAAAGCTAGTGCCGAGATGCTTGGGGTGCAAGGTAGTGCGCAGAATCTACCTGATGGCAGCGTAGAGGTGTATGCCTATGGCGATGATCATCAGCTCACAGCACTGCTGGAGAAGCTTAGTGTTGGTCCCAGCAGGGCGCAGGTGGAGAAGGTGGAGAGTATAAAAGTCGCGCGTGGGCTCGATGTGGCTGGGTTTTGGATTGTGCCAGATTCTGGGATTTTAAAGTAGATCTTGTCATAATAGAGCATAGTAGTATAGAGGAGTATTGATGATTCATGTATTAGAGTTGTTTTCGCGATTGTTTTTTCTACTAGGAATTTCTTACTACACTGCTACGCTATTGCAGTGGTATAACTACTCTTTCATACGCGTCATTACCAAGCACCACAAATGGCAATGGCATTTATGGTATTTCGTGCTGCCTGTGGCAGTATTTTTTACGCTTTTTGTGCTGGGCTTGGAGATTGTATTTTATATCTATCTCTATCTTGTGTATCTCCCTATGCTTATCATCTGGGCATTAAAGCTTGATAAGCGTGTGGTCTTTACTCATAGGGTATGGAGATTGTTCGCGATTATTGCGATTTTTGCTGTGATTGATGAGATTATTTTCATAGGTGTAGATGCTACTTCAATTTATTGGCTCTGGCTTATGCCGCTGGTGTTTGGCTCGCTGATTTGTGAGATTTATGAGGCGATTTTGATGCGTAATTTCATCAAGCTTGCTCAAGAAAAGCTCAATATGATGCATGGGCTTACAATCATCATGGTTACTGCTAGCTTTGGCAAAACAAGTATCAAAAACTTTCTCGTGCAGATTCTGGAGGGGCAGTATAATATCCATGCCACACCACGCAGTGTGAATACTTTTAAAGGAATCGTCGCAGATATCAATGACAATCTCGCCTTTGGCACTGATGTATATATCGCAGAGGCTGGAGCTAGAATGAAAGGCGATATAGCAGAAATCGCCACACTACTAAATCCACAGGTGGGGATTATCGGCGAGATTGGCAATGCGCATATTGAGTATTTCAAATCACTTGACACCATTGCGAAAACAAAATTTGAACTTCTAGAATCTAGTCGCTTGGAAAAGGTATTTGTCCATGAGAAAAACACGATTCCAAGCGACTCTAGCAAGTCTCGCTGCATACAGACATATCCACTTCCCCTACGCAATATCCAAACTACGCTAGAATCTACGCGCTTTGAAATGCAGCTAAATGGAGAGTGGATAGAGTTTGAGACCTATATCCTAGGACGCTTCAATGTCGATAATATCGCCGTGGCAATCATGACCGCACATCACCTTGGTATGAAGCCCGCCATGATTCAAAAGCTTGTCAAAAAGCTAACCCCAATCCCACACCGCTTCAATCTCTCTATCTCTAATGGCAAAACCATCATTGATGATGGCTTCAATGGCAATATCAATGGTATGCTAGAAGGGATACGGCTCTGCGGACTCTATCAAGGGCGCAAAGTTATTGTAACCCCTGGGCTCATCGAGAGCGATATAGAATCAAATGAAAAAATCGCGCACGCGATTGATGAGGTGTTTGATCTAGCCATTATTACAGGCGAGCGTAATGCTAATCTTATGCAGCGGCATATCCAAAATACCCAAAAAGTCATTCTCAAAAACAAAACCCAACTAGAAAATGTCCTAAAAGGCATGGTGGGCAATGGGGATTTGGTGTATTTTGCCAATGATGCACCAAGCTACATTTAGTGTAAAATCTACTAGAAGGAGTGGTATGCAGCATATTTATGCCCCTTGGAGAAGCAAATATTTCGAGCAAGACGAGACGGGCTGCCCATTTTGTGCTATCGCGTTAAATGTGCAAGATGATGAGGAGAATTTTGTTTTCTATCGTGATGAGATATGTTATGGCGTGATGAATCGCTACCCATATACGCCTGGACATTTTCTGCTGATCCCTTATCAGCATGTGGATTCTCCTAGTGCGCTTTGTGCGGAGACTTTCGCACATCTAAGCATGCTTGCGCACAAGAGTATTGCGCTTTTGGAGGAGTTTGGTGCGCAGGGGGTAAATACAGGTATGAATATCCGCGCAGTGGCGGGAGCTGGGATACCTGAGCATTTACATTGGCATTTTGTGCCTAGATTTACTTCTGATACAAATTTCTTCACTACAATAAGCGAGTGTCGCACCTATGGTGTGGATTTTAAGGCTATCTATCAGCGTATCAAACTACTTGCCACCACACATTTAGCACAGAATCCAGAATCTAGTAATTGATGTTTAGTAATGTGTGGGAGTTTAGATTCTAGTTGGCGATATTTCAAGGAGAATTGATGAAAAGATTTCTGTTGTATGTTGTGCTGTGCTATTTGAGCGCCCTTTCTTTTGCGCAAGCCAATCGCTATGACTATTTGCTTTTCTCCAATACCTACACTGATGTGCGTAAAGGTGTGGATCTGGGCGCAGATGTTAATGCTAGGCTTCGGGGTAGCACGCCGCTTTATGATGCCTCGCGTAAAAACAATATGGAAATTCTCTATCTGCTTTTGCGCAGGGGTGCTGATGTGAATGCGATCTCGCATGGTGAGACCGCATTGCATAAAGTTGTGCAGTTTAATAATTTAAAATTTGCCCAGATTCTGCTAAAAGCAGGTGCCAAGCCCAATATCCAAGATGAAATCCGTGGCAACACGCCCCTGCATTATGCTACAAATGCGCGTAATAGCGCAATGATCTCATTGCTTATGAGCTATGGTGCAGATATGAAGATAGAGAATAATACAGGTGACACTCCTGCGCGCTATATTCTAGCCAATGTTAATGTCCCCTCTATGGTAACAGAAAACAAGCATATTCGCCTTGTGAGCTCGGCGTTTCGTGTGGGATCTGGTGGGGCAGGGCTTACGATTACCAATCTCACCGATGAGTTTGTAACAATCACATATGGTGCGCTTTATATGGACGGAGATCTTGTCTCGGAGCAGGAGTTTAGCAAGAAAATCCCACCGCGATCGAGTGCCTCTGTGGGAGCGTTGCCTATCACAAGCGATGCATATCATAGTGTTTCAATCAAGAAAAATGGCATAGCTAGCATTAAGTATGGTTTTGCTATCGAGTATGAGGTTGATGGAAGTCCGGAGAGCTTGTATAAAAGCGCCAAAACAGAAGTGCAGGTGTGGTAGGTTTATCAAGTGTCGAGCTAGATTTAGATTGGAATTTGGACGAGAATCTTATGTAGAGTAAATGGAGTAGGGCATGGATATTTTAGAGCAAGTGATACAGGGGCGTGAATTTAGTGCAGGTGAGCTAGCAAAGCTCTATGAATATGACATTTTTACGCTAGGCGAAGCGGCAAATGCTTTGCGAGAGAAAAAATATGGCAAAAAGGTATTTTTCAATATGAATCGCCATATCAATCCTACTAATATTTGTGCAGATGTGTGTAAATTTTGTGCATTTTCTGCCAGCAGAAAGAACCCAAACCCATACGAAATGACTATTGATGAGATCATTGCTCAAGCTATCGCTTCCTATAAACGCGGTGCCAAGGAGGTGCATATCGTCTCGGCACACAGCCCAAACTACAGCTATGAATGGTATATGACATGCTTTGCCGAGGTGAAAAAGGCACTACCAGATATCCATATCAAAGCTATGACTGCAGCAGAGGTGGATTATCTGGATCGCAAGTTTGGTATGGGGTATCAAAAGGTGCTCGAAGACATGGCGCGTGCTGGCGTAGATTCTATGCCTGGGGGCGGCGCGGAAATATTTGATGAGAAAATCCGCAAACATCTCTGCGCTGGCAAAGTCAGCTCCACACGCTGGCTAGAGATCCACATGCACTGGCACTCTATGGGCAAGATGAGTAATGCGACTATGCTATTTGGTCATAAAGAAAGCCGAGAGCATAGGCTTGATCACATGCTGCGTCTCGTGCATGCCCAGTGTGATAGCCAAATTGTAGAATCCAAAAACGGCGGGTTTAACGCCTTTATCCCACTGCTCTATCAGCGTGATAATAATTATCTTGATGTCCCAAACCCACCAAGTGGTCAAGAGATTATAAAAACTATCGCGATTGCTAGAATCGTGCTTTCAAATATCCCGCATATCAAAGCCTACTGGGCGACACTTGGAGCAAATACTGCCCTGCTAGCCCAAGAATTTGGCGCAGATGATATGGACGGGACAATCGAGCATGAGAGTATCCAGTCTGCTGCAGGCGCGAAATCCAAAAAAGGCATGAGTGAAGCGATGATGATCGCGCAGATTAAGGACGCAGGCTTTATCCCAGTTGAGCGAGATAGTCTCTATAATGAGCTGCGAGTCTGCTAATGGCTGATGACCAGGAGAAAACCGAAGCCCCCTCCTCGCATAAGCTAGAAAAAGCTAGGCAAGAGGGCAATGTCGCCAAAAGCCCTGAAGTAAGCGGGGTGATTATTATGTTTGTGGGGCTGGCGGTGATGTTTTTTCTCTTCCCATTTTGGTTGGAGAAACTTCGCGGAATCTACCTCTATATTCTGGCTTTTCCCAAAGAGGATTTGACCAAAAATGATGTCATAGAAATTATCTGGACGCTTGTGGGCGTGGCTGGAATCATGCTTTTGCCAATATTTCTTATCCTGCTTGTGGCAGGTGTGCTTGGCAATGTCATGCAGTTTGGCTTCTTGCTGACTTTTAAAGCTATTAAGCCAAAATTTAGCAAGATTAACCCAATTAGCGGATTTAAGAATGTTTTTTCCATCAAAAAGCTTATTGATGGCGGTATGATCACGCTTAAAGTTTTGGTCGCGCTTGTGGTGGGCGGGATTATTTTGTTTGTATTTTTACACGACATTGCAGGTGTGGCACATTTGGAGCTTATGAAGCAGGTGTTGTGGTGGCGAGATAAGAGCCTTATTCTCATAGGGGCTATGCTTGGTGTGTTTGCGGTTATGGCATTTATGGATTTTATTCTAAAGCGTAGGCAGTATATAAAAACGCTTCGCATGAGCAAACAAGAGATCAAAGACGAGTTTATCCAGCACGAGGGGAATCCAGAAATCAAAGCACGCATACGCCAAATCATGCGTAAAAACGCCATGAATCGCATGATGAGTGCGATCCCAGAGGCGAAAGTCGTGGTAACAAATCCCACCCACTACGCTGTGGCAATCGCCTTTGATCCGCATAAAGATAGCGCGCCAAAAGTCGTAGCAAAGGGCATAGATCACCTTGCAATTCGTATTAAAGACATTGCGCGCCAAAACGAAATTGAAATTATCGAAAATCCAAAGCTCGCACGCAGTCTCTACAAAGATGCTGACCTTGACAAAGAAATCCCGCGCGTGTTTTTTGAGGCTATTATCCATGTGCTTCATGAGGTCAATCGCCTACGCTTCTTAAAGGGCAAAGAGCCCTACGCATGGCAATAAAACCTTAAGGATAATACGCTAGAATTGCGCCTATCATTCTTAGGAGAACGCATGCCAAAAGATTCTGCCAAAATGACCACCAAATCGCGATCAAGCGATAATCTCACTTCAAATGAGCTTGCCCTAGACGAGCTTACTCAAAGTATGCAGGCAATGTTTCATGCACTAGATTCTGCACAAGATAGCGCAAGCCTAGAATCTATCCGTATAGATACTATTGGGAAAAAGGGGCTTTTGACAGAGCGATTTGCCATGCTAAAATCTCTCCCAGAGGAGGAGAAAAAGCAAATAGCCAAAACCCTAAACACGCTTCGCAAGGAGTTTGAGGGGCGTTTGGCTATCAAGCAGCAGGAGCTAGAATCTAAAGAGCTAGAATCTGCCCTAAGCGCACAGAGAGTAGATGTAAGCTTGTTTAATCTAAGTAGTAAGCGCAGCATAGGGCACCCCATTAACTACACCAAAGACAAAATTATCGAGTTTTTTACGCGTATGGGCTACGAGCTGTGCGAGGGTCCGCTTGTAGAAGATGATTTTCATAATTTTTCCGCGCTCAATCTCCCAGAATACCACCCTGCAAGGGATATGCAAGATACTTTCTACTTCCATGATGACAAGCTTTTGCGCACGCATACTTCTCCTGTGCAAATCCGCACCATGCTCGCTCAAAAGCCGCCTATCAAGATGATCTGCCCTGGAGAGACATTCCGCAGGGACTATGATCTCACGCATTCGCCGATGTTTCATCAAGTAGAGGGGCTTGTGGTCGATAGGGCAGGGGTGGTAAGTTTTGCGCATTTGAAATATGTGCTAGAGAGCTTTTTGCACTATATGTTTGGTGATGTGAAAGTGCGCTTTCGCTCATCATTTTTCCCTTTCACAGAGCCTAGTGCGGAGGTGGATATTTCTTGTGTGTTTTGCCAGGGTGATGGCTGCCGTGTATGCTCGCACACTGGCTGGCTTGAAGTCCTAGGGTGTGGAATGGTCGATGATAATGTCTTTAAAGCAGTGGGCTATGAAGAAGTGAGCGGCTATGCCTTTGGTATGGGGATTGAGCGGCTGTGTATGCTAAGTCTTGGTATTGGGGATTTGCGTAGCTTTTTTGAGACAGATTTGCGGTTGCTGGAGCAGTTTTAATGGTAGTTTCTAGTTATTTTTTATCATATTTTTTGGATATAGAGTCTATCGGTATTGCGCGACTTTGCGAGACGCTTAATGACATTGGTATCGAGGTCGAGCAACTTCATCGCCTACAAATCTCTAAGCGTGTGGTTGTGGGCAAAGTGCTTGAGAAATCTCCACACCCAAATGCTGATAAATTAAATGTCTGTCAGGTTGATATTGGTAGCGAGACGCTGCAGATCGTCTGTGGGGCGAAAAATGTCGCCAAGGATCAGTATGTCGCTTTAGCACTCGAGGGTGCAAAGCTCCCAGGGAAATCGAGTGAAGAGGCATTTTTTGCGATCAAAAAGAGCACTTTGCGTGGGGTGGATAGCTGTGGCATGATTTGCTCTGCTAGCGAGCTTGGGCTTAGTGCGATCAATGATGGGATTATGGTGCTAGATTCCAGTATTGGCGAGCTTATTTTGGGCAAAGAGCTAAGCGATTATGACTTTTTCAATCAATACCTTATCGAAGTCTCTCTTACGCCAAATCGCGGGGATTGTCTATGTGTGCTTGGGATTGCCAGAGAGCTTGCTTCTGCGTATAATCTCCCTGTCAAAACCCCTAAAGAAAAAGAATATGGTATAGCACTTGGTATCGGTCGCGCACTCAATCTCTCCGTAGAATGCCAGATAAAATCCCAGCTCCTCTATAAAGTCGCTCAAATCGATAGTATAGAAAATGCTTTGCACGAGCAAATTATGCTTGCGTATAATGGACTTTTGAGTAACAATGCGCTGGAGAATCATAAGCGATTTTCCATGTATATGAGCGGTGTGATGTTTGATATCTATCCTATAGCCTCCACAGCCGAAGATTCGCAGAATCCAACCGCACTAAAAGTGCGCAAAGATGAAGCTGGATTTGAGTGTGTCTTCAACGCACAGGGAGAGAAGCTTTGTGTCATCGGGGTAAAAAACTATGCACCCCTTGTAGAATCCTATCCAGCAGTTGTCATTATCCAGGCAAGTTTTGCTCCACCAGAAATGCTAGCCCAAGCGCTTTTCAAACATAAAATCGAGCAAGATCCCATTACGACTTATCGCTCTGTGCGCGGGAGCAATACTGAATTGCTTATGGGGATTAGCTTGTTTTGTGAGGTGCTAAATCACTTTGCGACTTGCTCGATTTACTCGGGCTATCAGGAGCTTGAAATGGTGCAAGAGGGCGAGGTGCGGCTTATCACGATGGATTTCCACACAATCGCCAAAGCCATTGGCAAAGATGTGCAAAAAGAAGAAATCGCCCAGATTTTAAAGCAGCTTAACTTCCATATTGAAGCCAGTGGTGATGGCGCATTTTTGCATATCATGCCACCAAGCTATCGGCATGATATTCGCTCTCCCCAAGACATCACAGAGGAGTTTTTGCGTATTTATGGGATCAAAAATATCCAGCCTATTCCTTATGCCAGCACGCAAAAGCCCAATATTACCCCCACACTTCTGCGCTATCAAAACTTCCGTGATATCGCTAAGCGCGCACTTTCGATGGGATTTTATGAGACAATCCACTATGTTTTCTACCAGCGTTCCAAACTGCTTGAGTGGGGCTGTGAGGTGTTAGATTCTACGCTTGAGCTAAAAAATCCAATCACCAGTGAGCTAGATACGCTACGCACGAGCCTTATTCCAGGACTCTTTGACTCTGCTTGCCGCAATCATAACCTAGGCTACAAAAGTATCAAAATGTTTGAAATTGGCAGTGTGTATAGCGCTAAACGCGAAGAGCATAAAGAGCTAGGGATTATTGTAAGTGGCATGAAAACCAAAGAAGCGTTCCCACACCCTAAGGGCGAGAGATGGGATTTTTATAGTTTCGCCCAGGCAGTGAGTGGGATTATCGGGGAATTTTCGCTTGTGCAGACGGCTACGCCTCCCAAAAGCGCACACCCCTATATCTGTGCTGATATTATGCAGGAGGGCAAATGTATAGGGACTATCGCCAAGCTACACCCGAGCTTTGAGAAGCAGCTTGAGCTTCAAGACGCATTTTATGCGCAAATCCACACAATCCCCACCCCTAGTGTCTCTCAAGCCAGCGCACAAGCCAAGCTCCATGCCAATGTGCGCGACATCACGATTCTTATCGATAAAAATGTGCCATTTAGCCAGATCCAGCGCTGTATAGAATCTAGTGCCATTGAAAATCTCCACACGCTCTATCCACTTGATATTTATGAAGATAGTCAGTTTGCACTCACGATTCGGCTTGTTTTTATGCCAGAGGAGAAAAGCCTCACAGAGGAGGAGCTAGGCTCTAGAATCCAAAAAACCCTAGCCTGCCTTGAGCAGCAATTTGGCGCGAAGCTAAAGATTTAGCATGATTGCCGTTGCTCCTATTTCTGCTGGTAAGAATGCTGGATTTCGCGCAGAGATAGATTCTATCGCGCCAGATAAATCAATTTCTCATCGCAGTGCTATGTTTAGCTTGCTGTGCGATCGCCCAAGTGTTGTGCATAACTACCTACTCGCCCATGACACGCTAAACACCCTTGCAATCGCAAAGGCGCTCGGGCTTGGTGTAGAGGAGCTAGGGTGTGCTGGAAGCTTTCGCTTCACTCCGCCAAAGGCTTTACACGAGCCAAGTTGCGTGCTGGATTGTGGGAATGCTGGGACAGCTATGCGACTTTTTGCTGGCTTGCTGGCAGGGCAGAGCGGGTATTTTGTCCTAAGTGGTGATGAATATCTCTGTGCGCGCCCGATGAAGCGTGTCATTGAGCCTCTAAGCAACATTGGTGCGAGAATCTATGCGAGAAGTGGAGGGTATGCGCCTCTTAGTATCCTGGGCAGCGAACTTGCGGGGTTTGATTTTGCAAGCCCTATTGCTTCTGCGCAAGTAAAGTCCGCGATGATTCTCGCTGCACTGCATGCCAAAGACACGAGCGTATATAGAGAGAGCGAGCTTACCCGAGATCACACAGAGCGTATGTTACAAGGCATGGGCGCGGCGATTACGCTAGATTCTGGCGCTATCCACATCTCTCCGCTAGATTCTAGGCTTAGCCCCCTTGATATGGTGATTCCAGCCGATCCTTCCAGTGCGTTTTTTTTCGCGGTAGCAGCAGCGATTGTGCCAAATAGCTCGGTGCTTTTGAAAAATATCTTGCTCAATCCTACGCGCATAGAAGCGTTTAAAGTGCTAGAATCTATGGGCGCGATCATCGAGTATCGCCCCGCAAGCTCGGCGTATGAAGAGATTGGTGATATTTATGTGGAGTCCGCACCCTTACAGGCTGTGGAGGTGAGCGACAATATCGCGTGGCTTATCGATGAGATCCCAGCACTTAGCATAGCGTTTTGCTTCGCGGAAGGAGTCAGCAAGGTTGGCGGGGCAAAAGAGCTACGCGTAAAAGAAACAGACAGAATCCATGCCATAGTGAGCAATCTGCGCGCCCTAGGCATAGAGTGTGAAGAGTGTGAAGATGGCTTTAGTGTGCGTGGCGTGGGCGAGGCGGGCATTGGTGCTGGTGGGCTAGATTCTAGTGCTTGTGTGCTGCAAAGCTTTGGAGATCATAGAATCGCCATGAGCTTTGCGATTTTGGGCTTGCGAGTGGGGGCGGTGCTTGATGATGAGTCATGTATGGGGATTTCGTTTCCAAATTTTCTAGCGATTCTCCAAGAGCTCACGACAATCAAAATCTCATAAGGAATAGTTATGGAAGTGCTACTTGCGAAGAAGCTTGGATTTTGCTTCGGGGTGCGTCGCGCGATAAAAATCGCAGAGAAAAACAAAAATGGCTTCACACTCGGTCCCCTTATCCACAACTACCAAGAAATCGACCGCCTAAAAAACGACTTCAATGTGCGCTTGAAAGAAACATACGATGATGTCCAAGATGGTTCAACTCTCATTATCCGCACGCATGGGATTCCCAAACAAACGCTTGAGCATTTACGCAAAAAGCCTGTGCAGGTGGTAGATGCGACTTGTCCATTTGTTACCAAGCCCCAGCAAATTGTCGAGGAGATGAGCAAAGAGGGCTATGAGATTGTGATATTTGGCGATGTGGAGCACCCAGAGATTAAAGGAGTGATGAGCTATGCAGAATCTGGGGCAATTGTGATTGCCGATGTGCAAGAGCTGCATACGCATAAATTCAGGCGCAAAGTCGCTCTCATCTCCCAGACAACCAAGCAGGTGGAAAAATTTAGCGAGATTGCAAGCTATCTTGTGCAGCGTTGCAGTGAAGTGCGTGTCTTTAATACAATCTGTAATGCGACATTTGACAATCAGCGTGCATGCAAGGATTTAAGCCAGAAAGCGGATATTATGATTGTCGTGGGGGGGAAAACCTCGGCGAACACCAAACAGCTGCTAAGCATAGCGCTAGAATCATGCAAAGATAGCTATCTCATCGAGAATGTTGATGAGATAGATGATGGCTGGTTTGTGGGTAAAAAGCTCTGCGGAATCACAGCTGGTGCTTCTACGCCTGATTGGATTGTAGAGCGGGTAACAGAGCATATTAAAAGACTATAGGGCTTACACCTCTACTGCCTTTTGCACCAGGAGTTTGGCGATTTCGGTGCGGGAGTTGAAGTTTATCACATCGATTGCCTCAAGGCTTTCTTGCATAGCTTTAGAATCTACTTTGGCGATGATTGGGATAAGCGGGTCAAAATCCAACACACCATCGCAGATATCTTTAATCATCTCTTCGTTGTCAATCGCAAGGATCATGCACTTCGCCTCGCTGGGCTTTAGGAGCTTTAGAAATTCTGCTTGCTTGATATTGCCATACACGACGCGGGCTTTGAGCTTGAGCCCTAGCTCGACACGCTCTCCATCAGAATCCACTGCCACATAGGGTTTGCGAGCCTTTTTAAGCAGATCTACCACTTCTGCGCCAAACTCCCCATACCCCACGACGATGATATGCCCGCTTTGGATATCGGCAGGGATTTTAGAGAGGCGGTCTTTGTCAAGGTTTTTATGCATTTTTTGCTTTAGGATAAATGCGCAAATGGGGTCAAGGTATTTTAGGATAAATGGCGTAACAATCATGGAGAAAGTAACCATAAGCACGAGGAATTGATAAATATCTCCATCGCCAAAGCTAATCACCCCAGCAGAATCTAGTGCGCCAAACAGCCCGCGAGTCGGCTGCTCTTGGAAGATGCTTTCGCGGTTTGCCATGAGAAAAATCGCGAAAGAAAACTCCCCGATTTGGCAGAGTGAGAGAGCGGTTTTGAGCGCACTCTGGTGGCTGCGAAACCACCGCAAAATCCAATATACTACGGCAGTTTTAAACACCATCACAAGCGCTAGGGCGAGAGCGAGCGTGAAAAACTCTTGAAACAAAAACCCCACATCAATCTGCATGCCCACGGTTACAAAAAAGAGACCCAAGAAAATGTCTTTAAAATGCGCGAGATCAGTTTGGACTTGGTAGCGGAACTTTGTCTTGGAGATACTCATACCAGCAATAAACGCTCCAAGCGACATGGAGAATCCAAACACATGCGCTAGAAGCGCTGCGCCAAGCACGATGAAAAGCACGCTCACCATGAAAAGCTCGTTTGCCTTCGCTCTGGCTGCGCGTGTGAGCATACGCACTGCTAGCCACCTGCCTGGCACGAGCAGCAACGCTAGGACAAGCACACCAGAGACAAAAGTTTTCAAAAGCATGTCGCCAAGCGAGGCTTGCGAATCTGTAATAATTGCCAAAATCAGCAAAATAGGGATTACAGCAATGTCTTGCATGATGAGAATCCCCACAGCGTTTTTGCCAAATGAAGTATCAAGCTGCCTATTTGTCTCATAGTGGCTTAGGACGATTGTCGTAGAGGAGAGCGAGAATCCCATGCTCACTACCAGTGCAAACACCACTGGGAAGCCTAGTATAAAGTAATTGACAAGGAAAAATGCTAGTGTCGTAATACTCACCTGCAAAATCCCAAATATCAGCACTTCTTGGCGCATAGCCTTGAGTCGATCGAAGCTAAACTCAAGCCCAATCATAAACATCAAAAACACGATTCCAAACTCTGCGACATCGGTGAGAATCTCATTCCCACGGATATCAAACCAATATACAATCAGCACGCCCGTGAGAATATAGCCAATGATAGCTGGGATATCAAAATAGCGTAGTGCGAGATTTAGGATAATGGAAATCCCAAGACCCGCTGTGATGATAAGAAATATAAAATCCATAGGGCAAACCAAATAATGAAGCTAAATATAATCACGAGGTGCAACGATAGCGCGATTTTGCTTAGATTCTACTTTTCACATGGCTAGATTCTGGCAGAATCCGCCCTAGAATCTAGCCTCGCAAAGCCTGTCCTCAAAAGTGCCAAAACAAGAAAAAAAGACGCAAAAAATGCAAGATATGTTTAGATTCTCGCGATCCAGAGTTTGACATTCTCCTGCTCATAGCCTAGTAGTGTGCTATCCCCATGCCCTGGGAAAATTTCAGTAGAATCTCCGCGCCCACCAAGCTCTAACGCGCTAAATCGCACAAGGGATTCTCGCATATCCGCCGCGCTAGAGTAGGGGAAGTCATATCGCCCAATACTGCGCTTAAAGATGAAGTCCCCGCTATATATGCTATCGCCGATGACTATCACGCTGCAGCCCGGCGTATGCCCGGGGAAGTGTAGGTAGCTAATCTCCACCCCAGCCAGAGTAAAATCACTTCTGCCCTTCTCACAGCTCACAAGCACATCATTTGCGCCAAATTGATAGGGGGTAAGCCCCGTGTCAAAGCAATCGCTCTCTAGCATAAAGCTATCTGCCCTAGGGCAATACAGCGGAATATCTGGGCGAGCGGCTTTGATTTTCGCTACATCAAAGATATGGTCAAAATGCCCGTGTGTGAGCAAAATCGCCAAAGGATTAGAAGTGGATTCTAGCACCCACTGCGCGCTATCAAAGCCCGGATCGATGATAAACTCCCCTTGCGGAGTTTGCACGATATAGCAGTTTGTCTCATACGCCCCAAATGCCCTGCACACATGCGGGAATCTCTCTAGTGCTTTGTTTTGTATGCTCATAGCCTACCTCTTACAGACTGCTACACATTTTTACGCTTTATCGCCTATGCTCTCACAGCAAGCTTACCAATAGCTTCAGGCGCGAAGTCATCGACAAAGGTGCGCATCGCCTTAGAATACATATCCACCAAGCGATTGGTCTCGATAAGCGCAGTCATCTCTTGGACTGCATTGATATTGCTTTTTTCTACAAATCCTTGTGCAAGCGAGCCGTCATTAACGAGAATCAGCCGATCTTCTATGCGCTCATCTGGGTATTTGTAGAGATTGTTGCCGACTTTTTGTAGGTATTTTGGATTATCAAAGCTTACAATCGCCAGCGCACCGCCATCTGCTGGAGCATTGAGCTCCTCGTTAGCGTTTGAACGGAAGTAGAGATTGCCATTTTTGTCTGCTTCGATTTGCATGCCAGCACCCACGATGATCCCGCCCTCGCCATCAATCCCTGCGCGCGAGAGCACGCGGAAGCCTTGCTTGGTGCTTAGGAAGCCTTCGTTGTCGATTGTGAAGCTTCCATCGCGTGTATATCGCACGCCATCAGGGGTTTGTATAGCGAAGTAGGCATTGGGCTTTTGTAGGGCGAAGTCAAGCGGGCTATCTGTCTGGGCAAGCGCACCCGTGGTGAAGTCTGTGTATTCTTCACTGATGATTGGGACGCGGTTTAGATTGCGGTTTTGGTATTGGGCAGCGGCGCGGGTGTGGTCTTTTATCGGTAGGGTGTCTTGTGTCTGCTTATAGAGTCGTAAAAAATCCCCGATGACTACATCATCACGCTTGAAGCCATTGGTGTTGAGATTGGCAAGGTTGTTTGAGATGACATCGAGACGATTAAACTGCGTGATCATGCCACCTGTGGCGGCGTAGTAGCCATTTATCATAGTCCGTCCTTGTATTGCGAGCTTTGCAGCCTTTAGCTAGGGTAAGCAAGCGGCATTCCAATATGCTAGAATCTGGTTGTGAGGGTGGCTAGATTCTGGCGATCTTTTTCATAAACTTGCGATATACAAAGCCTATGGGGTTTTTTATGAAGCTAGCGATATTATCGATTCGCTTATAAATGTTTTGCAAATCTGCGCCTAGCGCGCGCGAGTAGGATTCTAGAGCTTGATGTGTGAAGCTCTGCTCTATGGCGATAAGCTCTTTGGCAAAAGGCTCTGTGCGCATGGCTAAATCCCACCACACATCTCTATCATACGCAAAAACAGGCAAATGCATAGAATCTAGCGAGAGATATGGGCTCTCCCATGGCTTAGGGTTGCAAACATAGTGGATAATTTTGCGGTTTATGAAGCTTGCCTGGTAGGGGTTTGGAGGGTTACGAAATATCTTGTGTGCTTCATATTGAGCATAAAAATAAAATTGAAAATTCCACGCTAGATCTAGCAGCTCGACTTGATCCCCGATTACTGCATTAAGCGCGTCTTGGTCAAAGTAGAGCGCGTGGTAGCTTTGTAGAAATCGCACTGCTTTTTGCTCTATGGCTTCTGTGCGCCACGCATTGAGATTGATAAGCAGCATACCAGAGTTGAAATACACTCGATTGTGCGAGAATCTAAAGGGCTTGCCGCCTGTTTTGGATTCTAGTGGGGCTTGGTAGGCTACGGCATCGCGCACGACGCCAAGCACTTTCTCTCCAATCTCCATAGCAAAAATTTCGCGCACATCATCAAGGGCGAGCATGTCTGTATCCAGGTAGAGACATTTCTCCACACTTTCATCTACAAAATTCGCCACAAACAACCTGCTATAAATCACACGATTGATATTTGGCTCTGGCTGGATTTGAGTTAGAAGCTGTGCGCAGTCATGAGTTCTAAGCTCGCAGGGATAAGATTGATTGAGTATGTGGATAAGTGAATGCAATGATTCTAGCTCTCCTTGGCTGCTCTCATCAAACGCCCCAGAATCTAGCAGCACATGGAAGATATAGGGTGCTTGAGATTCTTTTATGGCTGGGGTGCTTGGTCGGGTATGGGCGATGATACTATGTAGCAGCACGGCGAGATATTTGATATAGGGGGTGGAAGTGTTGAAAAATACATGATACATGTGCTTCCTTTGGGGATTATGGGGATTGGCGATAAGTGGCTTAGAGCTAGCCTAGCGCGCCACTTATACATTTGGCGCAAATCGCACTTTTGCTAAATTCGCCATTTTTGTGGATTTCGCGCAGCTCTCTCATCTGCTTGCCAAGCCAGAATCTCCCCAAATCCACGCTTCCATGGCGCTGGTAATGTGTGATGATATTGCCTAGAGGCATTTTCTCTCCCCAGAATGTGCAGCAAGGGAGCACTTCGCCCTCTGCTGTGATGACAAGCTGTTTGTAGGGGAATGAGCAGCCAAAGCTCGCCTTTTTTTCAGTGGTCTTGGAGCGGATAGATTCTTGACTTTTGGTTGGTAGCACCATTTCTTGCACGCCAATCATATCTGCTTTGTCTCGCCAGAATCCAATAAAGCTTTCAAGCTCATGCTCGTTGCGCTCGGTGCGCACGAAATTCACCCGCACCAGCGGTGTGATACTCCCTCGCTGTTTCCTTGTCGCAAGCAGTGCTAGGACATTTTGTATAACTCGATTGTAATCGCCTCCGGGACGGATAATGTCATATACTTCTTTAGAATGTGCGTCTATGGAGATTTGAATCCTATCAAGTCCAGAATCCATGAGTGATTGAATGCGGTTTGGGTTTAGCAAAAGCCCATTGCTAGAGAAATACACATCTAGCACTCCAGCGCGCTTGGCATAAGCGATAAACTGCTCTAGATCTTTGCGCAAAAGTGGCTCATTGAGATAGTTTAGCTTGATGGCTCGTAGTCCGCGCGGCACGCCATCATCGATGATTTTACAAAAGAGCTCATAGGGAAAATTGATGTGAGTTTTTTGAGCATTGCTTTCTGTGGAGAGTGGGCACATCGGGCAGGCGAGATTACAGGTGGCGTTTAGCTCAAAATCTATCTGTGTGGGGTAGGGTGTGATGATGCTTAGATTCTGGGCTTTGGCATAGGTATCGCGGTAGGCACGCCATTTTGTCTGGTCGTTTATGGATTCTAGGAGGTTGATTTTCTCAGCCCCTAGAATCCCTGTGAGTTCGCTTGGATTGCGTTGAAGCTGCATAGGTATCCTTTCATATCAAATTAGAAATTGTGTGTGGGCTGATTGCTGACTATGGATTCTTGGGTTTTTGCCACAGCGCCCATGGTGCTTGCCCGCTTGCCCACATTTGCGTGAGCTTTTGTTTGTCATGGAGTGTATCCATGCACTGCCAAAATCCTCTATGTTTATAGGCATATAAATTTCCAGATTCTGCGAGATTGTGCAAAGGCTCTTGCTCAAAGACGCATGCAGGATCTGGGGCGAGATAGTCAAAAATCTGCCGATCACAGACGAAAAAGCCACCATTCACCCAGCCACTCTCGCTTATGTGGTTATTGGCATGCTTTAGCATATCGCCTTTTGGCTTTTCGTTAAAGCGCACTATCTTGCCAGAATCTTGACTAGTGCTTGCCTGTGCAAACTCTAGTGCGCCAAATCGCCCCTCGGGCAAAATTGAGGTCATGGTTACTGCGCCTTTGTGGGTATTGTGGTAGGCGATGAGTTTGGTAATATTGACATCACTCACACCATCGCCATAGGTGAGACAAAAGCTCTCATCACCGATGTAGTCTTTTGCTTGATAGATTCTGCTGCCTGTCATATTTTCCTGCCCGGTGTAGAGCATGGTAACTTTCCATGGCTCACATTTGTTGTTGTGGATTTGGAGGGAGTTTGTTGCTAAATCCACTGAGATATTGCTATATCGCATATAGTAGTTGATGAAATACTCTTTGATCACATGGGATTTGTAGCCTGTGAGAATAACAAAATCACGCAGTCCATAGAATCCATATAGCTTCATGATGTGCCACAATATGGGGTAGCCACCTATCTCGACCATGGGTTTTGGTTTGCGATCTGTTTCTTCAGCAAGCCTTGTCCCCAGCCCACCCGCTAGAATCAGCACTTTCATATTGCGAGCGCTCCTTGTGTAGAATCGTGGGATTCTAGCAGCATGTAACTTAGTTTATCTTGATATATAAGTAATTATTACTAGTAAATTTATAAAAATAGGTAAATATTACTTTGTTTATTTTTATGCTAACTCCATATATGCTTATGCCAAAAACCACAAGGCTCTCCACAATGTCAAGTCATGCGCAAACACCCAAGCAAACTAGCCCCAAGCGTCTTTCGCAACGCGATATGGCTGGGATTTTGAGGATTGATACCAAAACGCTCTATAACTGGAAAAAGCACAAGCCAGATCTCTATCGTATCGTCATGCTGGGATTTAAGTTTGATGAATTGCTAGAATGTAGCAAGCGCCACTATGCAGAGCTACTCGAGCTAGAATCTAGACCGCTCTAGCTTATTTGGATTGCTTGGATTTGTGGATATTGTGCGTGCGGGGCTATTGGACTGCGTGCGGGTGGATAGCGGGTTTGGTGTTGCAAGCAGTGTGTAATATAAGCAGTGCAAAGCCTATAGACTTCCAAGCTTTGCGAGCATTTGGCTAAATGATTCTTTGAAAGCTTTTATCCCATTGTCAAAAAGTGTTTGCTGGATAGATTCTAGGCTTGATTTGCCCATATCGATTTGGCTAATTTGCTTTAGGATTTCCTTTTTCTCAAGCCAAGGTATAGCGCGCTCTTGTGGCGCAGAGAGAAACGCCTCAATCGTCGCAAGTGGCGCGGTATTGACGCTGTGTGGAGCGATGAGATTGGTGATGTAGTAGTCGGGATTTAGCCCCTTAAGCTTCGCGCCCGTGGAGGCAAAGAGTGGGCGGATTCTAGGGTTGCCCACCTCTTCAATCGCCTTGTAGCAAAGCATTGCATTAAGCACACCGAGCTTTGGGAGATTATCCGCAGGAGTAGGGATAGCAGAGTCAAAGCGCGAGACAAATATGCTAATGACTGCGCGTGCATTTGTTTTGGCGTTTTTATCCAAAATCTTGGCACATTGTGCGGCTTGCTTTTCTGTAAAAATCAAAGTCGCATTGACATTGATCCCCTCTCTAAATAGCGCGCCCATGACCTCATAGCCCGCCTCTGTGGCAGGGACTTTGATCATCACATTTTCATAGCCTATGCTCTCATAGAGTCGTTTGCCTTCATCGATACTTTTTTGTGTGTCTTCACTTAGCATCGGATCAATCTCGATACTGATATAGCCATAGTCTTTATCAGCTGCATAAAGCCTAGAGAGCGCATTTGCAGCGAGTTTGATATCCTCGATAGCAAGTGCTTCATAGATTGCTTTTGGAGAGAGATTGGGCTGGGTGCGTAAGTTTTTTAGCTGCTCTTGGTAGGCATTAGAATGCAAAATCGCATTGGCAAAAATACTAGGATTGCTCGTCGCGCCCATGAAATGCGCTTCGTTAATGTGCTGCAAAAACTCCTGCTCCAAAAATCCGCGCTCGATAAAATCACACCATAGGCTAAAGTCTTTTACACTGGGTTTCATGATTGTCCTCACTAGTCAAAATGCCCGAAAATTTTAGCAAATTAAGCCCTTTTATAAGACAAATTTTTTATAATCGCGACTTTATCTGCGCAGAATCTTTGGGATTTTGCAAACAAATCATGTAAATAATATGGATTAAAGAGAGTAAATAATGATAAACATATCTAAATCAATGCACCGCGTGCTGTGGGTGGTAGCAGCTGGCGCGAGCATGCTGCATGGTGTGGATTCTAGTATAGAATCTAATAGAGCAAATCTGGCTATTGCCTCTGCAAGCCCACTTGCACCGCTAGATTCTACGCCGCACACCCTCTTGCCAAACACCGCAACGCCACTCCTAGTAAATCAAAGCCGCACAGATATGGGGAATCTCACGCATAATTCGCGCATCTCATATCGCTATAATACACGCTTTGATAGAGATCATGCGCTCCAGATTCTAGGTGCCGGTGGTGAGGCGAGTTTCTCGGGTGCGCCAGGTACTAGCTCTTTTTATGGTGGCGGTGTGGTGAAATACGATGGTCTTATCGATCGCTATCCGCTTGGCGCATTTTTGGGCTATGCGTATCAGGGCGCGCTGGGGCAAAGCGGAATCCTAGGTGCTAACACTTCTGCGCAAAATCCCGCGCTACAATCATCAGCCAAGCTTATAAGTGCGCAGTCGCTGACGCTTGGCATGTATAGCGATGTGTTTTTTGAGGCACAGCATGTTGCTGGCTTTATCGCCCAGAGCTTCCAAGCTGCTCATGGCTCTGGTGCAAACACCCCAGAATCTAGCAGCTGGCTTTTCAGTAGTGCGACAAATGTTGCGCTCTCGTATGGCTATGTTTTTGCCTTTGGCTCAAGTTTCTTGGAGCCATATTCGCGCTTCAATCTCCAAGCCCTCTATCCTATGCACGATCTTACAAATGAGCAAAAAACTTTCATGAGCACTTATGTGTTGCGCAGCAGTCTTGAGGTTGGCGTGCAGTATCGGCAATTCATGGGGAGGAGGGTGTTTTTCTCGATTGTCCCGGCGTTTCGCCAGGATATTGGTGTGATAGGATTTGATAGCTTGGCACGCCTGCTTGCGCTTGATACGAGGGGGCAGGCGATTTTCGCGCTGCCAGATAGTAGGTATCACAGCTATGCTACGCTCTCTATGGGATTAACCTACCGCGCGAGCAAAGCCTGCACATTTAGTCTGGGTGCGCAGGGAATCTACACGCATAGTTTTTACTCATATGGTGCGCAGGCTAGTGCAATGGTGTTATTTTAATAAGTTTTAGGAGTAGTGCATGGAAGAGTTTGATTACTATGAGATTCTAGAGATTGAGCGCACAAGTGATAAGGAAATCATCAAAAAAGCTTACCGCAAGCTAGCGTTGAAATACCACCCAGATAGAAACCCAGATGACAAAAGTGCGGAAGAGAGATTTAAGCAAATAAACGAGGCGTATGAAATCCTAAGCGATGATGAGAAGCGACAAATCTATGACCGCTATGGCAAAGATGGGCTAGAGCGGCAGGGCAAGGGCTTTAGCGGAGATTTTTCTGGCTTTGGCTCGATTTTTGAAGATTTGTTTGGGCAGGCATTTGGCTTTGGCGGTGGTAGGAAGGGAGCTAGATCGCAGGAGAAATATGAGCTTGATTTTTTAATGCGGCTTGACCTTAGCTTCAAAGAGGCGGTGTTTGGCTGTAAAAAATCTGTCTCTATTATCTATAAAACACCTTGTAAAGAGTGCGATGGTAGCGGAAGCGCAGATAAAAGCTCGGCGACCTGCCCAGATTGCCGCGGCAAGGGGCAGGTCTTTGTCCAGCAGGGGTTTATGGCATTTGGGCAGACTTGCCCGCGCTGCCACGGATCTGGCAGTATCATCACTAAGCCTTGTCAAGCTTGCAAGGGCGATGGCTTTACCACTGCAAGCGAAGAGGTGGAAATCTCTGTCCCAGCGGGCGTGGATAATGAAATGCGCCTACGCATAAGCGGCAAGGGCAATCAGGGTAAAAGTGGATCTAGGGGGGATTTGTATCTTGTGCTATATGTGCAAGATGATGCGCACTTTATCCGCAATGGGAATGATATTTACATAGAAGTGCCTGTGTTTTTCACGCAGATTTTACTTGGGGCGAAAATCCATATCCCCTCCCTTAGTGGCGAGCCAATCGAGCTAAATCTCCCACCAAATACAAAAGATAAAGAGCAGTTTGTCTTCAATGGAGAGGGTGTGGCTGATGTCAATACAAAGGCTAAAGGACGCTTAATCGCGCAAGTGTCTATCACATATCCAAAAACACTAAGCAGCGAGCAAAAGGAGCTACTCCAAAGGCTAGATGAGAGCTTTGGCGTGCATAGCAAGCCGTATGAAAACATATTCCAAGAAGCCTTTGAAAAGATCAAGGGCTGGTTTAGTGAAAAAAAGCCAGAGAAAAAGAAGAAGTAGTAGTCCTATGATCCCACTATGGTTACGCCTATTTACTAGGCGATATGTTGTTGGCTTGCCGACTTTTACACAAGTAGCAAATGTATGGTTTTTGTATTGCGTATTTGCGCATATTTTTATAGTCATTTTATGGCTTATAAAAACGGGGGGGGGGGGGTAACGCCATTATTCGCAATATGGTTGCTTAAGTTTGTTGCCACAAGTTTTGCTCTATTATTTTTGTGTTTTTACATAACAGAATGCTTGGCAAGATTATTCAAGCCTGCAAGAATTATAGAAATCATCATTGTGGGGTGCTGTTGTATTGCTGGATGTGTTGATATCTTTTTATTATGCAATTTTCATTCGTGGTTAAATAGCACATTTTTTACTACTTTTCTTTCTACAAATCTCCTAGAAGTGCGTGAGTTTCTTTCTGTCTATAGTGATATTTTACCCGTAGTATTATGGCTAGGTGGCTTTATGGTTATAAGCGTGGTGTTTGTATATGTAGCAATGCGTAATAGGTCTGTTACATCTGCAACTAGCACATTGCAGTCTAGCGTTGCGTTAGGCATTGTCATTATATGCAGCACGATTCTTGGCATTAAGCTTTCCAAAGTCCCTAGCGCACTTCATTATGTAGCGGATAAAAATATGCTTATGCGCTACATCGATGTTATCTCACAAGCTACCGCACAACATAACGCATATATCAATGAATACAAGCAGTTATCATACTCCATAGAGCATAATGCTTCTAATACGATCATAGAAAAAAGCACTGCCACAATACCAAATATCATATTTATCATAGGAGAATCCACTCAGCGCAACTATATGTCGCTTTATGGGTATAAGCTTGATACGACCCCCAATCTACAAGCCCTAGCTGCCCGTGGGAATTTAGTCGTTTTTTATGATGTCATATCTCCACATTCTCACACAAACGAATCTCTACAAAAAGTGCTTACTCTTAGTAATTATGAAAATGCTAGCACGCCATGGTATATGCAAGCAAATCTACTCGACTTATTGAATGCAGCAGGTTATGAAACATATTGGCTTAGTAATCAAGAAGCCGTATCAGTCTATGGCAACGCGCCAGAATCTATATCTAGGCGTGCGAAATATACGCGATTTAGCGCGTGGAATGATAGTTCTACTTCAGGGAGACTCTATGATGAAGTCTTGCTTCGTATGCTTGATGAAGTCAAGCAAAAGCCAGCAGATAATAATTTTTATGTTATTCACCTAATGGGGACACACCTTAACTATAAAGATCGCTATCCGTTATCTTTTGCGAAATTTAATACAGACTCATTGACACAAAATAACCTTGATACATATCTTAACCAGCCGCTTCACTTAAGCCCTGCTCAGCTTCAAACAAAGGTGCATTATCTTAATGCTGTGGCTTACAATGATTATATTGTTAATGCAATTATTGAGCGATTTGCACACACGGATGCTTTGGTGTTTTATCTAAGTGATCACGGCGATGAAGTGTTTGATTTTCGGGATTTTATGGGACACGCAGAGTCTATGAATTCGAGATTTATGGTAGAAATACCTTTTATGATTTATATGAGTGATACATTTAAGCGCAAGCACAAACAGCTTGCGGAGCAAATTACGCAAGCAAGGCATTTGCCATTTATGACAGATGATTTTATACACACTCTGCTTAATCTACTTTTCATTGAAGCCAAAGTCATAGAAGAAGAGCGCGCACTTTTCCACCCAAACTACAATATTAAACGAACCAGAATCTCTGGGGGCAGGGATTATGATAGGGATCTCAAAACACTCAAATAAATGCGATCCACCAGCTTGGTGGTGGTGTAGTTATGGTGTAGTGGATAGAGTCGTAGCAAAAGTGCAGGCTAAAAGCGTGGAGGCATAGGGTTTGTGCCAAAAGCTTATTGTCAGTCGCTTTAGCCTGTGCGCTAGAATCTACTATATTAGATTCTGCTAGGAAATGCTCTTTTAGCGCATTTAGATAGGAGTCAGCTGCACAATCGCCTGCCCCATAGAGCAAGTCGCCACAGATTGGAAGCCCGATATGGGCGCAATGCAGGCGGATTTGATGTGTCCTGCCTGTAAGGGGTGTGGCGTGGATATAGGTGCAATTATGCGCAGTGTCGATGTGTATTGGTGTAAGAAGCGTGCGAGAGTCTTTGCCTAAATCGCTAATGCAAGAGCGGATAGAGAGATGACCTCTGGCGTGCTTATGGGGCGTGTAAATTGGCGCGTCAATAAGAAGCTCATCGCGCAATATGCCTGTAACTTTTGCTAGATAGAGCTTTTGCACTTTGTGGGTGGCTACAAGATGCTTTAGGGCTTTTTCACTCTGCCTAGTCTTTGCCACAAGGATCGCCCCACTTGTTTCATAATCTAAGCGATGAATAGGCTGGGCTTGCGTGCCGCAAAAATAGCGGATAGAATCTATTAGGCTTTTATGTGTGAAAGTGCCTTTGGGGTGGGTGAGTAATTTTGCTGGTTTATCAAAAAGTGCGAAATCGTTTGTAGAAAATATTGGAGAGAGCAGCTCACTTTGCGGATAATATGTATCCACAAAGCGTGTGAGCCACACTTCACCGCTTATGAGCTGGGACTTGTGGATAGGGGTGCTATCCGGGAGGCGCAACCTGGCTTTATCGATTGTCTTTTGCGCAAGCTTTGGGGAGAATCCCAAAGCTTTGATGAGAAATTGTGTGGATTTTACGGGGACTTGTATGTAGTGTCTCTCGCGGATAAATGGCATAGCAGTTTAAGCGCGATGGCTGCCACTATGCCATGGCGTTTTTCGCGTATTTTTCACCTAGCTCAAATGCTTTTTTATTGAGCTCCACGACTTTTGCTGGGACTTTTGCAATCATTGTTTCATAGACTAAATCCCTATCGACACATTGCGTGAAAGCAACGGTTACACCAAGCGCGACAACTGATTGCGTAACGACATTGCCAACTTCTTCTTTGGCAATTGTGATGATTGGAATTTCATAGATTCTAAACATCTTTTTATCCTCTGCACTCGGGGTTACAAGATTTGGCTCAACAACGATGATTCCACCACCTTTCACGCCATTTTTGAACTGCTCGTAGCTCACTTGCGCAGTAGAGAGCATAAAATCAATATGCCCCTCATTGGCATAAGGATAGAGAATCTCTTGCGAGTCTAGCAGGATATCGACTTTTGTAGGACCGCCACGCACCTGAGAGGTGTAGGTCGAAGCTTGCACGCCATAGCCACCTGCGCGGATTCTAGATTCTGCGAGAATCTCGCCCGCGAGCAAAACACCCTGACCACCTACACCAGTGAAACGAAGTTGTGCTTCCATATTAGTGCCCTCCTTTTTGCATTTTAGCTTTCTCGATGACACCATCATATGCACGACAATATTCGATTCTGCTTGTGTCATGTTTGAGAATTCCAGTGGGGAATTTACCAACTTTTTCTTCTTCATTCAATTCGTCATATTTGCGTTTGCTAATGGTGCGAGACTCTATCCACTTGAGCGTCTGCACCGCTTCGCCCATTTTATTTTTGCGTCCAAGGTTGATGTGGCAGTTGCTATGGATATCAAAGAAACTAAAGCCCTCATGTTTAAAGCCTTCATAGAGCACTTTTTCAATCTTTTTGGGATCGAGCACAGATTCTCTGGCGACAAATGTCGCTCCTGCTGCATCGACAAGCTTGCAGGGATCAAAGCTATTTTCGATATTGCCAAACTGCGCAGTAACTGTCCACATGCCTTGTGGCGTGGTGGGTGAGGTTTGGGAGTTTGTAAGCCCGTAGATAAAGTTATTGACTAGCACATAGTTTAAATCGATATTGCGCCTACAAGCATGGATCGTGTGATTCCCGCCGATTGCCAGCGCGTCGCCATCACCACTTACGACAATTACATGCTTTTTAGGATTGGCAAGCTTAATGCCTGTTGCATACGCCAATGCGCGTCCATGTGTGGTATGCACAGTATTGCAATTGACATAGGAGCTCATGCGCCCACTGCAACCAATCCCACTTACCAAGCATACATCATTCATATTCCAACCAAGTGCATCGATTGTGCGGATAATCGATTTTAGGATAACGCCATCGCCACAGCCCCAGCACCAAAGCGTAGGCATTTTATCTACGCGTAAATATTCATCATAATTAAAAGCCATGTTACATCCCCTTGATCTTTTCTATAATTTGCGCAGGCGATATGCTGCGCCCATTTGCTTGTCCCATGAACTCGACTTTGCGCAGAAGCACGCGCTCGATTTCCTCGAGATATTGACCTTTATTGAGCTCTATTACGAGAATTTTTTTGTATTTCTCACCAAGCTGTTTTAAGCGAGTTTTTGGACTTGGCCAGAGAGTGATTGGGCGGAATAGTCCTACCTTTTTACCAAGCTTTTTAAGCTCAATCATGGCTTCTTTTACCGCTAGAGCCGTGGAGCCATAGGCGATGATAGCGATCTCTGCGTCCTCTAGGTCAAGTTCCTCATTTTGGCAGATGGTGGATTCTCTAGAATCTATCTTATTAAAGAGCCTGTCGATGAGCGCTTGCCCCATTTGCGCATCTTCTGTAGGGAAGCCTAGTGGTCCGTGGTGAAGCCCTGTGATATGGTAGCGATAGCCCGTGAAAAACGGATTCAAAACCGCGCCCTCATTGGATTCTACTTGATAAGGCTGATAGCTTTTGTGGTCGCCTTTGAAAACACGGCGATTGACTATGGATTTTTGTATATCTGCGAGCTCTGGAATATGTGTTTTGCCATACATATGCCCGATAGTTTCGTCCATTAGTAAAAACACTGGTGTCATGAGCTCTTCTGCGAGGTTAAAAGCACGAATGGTCTGTGTGTAGGACTCTTCTAGATTCCCAGGAGCGATTGCTACGGCTTTGAAATCCCCATGTGTTGGGTGCTTCAAAAACCCTACATCGCCCTGTGCTACGCGCGTAGGCATACCAGTAGAAGGACCAGAGCGCATGACATCAGCGATGACAAGCGGAATCTCAGCCATAAATCCCAGCCCGATTTGCTCTACCTTTAGCGAAATCCCCGGACCAGAACTACCTGTCATAGACTTCACCCCACTCATTGACGCACCAAGTGCGGCACAAATCCCACTTATCTCATCTTCCATTTGGATAAAATGCCCATCGTGCTTTGGTAGGAGCACGCTCATTTCGTGCATAATATCAGACGATGGAGTAATGGGATAACCACCATAAAACCTACAACCTACATCTATGGCTGCTTTTGCCACAAGCTCATTGCCGCCAGAAATTACCTCTCGCATGTTACTTCCTTTGTGTATTGGTATCTAAAGCCATGTAATGATTACTGCGCACTTGCTGTGCCCTCTCTTGCGCTTCGGGTGTGATTTTGGCGAATTTAAATTCTTTTCTATCGGCGACATAAATCGCAAAATCCGGGCAGTGAAGCTCGCACTCTTGGCAGCCTATGCAGCTCTCGGGGTGGGCTACTTCTATCACTTTGCCCAAAACCTTATGCGGATCTAGGCGCATACCAAGCACGCCAGCAGGGCATAGCGATACGCAAATATCACAAGCCTTGCAACGCGCCTCATTGACCCACACAGGAGTTTGACTTGGGGCGACCATATTTGACATATTTTCTCCTTTAGGAAGCTTTGTAGGATTGATACCAAAATACCACTAGAATCCAGTCTTACTAGCTCTAGCTAGAATCTTGCAACGCGTGCAAGTTTGATATAAAAAAACTTAAATCTCCCTTTATTTTTTTCATTAAGTAAAGAAATTTTTTACTTATCTGGCATTGATACTAAGCTGTCTATGGTTGCAATTTGTGCTGTAGATTTTGTTATGATTATGGGATTTAGATTCTAGGTTGGGAGCTGATGATATGGCTAGGGATAAGGCGCGATTGCGTATTGGTGTGATATTTATCCAAAATGCGCTAGGCGAGTGCGTGATAGGTTTTGAGAGCTTTTATGCGATTAAGGCTATTTATGACTGCGAGCTCATTGTGTTTGCCAAGCCGACCATGCAAAATCTCTTGCGTCATTGTGAGTTTGTCGATGAAGTGCGTGAATGCACCAAAGAAGATATAGATGCTGTGCGTTGCGACTATGTGATTCTCTCAAATGCCAAAACTATCTTTATCAATTTCGCTCTCTCCACCAATGCTAGAAAAATCATCTGTGCTACGAAATTTAGAAGCCTATTTTCTCTGCGCTGTCGCACAGTGCCTATTTATATGGGGAAGCGATATTATCACTATGATGAGCGCCAGATTCTGCTTGCCTATGCAAGGGCGATCGACCCTAAGCGCTATGATGAGCGCATTGGCAATATCGATCTTACAAATGCGAAAATCGCTTGTGGAAGCGAGCGTGAAGAAAAGGCTCAAAAGTTTCTTGCCGCAGAGCTAGCCAAACGAGTGAAGCTTGATTCTAGCAGAGATGTCAGCAAAGATTCTGGCAAAAATCCTGCGCGCTATCTTGTGATGATAAATCCATTTAACAACGCCTGCCCGTATTCGCTAAGCTTGCATGGGTTTTTGCGGCTTATTGATAAAGTGGCAAGCAGGTGTGATTGTATCCCTTTGGTAATCACATTTGAGAAAGTGCATGCGCGCTTTGTCGAGGCATTGGCACAATACTGCTCTAAGCGGTATTGTGGGGGATCACAAACCATAGCCAAAATAGCCACAAGCCAAGCAGAGCAAACAAGCACCCATAATATTGCCCCCCCCCCCTATAAGCTTTTTGAATTCTACCGCGCTAGATTCTAGCCCAGAACCTACTCCCATAGATTCTACTCCACTACAAAAGCTTATCGTCTATCAAAATACCGACGAGCTCCTTATGCTTGGTGCATTGATCTCGCAATCAAGTGTGGTAATAAGTCCTAGCACTGGCGCGCTGCATTTTGCACTTAATGAGCGTATCCCCACCATTGCCATCTATCCGCGCTATGACACACGCCGCTGGGCGACACACAATAAGCGCTATGTTTTTGTGGAAACGCGCATGGATTCTATCACGCTAGCAGAGGAGGAGCGAATCATAGAAGAGTGCATGAATACACTAGCTGATATGATAAATCAAGGGGAGCTTGCTAGAATCCAAGCTTTTTGAGTAGGGTGTTGTTTTGGCGTGCTTTGGCAATCCATATTAGGTTTATGGTGTTGTTTTATTGGGTTTATCGCGTGCTTTATGCCTGTGATTTTCCTAATGCCTACAACTTCACGACAGCAAAACTAAAGCGATGAGTATCCTTGCCTATTTGCACTTCTAGGTGTAGTGTGCCGCTCTCTTTAATGCCTGCACGCTTGATGGCAATAAAGCCGCCGCGTGCTTCTTTGGTGCTTAGGGTGGATTCTCGCAGATAGTTCATTAGCAGCACTTTGAGTGCGCCGCGTTTTTCTTGTGTGTATGCTACAGAGCTAGCGTTTTCGATGACAAACGGACTTGCCATAGGCATGTAGAATGCAAAAACCGGATCCATCATGTAATAGAATGGCGAGATATTGTAGTAAGTGGTTTGTGAGTTGGTGCTTGGTGTAGGGGTGGGGATATTGAAATCTTGCAACACATCGATAAAGTCATAATCGCTTTTGCGTAGTTTTTCATAGCCTAGCACTTGCAAGGGTAGGTCATCAAAGCTTGCGCGCACATTTGCTGGTGTGAGTACAAGCTGCTTGGAATCGCCCTGCAAATTGCCATTGCCTACAAGCTGTGCGCTAATATAGAGCACAATCGTATCGTGTGTGATGTGTTTTTGGGCATGCTCGACTTGGACTTTGGAGTGCGGGAGAGTGGAGTGCAGGATCTGCACACCTTTTTTATAGCGCACCTCATCTTGCAAAGTATCAGCGGGAGATTTGCTCGCCTGGATAGAAAAGCTCGCACATCCGCTAGAATAAATACCTGCCAAGCAGAGTAGTATCGCGCCCATCATTGCGCGCAACGATTTTAAACTATTATTTCTCATGATATTCCTTTGCTTTGATTTCTTAAATTGGCACCCCATGGATTCCGCATGAAATTCCGTGTAACGATATAGCCAAAAAGTAAATAGATTCCGCGATTGATTCAAGCTATACCTAAGCCAAATCCTGCTAGAATCCACAACTTAATTTCACGCTTTTAAAGGTATCTGTCATGAAACGAACATATCAACCACACAATACTCCACGCAAAAGAACACATGGATTTCGTGAGCGAATGAAGACAAAAAATGGTCGCCGAGTTATTAACGCCAGACGCGCTAAAGGACGAAAACGACTCGCGGTATAGTGCGTAGTAGAGACTGGTATGGGCTATGGGTTCGCTGGATTCTCTTAAGACAAAGGCAGATTTTGATCTGGTCTATCGGCATGGGTTCTATCGCTATGGGAAGAATTTCGTGCTTTATGCACTATGCCAAGATTCTAAGAGTATTGATAGAAATTTGCCACAAATCTTGCTAGGGCTTAGTGTCTCGCGCAAGGTAGGCAGTGCTCCAGCGCGTAATCTCCTAAAGCGTCGGGTCCGCATGATCTGCCGAGAATCTATCGCGCATACTTTGTTTTCTGGATTCTCTGCTGCTTGGTCGTCTAGACATTCTGGGGTTGCTCCAAAACTCCAGCTTGTATTTGTGGCTAAAGCTGGTATAGCTACTATGAGCTTTAGCGAGCTTAGGGAGTCGTTTGAAAGGACATTTGCTTTTATCCTGCGCAATTTACACTCCCACCAAGGCACCAGAAGTGTTCAGCCTAGAGCTTCAAGCCAGGCGCAGGCTAAGCGCACACAGCCGCGGCTTCGACATGGTGGTCGATCTGATGAGGGCGAGCATATGGAAGTAAATCAGCTAAATAGATTAAAATCTATGGATTCTGTCGCGCCAACCAGGCTTGCAAATCCAAAGGGCGTGGCAAGAGGCGCAGATGTCGCGGATTTGGCAAAGCGAGGATCACATGCGTGTGTCTAGTAGCTTTGCAAGCACTAAGGCTTATCGCCTAAATTTCGTGCGTGTGGTAGTGCCAATATGCGCGCTTTCTCGCAGCGCTCTTTTGATACTTTGGCGCGGGTATAAGCTTTTTCTCTCGCCTGTATTTGGAAATTCTTGCCGATTTTACCCTACATGCTCGCACTACGCGTATTTGCTTTTGACAAACGAGAATCCATTCCGCGCAGTGGGGAAAATCGCTTATCGGCTTTTGCGCTGTCAGCCTTTCGCACAAGGCGGAGTGGATTATCCTATTATCACATTTTGCCCTAGTAGCAGTCTTAATCAATCAAGCTTTTATCCAGATCGCTTGAGTGATGTAAAACTTCTGGATTCTATTGTTTATTGGCTTGTGCCTTTGCGCACATACAAAGAGTGTAAAACTGGGTGTACATGTATGTCGCATCTTTGCCTACATATTTCACATATACCTTGTATGCTTATCCCAACATTTAGGAGTATAAATGAAAAAAGATGATATGAATTCTCGCGTTTTGCTTGCAGTGGTGGTGTCGTTTCTCTTTATTATCGTATATAGCTATTTTGTCCAAGATCCAAACAAGCAAAAGTCCCAATCCACTCCATCTAGTGCCCAGCAAGCAGAATCTAGCAGCGCAAATGTGGCTTCAAACCCAAGCTTTGCCAAAGATTCTAGCAGCGTCGATACGAGTGGCTCTAGCGCTAGGGTAGATTCTGGCGAGCCTTTCAAAACTCCTGCGCGTCCAGTGATTTCACGTATCATCTCTAATAGCGTGGAGGTAGAGATTGATGATCTAGGGCGCATAGCACAAGTCTATTTGAAAGATAGAAAATTCACTGCACCCCGTCAAGAGGGGATATTTAGCCACTTAGGCAGGCTATTTGGGCTAAACTCCACAGAATCTAAACCCTTAGAGAAGCTTCCACTTTTCTCATCAAATGCGATTTTCCCACTGGAAGTGCGGCTTGAAAATCCAGAGCTAAATGCCCTTGCTGCAAACACCGCTTACAAGGCTTCAAGTGCGAATATCACGCTCTCTAGCGATAAAAATGCCCCACAAGAGCTTATCCTAACCCAGAATCTAAAAGATCTCACTATCACCAAAACTTTGCGCTTTTTCTACGATGAAGATGGCTTGAAATACACCATAAACATCGCTCTCTCTAAGCCCACGCCTTACGCACTCTCAAGTGGTATGCGCCCAGTTGCTGATGATGATGGCTATGCCTTCCACGGCGTTGTGCTAAAAAGTGGCGGACTCAATGGCACGATAGAAAAAATCGAAGACAAAGACGCCAAGCCTGAAGGGCAGTCTTTCACGCAAGTGCCCTTTATCTCCGCATCTGATCGCTACTTTACCACGCTGCTTTTCACACGCGATGTGCGAGGGCTACACACGCAAGTTGTCGGCGATAGTAAGAAACACCCAATCCCCTACATAATGCTAGATTCTACTATCGATTTAGAGGGCTATGTGGGACCTAAGAATTACCAGCTACTAAAATCTATTTACGAGCCGCTCACTGATGTCGTAGAGTATGGGCTTATCACCTTTTTTGCCAAACCTGTGTTTTTGCTCCTAGAGTGGCTCTATATGCTTATGGGGAATTGGGGCTGGGCGATTATCGGACTTACGATTATTGTGCGCTTGATTCTCTTCCCTCTTAGCTATAAAGGCATTATGAGTATGCAGCGGCTTAAAGACTTAACGCCTAAAATGAAAGAAATCCAAGAGCAATACAAAGGCGATCCGCAAAAAATGCAAATGCAGATGATGCAGCTCTACAAAAAGCACGGCGCAAATCCACTTGGAGGCTGCTTGCCACTGCTGCTACAAATCCCTGTATTTTTCGCCATTTATCGCGTGCTGTATAATGCTGTGGAGCTTAAAAGCTCGCAGTGGATTCTATGGATACACGATCTATCAGTAATGGATCCTTACTTTATCCTGCCTATTCTTATGGGGGCTAGTATGTATATCCAGCAAGCTCTCACGCCAAATACACTTGACCCAACCCAGGCTAAAATCTTTAAACTCTTGCCTGTGATTTTCACGCTCTTTCTTATCACTTTCCCAGCAGGGCTTGTGCTGTATTGGACGATTAACAATATCTTTGCCATCGGTATGCAGCTTGTCATCAACAAAATCATCGATAAGCAAAGAGCTGCAGAAATCGCCAAGCACAAGCATGCCCATAAGCACAGCAAAGAGGCTGGAGGTAAGTAATGAAAAAGATCACTGCGCCCACACTTCAAAACGCCCTAAGCCAAGCAGCCTTGGAGTTTGGCTGCTCTGTAACAGAGCTGGAATATGAAGTTATACAATACGAGTCCAAAGGGGTATTTGGGCTGTTCAAAAAGCCTGCCATTATCATTGCTAATATAACCACTCCAATCCCCTCTATGATGGCACCCTTAGCTCAATCTATGTCGGCAAATCGCACTTCACATGCCACGCCAAAATCCAACACTCAATCCGCCTCTTCATTTTCTGGCGCTTCCAGCCAGCATTCTAGTGAGGAGTTTTTTGACGCTTCGGATTTTTTGCGCGATTCACACGACCAGAATCCACGCACAGAGATCTCACAGCCCCAGGCTTTCCAAACACCAACATTCCAGACAAAAGAAGAGGTTATCCAAGAAATCACTTCTCATATTAAAGAAATGTTCTCCTATATACCTTACCAAATCCACACTATTCAAGTAAGCTTCTATGATCCACAAACGCTTTATATCTATTTAGACGGACCAGATTCTGCACTGCTTATTGGCGAGAGAGGCTATCGATACAAAGCGCTCTCATACCTGCTCTTTAATTGGATTCAGCCAGCTTATGGCTACAATATCCGCCTGGAAATTGCACAATTTTTGCATAATCAAGAAGAAGCCATAGACGCGTATTTGGTAGGTATCATCAATGAAGTGCGCCGAGAGGGCAAAGCCAAAACCAAGCCACTTGATGGGATTCTAGCCTTTATTGCGCTTAAAAAGCTCCGCGAGCAGCTCCCGGATAAATATATTTCGTTTCGCCAGAATCCGCAAAATGAGCGCTATATCGTCATCAATGATTTTTATCACTAAGTGCTTGTGGTAGATTCTGCTTGCAAGATACAATCGTCGCGATCGCTACGCCTAGCGGGATAGGTGGGATTTGTATTGTGCGCTTAAGTGGCACAAATGCACTTGCCATAGCCCAGCGGATTACGCGTCGCTCGAGTGCTTTTACTCCACGCTATGCTACGCTATGCTCGCTCTATGCTCCAGAGCATCTTTCGCAAGAGATACTTTCTCAAAGCTCCAAAGCAGAGCGAGATTCTGGTCAAAAATGCGAGCTTATCGATGAGGCGATTGTGCTGTATTTTGCGGCACCTAGAAGCTACACGCGCGAAGATGTTGTAGAGTTTCAATGTCATGGTGGGGATATCATCGGGCAGCGTGTGGTGCGCGCATGTGTGCAGCTAGGGGCGAGAATGGCGAGGGCTGGGGAATTTACCAAGCGTGCGGTGCTGTCGGGGCGACTCGATTTAGCACAAGCAAATGCCATAGCCCAGATGATTAGCACGCAGGATATTGCGTTTCAAAGCGCCATGATCCGCCAGCTCAAAGGCGATTTGGGGCAGTTTGTGCAAGAGTGTAGAGAGAGCTTGCTTAGCGCGCTTGCACATACGGAAGTGATGATTGATTATAGCGAGGAGGATATTCCTAGTGATATCATCGCGCGCATAGATTCTATGCTTTCCCACCTCGATGAGCGGCTAGAGCGGATTTATGTGTTTTCCACCGCTCGTAGCAGCGATGAAGTGCGTCTCGCGCTTATTGGCAAGCCAAATGTCGGCAAATCCTCGTTGCTTAATGCGCTTTTGCTCTATGATCGCGCTATCACCTCTCCCATAGCTGGCACCACGCGTGATAGGATAGAGGAGCATATCCTTATTGATACTCATCGCGTGCGTCTCATTGATACGGCTGGAATCCGCCAGAGTGATAATGCGATTGAGACGCAAGGCATAGAAAAAACCAAGCAAGCCCTCGCAGAATCTACAATAACTCTAGCTGTCTTTGATGGCTCAAGTGCGCTAGATTTGTATGATAGAGAGGTTATTGCGTTGATTGTCGCTCACAAGCGCATCAATCCCAAGCTCATCATACTCCCAATCATCAATAAAGCCGATAAGCCACAGATTCTGGATTCTAGTTTGCTGGCTTCGCTACTGGAGCTGCCAGAATCTACTCTGCTACATATCAATGCACTTAATCGTGAAGCCACAGCCCATACGCTGCAGGGCGCCATAGCCAGTGCTTTGCATGCAGGCTCTTATGAGGAGATTATCCTAAGCGCACCCTACCAGCAAGAAGCTATCGCAAAGACCAGGGAGCATATCCATGCCGCGCGTGTGCGACTGGAGTCTAGCGAGTTAGAGCTTTTTGCCTACCATATCAAAGACGCCCTAGAATCTATAGGGCATATCACGAGCCCTTATAATAGTGAGGAAGTGCTTGATAGTATGTTTAGGGAGTTTTGCCTGGGCAAATAGACAAGTGATGTAAGTGGAGAATTCAAGTATAATCGCGCTTTATTTTCAATCAATTTAATCTAAAAAGGATTTTTCATGCAGGCATTGCAGCATATAGCAATCATTATGGACGGCAACGGCAGATGGGCACAAATGCAGGGTAAAGCTCGCCATATTGGACATAAAAAAGGCGCAAAAAATGTGCGCGTCATCACTGATTGGTGCGCCAAACATGAGATACAATTCCTCACTCTTTATGCCTTTTCCACGGAGAATTGGAATCGCCCTAAAAAAGAGGTCGATTTTCTCATGCGTCTTTTGGAGCGCTACCTACGCGATGAGGCGCCAACCTACCATGAAAATGAAATAAAGTTTCGTGCTATTGGGGATATTGAAACATTTTCCCAGCCGCTTCGTGATCTTATCTATACGCTAGAATCTAGCACCAAGAGCTACACCAAGCTCACCCAAACCCTAGCCCTAAACTACGGCTCGCGCAATGAAATTGCAAGAGCGTGCTACAAAATCCTACAAGCAAATATGTCTAATGGCGCGCAAAGCCCCCAAGAAGCAGTCAAAGCCCTGGAATCCACTTTTGCCAATGCGCTTGATACTGCGGATATGCCTGATGTAGATTTGCTTATCCGCACAGGTGGCGAGCAGCGGCTCTCAAACTTCCTGCTATGGCAAGCAAGCTATGCCGAGCTAGCTTTCACCCATACGCTGTGGCCAGATTTTAACACCAACGAGCTAGCACGCATTATTGAGGAGTTTCACTCGCGCACAAGGCGATTTGGTGGGCTCTAGTGTGTTTGGCATACGATTTTGTTGCGTATGGTCATCTCATCTATTTAGTTAGATAGTGCATGCTTATCTAAAATTGTAAAATCCTAGAATCCAATGAGAATAGATTCCATTGCAAGTGATTTTTGGTGTGTGAAGTTTTCGATCAAACCCTAGAATCCTGCCTGGGAGTTTAAAAAGACATGGAGATTCTAAAGTTTCCCCTCGCCTTAAACACTCCAAAAAGTTAAGAAATAATTAAACTTATGCCGCGATAAATTTGCTATACTTAACCACCAAAGCGCAAATCACAGGACAATCCCACACTGGAATCTATCTAGCTTTAGGTTTGAGAGTAAGGGTTCTTGGCTTGTGATTTAGTCCGCATTTGCGAATACCACAGCAACATCAAAAGGAGCACTCATGCAAGCGTTTATTACAGCATATAAACAAGCCTTAGAAGAAAGAGCTAAAGAGGGTATTCCACCCCTACCACTCACACCAGCGCAGACAAAAGAAGTGATTGCAATTTTGTTGGATTCCAGTGCGAGCAAGGAGGATCAGGATTTCGCGCTTGATCTCCTTACAAACCGCGTAAGCCCCGGAGTCGATGAAGGAGCCAAGCTTAAAGCGGAGTTTCTAGGAGAGATTATCGCAGGCAAGGCGTGTAAGAGCATTGCCCCAGAGCTTGCGGCAAAGCTGCTTGGCACAATGCTAGGAGGTTACAATGTCCCCTACCTTATCAAAGCCCTAGAATCTAAAGACGCGGAGGTGGCTAAAATCGCCACACATGGGCTCAAACATACGCTGCTTATTTATGATGTGTTTGATACGATTGCAGCGATGAGTAAAACTTCTGCCCTAGCAAAAGAGATTATCGAGTCGTGGGCAAACGCCGAGTGGTTTTTGCATAAGCCTGCCCTGCCACAAGAGATTAAGCTAGCTGTGCTTAAAATCGATGGTGAGACCAACACCGATGACCTAAGCCCAGCAAGCGATGCTTTCACAAGGAGTGATATACCCTTGCACGCTAAAGCTATGCTAAAAAGCCGCGTTGAAAACTACGAAGCACGCATAGAAAATATCAAAAAAATCGCTAAAGATAATAATGCTAGCGTCGTGTATGTCGGCGATGTCGTAGGCACAGGCAGCAGCCGCAAGTCTGCTTGCAACTCAATTGTATGGCACTTTGGCAATGATATTCCATTTGTGCCAAACAAAAAAAGCGGCGGCTTTGTGATAGGCAGCATTATCGCGCCCATCTTTTTCGCCACTTGTGAAGATAGCGGCTGCCTACCAGTGGTGGCAAATGTCGATGAGCTTAAAGAGGGCGATATTATCACCCTTAAGCCTTATAGCGGCGAGATTGTGAAAAATGGCAAGGTGGTAAGCAGCTTCACCCTAAGTCCAAACACGATCTTTGATGAAATCCGCGCAGGAGGGCGGATCCCCCTTATCATCGGTAGGGGGCTTACCAACAAGGCGCGCAAATTCCTAGGGCTAGGTGAGTTTGATGGCTTTGCCAAACCAGCCCAGCCACAATCTAGCCAAAAGGGCTTCACCCTAGCGCAGAAAATGGTCGGGCGAGCGTGCGGCAAAGAGGGCGTGAGAGCAGGGGAATACTGCGAGCCAATCGCCACCACCGTGGGCAGCCAAGATACCACCGGTGCTATGACACGCGATGAAGTCAAAGAGCTTGCTAGCCTAAGTTATAGCGCGGATTTTGTAATGCAAAGCTTCTGCCACACAGCAGCCTACCCTAAGCCAGCTGATGTGAGCTTGCAAGCGACTTTGCCAGATTTTATGCGCAATCGCGGCGGTGTCGCCCTGCGCCCTAAAGATGGCGTGATCCACTCGTGGCTCAATCGCTTCTGCCTGCCAGACACCGTTGGCACAGGCGGAGACTCACACACGCGCTTCCCCATTGGCATTAGCTTCCCAGCAGGGAGTGGGCTTGTAGCCTTTGCAGCAGTTACAGGCTCTATGCCACTCAATATGCCAGAATCTGTGCTTGTGCGCTTTAAAGGCACGATGAATTCGGGCATTACCCTACGCGATTTAGTCAATGCGATCCCCTACTATGCGATCAAGCAAGGGCTTCTAACCGTCCCCAAGCAAAACAAAAAGAACATCTTCAGCGGCAAAATCCTAGAAATCGAAGGGCTTGAAAACATTAAAGTCGAGCAGGCGTTTGAGCTAAGTGATGCGAGTGCCGAGCGCAGTGCAGCAGCTTGCACCATCGCCTTAAACAAAGAGCCCATCATCGAATACCTAGAATCCAACATTTCTCTCATCAACGCAATGATCAAAGACGGCTATGGCGATGCCAAGACCCTAGCGCGCCGCGCAGAGAAAATGCGCGAGTGGATCAACAATCCTGTGCTACTAAGAGCGGATAAAGATGCCCAGTATGCCGCAGTGATTGAGATTGATCTAAGTGAGATCAAAGACCCTATCCTAGCCTGCCCCAATGACCCAGATGATGTCGCTACTTTGAGCGAGATTTTAGCTGATCCTAAACGCCCCAAAAATATCGATGAAGTCTTCATCGGTAGCTGTATGACAAATATCGGGCATTTTAGGGCATTTGGCGAGATTATGAAAAACGAAGGGCAGTCTGCCACACGCACTTGGCTTGTGCCTCCTACAAAGATGGATTCTAAGCAGCTAAGCGATGAGGGCTATTTCTCGCTCTTTGGCGCAGCGGGTGCTAGGATCGAAGTGCCCGGCTGCAGCCTATGTATGGGCAATCAAGCGCGCGTGAGAGATAATGCTGTGGTATTCTCCACTTCTACAAGAAACTTTGACAATCGTATGGGCAAGGGCGCGCAAGTGTATCTAGGCAGTGCGGAGCTAGGTGCGGTGTGTGCCAAGCTTGGGCGACTCCCCAGCCTTGAAGAATACCTCCAAATCGTTCCTCAAAAACTAGGCGAGAATACTGCCAAAGTCTATAAATACCTAGAATTTGACAAGATCAAAGACTTCTCGCTCTAGGGCAGTTTCACAGGATTCTTGTAAGAATCCTGTGAAATTTGCAAATCCAATTATTGTGATTTGCATTACAGAATCTGCTTTTAGACTTATCGACTCTACCCGCCCAAATCCTAAATCCACGATTCTCACAAGCTTTTAAACTCCAAACAGATGGTGTGCTTGCTTTTGATCTATTTAGCCTCAATATAATAATTGAAAATCTACAGAAATAGTCCGTAATGGCATAGGGCATTTTGTTTTGCCCCTGTGATTTGACTTTGTGCTAGCAGAAGAGGCACTGCAAAATTTATTGGCACATGGATAGTAGCCTCTGGCTTGTAAGATTATCGTATGCAAGCATTATTTTAATAAATTAGGTTGTGGAAGTATGTTTGTGGCTTCAATAGATTTGGTGTATTGGCTTATAGTAGTAGGAAAAAGCAATGAAAAGACATAATAAAATAGCAAGAGGATAGTCTTAGAATTGATTGTTTGAAACGCTCAAGCCCCAGATTTAGCTAGATTCTAGGATTGCTTGAGCATTTATTGGCGAGGGGCTATTTTGCCCACTCTTTCATCTTACCGCTAAAGATTTGTTTGACTTCATCTTTGCTTAGGTTTTTGATTGGGTTGCTTGGATTGACAATAACAGCTAGCCCATCGATTGCCAGCACGCGAGGCTTGACACCTTTTGCTAGCTCGCTATCTTTTAGCTCCCGACTCACCATACCAATCTGTGCGATCCCCTGCACCGTGGCATTTACGCCGGTAGTAGAATCTGATTGTTGCACTTCGATTGTGGCTTTAGGATTCTGGGCGATGTAGAGTTCTTTGAGCTTTTCCATAAGTGGAGTAATCGAGCTTGAGCCAGCGATGACGATTTTACCCTCGGGGTTTTTAGGTGTGTAGGCTTGAGGCTCCAGCGGGATATAGCCAGATTTGGTGATAAGCTCTTGCGCACTTGTAGATGTAACAAAGTTTAAGAAATCATCTGCAAGCGGGTCATCTTTGGCTGTGATTACGATAAATGGTCGCGAGATTGTGTATTGTTTGCTTTTGATATTCTCGACTGTTGGCTCGACATTATCGATTTTTATCGCTTTAACGCTGTTGTTTAATGAGCCTAGTGAGACATAACCAATCGCATTTTTGTTGCGCGAGATTGTGGTTAGCATGACAGCGGTGGAGTTGGTGATTTGGGCTTTTGGCGAGGTCATGTCGATTTTTTTCTCACCTTGTTTTTGTAACAAGTCGAAAATCTCCACAAACGCACCGCGTGTTCCAGAACCTTCCTCGCGGGAGATTGGGCTAATTGGAGCAGCGCTTGCCACGCTAAGCGTGCCTAGACTAATAGCCAGAATTAGCTTACTAGAGAATGATGAAAGTGAAAACATTTGGACTCCTTGAGTGATATTCTAAAGGCACTTGCAATGCTAGTATCTGCATGTAAAGTCTCAAAGCTTATTTGGTAAAGATTCTGTAAAGCTCAATCTCATATAGATTCTGTGCCTGGATTTTATGTGCAAATATCGCCTTTTATCAAAACTTATAAAAGCCTGCTACAATGCGTCAAGCCAAATCCCTAATACTTGTAAAGACACTATTATGAGCACACGCACAACCCTAGAATCCAGCTTGCGACCCCAGCATTCTAAGCAACCTTCATCTCGCATGCGCACAGCTCCACACCTGCGCTCTAAGATTTTCTACTCGCTTTTTGGGCTGGTGGTAGCAGTGGAAATTGTAGTGTTTGGGTTGGTGCTTCTGGTGGCAGATAGTATGGGGCGCACATGGGCGCGCGAGCACCTCGAGCAAGAATCCAACAAGCTTATCGCTCAAATGCACAACACAGACTACCTTGCATTCTGGGGGCAGTATCCTTATCGAATCTCGCTTATCACGGAGTCTGGCGCTGTGGCGTATGACAATCGTATCAATACCACCGAGCTAGACAATCACAGACAGAGAGAGGAAGTGCAAGCTGCGCTAGAATCTGGATGGGGCTACATGGAGCGCAAATCCACTAGCACCAAATATAAATCTCTTTACTATGCCCGCTATGTGCCAGAGTTTCATCTCATTGTGCGTATTTCTATAAATCAGCAAGATGTGTATGCGTTTTTTCTGCCAATCCTTGGGTATATGGGCGTGATTCTTGCCCTAGGGCTAGCTCTTAGTGCCTTGTTAGCACACTATCTCACGCGATCTATCATTGCCCCGCTTAATACCCTATCCACCCTTGATAGCAAGAGCTTCCAGATCCCCTATGCAGAGCTGGCGCCGTTTTTTACAAAAATTATTGCGCAAAAAAAGCAGCTAAAAAAGCAGCTAAAAATTATTCGCCGCCAGCAACAGCAGTTTCAAGCTATTAGCCAGAATATCAATGAGGGCGTGGTGCTGCTTGATAGCAAGCGCAAAGTTTTAGGCTACAACGCCAGTGCTAGAGCTATTTTGCCGCATATAGATTCTGGATCATTTGGGGCTTGGAGTGCGGATTCTCGAGCAAAATCCTCGCCACCAGAATCCAAAGAAGCAGAATCTAGCACACATGCGATTCAAGGCGACATATTTTCGTTTATCGATTTCTCCCTCGCACAAATCCAAACAAACGAGTTACAAATTAGCGATACGCATATCGAGTGTATCGCGCTGCCTATCTGGGGGAAAACCAAGCCCAAAGCATTTGCTGTGCTACTGCTTGATCGTAGCCAGATGCGCCAGATCCAAGCTATGCGGCGTGAGTTTAGCGCAAATGTAACCCATGAGCTCAAAACCCCTCTAAGTGTCATCATGGCAAGCAGCGAGATGATGAAGCAAGGTCTCATCGCAGAGAAAGATTTTATGCTGTTTTTTGACAAAATCTATGAAGAGTGCAAGCGGCTACTAGAGATTATCAATGATATTTTGAAGCTCTCGTTTTTTGATGAAGGGGGTAGGGAGCTGGAGAAAACGCCTGTGCGCATGTATGAGCTAGCACAAATTGTGCTGCATTCGCTTGCTCCACTTATCGAGGAAAAGCATTTGCATACTAAATTAGTATGCCAAGCACGGGAATCTAGTGTGCTTGGTGTTACACATCTTTTGCAAGATATGCTTTATAATCTGTGCGAAAATGCAATCAAATACAACAAAGAAAATGGGGCGCTTGAGATTTTTATTTGCAATGCTCGTGCGCAGGGGCTGGTGCTGGAGCTAATCGGGGATTCTGGGGAGGTGGTGGATTCTGGGCTGGAATCTAGGCTTATGGGCGATTCACACATGCTTGATCTTGTGCAATTTACGCTCATAACACCCGCACTCCCGCTACCACAAAATCTTCTACTCGTAGCGGTGTGTGATAGTGGGATTGGAATCCCTAGCGGTGAGATCGCGCGCGTGTTTGAGCGATTTTACCGCGTGGATAAAAGCAGGAGCAAAAAGCTTGGCGGCACAGGGCTTGGTCTCTCTATTGTCAAGCATATCGCGCTTTATCATGGTGCGCAGATTTTTATACGAAGTGAAGTAGGGCGGGGAAGTGAAGTGGTGATGTTATTTAAGCGCTAGGGCATAGATTCTGGAGTTTAAACATACAGGGTAAATGCTTGGAGAGTTGCGCTCCAAGAGCCGTGTGCTATTGCACGCGACTTTTTTCAATGGCTTGATGTATATCAGCTAGCAAATCTTGCGCGTATTCTATGCCTACAGATAGTCGTATGAGATTTTCTCCTATCCCCATTTGCTCGCGTAGCTCTTTTGGGATAGAGGCATGAGTCATGCTCGCAGGGTGGCACAGCAGCGATTCCACACCACCTAGACTTTCGGCTAAGACAATAATACGCGTGGATTTAAAGAATGTTTTATAATCATAATTTGGCTTTAATGTAAAGCTTAGCATTCCTCCGCCAGCACGCGCTTGGGCTTTATGGATCCCATAGCCTGCATGAGACTCTAGCCCCGGGTAATACACCCTCTCCACTGCTTCATGCCTGCTTAACTCATGTGCTAGAAAGAGCGCATTCTCGCAATGGCGCTGCATTCGCAGGGCTAGAGTTTTCATTCCTCGTATTAGGAGAAAGCTATCAAAAGGGGCGAGAATCCCGCCAATGCTATTTTGCAAAAAGCCTATGCGCTCTGCTAGCGCGCTATCATTGACCACCACAAGCCCAGCGACCAAATCGCTATGCCCTCCTAAATATTTGGTAGCTGAATGTAGCACAATGTCTATGCCAAGGCTTAAGGGCTGTTGCAAATAGGGTGTCATGAAAGTATTATCCACAATGCTTAGGACGCCCTTTTTCTTACAGAGTTTGGCAGTGGCTTCTAGTGGCGTGATGGTTAAAAGTGGATTGGCAGGTGTCTCTATTAGCACGGCTTTGACTTCAGGCGTGAGCGCAGATTCTAACGCATTCAAATCACTTGTATCTACAATCTTATACCCTATGCCAAAGTTACAAAAAACTTTATCCAAGATTCTAAAAGTGCCGCCATAAACATTGCTAGAAATCACCACGCAATCGCCACTTTTAAAAAGGCTTAAAACACAACCAATCGCTGCCATACCAGAGGCAAAAGCAAAACCATATTGCCCTCCCTCGCATTCAGCTATGAGACTTTCCACTCCATCGCGTGTGGGGTTTTTGGTGCGTGAGTATTCGTAGCCGAGGTTTTGTCCCAAGCCACTTTGGGCATAAGTGGAGGTTTGGAAAATAGGTGTATTGACCGCGCCTGTGCGAGGATCTGTCGTCAATCCTCCGTGGATCAAAAGCGTATCAAGCGGACTTTGCATAAGAATCCTTTGTAGTAGAGATTTGCCAAGATTATAACAAAAAACAAGAAGCGCCCTTGGCAAAAACAATGTTCATACGGATTAGACTCTATGTATTTGGCATAGTTAGGCGATAGACTTTGTTGCGGATTTTGACGAGTAGTCCCACTTCTATGAGTTGGCGAAATGTTTTTACGATTGTCGGCTTGCTGACATTAAGCTGCCCAATGATATCTTCATACGAACCATAAAACATATTATCCTTATCGCAGTGTTCAAAAAGAAATTTGATGATCTCAATTTTCTTCCCGCCTACAAATGTCGCAATCGCACCTAGGAGGATATTTTTGTCATGGATCTCTTTGGCTTGGAGGCGCGGAAGCATGGCGCGGTGCAGTGTGGAGAGTAGCTCTTCTATATCGATTGGCTTTAGGATATAGCCATCGACTTGCAGGCTTATGGCATCAAGCAAGTAGCTTACTTCTGTGTGTGCAGTGGCTATGATGATAGGGCATTTGGCATTATGCACGCCAGATCGCACGAGACGGGCGAATTCTATACCATTCATTTTGGGCATGAGTATATCAGTTAGCACGATATCCACAGCATGCGTGTTAAATAGCTCTAGGGCTTGTGCGCCATTTTTGGCTAGTAAAATCCTGCCTAGATATTCTTCAAGCACCATGGCTGTTACGCGCGAGACATCTTCATTATCTTCGACATAGAGAATCGTGAGGTTTTTTAGCTCTTTGTATGCTGATTGCATTAGCTATCCTGATCAAAAGATAGTGGAAATCTTATCATAAAAATCGCACCAAAAAATTCCGCCCCTTCATATTCCCACGCACCATTGCGCACCTCAATGCTTCCGCCCATTTGCTTTTCTACGATTTGCTTAACCATATAGAGCCCAATGCCCGTGCCAATTGATTTGTGTTTGGTAGTGAAGTAAGGTTCAAAGATTTTATCGATGACTTGTGGTTTAATCCCTCCGCCATTATCCATGAGAGTTAGCCTGGCGTATCCATCTCCTGTATCCTGGGGTTTTAGACTAGATTCTGGCGATTGGGATTCTGGAGTGCTAGAATCTACTTGCGCTCTTGCTTCCTCACGCTGGAGCACAAGCTGCACCATGCCTCGCACATCTTGGAGTGCGCAGCTGCGATCTGGGCTGGTATCTTGCATAAAAATGTCTTGGGAATTTTTGATGATATTGAGCACTACTTGCGAGAACGCATTCTCATAGCCACAAATCTCCATATCCTCTTCATAGCTAAAAATGACTTGGATATTATTTTGCTGAAGCGTGGGCTTGATGAGACGGATAGAGTCTTGGATACTTTTTGCTAGGAAAAACCGCTCGCGAGTGAGATTTGGGCGGAAAAAGTTGCGGAAATTCTCTATCGTCTCCGACATGTTTTTTGCTACTTGCAGTGCAAATTCCGTCTCTCTTGCCACAAAATCATCGGTGAGCTTTTTTTGCTCGTATTTGAGCTTAAAGCTTTGGAAGAGAATGATGAGTGAGTTTAGTGGTTGTCGCCATTGGTGCGCGATATTTTGTATCATCTCTCCCATGGAGGCAAGGCGTGCTTGCTGATACATGATTTGATCTTTTTTACGGGATTGCTCGATTTCATGGGCGATGGTTTTTTGTAGATTTTGGTTGGTGAGTTTTAGCTCGTGGGTTTGGATATCGATACGCTGTTGGAGCTTTTGGTTGATTGATCGCACAAATGCCAACACGATTGAAGCAAAATATAGCGTCCCAAAGCATACCAAGAATGCAAACCCAAGCAGCAGCCACAATGTGGCATTATAGAGAGAATCTGCGATGTGGTTGCCAATGCTTGCAATGATGATGTCATTTTGGAAAAGCTCGCTTAGCAGGGCATTTGTCTCGATACTATGAGTAAGTAGCGCGACACTTTTGCTAGAGTCTGTCTCTGGTAATGCAGTGGCTGTAGGATTTTGGGGATATTGGCTAAAGCGTTCATCAATCTTGGCGATAAGCTCGCTTCGTATGGCTTGAAGCTTGATGATTTGGTTGTTTTGGTCTGGGAGAAAAATCCTCTGGTAGAAGCTTTTTAGCTTGGCGATGTGGCTGTGAGAAGTGCTGGATTCTAGCTTGTATGACTTCCATTCGTCCAGCATGGATTTTTCATCTTTAGCGAGTGTGGCAGAATCAAACATAGCAGAATCTGCAGAATCCATAGAAGCACGCTTGGTGTAGAATGCCTGGATTTGTTGCAGGGAGTGGGATTTTTGCAGGTGATTAGCAAGGCTTGTGTCGTATTCCTCTTTTAAGCCAAAAAGTGCCAGAAAGCCAATCACGCACACAAGCAAAAAGCCCAGCGCGATAAATAGCAGCAAAATCTTAGCCTGGGACTCAAAGCTCTTAGGCATAGTCATCAAGATCTCGCACTACTGCGCTTATACATGCGCTTAGCGCGCGCAGGAGATTATGGAATCTATATAGGCTTTCTTTGTTTTCGCGCGTGATGAGTGCGATTTCAGCTTGCGCATTTTTTTGCGTGTTTTGTAGGGCGTATTTCTCATCTTGGAGTGCGGTATTTTGGGATTTAAGCGTGGCAATAGAATCTAGGGTTTGGATTTTTTGCTGCAATAGGGCATTGATGATTTTTGTCATGGCGTTGCGCGTTTCGATGTCAGCCTTTTCATACGCGGCAGCTTGAGACTTTTTCTGCTCGTATTCCTCGCTTATGGTTTGGATTTGGAGCTGTTTTTGGTGCATGAGCTCGTTGTTTTCTTTCGTCTCTTGCTCGATTGCCAGCAGACGCGCGCTAGCAGTGGAAATTTTTTGCTGATGGGATTTTATGGCGTTATTGATATCGCGCTCAGAATGCAAGATAAATTCAATATCTCCAAGTGCCCACACCTTAGCGTCCATATCTTCAATAGCAGGCACATAGAGCTCTCTGCCATTAAACCTACTGCTCCGCCCGCTAAAAAACACGACAAATTCCTGTGCGGCTTTGCTCCCAGAATCCAGCATGTGTAGCACTTCTTGGGCAAGCTCTTCATAGATTGATTCTTTTTTAGCGCGGTAGGATTCTACGCAATAGTAGTTAAGCACTCGCGCACTAAGGCTGGAGTCTTGATTAGAGATTGCGCTTGATTGGAGAATTAACTCTAATGCCTTGGCAAAACCTTGTATATATGCAAATGAGAAGCCGCTTAGAAACTCTAGTGGCTTTAGGTTTGAGAATCTAGAGTGTATGATTTCTTGCACGATTTGCTTCATTAGTGAGATATCGCTATCGCGCAGAGCGTGGTCGATTCTAGATCTAGTTACATCATCGAGCAGTGATTGCTTATGGTGTGATTTTCTTAGCTCGCGGATTTGGGCGTTGTTTTGCACTAACTCAAAGTCAAAATTTTTAATCAATGGATCCACATCGCTGAAAAATAATCCATCGCGCTCACTTAAGCCTAGCGCCTTTTTGAGCGCACCACGCACGATGTCTTTTATGAGCGATTCATCAGTGATTTGTAGCTCTTGGAGGGAGAGAAATATATCTTTTAGGCAGCTAAAATCATTTGATTTGAGTTGCTCGATGTAGTGCTTCTCATCTAAATAGCGCACGAGAAAATCCACATACGCATTGCGCTCACGATGAAGAATCGCTGTCTTTATCTCCACACCCTTGGTGCTAAATAGCACGATTGCTTTCATGCCGCGCTGCGCCATAAAATCCATAATCGCCTTGCGTATGGTATCTTTCTCGACATCACCGCGCTGGGAGAGTAGCGCAAATACTTCACGCTTGACACTTTGCAAAAAGTCTTCAAAACTTGACTGACTAAGGAATTCCTTAGTCATGATGCTGATAGATTCTAGGTAGAGTGCTTGATTCATCTTGCCCCTTGTGCGCTATTTTATTTGTGGCTCTGGCGTGATTGCGAGCCACTCTATATGCTCGCCTAGATAGAGCACATAGCCCTGGAAATCTAGCTTGTTTTGGTGCAATTGTGCAGAATCTGCTTGCTGCAGGAGAGCAAGATAGTTTTGCACCTGCTTTTGATGGCTTGGTTTTTTTGCTCCGCTTTTATAGTCGATGACGATAACCTCACCCAAATCCCTATCATACACCAGCAAATCAAGCCGATATGACTTGCCATCTACCACGAGCGGTGCCTCCACAAATCGCACAGAATTTTTCGCTCCACTTTTGTCCTCGCTGGTGGATTGAAATATAGATTGGAGTTTAGCATTGGATTCTAGCGCAGCAATACGAGTCAAAACCTTGTCAATCGCATGAGAATCTAGCCCAAAGCGATAGTGCAAAATCCCCGCTATCTGCTCCCTAGGCGTGCCATAGCCTAGCGCATATTCTAGCCCCAAATGCAGCGCCTGTCCAAAGCGGATATGAGCGATATTATTGCTAGCATACTCCTCTTGCTCGCTGGATTTGATGAAACATTCTTGCCTGCCGTGGGATTCTTGGGTGAGAATTGTTGGGGTGGGGGCTTTGGGTGGAGATTGCTTTTGACTCCCTATAATCGCGCCAGATTCTAGCATGATGATACACTCTGCACGCAGTGTGCTTGGAGTGCATTCCTTGGTGTTTATGTCATCGTTATTGTCGTTAGATTCTCCTATACTAGACTCGCTTACGCCAAAATCCTGCGTGATTTCCCAGCGTGCGATTTCTTGCAGTGGTAGCTGCTCTAGCACAGGGGCAAGCCTAGAGCTTTTCTCATCATCATGAGCGAGCAGGATTAAGCCTTTTTGCGCTCTGGTGCAAGCGACATAGAGGACATTATGCTCTTCAAGCATTTTGTGTCTTATATCAGCTTCTAGTGCTTTTTGATAGCGCAGATCATAGCTCTGGCGGCGATTATTTACGCGCTTTAGTTGTAGTAATGCACCATGCTCATCAAAAAGGATTTTCGAGGGGCTTGGGGTTTTTGGTGCAGAATCCACAATGATGACATAGGGGTATTCTAAGCCTTTGGACTTATGGATAGTGAGAATCTGCAAGCCATTTTGATTGTCTTTAGGCGCATCAGGCGTGCTAGATTCTAGCGCGTCAAGCAATGAATCTATATCTTCATGCTCGATACTCTGCTCAAGCAGAAGCTGTGCGGATTTATCGCCTAGCGCGAATTTTTGTATGAAATATAGCAGATAGCTGCTTGGTCTGCTAGAATCCACTTCTGCCATAGCTTGCATGATTGTGTGCTTGATAGCTGTAAAAGAGCTTGGGAGAGAGCTTGAAAGCTCTGTGAAATCCATAGTGTCATTTGCAGCACTAGAATCTAGCAGGGTGGATTCTAGCACCTCCTCTCTAGCAAATGCGCGAGTGCCTAGAAGCTTGGCAAGCTCTATGAAATAGAATCGAGCCTTAGCACCAGATGACTTGGCAGAATCTGGCGTGGATTTGCTTGATTCTAGTGCGCGCAGGAGCTTAAGCGCGGTAAGTAGGATTTTGACACTTGGCTCATCGGTGAGCTTGGCGCGTGCATTTAGGACGATATTTATCTCTGGGAATCGCTGCTTTATCGCGCTGCGCAGGTTTGCGCACTCGACATTTGTGGAGCAAAGGAATGCGATGTCATTTGCACTCACACTCGCGTGAAGCAGCTCCTCTAGGCTGTGAAGTGCGCTTGCGATAAGTGCCTTGCGCTTTTCATCAGCATTAGCGCTTTTAGAGCCTGATTTGTGTGCTTGGATTTTGCATACACGCACAAATCCCCCCGATTTATCATCAGCGGTATTGGCGCTAGATTTTGGCGTTTGCGCTAGATTTTGGCACACAGGCTCTGGGAGAGCTTGGGGCACATAGTCTGGGAAAATCTTTGCAAACACCGCATTGACAAACTCCACCACCTCGCGGTATGAGCGGTAGTTGTAGGGGAGATTCTCCACTTGCAAGTCAAGCTCGGCGATGACTTTGTCAAACAGCCCGCTCTCACTCCCGCGGAATCCATAAATACTCTGCTTGCTATCGCCGACGATAAAAAAGCTTCTGCCATTATCGCACTCATTTTGTGCGCTGTGTGTAGCTAGAGAGGGGGTGTAGTGCCTTAGGGTGGGGTGCTTGGCGCCAAGCCCTGCGCGGATTTCATCGATGAGTGGTTTCATAATGCGGTATTGCATGGCGTTTGTGTCCTGGAATTCATCGATGAGAATATGGGTGATAACACTATCCATACGGAAATAAAAAAACTCCGCGCTCACAGCTGCTTGACTAGAATCTGCTAGCAGCATATAAACCAGCAGTGTGCAGTCGATGAAGCGCGGGGCTTGCGTGGAAGCAAGCCAGCTATGATAGGCGCTTGTATAGGAGTGTAGCACGCTTGCGATATGTGCAAATGCGATTTGCTCTAGATTCTGGCTATAAGCGCATATACACTCGCGCAGCTGGGCGTATTTGTCTTGCACTGCTTGGCAAACATCATCATCAGCCTTTAGAATCTTGCCAAAATATGAATACTCCCGTAAATCGTCCAAAGCAAGCCAAGTGCTTTTACTCTCTAGGAGCGTCCCAAAGCTTTCAAATTCTAGTGCCTTTATGCCTTTATCGCTTAGTGGTTTTTTGATCCTTTCTCCACCTTCTTCTAGCAGCACTCGCATTTGGAGCAAAATCTCCATAGCCTGCGCCGCATGCGCATTGCACGCGCGCTGGAGTGTAGGGATATCAAGCGTGCGATAATGCTCGAAAAACTCCTTAGAAAAGTGCGTTTTATCTTTAAAGCACTGCCAGACAAAATCTAGCAGCCCATCAAGCTCTATATCCAAATCCTCTCGCATGGCAAAGAGCGATTCTAAGCCGCTTAGATTCTGGTTTGGACTCTTAGTATGAGCGCTATTAGATTTGGTGATGATTGACTCTAGGAATCGCTCTTTCATCGCTTCATTTGCATACTCTTCTTCACTACTATCGCCAAGCATAGTAAAATCCGCATGCAACCCCACAAAATGCGAAAATTTCTTCAAAATCGCATTAAAAAACGCATCGATTGTGAGAATCCTAAGCTTAGAGTGCAGAAAATCTTGGTAGATTCTGGGCGCAAGGCGCGCGATTTGCTCCTGTGAAAATCCCTCGCGCACGAGATTTTGATAGAACTGCGAGTCTTTTTTGCCCTGTGTGATTTCTAGCAAGGCATGCGCGATACGCTCTTGCATTTCTTTGGTCGCCTTTTTGGCAAATGTGATAGCCAGAATCTCGCTAGGTTTGGCACCTTGGAATAGCAAGATGATGTAGCGTGTGGCGAGCGCGGAGGTTTTGCCGCTACCTGCGCTTGCTTTGAGCGCGAGCATAGGGGCTTTTAGTGAGATATGCTTGGAGTTTGGTGCTGGAGCAGGGTGCGCAGCCAATGGCATGGATTGTGCGCTGGATTCTGGGCTGGTGCTTTTCATTTCATTACTTTTTATTATTGTCGATTTAGTATCATAGCAAATTTATCAGCACAAAGGAGTTCAAATGCGATTTACTTACTCTGCGGGCATGAAGCTTGGCAAATCCCTTTCTCTCGTAGCTATTGTAGCACTGCTAGGTGTCAGTGGCGCACACGCAGCAAGCAACAAAAATTACAAAAACCTAAAAAGCCAGCAAAGCTCTTTTACCAAAAATTTCGCGAGCGGCTCTATCGTCTCTGGCTCCACCTATGGCAGCACAAACAAAAACGCCGCGCGCCGCTGGTATATATTCAATGAAGCGAGTGCCGGGGGCTCTTATACAACGCTTGGTGAGGCGAACTATGTCGCTGTCGATGTGGGCTATCGCGCGTATCTCCGCACGATCGAGACTGCCATGTTAGGGCTAAACTTCTTGTTTGGTGCAGAGATTAACTTCCCTATCTATCTCCAAGCAAGTGGCAAATCCAACATCATCGCCAATAAGCCATTTGAGACAGAGGAGACTGCTTCAGCCATACAGGGCTGGGGAGTGGAAGTGCCAGCGATTATTGGGTTTGAGAAATCTGGATTCTACTTGACGGGGCTTGTGGGCTATGGCTGGCAGTTTATGACAGATACCTATACACTGGCTAATGGCAGAGGCGCGCACCCTACGATTAAAACAAGCTACGATGGACTCATCTGGGGGGCAAGCGTGGGCTATAAAGTGCGCAATGTCATGAATATCGGCTTCCGCTGGACTATGGGCAATATGACAAACCGCAAAGACGGCACAGAGCTCTCTGATGCAGCCATTGGCGATGGTCTTGATAGTCAGCTTATCACCACGCAGCGTGGGCGCGATATCTACAATATCGACTATATGAAATTCATGGGCTTTGTGTCTGTGGTGTTCTAAGAGGCTTGCTTCTGGGCTTTTCTAATTGTTAAACTTCTCTTGCTAGAATCTAGCTTCGCGCTCGCATTTGGTCGTTTGAATGTGTAAGGAGCGGGATTTGCTTAGATTCTAGCAGAATCTACTTCTGCTCATCGCACTATTGCGCTAGATTCTGGCTATTTGCTACATGGGGCAGTGTGTTTATGATAGGAAAATGCGTTTCTCAATCTCTGTGCTTCTGGCGTTTTTACTCTCGGGGTGCTTTCTATGTGCTGGCTTTTTTGACGCTCGCCACTCAAGCAGGTGCCAATGGCTTTAAAATCCAAGAGCAAAGCCTAAATGCCACCGCCCTTAGCTCTGCGTATATCGCAGGCGCGCGCGGAGCAGATGCGAGCTACTACAACCCTGCGAATATGGGCTTTAGCAACGACTGGGGGGAGAATAAAAGCGAGTTTGAGCTAGCCACAAGTCTTATCAATATCCCGGGCTTTAACTTCGATGTCGCCACGACAAATCAAGGGCTGTATTCAAAAACCAAGCTAGATTTTGGTGCTGGTAGCACGCTTGATCAAATGCTTGACCCGAACACTACGCTTGGGAAGTTGGTTACAGGGATTTTGCCAGAGCTTGCGGATTTGAAAAAGCCCATTATCCTAGAGCATTCCACCCCAGACTCTCAAATCATTACCGGTGGCACCGGTGATACCGCCCTAGCAGTGCCAAAGATGTTTTATAAATCGCGCACGATGCACGGCATCACCTTTGGCGGGAGCTTTGTAGCTAGCTCTGGGCTAGCTATGCAGTGGGCAGGGAAAGGCGGGGAGTTCTTACAAGATGTGTTTATCATGATGGTAGAGGCTAGCCCTAGTGTATCTTGGACAATCAATGATCGCCTATCCTTTGGCTTTGGCTACCGCGTGATGTATGCGATGGGCAGCTTTAATAATGTCGTGTATGTCCCGCTTGATAAGGATGGCGACGGGATCCAGCTTGATAGCGGACAGATAAAGGATCTCGCCAATCACCCAGAAGCGATTGAAGCGCTTATCCCAGAATCTATTAAAAATGGTAATGTTGGCGAGCTTTTGAGCAATAAAGTCATTGAAGAATTTGCCAAGTTGTTTGGCGTGAGTCTTCGTAAGGAAAACTGCAATACGAACGGAATAGAGTGCGTCAATTGGGGTGCGCTTATGGGCGGTGTGAAGGGTGAGAAAACAAACCTCTATGGCACTTCTAAAGTCTATCAAAAAAGCGAGGGCAAGGACCTTGCCACAGGCTATCGCCTCTCTGCTTCACTGCGTGTATTTGATAATGGTATGGCAAGTGTAGTGTATAACTCCCCTGTCAAGTTTGATATGAAAGGCAAGGTCGAAGCGACCACCTATGTCGGCGGTGCTATGGGCAATGTGCTTACCATAGCAGATCTCAATATCGCCGTGCAAATGCCAGAGATTTTGACGCTCGCGTATGCGCACGAGTTTTTTGACAAACGCTTGCGCTTAGAGGGTGTGTATGAGCGGACATTTTGGAGTCGTGGGTTTAAGTTTAATGTCTCGCCAGATTTTGATAATGCCAAGTATCAGCCCTTAAGCGGGCTTGTCGCGCTGCCTCAAGTCTTTCCTCCAGAAACGCTTAAAAATATGGTGCGTCTCGCGGATTTTAATGTGGTGAGCAATATGGGGGCTGGCTGGCGCGATACCAATACTTTCCGCATAGGTGCGACTTATAAGACGCCATTTGTGCGCCTTATGGCGTCCGCTGCCTATGACGCCGCCCCAAGCGCGCAGGATAAAATTGGCATACCGGATTCTGATGGCTTTATGCTAGGCTGTGGGGCGAAAATCAATCTAAGGGGCTTTGATCTAGGGCTAGCTGGAAGCTGGACTTATAAGCAGAGTATGAGCTCGCTCTATCACTCTGGCGGACTTGGCGGGCTCTTTATCTATACCGCTTCACTAGGCTATCGGTGGTAGGGCTGGCTTGTGGGACTTACGCAGGCGAGAGATGAGCATTTGGGCGAGAATCTAGCGCTGCGCGATGGAGCGGTGTTTATCGCAGATGCGCACTATATCCCCCATACTGATGGCGCTGTGCTGGAGACGATGATCTACGAGCAGGGCGTGGAAGCCACACTAGAATCCCTGCGCTCCATGACTATGGGCGAGCATGGGCTGAAAGACTCTCTGGTGCTAGAATCTAGCGTTTTAGATTCTAGGCAAGAATCCAGCAAGGAAGCCAGGCTAGAATCTAGCGCGCTGGATTCTACGCAAGCACGCTATTTGCGCTATGTAGGCGAGCATGGGCTGCTGGGACTACTGGCGCATTTGGTCATCGACTTTTCTGCCAAGCCGCCAAGCGAGCTTCCTAAGCAGGTGTTTCTCATGGGCGATGTGGCACATCTCTTTCTCCCGCATATCAGCACACAAGGGCATGAGGCATTTATCGCGCTTATTAACGCATTGGCAAAATGCGCTGAAGTGTTCTACCTCGAGGGGAATCACGACTTTGGGCTAGATTCTAGGATCATGCCGGGTGTGAAAATATATCCACGCTGCTTGCAGCCTCTGCTATGTGCGCGATCGCTGCCTGGGAGAGAGGGAGAGAGCGTAGGGGAGAGGGAGTGTGGTGGAGAGGGGCAGAGAAAGTGGATCATGCTTGCTCATGGAGATTTGTTTATCAGCAGAATCTATGAAGCATATATCCGCTCCATAAGTGCGCCATTGACACTAAGTGTGCTAAAACTGCTTAATAATTTGAGCTTTGGGGTCTTGTATCGTCTCGCCCAGCGGCGCGTGAATGCCAAAAGGATACGAGCGCTTGAGCTAGATTCTAAGGAGTTTGCGAAGTTTATGCAAGGGCGTATGGAGCAATATGCTACATGCGTAAAATCTGGCAAACTAGATTCTATGGTAGTAGATTCTGGTGTGATATTGGGCGCGCAATGGGTGCGGGAGGTGCAAGGAGTGATAGAGGGGCATTTTCATATCGGGCATGTGGGGAAATATACGCCACAAGGCATGGAGCAGGGCGCGTGTGGAGAGTATTTCGCTCTCCCTTCTTTTTATTGTGATAAAAGAATTCTTGTCTTATAATGCCGATATGTATAAGATGAATGAAGTTTAGCAGTGGGGAGAAATATGGCAGGAAATATTTTGGACGCACAGATTGAGGGGTTTAACGAGATTGCACTTATAGATTTTAGGATTTTTGAGCTTCGCGAAGGTGAGGTGTATGAGGGGATTTATGGTGTCAATGTGGTAAAAGTGCAGAGTATCATCGAGCAGCCAGATGAGCTGTTTGATATACCGGCAAGCCCTGATTATGTGCTAGGGCTTTTTGACTTGCGCGGGACGATTATCCCGCTCGTGGATCTCTCCAAGTGGCTTAATATCAAAGCCGACGATACTCCACGCAAGCACAAAATTATTATTTCGGAGTTTAACAATGTCCAAATTGGCTTTGTGGTCGATGAAGTCAAGCGTATCCGCCGTGTGAGCTGGAAGCAGGTAGAATCCGCGCAGTTTAGCTCATCTAGCACGATTGAGCGTGGGAAAATCACGGGCACCACGCGTATAGAAGATGGGCGCACGCTGCTGATCCTTGACCTAGAGAGCATTATCGATGAGCTAAATTTCTATGAGAAAAAGGCAGATGATATTATTACGATTGTCGAGGAGCAGGAGCGTTTCAATGGATTGGCACTTGTGCTAGAGGATAGCTCTATAGCCCGCAAACGCGTGGTGAAAAACCTCGTAGCAATGGGGTTTGAGGTCGTAGAGGCTATTGATGGCGAGGAGGGCAAAGAAAAGATTGAGGGGCTGTTTCAGCAGTATGGTGATCGACTACCCGAGTATCTTAAAATCATCGTTTCAGATGTAGAAATGCCAAAGATTGATGGATTTCACTTTGCAAATGAAATCAAAAATGATCCTAGATTTTCGCGGATTCCGCTGGTGTTCAACTCATCAATCTGCGATCCAAACAGCATGGAAAAAGGCAAAAAAGCTGGTGGTGATGGATATATTGTGAAGTTTGACCCTAATATTTTCTATCAAGAGGTCAAAAAACTACTAACTTCTGTGTGAAGTTGAAAAAAAATTTGGTAGAATAACCGCAAATTAACGACGAAGAGGTAGTGTAGTATGGACGATATGCAAGAGATAATGGAAGACTTTTTAATCGAAGCCTTTGAAATGGTCGATCAGCTCGACCAAGATTTAGTCGAGCTTGAAAGCAACCCCGAGGATCTAGAGTTGCTTAATCGCATATTCCGTGTTGCGCATACGATTAAGGGATCAAGCTCGTTTTTGAATTTTGACATTCTTACTAGTCTAACGCATAATATGGAAGATGTGCTCAATAAAGCGCGCCGTGACGAGCTAAAAATCACACCCGATGTCATGGATGTGGTTTTGCTCTCAATTGACTTAATGAAAGCACTATTGCAGGCGATTCGAGATTCTGGCACAGATGCAGGCAGTGGAATTGATATTAGCGATGCGGTAACAAAATTGCAAGCTATCTCTCAGGGCACAGCTGGTGGCGCTTCGCCTGCTGCAGAATCTGCTCCAGCCCCCAAAGAAGCGCCTGCTACTACTCCAGCTCCAGCAGGCGATAATCCGCTTGCCGATGAGCCAGAGAAAGACTACTCGAGCATGAGTTCTGATGAAGTTGATGCAGAGATTGAGCGTCTTCTACAAAAGCGCCAAGAAGCCGATAAGCAAATGCGCGCACAAAAAAAAGCGAGTGGTCAAGTCAGTGATATCCAAGCGCCAAAAGCCCCTACTGACGATAAAGCAGCTGCTGCGCCTGCTACCTCCGCTCCTAAGCCTGCTGCTAAGGCAGAGTCTAAGACTGGTGCCAAAGACGAGGGTAAAGTCGCCACAAGCGTAGAGCAAACCGTGCGTGTTGATGTTCGCAGGCTTGATAATCTCATGAACCTTATTGGGGAGCTCGTGCTTGGTAAAAACCGCCTTATCAAAATCTATGGCGATGTCGAAGAGCGCTATGATGGCGAGAAATTCCTAGAAGAGCTTAACCAGGTCGTTTCTTCAATCTCAAGTGTTACGACAGATCTCCAGCTAGCTGTCATGAAAACAAGAATGCAGCCTGTGGGCAAAGTGTTTAATAAATTTCCGCGCATGGTGCGCGACCTATCCCGCGAGCTTAAGAAGAGTATAGATCTTGTCATCACAGGGGAGGAGACAGAGCTTGACAAATCAATCGTCGAGGAAATTGGCGATCCGCTTATCCATATTATCCGTAACTCTTGTGATCATGGTGTGGAGTCTCCGGAAGATAGAAAGGCTCTAGGTAAGCCAGAGATTGGGCGTGTGGATCTTAAGGCTTACAATGAGGGCAATCATATCGTCATCGAAATCACCGATGATGGTAAGGGGCTCGATGCAGAAATGCTAAAACTTAAAGCCATTGAAAAAGGTTTGATATCCGAAAAAGAAGCCGACTCTATGACAGATAAGGAAGCATTTGGGATTATCTTTAAGCCCGGATTCTCTACTGCCAAGACGATTTCTAATGTCTCTGGGCGTGGCGTGGGAATGGATGTTGTTAAAACTAATGTCGAAAAGCTCAATGGGATTATTGAGATAGATTCTGAAAAAGGTGTAGGCACGACATTTAAGCTCAAAATCCCACTCACTCTTGCGATTATCCAGGCATTGCTTGTTGGAGCGCAAGAAGAGTATTATGCAATCCCGCTTTCATCTGTTATTGAAACCGTGCGCATCGGGCAAGATGAAATTTATAGCGTGGATGGAAAGTCAGTCTTGCGTCTGCGCGATGAAGTGCTATCGCTTGTGCGACTTGCGGATATTTTTGGGGTAGATTCTGTGCTCGAGACTGCAAGCGAAGTGTATGTCGTCATTATTGCGCTTGCAGAGCAGAAAATCGGCGTGATTGTGGATTATCTTATTGGGCAAGAGGAAGTGGTTATTAAATCACTTGGCTATTACTTAAAGAGCACGCGTGGTATCGCTGGAGCGACAGTGCGTGGTGATGGAAAAATTACGCTCATCGTAGATGTTGCAGCGATGATGGAAATGGCAAAAGAAGTCAAAGTCAGTATTAACGCGGTCATGGAGGAAGCACAAAGCTCTAAGGCTAAATCTTCGCCAGCGGATTATATCGTGCTAGCAATCGATGATAGCAACACTGACAGAGCTATTATGAAAAAATGTCTCAAAACACTTGGGGTTACCGTGCTGGAGGCGAGCAATGGAGTAGAAGGACTTGAGATAGTAAAAAACAGCGATAAGCCTCTGGACGCAGTGCTAGTAGATATTGAAATGCCTAAAATGGACGGCTATACATTTGCCGCGGAAGTGCGCAAGTATAATAAATTTAAAAATCTTCCACTTATCGCTGTTACCAGTAGGACAAGCAAGACAGATAGAATGCGCGGCGTAGAATCCGGGATGACGGAATATATCACCAAGCCCTATACGCCAGAGTATCTAGTGAATGTTGTTAAGCGCAACATCAATCTTATGACTGGAGAATAAGATGTCTGATCAAATCAAAAATATCTTCGAACAGCAAAAAATGCATGCCAGTGGGCTAAATCGCGGTATTGGTGAAATGCAAGATGAGCCTGAAAATATCTTGCAGGTGATTGGATTTGTCGTAGGGAATGAGGAATTTGCTGTGCCGATTCTCAATGTCAAGGAAATCGTAAAACCCACAGAATTTACAAGAGTCCCAGGCACACCCCCCTATGTGCTAGGTGTGTTTAACATGCGTGGAAATGTTTATCCACTTATTAACTTGCGTTTGAAGTTCGGGCTACCTGCCATCAAACAAGATAAAGATACGCGCTATCTTATTGTGCATCAAAATGACGAAATCGCAGGATTCGTGATTGATAAGCTCACTGCTGCAATTACATTGCCAGGCTCTAGTATCGACCCAGTCCCTGAAACACTCGCGAGTAACCAAGCTGGAATGATTGATGGTGTGGGCAAAAGGGAAGATCATCTAATCACTATTCTAAAAATCGATGTCTTGTTGAAGCGAGATTTCTAGTCGCTTCTTGAGCAGCTTAGAATCCCATGTGAGATGTGCATTGGATTTGGTATATGCTTTTAGATTTTGGGCACCTAGATTTTATAACATTCATCAATGTAGTTTTGAACGCCTATCTGTTATCTATTTTGTGAGCTTGCTATTGTTTGAAATTGTTTAAAGTTTGGCAGGTTTATTGAAGTATCTCGGTTGGCTTTGGAGATTGTTTCATGCACAAACGCTCGTATTGCATTATCGGTTTGGAATTATATATGGAGGATTTTTCTCCCATTGATGTGTATGAGAAGCTTGGTTTGCGCCCCACAATTTACAAGCATAAAAGCGCCAAAGAAGTGCTCAATTTAAGCTATGGCAACTGGCGTGCGGAGCTAGAGCAATACCTTAAAGCTTGCGAGAATCTGGCTCAAGCTTCTATGAAACAGCAGGCAGATGCAGCACAAGCTGCCCAGACCATAGACTTAGCGCCAGATCCAGACTCTTCACTCAAAGAATTATGCACCGCAGGATCTCCCAGGGATTTTACAAAAGAGCTAAAAGATGAGCCAAAAGCATTTTACAAAATCCACTCCAAAAAAATAGCCCCAACCACATTCCGTAGAGAGTGTGAGCGCTTTGTTGAGCGCATTGACCACAAACAAAAGATTCTAGAGCATTTGCGCGAAGTGCATAATGCCTTTATCGTGCTAAAAATCCACGCTTATATAAACAAAAAAGATAGCCTAGCGCTTAATCTCTCCCCAAAAGTATCTCAGGTATGCGCGCGGCTAGGGGTTAGGATTCTCACACACATTGAAGTGCTTTAAGGAATCAAGTGGATTTTCTAGGAGAGGCTTTGATAGAGGTTTAAAATTTACGAAAACATCGAAAGGATTGTGAAAAATCTTAGAAATTTTTAAGCAATCTATCAAATCTGCTGACCAAACCCTAAGTATGTAGAATCTGCTACAATAGCCGATCAAGCTTTGAAGCCCAATCACTAATTAAGGAGCAACTATGTTTTTGTATTCAAATCGCATTCGCAATCTCAATGAATCCGCTACGATTGCTATCTCTACGCTCGCTGCTACGCTAAAATCCCAGGGACGCGATATCTTGAGCTTCTCAGCTGGTGAGCCTGATTTTGACACACCAGAGCTTATTAAGCAAGCTGCTAAAGACGCGCTAGATTCTGGATTTACTAAATATACGCCTGTTGCGGGTATCCCCGATCTCAAACAAGCAATTGCCAGCAAGCTTAAACGCGAAAATAATCTTCACTATGAGGAAGCCCAGATTCTAGTCAGCAATGGTGCGAAGCAATCGCTTTTTAATGTGTTTCAAGCGCTCATTGACGAAGGCGATGAAGTGCTGATACCATCGCCATATTGGGTTACTTATCCAGAGCTTGTTACCTATAGCGGTGGGCGCAATGTTTTTATCCAGACAAGCCCAGAATCTAGTTTCAAAATCACCCCTGCGATGTTGCATGAGCATATCACCCCCAGGACAAAAGCCCTTGTGCTTACTACTCCTTCAAATCCCACAGGCATGGTATATGATCGAGCCGAGCTCGAGGCGCTTGCTAGCGTGCTTCAGGACACTAATATTGCAGTAATCGCAGATGAAATGTATGAAAAGCTTGTATATGACGGGGAGTTTGTCTCAGCAGGCTCGGTGAGCGAGGATATGTTTAGGCGCACTATTACGATAAATGGTCTTAGTAAATCTGTGGCGATGACAGGCTGGCGTATGGGGTATTGTGCATGCGCAGATAGCAAACTCATCAAACTTATGACCAATCTCCAATCCCAATGCACTTCCAATATCAACTCTATCACGCAAAAAGCTTCTATCATCGCGCTAGAGGGCAAGGTTGATGCACAGATAGAGTCCATGCGCCAGGCATTTCTTGAGCGCAGAAATATCGCTGTGGAGCAAATCAATGCCATAAATGGTCTAAGCGTGCTTGCCCCACAGGGCGCATTTTATCTCTTTATCCGCATTGGTGATGGGCTTGATTCTATGGAGTTTTGCAAGCAGCTTTTGGAGAAAGAGGGTGTGGCACTGGTGCCTGGAAGTGCGTTTGGCATGGAGGGCTATGTGCGCTTTAGCTTTGCATGCTCGACACAGCAGATTCTGGCGGGTATAGAGCGGCTCGCTCGCTTCATGGCTACGCATTTCAGGGCATAGGCAAGCAGAATCTATATGCAAAATACACAAGAGTTTGATGTAATTGTCGTAGGAGGCGGGCATGCGGGGCTTGAAGCAGCACATATTGCTGCAAAAATGGGTGCGCGCGTGCATTTGCTTACAATCCTTGTAGAAAACATTGCTCTAGCGAGTTGTAATCCAGCAATTGGCGGACTTGGTAAAGGGCACTTGGTAAAAGAGATTGATGCGCTTGGCGGAGTTATGGGGCAGATCACTGATGCTTGCGGAATCCAATACCGCACGCTAAATGCTTCAAAAGGTCCAGCAGTGCGTGGCACAAGAGCGCAAATCGACATGGACGCATACAGAATCTACGCGCGCAATCTCGCGCTAAACACGCCAAATCTCACAATCTCGCAAGAAATGGTGAGCGAGATTTTAGTAGCACCTGTGGAGGATTTGGGCGCAAAAACACCACCATCTAGCCCAACCACTCCGCGCTTCAAAGCCATTGGTGTGCGCACAAATATCGGCAAATCCTACCATGCGCACAAGGTCATCATAACCACTGGCACATTCTTGCGAGGACTTGTTCATATCGGGGAAAATCGCCTGGAAAATGGGCGCTTTGGCGAGAATGCAAGCAATGATTTAAGCGCTTCTCTCGCCGCGCTTGGGCTAAAGCTTGGGCGCTTAAAAACCGGCACCTGCCCGCGCATTGATGGCAGAAGCATTGATTTTGCTAGTCTTGAGCGCCACGATGGCGATGAGAATCCACCAAGCTTCAGCTATCAAAGTATGCTAGAGCCTAAGTCTTTTGCGCCAGTGCAGCTGCCTTGTTTTGTTACTTATACCAATGAACGCACGCATGAACTTATCCGTGAGAATTTTCACCGAGCACCGCTATTTACTGGGCAAATTTCAGGCGTTGGTCCGCGATATTGCCCAAGTATCGAGGATAAGATAAATCGCTTCGCAGATAAAGAGCGCCACCAACTTTTTCTCGAGCCCCAGACCAAAGATGGCGTAGAATATTACATTAACGGGCTTTCTACCTCGCTGCCTTTTGATGTGCAAGAGCAGGTTGTCGCCTCCATAGCAGGGCTAGAAAATGCCAAAATCACGCGCTATGGCTATGCGATAGAGTATGATTATGTCTTGCCTACTCAGCTGCATCATACATTAGAATCTAAAGCGGTGGATTCACTCTATCTCGCAGGACAGATCAATGGCACCACAGGCTATGAGGAGGCAGGTGCGCTTGGGCTTATGGCAGGGATCAATGCCACACTTTCACTCCAGAATCTCGAGCCTAAACGCTTTAGATTCTCGCGTAAAGAGCTCGTGCTACGCCGAGATGAGAGTTATATTGGCGTGATGATTGATGATCTTGTAACAAAAGGCACAGAGGAGCCCTATCGTGTTTTCACTTCGCGTGCGGAGTATCGGTTGTTGCTGCGTGAGGATAATGCTATATACCGCCTGCTAACCTATGCCAAAGAGCTTGGCACGATAGAGAAAAGCTCTTTGGCAATTTTTACCAAAGACATGGGTGATATCACCTATGCACTGGAGTTTTTACGCACAAATTCGCTAACCCCAAGCCGACAAAGTTTAGAGTTTCTATCCATGCAAGGACTCCAACCAATCACGCAAAAAACCCCACTCATCACAATAATAGGGCGCGATGAGTTTAAGGATTTTGCCGCATTGGAGCGATTTCTCATAAATCTAGCATCAAAAGATTCTAAAGCTTTAGATTCTGGCATGGAATCTAAAGCAGCTTTTTCTAAGGGATCTTGGGCGCTAGACTCTATCCCGGCTTTTAGCACTTTTAGCCTCCAAGCGCTAGAGCAAATCCGTATAGAAGCCAAATACCACGACTATATCAAAAAACAACAAGCAAGTATTGAAAACATGCAAGCCATGCTAGCAGTGCAGATTCCGCAGGATTTCTGCTATGAGGGGATCTCTGGACTCTCGCTTGAAGTCATCGAGAAGCTTTCCAAGACGCGTCCCAAAAGTCTCTTTGATGCCTCTAAAATCAGCGGAATCACGCCCGCAAGCCTTGATGTGCTGCATTTGTATATCCACCTGCGCAGCAAAAGTAAAAATGATAGAATAAATCCAGAGTGTTAGCCATGTCCAACGCCGCATTAGCAAAAAATTCTCGAGCACCAGCACCGATTTGCACAAATGCTCGTGCAAGTCTTGCGCTTCTCCAGGAGCTTTTGCGCCGGGAGAGTGTTACGCCCCAGGAATGTGGGATTTATGATTTAATCCGTCCAAGGCTAGAGGCTGTTGGGTTTAGGTGCTTGCAGATTGATAAGGGTGGCGTGCGTAATTTGTTTGCATATATTGATTTGAGTGAAAATACTAAAAACCCAGGCAAGCAGCAGAATCGCACACTAGAATCTATGGAATCCATACAAAACATCAGGCATTTTTGCTTCATGGGGCATGTAGATGTTGTGCCCGCAGGTGATGGCTGGAGCGTGGGGGCGTTTTCTGGGGTAGAGCAGGGGGGGTATATATGGGGTAGAGGTGCGCAGGATATGAAAGCTGGTGTAGCAGCATTTGTCTGCGCTTTGGTGGATTTTGTGGAATCTATGAGAGCAAAATCCAAGCTAAACATAGATTCTAGCACGCAGCCTAAACTCCCAGAATCTACCTTGCAGTCCAATCGCGCCCACCCACCTATGCTCTCGCTTTTGCTTACAAGTGATGAGGAGGGGGAGGGCACTTATGGCACGCGCTATGCTCTAGAAGAGCTAGCAAAGCTTGATTTGCTTCCAAGCCATGCCATTGTCGCTGAACCCACATGTAGCGAGATTTTTGGCGATACGATTAAAAACGGGCGGCGTGGAAGTATCAATGGGGTGCTTGAGATTCTGGGCAAACAAGGGCATGTCGCCTACCCGGAGAAATGCCACAACCCTGTGGAGGCGCTAGGGGCTTGGCTTGGTAAGCTTGCTGGGGTAGAGCTGGACTCTGGAGATGAGAATTTCGCACCATCAAAGCTTGTCATCACTGATATACGCGGTGGGCTTGAAGTGGTAAATGTAACGCCTAGTGCGCTTAGAGTGATGTTTAATGTGCGAAACTCCCCGCTAAGCTCGAGAGAAAGCCTGCAAAACTATATAGAATCTATCATGCAAGAAATCCAGCGCTCGCATGGGATTACTTGCACTCTTAGCCTAAAACAAAGTGCAAAACCATTTATCTGCGCAAGAGATTCTACTCTGGTAAAACATCTTGCAGCAAGTGTGGAGAAGACCTGTGGTATCACACCCGCATGCAGCACGAGTGGAGGGACAAGCGATGCGCGATTTTGCCATGAATATGGAATAGAAGCGGTGGAGTTTGGCGTGCGCAATGATAGAATCCATAGTATAGATGAGCGTGTAGCAGTGAGTGATGTCGAGAGACTATATTGGGTGTTTATGGAGTTTTTGCGCGCGTTATAGGCAAGCTCTGGAGCAAGTGCTGCCAAATTTGCCTGCTGGATTCTGGCTAGCAGGGCAAATAGACTACCAGCGCTCGCCTATGCCAAGCAGTAAGCAATGACGAAGTGGAGCTGGCACACATAGCGCGTAGAATCCGCTCCCATTTGCATAAATTGTGAGTAAATCGCTGAAATACCGACTTTGAAACTGCAGATGAATCGGGCGAGATTTGCTCTCCTCCCCTTGTGCTCTGGCATCTATGCTAACTCCGCCTAGCTCTCTGTATCTAGGCTTACTTGCGAGCGTCCCACCGAAAAACACTAAAGGTTTTGCAATCGCGACAACTTCGCGTGCGCTCATGGATTTGTAGGTGGTATAGTCGATTAGCCAATAGCCCCGGAAGCGCAAAAAATCCCTATCCACAGAGCGCTTGATAATTTCTCTATGAATCTCTTGAAGCTCGCTTGCATAGTAGTGTAGAAAGTCTAGTGCATCAATTTGGGGCTCGCTCTGTGGAGTGCCCGATCCTGCGTATATACAAGAGAACAGGAAAAAAGCAGATAATATGGAGGCGCGAGAAATTCTACTCATCGCGCACGAAAACAATCCCCTCGCCACATTTTTTGCAGTGAAATGCCTGCCCACTCTGGATTTTTTCATGCACGGTATTTAGGACTTTAAACGCTGGCTTACAGGCGCATTTATAGACATGAGTAACTCCTTTGGCTCCATTTTGCTGGGCTTGGAGAGCTTTGATTTCCTCTTCGTGCGCTTTGCGATAGACTTCGATTTGCATATCTTCTTTTAAAATATGATTGATAAGCCACTCTTCGGTGATGATTGCGAGCTTTTGCTTGAAGTCGTAACGGATATTTTGGATAAGTTCTGTCATGTCTTGGATAATTTGCTGATGCATCGCAGATTGGCGCTCCAGCCCTGGATAGCCAATACTTGCCATATAGGCTTCCTCATCGCGGAAATGCACTTTCATATATTCAAACAACTCGACAAGGATTTTTTTGATTTCGTTGCCATCAACTTGCTTGCTGATGAGTAGTCCAGCCCTATGTGCGATGTCAAACAGCTTCTTGTGCTGCACATCAATTTCATCGTTATGGATACTAAATTTATCGTCCCATTCAGGTATTGCCATGTGCTCTCCCCTTTGCCAGAATCTAGTCAAACTTTTGTTTTGAGGGTTCGCTTTTGATTCCAGCGATTTTTACTCCTGCAAGTGCCGGATTATACACCTTAAAAAGTCTTTTTTAGCTTAAAGTTTAGGTATAATCAAGAATCAATCGCATAAAGGCTTAGTAAATTCATGGAAACTTTTATCAACACTTTTCAGGATTTTTTTGAGACATGGGGCTATGTGGCGCTGTTTTTCTACTGCATGGGGAGTGGCTATGTGGGGATTCTCGCAGCTGGCGCCCTAGCGACATTTGGTCATACGGATTTATCGATAAGCATTCTTGTCGCAGCGGCGGGGAATTTCTTTGGTAGTTCGTTGCTTGTGATTCTCATGCGCTACCAGAAAAAGGACTTTGAGCGTTTTCTTATCGCACATCGTAGAAAAATTGCGCTCATGCATATCTGGCTAAAAAAATATGGCGCATTGCTGATTTTGGTAAATAAATATCTCTATGGTGTCAAATTCCTTGTCCCAGTGGCTATTGGTGTGAGTCGCTATGATATGAGAAAATTCCTCCTGCTAAATGTGCTTTCTAGCATAGTATGGGCGCTTAGTCTTGGGGTTTTGGCATTTTATTTCTCGCAGGCTATTGTCGAGATCATCGAGTCTTATGGTCAGTATTCCTATGGGATATTGGCTTTGCTTTTTGCTGCTCTTGTATTCGTGTTTATAGTATTTGGGAGAAAAAAGCACGCCTCCCTTACAAAGCCCAATATGGAATCTAGCACTTTAGATTCTAGCTCTATAAAATCCATGCCGCAACCTGGCTTCACAGAATCCAAAACCACAGAATCTACATCAAGCGGCTCTATCCAATGAGTGCCAAGAGTGCCAAGCTAGAATCCTTTAGAGGAGCAGGATTTTGTGAAAAGGCTTTCGTGCATGAAAGTGTGAAATTCATCTGTAAGCAGATTTCCTATACAAACGCACGCTCTCTTGTGCTGGGTGTGAGTGGCGGAGTGGATTCTGCGGTAGTGGCGCGATTATGTCAGCTTGCCATACAGCGGTATGCACGCAAATTTCACACACCTATCAAGCTTGTATGTGTGTTTCTCCCTAGTCTCACTACGAGCGCACATTCCAGAGAAGACGCCAAGGCACTTGCGCATGCCTTTTCTCTTTCGCTTAAGCAGCATTCAATCGCGCACTATCAAGAGCAGTTTTTGGCTGATTTTCCTAAAGCCACACCACTTGAAGTGGGGAATTTCTGCGCTAGGGTGAGAATGGCTCTGCTCTATCACTACTCAAGTATGTATCAAGGCATTGTCGTAGGCACAAGCAATCAATCCGAGCTACTGCTAGGCTATGGCACGATTTTTGGCGATCTAGCGTGCGCGATCAATCCCATAGGCGCATTGTTTAAAACACAGATTTTCTCCCTAGCTAGAATCCTGCAACTCCCAGAATCCATCATCACAAAGCCCCCAAGCGCTGATCTCTACCCCAATCAAAGCGATGAGGGTGAGCTGGGGTTTAGCTATGCTGAAATCGACAGCCTGCTAGCCGCCATAGTGGCGCGATCTGCCAAATACTACTCTAAAGAATCCCCCAAGCACCGCGCTAGAGAGTCAGCCAAAGTCAAGGGAGAGCCTAAAGCTAAGCCACCAATGCCCTCAAAATCCACCCTAACGCCTATCCACCCCAACGCCTTGCGCAAAAAGCACTACAAAAGCTTTGAGAAAAAACTCGCATCTATGGTGCTTACACGCATAAAAGCCAATCAATTTAAGCGTGAGATGCCCACGATATTTATGCCCAAATCCAAGCTACTGCGCGAGCTTCGCACAGACACTTCAAGCCACAAAGCCACGCACAAGGACACATAAGTGGATTTGCACCGCTACCACTACGCGCCACATTTAGGGCATAAAGCCTTAAGCCTTTTGCTCCTGCCCCTAAGCTATCTCTATGGCGCGATTGCCACGCTTAAAAGACTTGCCCCTAGAATCCTCTATGGCAAGCAGGGCAGGGACTTTGGGCTGCCAATCATATCAGTGGGCAACTTAATCGCAGGGGGCAGCGGGAAAACGCCATTTATCATTGCACTTGCCACACATCTTGCTAGCCATTATTTGCGTCAGGCTATTATGGATTCTGGGGCAGAATCTACTCTGGATTCTAAGGCAAACACTTCTGGAGGGCATATTATTATTATTTCGCGTGGCTACAAGCGCAAGAGCAAAGGGCTTTTGTGGGTGAGTCGGCATGGGACGCTGCTTACTACAGCCAGTCTGGCTGGTGATGAGCCTTATCTCATTGCGACTGCTCTCTCGCAGCACAATGTCAGCGTTATTGTGAGTGAAAATCGCGCCAGAGCCATACGAGAATCCAAACGCTATGGTGCAGATGTTGTGCTGCTTGATGATGGACTCCGCTTTTGCTTTAGTAAATTTGATATTATCCTGCGCCCAAACCCAGAGCCATTTTATCAACGGCTTATCCCAAGTGGAATCTACCGAGAATCTCCCGCTCTCTACACCAAGCTAAATCATAGCCCCTATGCCATTATCGCGCAAGATGGGCGAGATTTCATGCGTGAAGTATGGGTGAAAAACCCAAGCCCCAAGATGTTTCTTCTAAGTGCCATAGCCAATCCTACGCGCTTGCTAGCATTTCTCCCCCCTATTTATCCAGAATCTAGCATGCAAGCTCCAGCGCCACTAGAGCCAAAGCTAGATTCTAGTGCGCAAGCCATGGATAATGATTGCAGGATTGTTGGGAGTAGATTTTTCCCTGATCATCATCATTTTAGCCCTAAAGAAATCCACGCTATCCTAGAATCCTATGCCCCCACATCGTTGCTCACCACTGCCAAAGACGCTACCAAGCTTCAGGAGTTTCAAGAGCTGCTTAGTATCATGGAGCTTCGCTTGCATATTCATTCTCGTGTGCTTTGTGCTACTCGGCATTATTTGGATTTATGCTTAGATTCTAGTGTGCGTGCTGGCAGGGAGTCTATGATGGATTCTGCCCCTAAATCCATAGGCGATTTTCTCTATCGTCTCATCTATGCTAAAAGCTTTCAGCCCCATACGCATGAGGTATATATGCCCAAGCAGGCAAAATTCGCTCGTAAGCCAAGCTGGCGCGATCCTATCCAGACCCTACGCGATATCGAGCGTAGTATGCTCGCTTCCATAGCGGCTCCAGAGTCTGGCGCAAAACACGCAGGGCAGGGTGCTAATAAGGGGATTTTGCTACTATGGCTCTGGCTGCCTTGCGATATGCAGAGCTTGCGCAATGGACTCCTACAAGAAGCACTAGCAATCCTTGAAAATGCTTTTTACGAGGGGGTTATTGACTTTTGGCTTGATAGGAGATTTTACACAAAGTCCCAAGAGCAAGATTTTGCGCAGAGTGCCACACACAGCCACCTCCAAAGCCAAAGTCTATCCCAAAGCCTACCGCAAAAACATGTTGCATGGAAATATCTCTATGACGCGCTTGTGGGCGATATATTTTTGGAAGCTGGCTTATCTGGCAAAACCCCACCAGAATCCAATCGCCCATCTACGCATACTTGGCGTAAAATTTCAGCAACAACTCTCGAGCATTTGGCATTTGGGGTTAGCCAAGCAGATTCTAGTAGGGCAGATTCTGGTAAAACGGATTTTGGTGGGTTAGATTCCAAAGACCCTAAGCAGAATCTGAGCTGGGATAGCCCAGAGCTTTTCTGCTTGGCAAATGTGCGCGTCGGGCTGACAAAAAGTGGGCAGGCGTATTATGCGAGGTTGTTAAACTTTTAGCTTGGGGTGGATTTTGGAATGCCAGAGGGCTATTAAACTTGTTGAGAGAAGTTAAGAAGCCAACCTGATTTTAAGCTGGCATAGTGTAGAATTTAAAACATGCGGGGTTAAATCAATATAATCCAAAGCGACTTATCCTAAATACTAAGGAGTTTGTTATGGGGTTTTATCGTAGATTGAGTATCGGGACGAAGTTTATCTTATTCATCTCGCAAATTGTTATCATCGGGGTTGTCGCGCTCGCTCTCATTGTCTCAAAAAATGTCGGCGACAACATGCGCCAAGATGCAGAATCTATCATTCAAAATGCCTCTGGTAAGTATGCCATTTATGTCAAAGAAGCCTTTAGCGAGATGTCTGCGGTTCTCACTAGTAGCTCAAAAAGCCTAAGCGAGCTTCTTACGATTTCTTCGCTTGGTAGCTCGACTACAGCTTCGATATTTGAATCTTCTCTGCGCTCTGCGCTTGATGCGGGTGGCTATGCACACTATGGCTTTATTTATCTGCTTGACTCGCCTAGTAGTGTCGCGCAGAAAAACAAAGCCTACAACACAAGTAGCGGTAAAGTCATCATGGTCTATGAGGACACCGACATGGAAAGAGCAGGCGGAGTGAAAGTCGTGCAGGCACAGGATTCTGTGGTGAGCTTCCCTGTCGTGCAAGAGGTGCTAAAGACTGCGAAATACGGCGATGGTGCGATATTTGGTCGCCCAAGCAAGCTTGTGATAAACGGCAGGGAATTTGTCGGGCTCAATCTGGCTGCACCGCTGTTTGACAGTGAGCGTAGGTTGGTTGGCGTATTTGGCTTCACTATTGATCTTTCACAATTAGCGGATTTTATTCTCAATCCTCAAGATAAAGCGTTTGACCGAGAGGTAAAAGCCCTAGTCGCCCAAGATGGCACGATAGCCTTGCATACTACCCGAAGTATTGCTCTGCAAAACTTGCTAGAATCAAACAACCGCCCAGAAACTAAAGCTGTGATTAGTCTCATTGATGAGAAAAAATCTGCTGTCATTGATAATTATATTACGATAAATGGCGATAAAGCCTATGCGAGCATATCGTCTTTTAACACATCTGATGGAAAAAGTTTTTCGGTTTTTGTTGCAGCACCCGTAGATGAAGTTCTAGCACCATTGCACTCGCTACAAGGGCTTATCGTGGTGGGGTCTCTTGTGATTCTACTACTTGTAATTGCTACGGTGTATCTGCTTGTGCGAAGGATTCTCTCATCACGCTTGCCACTTATCCTAAAAACTCTTGATATGTTTTTTAAATACATCAACCACGAGGGTAATGAGGTTCATCATATCCAGATTAAAGCCCACGATGAGCTTGGCAAAATTGGGCAGATGATTAACGAGAACATCGATAAATCTCGCGCACACTTGAAAAAAGATGATGAGCTAGTAGCCGAATCCCTCTCTGTCATCAACCACACCAAGCAAGGCAGAGTTACAAAAAGAATCACCCTCTCTGGCTCAAACCCCCAGCTAAATGCGCTTAAAGATTCTGTCAATGATCTATTAAATCTACTTTCAAGTGCCATTGGAAACGATCTCTCAGAGCTTAATCGCGTCTTTGACTCCTACACCCGCCTTGATTTCACCACAGAAGTAGCAAATGCACAAGGGCGAGTAGAAGTAGTTACTAACACTCTAGGAGAAGAGATTAGAAAAATGCTCACCACCTCCCTAGAGTTTGCCAACTCTTTGCACAATCAAAGCAACAAGCTAGAAGAAGCCGTAGCCGCCCTTACTAAATCTTCTAACTCCCAAGCTAGCAGCCTAGAGCAAACTGCTACTGCAGTAGAGGAGATCACTTCATCTATGCAAAATGTCTCTGGCAGGACCAATGAAGTAATCCAGCAAACAGAAGATATAAGAAATGTCATTGGTATCATTAGAGATATAGCAGATCAAACAAACCTCCTAGCCCTAAATGCCGCTATCGAAGCTGCTAGAGCTGGAGAGCACGGACGGGGCTTTGCAGTCGTAGCTGATGAAGTGAGAAAACTAGCAGAGCGCACCAGCAAATCTCTAGGCGAGATAGAGGCAAACACAAACCTCCTAGTGCAGTCCATCAACGATATGGCAGAATCTATCAAAGAGCAAACCGCAGGCATTACACAAATCAACGAAGCCATCTCTAGCCTAGAGTCTGTAACCCAAGAGAATGTAAGCATTGCCAATGCTAGCTCACAAATCTCACAAGATGTGTCAGGGATTGCGAAGGCGATATTAGATGATGCAAATAAGAAAAAAATCTAATAAAAGGATTCTATCTTTGCGCGATAAATCGTGGATTTCTGCGCGCGTGCTGCGGTTACATACGCTCTAGTATGCGCCCTTGCACGCGCTTGAAAAACCCCGATTTACTAAAGAAACCTGCTGCGGCTTCACCTTGTTCGCCTTGCACCGCTTCGCTGGTTTTCTCATCGCAAATCCTAGAATCCTTTAGAATAAAACAGGCGCAATGCTTAGAATCGTGTTGCTACAAAATGGGCTTTTACCCTAGAATCCTTTGCTAGTGTTTTAGAATTTGGGCTTTTGTATTTTTGGCGTTACTAGAATCTGCTTTCTTGTCATTGTGAGCAAGTTCAGCAGCAATTAAGTGGCAAGGCAAGCACAGCGAGATTCTTTGGTAGTCCATAATAATCGCATAAAAAGCACAACCCTAGAATCTGGCAATTTGTTGCGATTTGGTTTGTCTTGGGATCCGTCTCTGCTTTGGGTATTGGCTTTGTGATTGTGTCGCGGATTTGTAGCTAGATTCTCAATCGCTAGGGCTTAAGTGCAGTGGTTAATGTGGAAAAATTTGCCAGTAAAGGGTAGTATGGCGTCGCGTAATAAGGAAATTTGTAATAAAAAAAGTAAGAGTGTAGGGTATTTTCTGGGTGATACCGCACATCAGCTCGAGGGCTATATGCTTAATCTTCTGCGCCCTTTTGGGATTGGGACCGAGCAGCTTTGGGTGCTGTATTTTCTGCATTCTACGAGTCAAAATATCCGTGTCGGCGAGCTTGCAAACGCCCTGCTCAAAGATATCACAACTACTTCGCGCCTGCTTTCTACACTCGAGCAAAAGGGCTTTGTCAAAAAGCAAAAAGATACCAAAGATAAGCGGTTTGCCTATGTGTATATCACAGAATCTGGTAGGCAAAAGCTCGAGAGTGTGGCATTTCTTAAAGAAGAGCTTGATATGCTTTTTGACGAAGCCCTAAACCAAGAGGAGCAGGCGATTCTACGCTCTTTGCTTGAAAAGATCAATCAAGCCATTCGACATAAAGCTGCCCAGCAAACAAACAAACAAACAAACAAACAAAAATGGCGCGATATAACGGAGAATCTATGAATATTTATCGAGGTGTTTTTTGGAGCATTTTATGTTTATCTCGTGGGGTGCTATTGCTTGCGTGCATAAGCACTTTTGCACTTTCTAAGGAAGTGCCAGTAGAGAGTGTGGCAATCAAATATGGCACGCTTAGTAAAGTGGAGTCATTTATCGGGAGTGTGCGATTTAAGGAGATTAGCTCTGTGGCTACTTCTGCGCAAGGCGTGGTAGAGGGGGTGTATTTCTCTATCGGCGATAATGTCAAAAAGGGGCAGAAGCTTATCGCGCTAGATTCTGCTCTGCTTTTAGAAGATATTAAGATTAAGCAAGCAAAGATTGCCGATGCACGCTATACGCTAGAGCGGCAGAAAAACGAGCTAGAACGCTACAAAAATCTCTTGCAGTCTCAATCCATCTCTATCCAGCAGTATGAAAATTTAGAGTATGAAGTCAAGTCCCAAGAAGCTAGAATCCAAGCCTTGCTAGGTGAGCTAGCCATCTCCAAAGTGCAAAAGGATCAAAAGGTCATCTACGCGCCTTTTGATGGCATTGTCGTGGAGCAGCGCGCGCATAAGGGCGAGTGGGTGCAAACAGGCGCGGTGGTATGCCAGATCTTAAACTCACGCGATACGGAGGTGATTATTGATGTGCCAAGCTCTGTTGTGCGCACGCTAAAAGCAAGGCAAAAGGTCAAGCTCCATATCGGTGGCAAAGAGTATCAAGGCTCTATCTCCGCGCTTATCCCGCGTGCTGATACGCTCTCTAGGACATTTCCTGTGCATATTGCTGTGCGCAATGATGGGAGCTTTTTAGACGGAATGGCAGCGCGTGCGCTGCTTGATGTCAGCGGTGGGCAAAGGGGCTTTATTATCCCGCGCGGCAGCATTGTCTATAAGGATAATAAGCCCTATGTCTTTGCGATTCGCGCGCAAAAAGCAGAGCAAATCCCAGTAGAGATTCTACACACACAGGATTTTCAAATACTTGTGCGTGCCAAGCTTACAGAGGCAGATTCTCTCGTGCTACGCGGACAGGAGAATCTACAAAATGGCACGCAAGTGCATATCATCAAGCCTAGATAAAGCACGCAAATGAATATTGTCGCATTTTTCCTAACTCGCCCAGTTTTTGCCAGCGTGGTGGCGATATTTATCACGCTTTTTGGGTGTATCGCATTTGTGAAGATCCCCTACCAGCTTCTACCCCAAACTACGCGCCCTACAATTGGTATCTATACCCACTATGCAGGTGCTTCGCCCTATGAGATAGAAAAAGAGATTGTCCAAAGGCAAGAAGCCAAGCTAAAAAATCTCAAAAATCTCAAAAATCTCACTGCCACTATGCGCGATGGCATAGGGATTGTGAATTTAGAATTTGGGCTTGAGAGCGATTTGCGCAGTGCGTTTGTAGAAGTCAGTGCCAAGCTTGAAGAGATCACAGGCTATCCAGAAGGTGTGCAAAAGCCCATTGTCAAAACCACAGGCGAAACAATCCCTATAAGCGTGTATCTGTTTGTCTCGCTTAAAGAAGCTATATTCTCCATAGATCAAAATGGGGGCGTTGATAGCGCGATTGATACATATAAAGGCATTATAGAAAATGAAGTGCTGCCCCATTATGAGCGCATTGCTGGGGTGGGGGAAGTCATACTTGCAGGTGGGGTGCAGCGGCAAGCCCAAATCGTGCTAAACACCGCCCAGCTCGCCTTTAACAACATCACTATCCAAGACATCATTAACGCCATAAACAAGCAAAATCACAATATCTCTGCTGGGAGTATTGACTTTGACCAGCATAATTATCGCGTGCAAACCATCGGTGAGTATCGCTCCCCTGATGAAGTGCTAAACACCATTATCCGCGTGCAAAATGGCAAAATCACGCGGCTAAAGGACATCGCCAGCGTGCAGAGCGGCTACTCGGGCAAAACAAGCTACAACCTCCACAATAGAGAGCAAGTCCTATCAATCCAAATCCGCCCCACCGCAGATGCCAATATCCTTGAAATGACAGAGTCCATTAAAGCTCTCACCCAAAAGCTCAATGACCAAGTCCTGCCAAAAGAGCTAGAAATCACTTGGGGGCGCGATCAAAGTGGCTTTATCCTAAATGCCATCGCCCAAGTTAAACAAAGCGTGCTGCTAGGTATGGTGCTAGCAATCGCAGTGCTGCTGCTATTTTTGCGCAACCTTACTTCTTTAGTGCTTGTAGCCCTTGTGATCCCTCTAAGCATTATTGGGACATTTATCGTGCTGCATATCTTTGGCAGGACGCTTAATATCATCTCCCTTGCGGGCATATCCTTTGCCATTTCTATGGTGATAGACTCTGCCATTGTCGTGCTAGAATCCATTATCCGCAATCGCGCTAAAACGCCCAACTCCCCCGTAGAATCCACTCTTACAGGAGTGAGAGAAGTGCTAGGCGCGCTCTTTGCCTCAAGCATTACGACAATCGCCATTTTTGTGCCGATTTTCTATCTCAAGGACGAAGCTGGGCAGCTCTTTGCAGATATTGGGATTGCTGCTAGCAGTGCGATTGTGCTGGCATTTGTGGTTTGTGTCCTTATCGTGCCGGCGTTTTTGCTGCTTTTTTTACGCCGCGCAAAGCCCCAGAATCCACTTAGCCAGAAGATTGGCGCATTTGGGCTAAGGTGTAGGGATTATATAATGCGCCTTGTGTGTAAATGTGTCCAAAGCGGTAGGGCTAGATTCTACACCATAGCTGGGTTTTTGGGCTTCTGCCTTGCGTTTAGCTACTTCACCTTTCCTAAAACAGACTATCTCCCGCGCGGAGAGCAGAATTTCATCATCGCATATATATCAACCGCGCCCGGTCTCTCCTACAATGAAAAGCGTTATATCGTGGATCAAATCAGCTTGCAAATCGAGCCATATATCTGCAGATATAGGCGCGATGCTCTTGGGCAGGAGCTTACAGACACTTGTATAAAATCCCAAGAAGCTAGCGAGCAAGAAGAAGTCCCAATGATTAAAAATTTCTATATCGGGGCTGGGAATTCGATTTCCTTTTATCTCATCGCCCAAGATCCTAAGCAAAGTGCCGAGCTTATCAAGTTTGCCAAACAGGCGATTGAGCAAGTCCCCGGTGTCAGCGGCGTGGTGCTGCGCCAGCAAATCTTTAGCGGGGCTTCTAGCTCGAGCATTGACATCAATGTCAGCGGAGATGATTTAGAGCAAATTTTTGCCGCTTCAGCACAGATCAAATCGCAGCTTAATGAGCGTTTTAGCGATATGAGTGTGCGTGTGGTGCCTGGCATTGGCGCGAATAATCGCGAGATAAACCTCTACCCCAATGACTTTGCCCTGCTAGAAAATAAGCTTGATGTAGCGAGTTTTGGCAATATTGTCAGCGTGCTTTTAGGCGGCAAGTCGCTTGGCAGTGTGAAAATCGATGAAGGCTATGTCGAACTTATGCTGCAATCCCAAGAAAATAGGGAGAAAAAGAATTCCCCAGAAGATATTTTATACGCCCCCATTTACGCGCCAAATGGCAAGGTTGTTATGCTAGGGGCGTTAAGCGAGGTGGAAAGCACGCTAGGAGTCTCCACGATCCGCCACTTTGAGCAAAAGCGCAATGTCTTGCTTATCCTAAACCCAAGTGGCAACACACCGCTAGAGGAGTTCATCACAACAATCCGTAAAGAAGTCATCGCACCCATAGCGCACTCCTACCCAGATTTACACATCACACTCAATGGCAATGCCGATAAACTTAGCACACTTAAAAATGAGCTTTTGGGCGGATTTTTGCTAGCGGTGGCGATTACTTACTTGATTTTATGTGCGCTGTATGGGAATTTCTTTTATCCGCTGCTAATTATTGCTTCTGTGCCTTTGGCGGTGAGTGGGGGGCTTATGGGGCTGTTTTTTACCAACCACTTCATCGCGCCGCAAAATCTTGATGTCATCACAATGCTAGGGTTTATTATCCTTGTGGGGAGCGTGGTGAATAATGCGATTTTAATCATCTATCAAGCGCGGATCAATTTCTACACCTATAAAATGCCTTGGACACAAAGCGTGCTGGACTCTACCAAAACGCGCCTTTCACCCATTTATATGAGTATGCTTACAAGCGTGCTGGCACTGCTGCCTTTGGTGATCTTTGCAGGGGCGGGGAGCGAGATTTATCGTGGGCTTGGCTCGGTGCTTATTGGCGGGCTATTTTTCTCCACGATTGTGAGTGTGTTTATTATCCCTGCGATGCTGCTAAGTATCAAGCCTAGATCTTAGAATCCAAAATCTAAGGAAGCTTAGCGAAGTGTCTTTTGTCGTTGCGGACTTAGGTGTAAGATAAAGCATAATGTTCTATGGATTCTGCGCTGGCAAATAAGCCTTGAGCCTAGAATCCACTTTTGTGCTATCGCCTATTTGCCGAGATATACTTGCCTTGGGCGAGTGATTCTAGCACTTGTGTTTTTAGAATGCTCGATAAGCTGCGCACACCAGCCGGGCATCCTTCCTAGCACGAAAATTGGCGTGAAAAGCTGTGTGGGGATTTTGAGCGCGCTTAGGATAATACCGCTGTAAAAATCCACATTAGGATAGAGGTTGCGCGCTTTGAAGTAGTCATCTTGCAGGGCGACTTCTTCAAGCTTTTCTGCAATATCGCTTAGGCGGTGATCCATTTTGATCCCCTTTTTATCAAGCTCATCTTTGAGCGATTTAATCGCCTTAGCGCGTGGGTCGTAGCTTTTATACACCCTATGCCCAAATCCCATAATCCTAAAAGGATCGTTTTTATCCTTTGCCCTATCTACAAAGCTTGCGACATTTTTCACATCGCCAATCTCATTAAGCTGGCGCAAGACTGCTTCATTTGCTCCGCCGTGCGCTGGACCCCATAGCGCGTTGATCCCAGAAGCGATAGCTGCGTAAGGATGCACGCCTGTGGAAGCGACATTGCGCACGGTTGTGGTGGAGGCATTTTGCCCGTGGTCTGCGTGGAGGGTTAGGATTTTATCTAGGGCTTCTACTTCAAGTGGGGTGATTTCTTGCTCGCCTTTTAGTGTGTGCTTAAGTCTGCTGTGTGGATAGGCGCGAAGCATATATAAGAAGTTTTCTACATAGCTTTTACTAATATCTGGCTCGATAAATGGCGCACCTACGGAGTTGCGATAGCAAAAGGCTATCATTGTGGGGATTTTGGCGATGATTCTGCGTGCCATTGTTTGGTAGTCGTCTTCATCGTCCATTTCTTTGTGATCATAGTAGAGTGTGGCTAGCACAGAGACAAGCGCGGAGAGTGTCGCCATAGGGTGTGCAGAGTCTGGGAAAATACTAAAAATCCCCTTCAATCGCTCGTGCAAAAAGCTTCTATGGCGCAGCTCTAGATCAAACTCTAGTGATTCTTGCTCGTTTTTGGGCAGCTCATCGCTAATAAGCAGCTTACAAATATCAGTAAATTTGTATCGCGCAACTAAATCTTGGATAGGCATTCCCTTGTAGAGTAGCTCGCCTGCTGCGCCATCGATATAGCTAATGGTAGATTCACAGCCTGCGGTGCTACCATAGCCCGGATCATAGGCGAAAATCCCTGTGCTCTCAAAAAGCTTAGAAAAATTCACCGCTTTTGGACCTCTGGTGCAGTCGATGAGATCAAAATCCCAGCTTTGATTGGTCTCATTGTTGGTAAGAGTGATTGTTCCCATTGTGTGTCCTTTCGTTGTGGATTGCCTAACATTTTACCAGCATTTTGTGCATCGGGTAAAATATTTTTTACTTTTGGCTAGGATTAGTGGAGTTTCGTAACGACTGGGCAAGATTATTTAGAGCCAAAGGCAGAGTTGTGCCAAGAGCAAGCGAGCCAAGTAGCGTGCGCATAGCAGATAAGCGCTCTGGGGCTAGAAGCATACATAAGTGTGTAGGTATGGATTCTAGGCTTTTGGCGTGGATAATCGCACCCTGAACCGCCCAATGTATGATTTGCGCATGCTGATTCTTGGCGCTCTTAAATATGATACTAGGCACCTGTAAGGCAAGTAGCTCAAGCATACTTCCACCTCCAGCGCTAATGGCACAATCACATAAACACGCCAGAGCAAGAAACTCTGCTGGGCTTAGATTTCTATATAGGCTAAAACTCCCCGCAGGAAGCGCATTTGTGTCTAGCTCATGGGGATAGCCTCCACCTAGCACAATATGGAAATGCCAGCCAGAATCTAGCTTACTGGAATCTCTAGAATTTATGCTAGATTCTGGGCTATTGTAGCAGGTTGGTTTTGCGCTATTATCCCTCATAAACTGCGCAAGAGAATCCACAAAACCTTGCGTATAGTTTTCCCTATCTACTCCGCCAAAGCTCACAAACACTTGGCAAATACCACTTGCTAGCTGGGTTTGGGATTCTGGGATTTGATTGGGTGTAGATTCTGGAGGTTTTTGTGCTTGGCATTGTGGATTTAGCGCAAGATTTGCGCTAGAGTCTAAATGGTTTTTGGAGTTTGGAGAGCTAGATTCTAAGGCAGATTCTGGTGTATTGATAGTTTTTTGCTTACTAGAATCCACCAACCTCCAAGGCATGGGTGATGAAGTAGGTAAGATTACATACTCCTCCCCACACCACAGCGTGTAGTCGCATGCAGCAAAGCGTTCTTGCGAAAAAAACTCATAGCTCTCTGGCAAGGAGCTTAGTATAATACTGCGTGGAGGGTAGATGGTGCGCTGGGTATCATCTAGGCAAATGAGTGCTTGGGCATTTTGTGCCAGGGCGGTATAAATATGAGAATCTGCCTCATAGCTATCGATGATAACAATATCAAATGGGCATATTGCAAGAGTATGATTCTTGTGATGATCTTGCCCTTGCTTGTGATGCTTTTGCTGTCTAGAAGCATAGTTATTTATTAAGTCCTGTATCCGCTCTCCATTATTCCAATCCTGCCCATCATAGTGTAATTTTATAACACTCTCTATGCTTTCTTGCGCAAGCAGTGTGCGTAGATTTGGAGAAAAGTCCCCGCGATTGTGCAAGATGATGGTATGGATTTGGGGGAGCTTAGCACAGAGTAGAGCGAGCTTCAAGCAGCGGTAAAAATGCCCCAACCCATACATACTACCGCTCTCACAAAATATATCAATCCTCATCGTCTTGTCCTATGGGCAGCACCCACATCATATAATCCCATTATCATCATAGCACTCTATCGCGGATTCTGCTAGAATCCAGCCTTATTCTACGCAATCTAGGCGCGAAGCTCATCTACAAGCGCGGCAGTTATGTTGTGTGCCACATTTGGCTGCACGCTGCCTAGCTGGATTCTGCGCTCATCGTAGAAGCTAAGGACTTTTTGCCAATCTTTAGCAAACCCTCTCACGCTACATACTTCCATGACATCATATTTCTCCCAAAGCCCATCGCTATCGCGAAATGCCCCAAGCCCACTCTCTGCACTTAGTCCTGCACCGCTAAATATCATAATTTGCTTCATACCGCTCCTTGTGTTTATTGATAGTTTATGTGGCGACTTATGTTTGTATTGGTGCTTTGATTCTGGGGCTGGACATGTTTAATGCCCAATATCAATCACACGCGTTTGCACATCGTGGGGGATTTTTTTCTTATCCCATTCGCGGTTTTTGTAGGTTTTATTGATCCTGCTGGACTCCTCGCCAATCTCTTGGGGCAGGGAGCTAGAGGCTGCATTTTGCTTATGCAATTTAGGCGTCATGGCTTTGTCGCTAAGTTTAGCATCTTGGCTTTTTGCACGCTCTTTATCTGATGGAGTGGTCGAAAGGTAGGCTTCGGTGGGGCTTTGGTGCTCTGGGGTGTTTGGAGATGTGCTTTTTGAAATGGATTCTGGAGAATCCGGTTTGGATTCTTGGGGTTTATGTGCTTGCGGGGCTGCAGGGTGTTGGAAAGGGGATTTTGGTGCGTGTAAATCTTTTGGCTCTTTGAAAAGCACACGGCGGATAATATTGCCATTTCGCAACACCATATAGCCCAAAATTTTCCCGCGCTTATAGTCGATAATATCAACCCTATCCTCGCTTGGTGGTTTTTGGTTTGTAGGCTCATCGATGAGAGAATCCACACGCGCAGAAATAGCGCTGGCATCATGCTTAGGAAGTGGATTCTGGGGGGGATTAGTGCCAGAATCCTGGTTGGGCTCTGTGCTAGATTCCAACAGAGCAAAATCGCTAGATTCTGGGATTTGCGCTAGGGCTTGTGTAGATAGCGAAAAAAAGAGAAAAAGCAGCATGTGGTATTTTGTGATGATTCTCATCGCATTCCTTATGGTTTTTGGTTTTAACATGGGCTTGCAAGCATTATTGCGCTATTATATACCAAAAATCACATAAGGAGCTCTCATGTCAAGCAAGTTACTTCAGTCTATCCATACACCAAATGCTCCAGAAGCCATAGGTCCATATTCACAGGCGATAAAGGCTGGGGGGTTTGTTTTTACATCAGGCGCAATTGCGCTAAAGCCTGATGGCACATTCCTGGAGGGTGATATAGAAGCCCAGAGCGAGCAAGCACTGCGCAATCTCCGCGCTATCCTTGAGGCAAGCGGTGTGGGATTAGCCCAGGTAGTAAAAACAACCTGCTTCCTTGTAAATATGGAGGATTTTGCTGCATTCAACGCGGTGTATGCGAAGTTTTTTGACGAACATAAGCCTGCTAGAAGCACAATCGCAGTAAAAACCCTGCCAAAAAACGCGCTCATCGAAATCGAAGCCATAGCTGTTTTAAGCTAATTCCAAAAATTTTGTGCTATAATCGCGCCCTTGCAAGCATTATTATCGCCTATCACGCATAATAATCGAGCAATATCATTAGCAAAGGAAAGACATGTATGCGATTTTAAAGAATGGAGGCAAGCAATACAAGGTAGAGCAAGGGAGCATTATCCTGCTTGATAAACTAAGCCTTGAGCCGAAGTCAAAAATCAGCTTCGAAGAAGTTCTCGCTATACACGATGGCAAATCCCTTGTCGTGGGCACGCCATTTGTCTCTGGGGCGAAAATCGAAGCTGAAGTCATCAATGAGGGTCGCGGGAAGAAAGTCATCACTTTCAAAAAACGCAGAAGAAAAGATAGCAAGACTAAGCGTGGATTCCGCCGAGATTTCACACGCGTGAGAATCCTAAGTATCGCAAGTAAATAAGGAGCAAGATTATGGCACACAAGAAAGGTCAGGGTAGCACCCAGAATAATAGAGATTCTGCGGGAAGAAGATTAGGTGTTAAGAAGTTTGGCTCGCAGTTTGTGCGCGCTGGCAATATCATTATCCGCCAAAGAGGCACAAAAGTGCATCCGGGCGATAATGTCGGCATGGGAAAAGACCACACGATCTACGCGCTCATCGATGGAGTCGTGCAATTCTCTCAAAAAACAAAAGAGCGTAAAAAAGTCTCTGTTATCCCTGCTTCATAAATCTACATAGTTAAATTTAAGCAAGCATTGCGCTTGCTTAAATACGCTTTTTCTATTCTCGCCACATTTAAGGAGTCATCATGTCAAATATCACAAGCAAATTTTCTATGCCTGCTTTTTTGCTTACCCCTTTTTCTGGGCGCTTTGCTCACATTGTGCTTGTCGTGGCATTGGGATTTGGGGCTGTGGCACATGCAGCGGATTTTAAGGAGCAAGATTTAGCAGAATCTAAAGCCACAGAATCCAGCGCAAAAGCACCTATAAGCCAATCTTATAAAAAGGCGTTTGAGAAATTTTTAGCAGTGTCTAAGACTAATAGCGTGATCAATGACCTAAAAGATGGGCAATCAATTGATATGCTGCTAAATCAAATTCTATCAAAGGCAAACACCGCCACCGCCGCGCAAAAAAAGGAAATCGAAAAAGTCGTGCGCGCTACATTTAGGCAAATCGCTGATGACCTACAAGAAGCTATGCTAGAAATCTATCAAAAATACTACACCGAAGCAGATCTAAACGAGCTAAGCGCGTTTTATCAATCGGGCATGGGCAAGAAGCTAGCTGATAACACGATGAATATTATGCGCGATTCACAAGAGCTCGTGCAAGTCCTGATTGAGCGTCATGTCCTAGAAATGGAGCACAAACTCCAAGCTATAGAAAAGCGCTCTCAAAAGTCCAAATAATCGCACATCAGGGATAAAAAGGTTAAAGGTGTTGCATGTTTGTCGATAGTGCGGATATTTTTGTCGCTTCTGGAAATGGCGGCGCTGGGGCGGTGAGCTTTAGGCGAGAGAAGTTTGTCATACAGGGCGGACCTGATGGCGGCGATGGTGGCAAAGGCGGTGATGTTATTATCGAGGTCGATAATAACGCCGATACACTCTCGCGCTTCCGCGGGAGCAAGCACCACAAAGCCCAGCATGGGGAGCCGGGCAAATCCCGCCGCTGCACAGGGAAAAATGGCGCTGACATGGTGGTGAAAGTCCCGCTTGGCACGCAGATTTTCGCGTTTGATAGCGGGGAGCTGCTAGCGGATTTAGATCACGCTGGCGCTAGGATCACGCTGCTTAAAGGCGGTAAAGGCGGACTTGGCAATGCGCGCTTCAAAAATGCGAGCAATCAAGCCCCAACCTACGCGCAAAAGGGCATAGCAGGTGAGAGCCTACATATCCGCCTAGAGCTAAAGCTTATCGCTGATGTAGGGCTTGTAGGCTATCCAAATGTTGGGAAGTCTAGCCTTATCTCCACACTCTCTAACGCTAGACCAGAAGTAGCAAACTATGAATTTACCACGCTCACGCCGCATTTAGGCGTGGTGGAAGTCGATGAGCTGCGCTCGTTTGTGATGGCAGATATACCTGGGATTATCGATGGCGCGAGTCAAGGCAGGGGGCTTGGGCTAGAGTTTTTAAAGCATATTGAGCGCACGAAATGCCTACTATTTGTGCTTGATGGTCTGCGTGATCTAGCAAGCCAATACCACAATCTCCGCATGGAGATTGAAAACTTTAGCCGTGATTTGCATACTAGACCATTTGCTATTGTGGTGAGCAAAATTGATATATTTACTGGTGCCAATAATGAAGAAGGCAACTACTTGGCGATACAATTTGCAAAGTTTGTGGAATCTTTTGGTGCAAAATCTATAAAAAATCTTGAATATATCCCAGAATCTACGAGCCCAGAGCTTCTAAATACAAAGCCCCCCATGAGTAATGACCACCCGGATAAAACTCATGTAGATTCTAGTAGCAATGCCACTTCTCCATTTGCCCCAATTTTTGTGCTTGGAATCTCTTCTGTTGCGCATACCAATACGGATAAACTAAAATTCATTCTTCATAATGCCCTAGGCAAGATACAGCATTAAAAGCAGTTAAATTTGTGGCTATATCTAAAGCGCCATACGCACAGAGTCAAAGAGTGCGTCCATATTTTGATCTGGAATAAAATACGCCACTCCTAATCGCTTCGCTTCTTCCGCCGTGTCATAGTCTGGCATTTTTGCTACTACAAGACAAAATATCACGGGCTTTGTGGGCTCTTTTTGCGGAAGATTTTTTGTATTTTGGATAAAATCTAGCGCGCTCATCTCACCGATTTTCTCATCAAGCACGATAATGTCTTGGTGCGATGTCGCAAGGAGTTTTAGTGCATTTATTGGGTTTTTCTCTACGCTCACACTAAGCGTGGAATCAATCTTTTCAATCACTTCTTTGAATTTCAGTCCATCTACCGCCGAGCTTCGAAGCACTAATACATTTTTATGGCTTATTTCTTCTAGGTATTTAAGTAGATTAAAAAGCTCTTTAGTTTTTGGCGAAGCTTTAGTTCTATCGAGACCTCGTAGAAAGTAGCGCAGGAAAGTTTTTGACGAGAATCCTCCCTCAATACGCGCATCACGGAAAAATTTTCGCACGATTTGGGATTTTTTCGCACGATCCCATAGCTCTTTGTCTAAATCATAGGCTTTAGAGTTGAGCAGCCCCACGAAACGATCTTTGATCTCACGCAACATGGGCGCATACACATCGACAAACTCTTGAAAATGAATGTCCTTAAACTTTTTGAGTCGCTCGCGTTCGTGTGCTAGCCACTCCTGCCGTGTAGCGATAAACTGGATAAGATCGACATATGTTCTGCGCATGAGTTTGACTTCTTTTTCAAACCGCAGATACTCCACTCCACCGCGTCCAGAGCTACTAGCCATGCGCTGCAATCGCTTCTCGTTGGCTTCAAGATTTGTGCCTAGCACTTGGGATTGGGCTTTGGCATTATTGAGTGCCAGCTGGGTAGCCTCGATGTCTTTCTCGACTTTGATGTATTCTATCTGCTTGGCAAGGAAGATTTTCTCAAACGCATAGGCTGGTGTGTATTGTGCTTTTTTCACATAGTTTTCAAACTCGCGCCACAGGTGGTTGATTTCCATTTTTGATGTGCGTAGCTGCTCATTCTCCACGAGATTATCCATCTCACACAGATCGTTATACGCAGTGAGCAAGAAGCGACGCATACGCAAAAAGTCCAAGCTCAAATGCCCTTCAACAAAATCTTTATACTCAAGCAATATCTCATTTTCCCTAGCAAAAAACTCTTCGATACAGACATTTGGGAGCTTTGTCATGGGGATTTCATCAGGATCGATTGGCTTTGGTTTGATTTTTGCGCGCGTTACCACACGCATTTCTACTTCAAACTCCACCTCCTCGCCCACTGCCATTGCACCAGAATCCTCGTCCCAAACCGAAAAATCAAAATCATAGACACGCTGATTGAGATCTTGTTCTATCTTGCCCTTTTTGGTGCTCTCATCAATTACAATTAGTTTCCCTGTTAGCATAAACCACCACTCCCTACATGTCCGCTAAATCCGGCGAACAAACACTACAAATGAGTCTTACAACATTCTCCATTATAGCAGATATCCTAGAAACTTTTGTAGATTTGTTATAATAGCGCGCATGCAGAGTATAGGGTCAATCACAAAGTTAAGTCGGGCTGACAATAGAGCAGAATCTAAAATCCAAAAGCCAATGTAAGGAATACACAATGAGTATATGTAAAAATATGGTAGCGTTTTTTGCGGGGGTTTTTATGCTGGCGTTTGCGCCACTTGCTGCAGCGCTAGATTTTAGCGTCTGTCAAAACTACTACAAACAAGCCACTGCAAACATAGATTCTGTGCGCGTGTATTCTGTGCTCTATAATGACACTCCTCATCTCATCGCCTTTTCACAAAAACCCCTGCGCTCCCCGCGCATCATTAAGGCTGATCCATTCCTGGGGCTCTATCTTTTCTCTGGCAAATTACCAAAAAGCTACCACCTAAAGCCGCTTGATAGCTTCGCGCACTCTCTTCCGCTTGCTGCAGTGAGTGCTACGCATGCTCTACAAGGCAGCGTGCTAAACTTTGAAAAAGGTGTGTTTGATCTGGGAAAATTTAGCACGACTCTACCTAAAGATTCTGTCATTAGCACGATTTGCTACCAAAGCTATGGGATTAGTGCGTATGGGCAGTATTTTGTCCCTAAGCTTCTTATTGACCGCTTTTTAAGCCCACGCGGCGGACGCTATGGAGATATAGGAGTGCGTGTTACGCCAAACACCCAAGCCTCCACAAACTCAAAACACCCAAGAGGTGTCATCGTTGAACAGCTTGATATATTTTTTCCAAAAACTTTCCTAAAACCCCAAGATACAATTCTCTCTATCAATGGCAGAGCAATTGAATCTATGGCGGATTTTGAATGGATAGTCGCAGATCTTGCTCCAGAATCTAGCGCAAGTGTGAAAGTCCTGCGGGGGAGTCGCATACTAAGCGGAGAAGTGCGTGTAGGTAAGCGCTATGGTGGTGGGCTTTTGCAGGATACATTTTTCGAGCGCTATGGCGTGCTTATCGATAGGGATTTGATAATTCGCGCTATGCCTAAACCCTTGCCCAATAATCTACGCCAGCTAAGTGTGGGGGATAAAATCCTATGGATTGATAAAACACCTGTGAAAAAAGACGCAAATTTCTGGCATTTTAGGCAGCTTTTCTCACAAGCCTTTGTGCGAGGCAAAGTCGAGCTGCTTGTGCTGCATGAAGGCGTAGAGATTTTTATCCGATCTAAACTATAAAAGCGTGTAAAAATGACAAATGAGCAGGCAAAATGAGTCGCGATACAGCAAGCCAAACAAAACAAGTTGGGATTTTTGCCATTATCTGCGAGGATTTTCTCACTCCCTCACGCAATGATCCAGCTCTCAAATCCAAAATCGAGCTCCTTTTCAATTATCCTGGTGTCATGGCACTGGTGCATTATCGTATCGCACATGCGCTATATGAGCGTGGGTTTAGGATTCTAGCGCGTATGATTATGGGGTTTATGCAGTTTCTTACCAACATCGACATTCACCCAGCTGCACGCATTGGCAGGCGGGTATTTATCGATCATGGCATTGGGGTGGTGATTGGGGAAACGGCAATTGTGGGCGATGATGTTACAATTTATCAGGGAGTTAGTTTGGGCGGGGTGAGTTTGGCACGACAGAAGCGCCACCCTACACTAGAATCCGGTGTCGTCATAGGCGCTGGAGCAAAGGTGCTAGGAGATATCACCATAGGGCAAGGGGCAAAAATTGGAGCAAACTCCGTGGTGCTAAAAGATGTCCCAGCAGGCGCCACGGCAGTGGGGATTCCAGCGCGCATTCTCCCGCCTAGAGCTAGCACTTCAGTCAATCCACAAACCCCATTGCAACAGGACTTAGTGCTAGAATCTAGCACTAAGAAGCCTATATTGCCAGAATCTAATATCTTAGATTCCAATACCCCAGAATCTAAGGATATAAAATCTCACGCACTAGATTCTCATACAAGCCTATATGCCAATCCACTTGCCCAAAGCAGTGGCACAAGTGGTGATCTCCCAGACATTAGTAAGCAAGCATTTCTCTATCTGCTCGAGCGTGTGGAGATTCTTGAGCTGGAGAATCGCTTGCTGCGTGAAGACACACGAAAGAATCTAGAAAATCATAAAAAACCAGAGAAGCAAAAAACTCCGCGACATCAAGAAAGAAGTGCGGAAAATCCAGAGATTCCAGACTATGAAAACACCCAAAATGTGCTTAAGCGCAAAAAGCTAGAGCTAGAAGAGCGATATGGCAGCTATGTGCAAGCCTTGCGAAATGACGGATAGCTCTTGCACAAACCACTTTGCACCTTTTTCTGCTTCTCTCCCTGCTTGCGTTGTGCTTACATTGCCTATTTGTCCAGATTCTCTTACACAGCATGCCGCCCTAATTACTCTACATTACTTAACTAATAAAAAATTACTCAATAAGACTAATAAAACTTTATAGTATTTGTATAAAGTTTTTGCATATTTATCAATTCCTTGCTATAATTGCCAGCTTTATAACCGATATCCATTCCAAAAGGAGACCACCATGGGAAAAAAGATGACATTCCAAACTGAAATCAAACAGCTGCTTGATCTTATGATCCACTCGCTGTATTCTAACAAGGAAATCTTCCTGCGCGAGCTTGTGAGTAACGCCTCTGATGCGCTAGATAAGCTAAATTACCTTACTATAAGCGATGACAAATTTAAAGGGATAGCCTTTGATCCACGCATTGACATTAGCTTTGATGAGAAAAAGGGCGTGATTACAATCACAGACTCTGGCGTGGGTATGGACGAGGGCGAGCTTATCGACAATCTAGGCACAATCGCTAAATCTGGCACAAAAGGCTTCTTAAACGCGTTAAGCGGTGATGCGAAAAAGGATTCCGCGCTTATTGGGCAATTTGGCGTGGGATTCTACTCCGCATTTATGGTCGCAGAGAAAGTTGTCGTTACTACCAAAAAGGCTGGAAGCGAGCAGGCGTATAGCTGGATAAGCGATGGTAGTGGGGAATATGAGATTTTAGAGTGTAAGAAAGACACGCATGGCACTCAAATCGCGCTTTATTTGAAAAAAGATGAAAAGCAGTTTGCTAGCCGCTGGGAGATAGAATCGATTATCAAAAAATATTCCGAACATGTCGCATTCCCCATTTTTCTCCACTATGAGGAGACAAAATATGCCACAGAAGAAGAGAAAAAAGAGGGCAAAAAAGATGAGACATTGCAAAAATGTGAGCAGCTAAACACCGCCAAGGCTATCTGGAAAATCGCTAAAACCGAGCTAAAAGATGAAGATTATAAAGAATTCTACAAAGGTTTTGCGCATGATAATAGCGAGCCATTAAGCTGGATTCATACGAAAGTCGAGGGCAATCTAGAATACACTACGCTATTTTTCATTCCAGCTGTGGCGCCATTTGATCTCTATCGAGTGGATTATCGATCGGGTGTGAAACTCTATGTCAAGCGCGTTTTCATCACCGATGATGACAAAGAGCTTTTGCCCCAATATCTGCGCTTCGTGCGAGGCGTGATTGATAGCGAGGATCTACCGCTTAATGTCAGTCGCGAGATCTTGCAGCAAAACAAGATTCTCGCCAATATCAAATCTGCCAGCACCAAAAAGATTCTAGGCGAGATTGCCAAGCTTGCCAAAGATGATGAAAAATACAAGAGCTTCTATGCCCAATTTGGCAAGGTGCTCAAAGAAGGTCTCTATGGAGATTTTGAAAATAAAGACAAGATTTTAGAGCTTTTGCGATTCGACTCAAGCAAGGCAGAGAATCTAAGCCTAAAATCCTACAAAGATGCCATGCCAAAAGAGCAAAAAAGTATCTACTATCTCATCGGTGAGAACAAAGACCTACTCAAAGCCTCCCCGCTCCTAGAGAAATACGCTAGACTCGGGTTTGATGTGCTGCTTTTGGGCGATGAGATTGATGGCTTTGTTATGCCAGGTGTGGGCGAATATGATAAAACCCCACTTAAAGATGCTGCTAGTAGCGAGGCACTCAAAGAGCTAGGCGAGGAGAATGTCAATGAAGAGACAAAAAAACGCTTCGAGCCTATCGTGCAGGGATTCAAAGACGCGCTTGGTGAAGAGATAAAAGACATCGAACTAAGCGCTAGCCTAAGCTCACCTATCGCGCTTATTGGCGATGAGCAAAATGCTATGATGGCAAATCTTATGCGACAAATGGGACAAGAGCCGCCAAAAGCTAAAAAGACTCTCCAGATCAATGTCAATCATAGTATTTTTGCCAAGCTCATAGATTCTGGTGCAGACTCTAGCCTAGAATCTAGCAAGCTCCAAAATATCGCACATCTACTCTATGATAGTGCCAAGCTCCTAGAATCCGGCAGCCTAGAGAGCGCGAAAGATTTTACTGCAAGACTACATGCACTTATCCAAGAAAGTCTAGAAAAATAGCCAAGAGTGATAATGCAGCCAAAATCCCCGCGCCAATCCCCATTTGGCACCAACGCATGGAGGCTATGCCAGAGGGCATGTTGTAGCCTCTGGCACCATGTAAGCGCAAGCGACTACAACGCCAAGGTGCTACTACTTTTTATCCTCTATGTGGTAGTGCTTGTTTGCGCACTGCCAGAATCTATAGCCTACCTTGTGTTTATACCATTTATGAAGCTCGTTATGTATTTCGCGGAGAATTTCATCGGGATTATGGTGCTATTTTTGGCATTTATCTTGAGTGATCGCTTCAAGATTTTGCGCCATTATATGTTGCTTTTCTTGCTCTATCTAGCATGTGCGTATCCTAGCTTACAGCTTGGGGGCGAGATTTTTCCCGTGCAATGGTTTCTGGGCATAGCGCTCGAGCCACTTTCGCTACTAAAATCCAGCGATTATGTCATGCTTTTTGCTTACTATGGCAAGGGGATTGTGTGGGTGTTTTTGACATTTGCGGTGTTTGACCTGGTGTTTGCCCTGCTGCAATCGCGCAATTTTTTAGAAAAATCCAGCAAAAGCCACAGCGACAAATTCAAGGCAAAGATTCCGCGCCTTATCTATGAGAATCTAACTTTCGCGCTTGTGCTTTATGGCGCTGTGTTTGGGATTTATAGCTATGATGGCGGCACGATAGTGCTTTATTAGATTCTGCTATCAAGTCTCCTGTGCTTATAAGGAAATCCATGAAAAAGCTTCTTGTATTCTTGCTATTGCTCTGCGCTGGCACACTTGGTGCGTATGAAAATCTACTTGGCGTGAGTGCGTATTCGCTTAGCAAACTCACGCGCTTTGAGGTGGAATCTATGCGCATTGGTGAGTATGAAATTATCATTCCCTACGAGGTGGAGAACGCGTTTCTCTCGTTTAGCGGCGTGCGTGTGGGTGGAATTGTCGGGTGCAATAACTTCTCTGCCTCCTATGAGATTCAAGGTGGTGGGCGAGTGCTTATCGTAGGCTCTGGCGCGCTTACTCGCAAAATGTGTGCTAGCAGCCTAGAGTCTCAAATCGAGACAATTTTTGCGCGCAATTTCAGTGGGCGCTTCATCGTGCAAGGCGATGATGAGATGATCGAGCTTGTGGGCGATAATGGATTTCGCATTCGGCTTGTGCCAGCAGTTAGTATGGAGCCAGATTTTATAAGGTAGATTAAGTGCGGCGAGCGTAAGCAGGCATAAATATTGTCTCCATGTAGTTTCAAAAGCGTTTGGGTAGGGTAGGGCGGTGATTTTATATATCCATATTCCATTTTGTGCGAGTAAATGCGGCTACTGCGCATTTAACTCCGCTGTGATTCCAGATACTAAGCTCCATGAAGCCTATCTCCAAAGCCTTATTGTCGATATCCGCGCCACATTAGAGGCATATAGAGCTGGGGAGCTTTTAGAATTTTTAGATTCTGGTGGAGAATCTAGCACCACAAAGCATATTCCAGAATCCACCACACCAAAATCCAAAAATCCCACCGCACTGGATCGAGCCAATCTTCGCAGTATTTACATCGGCGGAGGCACACCAAGCCTGCTGCCAAGCCACGCCTATGAGCGGATTTTCGCCGAGATTGATAGGCATTGTGCTTTAAGTAAAATCACTGAAATCACAATCGAAGCCAATCCCAACTCTCTGCAAGCGCAGTGGTGCAAGGATCTAGCAGGCTTTGGGGCAAGCCGCATAAGCTTTGGGGTGCAGAGCTTTGATCCGCGCAAGCTTGTATTTTTGGAGCGCGAGCATAGTGGGCGAGACATTTACCACGCTTTAGAAATCGCGCAAGTTTTCCCACATAGAAGCATTGATATGATGTATGGCACGCCCTTTGATGATGAAGCTACGCTGCGCGCGGATATGCAGAAAGCCTGCGCGCTTGATATTGACCACCTCTCCGCCTACTCGCTAATGATAGAAGATGGCGCGCGATTTGCCCATAAGCATAAGTCCCTAGCCGCGCCAAGCCCAGCGCAAAAAGATAGCCTAGAGAAGCAAGCACACATCGTGCGTGAAGTAGCTTTGGCACAGGGCTTTTGCCACTATGAAGTCTCCAACTTCGCCCGCCCCTACAAATGCCTGCACAATCGCGCATATTGGGCTGGGGAGGAGTATTTGGGCTGTGGCGTGGGGGCAGTGGGTAGGGTAGGGCAGGTGCGCTATGAGCGGCAAAAGGATCTGCGAGCTTATATCGCCAACCCTTTGGCAAAGCAGTGCGAGAGCCTAGCTTTAAGCGATCTAGCCTTTGAGGCGGTGTTTTTGGGGCTTAGGAGTGAAGTGGGCGTGGATATCGCTGCGGTATCTGCTTATATCAATCCCAATCGCTTGAGCATCTTGCTAGAAGAAAAAATGTGTATCGTGCAAGGCGGCAGGCTCATAGCAAGCGATATATTTCTAGCTGATGAGATCACTCTGTGGCTTACGCGCTAACCCCCTAGAATCCACTTTTTTAAAAACGCCCTTTTTCTTGTCATATTGAGCCTTTAGGCGAAATATCTCTTGTCGTTGCGAGCCGCTTTAGCGGCGCGGCAATCTATTTTCCACTCTCCCTCTCCGTCATTGCGAGCTTTGCGGTAGCAAAGCGTGGCAATCCATAAGCTAGAATCTAGTGAAAAAGTGGATTCTAGGATTAAGTAAGAAATCTAAAAAAGCAACCAAAGGATTCTAGGGTTGAAGCAAATTTTGAGAGTAAAACGATTCTAAGATTTACTAAAGAAGCTACGCTTTGCGGTGGGGCTAGTGGGCTTTAAGGGAGAAAGTCAAAAAGTGGATTCTAGGTTTTTGTGTTTGTGTTTATGGATTGCCACGCCTTGCGGTGCAAGGCTCGCAATGACGGAGAAAAGCTAAAAATGTAAAAAAGTCAGCAAAGGATTCTAGGATTTTGGAGTTAGAATCGTGGCTTTGCAAGGCGAGACAA
>NZ_CALERY010000021.1 GCF_937906905.1 uncultured Helicobacter sp. | reverse complement strand
TCCTTATCCACAAGTTTATTTGCGCCAATCCAAGGCATCATCGCCCTTAGCCTGCCGCCGACTTTTTCAATTTTATGCGCGTTTAGATTCTTTCTCTCCGCATTCATTCTCGCATACCCAGCTTTTCGCTCCAAAATAAAGTCCTTAGCAAAGCGTCCCTCTTGTATATCTTTTAAAATCTCTTTCATCGCCTGTTTAGATTCTGCGTTTATCACTCTAGGACCGCTTACCATATCGCCATATTCTGCGGTATTTGAGATAGAGTATCGCATATTTGCTAAGCCCCCCTCATAGATTAAATCTACAATCAACTTTAGCTCGTGCAAACACTCAAAATACGCCATCTCTTCAGGGTATCCCGCTTCTACGAGCGTTTCAAACCCCGCTTTTACAAGGCTAGTTACCCCACCGCAAAGCACGGCTTGCTCGCCAAAGAGATCTGTCTCTGTCTCATCTTTAAAAGTTGTCTCTATAATGCCACTTCTGCCCCCGCCAATCGCACTTGCATAGCTTAGGGCAATCGCCTTTGCATCGCCCCTGCTTGTATCTTGCTCCACAGCGATTAGATCTGGGATTCCACCACCTTTGACAAACTCGCTTCTAACCGTATGACCCGGGGCTTTAGGGGCAACCATTATCACGCCCACACCCTTTGGAGCTTGAATCTGTCCGAAATGAATATTAAAGCCGTGTCCAAAGGCGATGATTTTATCTTCACTCAAATTTGGCTTAATATCCTGTGTGAATACATCAGCTTGCAGCTCATCTGGGATTAGGATCATAATCACATCGGCTTCTTTTGTCGCCGCAGCTACTTCTAGCACCCTAAAACCCTTTGCCTCTGCCTTAGCCCAGCTAGAGCCGCCCTTATACAGCCCAATAATAACTTCAACGCCAGAATCTCGTAAGTTTTCCGCGTGTGCGTGTCCCTGACTCCCAAAGCCAATGACGGCTACCTTTTTCTTTTGAATAAGTCCTAAATCGCAATCTTTATCGTAATATACTTGTAATGCCATTGTGTCGCTCCTTTTAGTTTAGATTCTCGTGAGAATCTAGGTTAGCGCGAGATTATAGCTAAATATTGCGATAGTTTTTGAAGCTAGTTTGACTTATATATAAAGAGCAATCATAGAAGCGGGCATTTTTAGATTCTTGTGCTATAATGCGCGGAATTTATCGCATGAGTAGGACTTAGGTGGCAAATGATTGAATGGATGCAAAAACATAAAAAATGGCTTGTTGTTACAATTTGGATCGCAGCGATCGCATTTATCGGGGCTGGCGGGTTTGCATGGGGAATGTATGACTACTCACTCTCCGGCAACTCCGTAGCCAAGGTCGGGAAAATCACAATAAGCAAGACAGAATTCTCACAAGCGTATCAACGCGAATTTGAAGCTCGCAATGCCCGACTAGGCGGAAACCTAGACGAAGCTCAAGCTAAAGCAATGGGACTAGACTCCCAAGTGCTAAATCAGCTCATCTCAAATGCGCTTATCCGCAACTATGCACTTGATTTGGGTTTGCGCGTGAGTGATGAGGAGCTTGCGCGCACAATCAGTAGCAATAAAGATTTTGCATTTTTACAAAGCGATGGCGTGCTGGATATGCAAAAGTATGATAGCTACATCGCTTCGCTTGGTATGAGCAAGCAGATATTTGAAGAATGGGTGCGAGACAAGATGCTTGAGCAAAAAATTATCGCGCTGCTTTTCCCACAAGTCGTAAGCGCTGGATCGCTGCCTACTACGGCGATCGAGCGAGAATCCATAGGCTTTAGCTTCGGGCTACAAGATAAGATTGAGATTAGCATTATCCATGGCGCAAGTCTCCCTATAAAGCTCGATGAAAAAGCACTAAAGGCATTTTGGGAGAAGCGCAAGGAGCAATATAAAACTCCTGCGAGCTACAAAGTCCAAGCTATCATCACCAAGACAAAGCTCCAGCCCTATGATGAGGCAGAGCTGCAAAGATTTTATGAGCAAAACTACATCACTCAAGAAGACAAAACAATCCCAGAATCTATAAAACCACAAGTGATCTTAGCACTCCAGCAGCGAAATGCCAAAATCGCCGCACTCAAGGAATACTCCGAGCTACAAAAATCCAAATCTACCAATACCAAAGAGTTGCTTATCTCACAGGATTCTAGTGATTTTAGTAGCGAGATTCTTGCCGCATTAGAATCTAACACCGCTGGAGCCACGCTAAAGCCACTTGCTTATAATGAGGATTTCATCACGCTAAAAATCATCGAAAAAAACGCTCCACGGACACAAAGCTTCGAAGCGGTGCGCAAAGAGATTCAAGAGGATTTTCTGCGCGAAGAACGATTAAAAGAGCTGAACACGCTTGCAAATGCAAGACTTAGCACATTCAAGGGGCAGGCTTTCAATGTGCGCATGCCCACCCAAGAGCAAATCGCGCGCCAGCAATATAAAATCGGGGATCTTGATTTCTATACTTCCATGGGGCTTGTGCAGCATATTTTTGATACCAATAAAAGTCCAAACTATGCTATAATTGGCGAAAATGCTGTGCTATTTAGGATAATGTCGCAATCAATTACCTCTCTGGATTCTCATGATATCAATATCGATGCAGTGGCGAGTGAGGTCAAAGTTGGACTTATATCGCAGCTTGTTTTTGAGTTTTTAGAGAAACGATACAAAATCCAGAGATTTATTTAGGGCGCTAGGAGGATAATTTGGAGCAGACAATCTTAGGCATCGACATTGGTTCGAGCAAAATTTGTGCTGTGATCGCCAATGTCCGCGATGGTGTGCCACATATCATTGGTGTAGGCAAGCACCGCTCACAGGGGATTAAAAAGGGTTTGGTTGTCAATATCGATCAAGCAAGCAAAGCCATCAAAGCTGCAGTCGCTGAAGCCAAGCGCGAAGCAGAAGGCACAGAATCTGTCAATAAAGCTATCATTTCCGTCTCTGGCGCCTATACCAAGAGCCTACTAAGCTCTGGTGTCTATAATGTAACAGAAAATGAAATTGGCATTAAAGAGATTGGTAAAGCTCTAAATAACGCTGTTTATAATGCTACAATCCCTGATGAATTTGATGTTATCCATGTGCTACCCTATAAATTTCGGCTTGATGAGCAAGATCAGATCGAAGACCCAATGGGCATGACAGGGCGCAGGCTGGAAGTATTTGCTCACATTGTTACTGCCCAGCATTCAAGCTTGGAAAATCTCCGCAAAACAATCAATCTCGCAGGTATTGATATCCAAAATATTGTGCTAGCCTCATATGCTTCCTCTATCGCAGTGCTTAGCGATGATGAAAAAAACTTAGGCGTAGCGTGTATCGACATCGGTGGAAGCACTTGTGAGATTATGATCCACGATGGCAATGCCATGCGATATAACAATTTCTTTGGTGTAGGATCGCACCATATCACAAGCGATTTGGCTATGACACTCAATACCAAAATCTCTGCCGCAGAAGAAGTCAAGATCCGCTATGGGGATTTGAGTGTAGATTCTAGGTCTAGCAGTCCTGATGGGATTGAGGGGCATGTGATAGAGGAGCAGAAAATTGAAGTTCCATCTGTAGGCGTAGATGAAGCGGTGCATTTCGTCCCACTAACCAAAGCCCAAGCCATCATCAAAGCACGCGTTATTGAAACATTTGGTGTGCTCGCACGACATATTGAGAGCAGTGGGTTGAAAGATAGGCTGGGCGCAGGAATCGTGCTCACAGGCGGAATGATGAATATGCAGGGGATTCGCGAGCTTGCTAGAGCACTTTTCCGCAATATCCCAACTAGAATTTCAAAAACAATAGAAATGCCCGGTCTCTATGATGAGTTGCGCGATCCGGCGTATTCCACAGTGCTTGGGCTTGTCTGGTATGGCGCTGGGAAATGCACAAATTACGAGCGCGATTCCATGGGTAAAATCTACCACAAAGAAGCCAAAAATACCGAAAGCTCTGTGCCTACATTTACACAGCAATCCTATGTCAATCGGGATTTTCAAAATATCCTAGATGCAGACCTCTCCAATCTTAAAGAAGATCTCACACAAGGAGTGCAGTATAATATGCCAGAGACGAAAGCAAGCGACCAGGATTCTGTATTAGGCAAAGCCAAGCGGACGATCGCAAAGCTCGCAGAAAGACTATTTTAGAAAGGAAGCACGATGACACAAGATACACAAATAGAAATCCAAGAGTTCAAACATCAGCCAATTAAAGGAGCCAAAATCATCATTATCGGTGTTGGCGGTGGTGGATCAAATATGGTGACACATCTCTATAGCAGGAATACGCATAAAGATCTTACGCTTATCATAGCCAACACTGACAATCAGCATCTCCACGCCTGTCCAGTGCCCAATAAAATCCAGCTGGGCGAACGACTCACAGGCGGACTTGGCGCTGGGGCAGATGATGAGGTGGGCAAAAAAGCCGCGCTTGAGAGTGCCGATGAAATCAAACAAAAGCTTGAGGGTGCAGATATGGTTATCTTGTGTGTGGGGCTTGGTGGCGGCACAGGGACAGGGGCAGCACCAGTGATCGCACAGATTGCCAAAGACATGGGGGCACTCACCGTGTCTATCAGCACCAAACCATTTGTGTTTGAAGGCTTAAAGCGTGCCAAAACTGCAGCGCGCGGGTTTGATGAGCTAAGCAAGGCAAGTGATTCTAATATCGTCGTCCCAAATGACAAAATTCTTTCCACCATTGGGCGTGCTACTGGGTATCGAGAGAGTTATTCACATGTCGATGAGATTCTCGCGCGTGCAGCCAGCGGAATATCAAGCGTAATATTAGGCTGCGGCACCGCAGATATGAATGTGGATTTTGCAGATTTGCGCAAGGTTATGCAATGTAGAGGTTTAGCGCTCATGGGCGTGGGTGAAGGTGCTGGAGAAAACTCCTGTATTGACGCCCTGCGCAACGCGATAGAATCTCCTCTGTTTGACAATCTTTCCATCAATGGCGCGAAAGGTATTATTATAAATTTTGAAATGAACCCAGACTTCCCACTTATGCAGATCACTGAAGCAATGCAATATGTCTATGAGGTTGCTGATAGTGAAGCTGATGTAATTATGGGGACAAGGACAGATGAAGAAATCCCTGTGGATTCTATGCGCGTAACAGTAATTGCCACAGGGTTTGAAAAAACTATCGCTACACCTAAAAGTGCCGCCAAACCGCAGGAAGCACAAAAGCCGGCTGCTAAGCCGCAGGAAGCGGTTTTGCCAGATATTTTTAGACAGCTTGCCGTGGGTGGAGAAGAAGTGAGTGTGGATTATGACAAGCCAGCGTGGGAGCGCAATAAAATGGACTAAGCCCCGGGGTAATCTACTAAGCACCTAGCAAAGCACTAGAATCTCCTACTCATACTTTCCAAGCACGCAGTAAAATCAATCCCTAGATTCTACTGCGCGACATCTCTAATGAGCACAACCGAAAAAAATAAGCCAAGGAATTGGATTTTACCACACCACCTAAGCCTATAAAAATCGCAACACTAGAGTTTTAGCATAGATTCTAGCATGGTAATTATATTCTCAATTACCTGTGCGCCTTCTTCGTCGCTAAGTGTGGTTGTGGGATTTGGGAGAAAACAAAAACGCTTATCCTGCGTGCGCCAGCGCATATCATCATCTCTAGGAAAAAGCGCAATCGTAGGCGTATAGAGATTGGCTGCCAAATGCAATGCTCCTGTGCTAGGGCTGATTATTACGCTCATTTGTCCTATAAGCGCTGCGAGATCCAGCAGTGAACTGGTATTGCGGTAGATGATACAGCGCTCTTGTAAGCGGTGGTGCGTGCTGGTGTTTTGTGGATTGTTTGTGGCTTGGCTAGATTCTGGCAGGCTATTCTCACTCGCACTATCATATGCGCAAATTGCCTCCATAAACTGCGAATGCACTTTATCATAAGTGCAAACCACTGGCACGCAATAAGGCAGTGTGCCAATCCTATCAATCAGCCTAAGCCAGAGATGTAGCGGAAGTGAATATCGCGCAAGGACAGAAAAAGGATTAACCAAAATCAAATACAGCGGCATAGATGAGCCACTCACACTAAGCGCACTTGGATTTAGCCTGGGATCTACGCTAGATTCTGGCTTGGATTCTCGCATGATGTTTGCTAGCGTGAGTTTGCGCAAAGTGTGAGGGCGATTAGACTCTACAAGCGACCGATGCGCTCGTGTAAAGGCAATTTTAGATTCTAGCTGCTTATCCCAAGCAAAATCTGGCACAATATCCTCTCGCCCAATCCAAACAAGACTCTCGCGCAAAGCTGCCCTCACCCTAGATCGCCGCTGCCGGCTTGCCGTGCTGTCATTTGCCACCATGCAGTCGCGATAATCCACAGAACCTATCATGCGATCAAAGTGCCTAGAATCTACCGCGCGTGCATAGAGTAGCCCAGTCTCACGATGTGTGATATGACGATTGAAAATTGCCACACTGCGGATACGCGGGCTCAACAAGGTGGCAAGCTTCATGCGCGTGATAATCGTGCGCACATTGGTGGAGCGCAAGAAACGCAGCTGCCATTTTTTACAACTACCAGTAATAAGATAATGCGCATGATAAGCATTGATATGCGTTTTGTTGATAGGGTTTGTGAGCTTGCCTTCGAGCAAGCAAAACTCATCGACAATATCCAGCTCACTAAGCAGCTCCTGAAGCACATTGCGAGCAAAAACCACCAAGTAGCAGTCATAGATTCTCTTAATAGCTAGCAGCATATCAAGAGCGATGGTATTATCACCTAGCCCATTGACATTATCACCGATAAGACAGATTATTGTTGGTTTCTGTGAGGATTGTATGCTGGATTTGAGGGTGTGCTGACTTGTGCCATGAGGATTTTTATAGGTGTTTGGATTATTAGCTATGATTTGATTCATGAGGTAGCCTTTGTGGGCAGTGGCGCACCCAAGAGGATTCGAACCTCTGGCCTACGGCTTAGAAGGCCGTTGCTCTATCCAGCTGAGCTATGGGCGCAGATTGGGGTGGTGCGCCCGAAGGGAGTCGAACCCCTAACCCCCAGATCCGAAGTCTGGTGCTCTATCCAATTGAGCTACGAACGCATAAAATGGGGTGGATGATGGGGCTCGAACCCACGACCCTCAGTGCCACAAACTGATGCTCTAACCAACTGAGCTACACCCACCATGAGATAACTAAAGAAGAAGAGAAAGTCCTAAAATGGTCGGGGCGAAAGGATTCGAACCTTCGACCCCTTGGTCCCAAACCAAGTACTCTAACCAGACTGAGCTACGCCCCGCGCCGAACATTTTAGAAACGGCGATTATAGCCAAAGCATTCTAAAAATGTCAAGCCAGAATCTCCATGTAAATCACCCGATAAGCTCTGGATACAATACACCAATCATAGCCCTAAGCAGCCTTAGCACGCACAAACAAAAACACCACCGCTAGCCCATACAGCACAAAGCCCATAATCACAAACATTTCAATAAGCCCAAAGACTTTGACAATGGGCTGTGTGAGAAAAGGCGAGCAAAACTGCCCCATAAACAAAAAGCTTGCTAAAAATCCATACGCCTTAGGACGCTCGCTATCACTTGCTAGCATATAGAGCCACGAGCTATTATTGATGAGTATAAGCCCAAGCCCAGCCCCTATACACATAAGCGCGAAAAGCAAGGAAGTATAATTGTAAAAAAAGCCGATGATAAATAGTCCCGTCCCTATCAGCATAAGCGCGACAGAAGCAATATGCTTGATAGAGAGAAATGCGCGCACGCGGTTATACATTAGGCTGAAAAACGCCATAGCCAAGCTTGTGCTAGCCATAGAAATACCAATTTGAGAATTAGGCTTTTCTAAGATATGGGAGATGAAAAAGGGGATTTGTGTGGGCACGACATTAAACATCATCATCGCAAAAAATCCTAGAAAATACACAGGAGCAAATTTATAGAGCCAAGCCCCCATAGCACGCAATCGCTGCACAAAAGAGTCGTGCGATACCTTTGGGGCTTGTGGGATAGCTTGTGGCTCAAAGAGTGCGAATTTGACATACAGCAGGATAAAAACCCCACCTAAATAGGCAAGAAACGGAAACCGCCAGCCAATTTCTGCGAGCATTCCCCCACCCACAAGGAATATCGCCCCACCAATCGCCATAGCGAAATTTTGCGTGCTAAGGACCTTTTCTCTTACCCTGCCTTTGTAGTAGTCCCCTATCAGCACGCCCACACCTGTGGCTAAAAACGCCGTGGCGACCCCTAAGAAAAAGCGCGATACAAGCAAGGCATAGAGATTATCGAGCATAAAGCCGCTTGCCCCAGCCACGCTCCATAGCACCAACGCAGCAAAGATGATAGGCAGCCTTTTATATGCTGCATACACAAACCCAGCTAGAGGCGAAAAAATCATAATCGATAGTGCCGGTAGTGTCAAAATAAGCTTAGAGAGCATATCCGCGTGTGGTATGCTAGCAAAATGCGCTTCAAGCTCAGGCAAACTTGGCGCGATAATCGTAGGACCAAGCACGGTAGTAGAAGCGATAGCAAAAATAGCGAGCCTAGTGGCAAGCGTTGATTTTGGAGTGTTAGGTGTGATATTGCCGCCAGTGCCAGATGTGGAATTAGGTATAGGACTAGCTTCTGGTAGATTCTGCGGTGTGCTGGGCGTATGTGCTGTGTGCATAAACTCTCCTGGATTAGATTCTGGCTTAGGCTCTCTTGCCCTAAGACAGAATCTGGCATGTATTGCGCGCATGACATCATAAATAAGTAAAGCCAAAAGGTCCCAATTATAACATGCTAGGCATTGTATCTATGTTTATAAAAAACATATAATATTTAGACTCTCATCTATTCTTAAGGAGTTTTCATGGTTTTCACACGCACTCGTATAATCGCAAAAAGCCTATGCACACCTGTAGCCGCTCTGGCTGTAAGTGGGCTATTGCTAGGGGGCTGTTTTGCCCAGAAAGGTGCTCCAGCACAAGAGCCACAAGTCTCCATGCAACAATGCGCACAGATTGATCGTGTCGAGATTGCAGCAAGCAAGGTTAATGAGCTAAACATCACAGCTGATCAAATCACACAAGAGATCAGCCCTAAACTTTTTGAACTATGTGAAAAGCTTGATCAAGTCTATACAGCTCATATTAACTATGAAAGCAAGCTCGATCAAGCTGTGAGCACAACAAAACTCACAGCCAAAGAGACAAAAACCGCGACATTTGCCATAAATCTTGAGCTAAAAGCGGAGGGGAAGACCTATACATTTAATGGCAAAGCAATGCTAGAAGCCAGCGGGAAAAAAGTCCTAGACATCGGCGAGAGCGTCCAAATCGAGCCAAAAGACAAACAAATGCTCATCAAACAAGCCGTGCAAGCCGCAATAAACGAAGCTCAAAAAGCAATAAAAGCAGATTCTGCCAAGAAAGTTGCCGAGCCAGCCCCAGGGCAAACCACCGAAAAAACTACCGAGCAAGTTAGCCAAGAAGCTGGCAAATAACACTGGAGAAAGCCAGCCAAACCCCAGGGTAGATTCTATGTAGAATCTACCCCCCCCCCCACAATTTAAACGCCAAGTTTCTAAGGAGTAATATGCGGCATATCGAGGGTAAGCCCAATATCATCTACCCATGTAAGTGGGAGTTTCGAATTATTGGCGAGAGCCAAGAGCGTCTCACTACAATCATTCAAGAACTCGTGCAAAAGCCCTATAATCTCATCATTAAAAACCACTCAAGCAAAGGACGCTTCATCTCTATGCACCTTGATGTAGAAGTTATCGATGAAACCGAGCGAAACTCCATTTACAGCGCGCTTTCTTCCCACCCAGAAGTTAAAATGGTGCTATAGATTTCAGCAAAATTTAAATAAAAATATCTTACAAACGCCCCCGCTTATAAACACTATACCAAATACTAAGGACACCTATGCAAGCGCAAATCACACAAGAGCAAATCACCACTCTTCTCTCCCAAGTTCTATACCCAAACTTCCAAAAAGACATCGTGAGCTATGGCTTTGTCAAAGAAATTAAAACCACTGGAGATAGTTCGTGCGAGATTCTCATAGCCATTCCCTCCAGCGACTCAAATGTCGCCAAAGCCCTGCATGATAGAATCGATAACACCATGAAAAAAGCTGGCATAAATGCTAAGATCTCTATTCAAACCCCCACACCCCAGAATCCAGCGCAAGACTCTGCTCCTAAAGGCAAAAACCTGCTTCCACAAGTGAAGCACTTCATCATGGTAAGCTCTGGCAAAGGTGGCGTAGGGAAATCCAGCGTAGCGACAAATCTCGCCATAGCCCTAGCCATGGAAGGGAAAAAAGTCGGGCTGCTGGATGCGGATATCTATGGACCAAATATTCCACGCATGTTTGGCGTGCATGGGCAAAAGCCAAACCTCGATCCAAGTGGCAAAAAGCTTATCCCTCTGCATGCTTATGGTGTAGATTTGATGAGTATGGGCATGCTCTTTGATGAGGGAGAAAGCCTGATATGGCGCGGTCCCATGCTCATGCGCGCGATTGTCCAAATGTTTAGCGATGTGGTGTGGGGGGATTTAGATATCATGGTGCTTGACATGCCTCCAGGCACAGGTGATGCACAACTCTCAATCGCCCAAAATATCCCAGTGAGCGCAGGAGTAGCCATAACCACACCCCAGCTCGTAAGCCTCGATGATGGCGCGCGCGCACTTGATATGTTTGTCAAGCTCTCAATCCCAATCGCAGGTATAGTAGAAAACATGAGCAGCCACATCTGTGCTAACTGCGGCTGCGAGCAAGAAATCTTTGGCAAAGACACCACGCTCCCACTCGCACAAAAATACAACACGCAAGTCATCGCCAAAATCCCGCTTGACCCTAGCGTGCGCGAGGGTGGGGATAATGGCAAACCCGTGGTGTATTTCGCACCAGATTCTGCTATTGGCAAAGCTTATCGCAAAATGGCACATACGCTGCTAGAGTTTTTCACACAACATACTAATACTGATAACTCCACAATCCAACCCCGCTAAACACATCTCCCTAGATTCTGCTTTCTGGATCTGTGTCCAGCCTGCCAGAAGCCCACGAATCATTCGGGATTTGTGTTTTATAAGCTCTGCTATAATGCGGCGTGATGTTTTGAGCTAGATTCTTGCTAGGTTTATGAAAATTTAGCGTATAAGATTTGAAGAAGGCAGGGCATGCTAGTTAGCACTCTTGATTTGAAAAACGACTCTATCATCAAGCTATTTTTCTACTATTTTATCCCTGCTCTTTGTGCGATGCTAGCTCTCTCTACCTACTCCACGATTGATGGGATCTTCGTGGGGCAAAAGATTGGCACAGATGGCTTGGCGGCTATTGGGGCGTGCTGGGCGGTGTTCCCTGCGTGTATTGCCTATGAGCTGCTCTTTGGCTTTGGGGGGGCGGCGATTGTGTCGTATTTTTTAGGAAGTGATCGCGCGGCTAGGGCTAGGCTGGTGTTTAGCTCGATTTTTTATTTTGTGGCGATTAGCTCGGTTGCCATTGGGGTGCTGGGCTTTGTGCTTGTCGATGAGATTTTAGGCTTCCTTACGCGTGGTAAAAATATTTCTAGCGAGATTTACGCGCTAGCTAGAATCTACCTGCAAATCACCTTTCTTGGTATGCCCTTTTTGATTTTGCACCCATTAAGCGATATTTTTGTCGTCAATGATAAGCGACCGCTTCTTGGTATGTTTGCGATGATTTTGGGATCTGCGAGCAATATTGTGCTGAATTATGTGTTTTTGTTTGTGCTTGATATGGGGATTGAAGGCAGCGCGCTAGCGACTATTTTGGCGCATTTTATAGGATTTAGCGTGCTGCTTGGGCATTTTGTGCGCAAAAGGGGGGCATTATTTTTTATCCCTAGATTTTCCTTCGCTGCGGTTATTTCTTCGGCTAAGAGTGGCTTGCCAGAGAGTATATCCGAGCTTTCAGCGGCTATTATGATGGTGCTTTATAATGGCGCGCTTTTAGGCATAGCTGGGAGTGTGGGGCTGGCGGTGTATAGCGTGGTGCTGTATTGTGGGATTGTGTTTTTTACCATTTTGCTCTCTGTCTCGCAAGCTTTGCAGCCTATTGCTAGCTTTAATTATGGGGCTGGGAATTTCGCTAGGCTGCGCTACGCGCTTGGCTTTGCGCTTATTGTGGTGGTGGCTATCGGGCTTATGCTGTATGGGGTGTTTTATGCTTTCGCGCCGTATTTTGTGGGCTTTTTTGTGGATTCTAGCAATGAGGTGGCGGCTCTAAGCGTGAAGGCTATGGATATTTACTACATCGGCTATGTGCTGCTAGGCGTGAATATGGCGTGCGCGATTTTCTTGCAGTCTATCCAGCGCACGATAAGCTCTATCATCATCACCATTTGCTATACATTTTTGTTTATCGCGCTGCTTTTGCCGCCTTTGAGCGAGGGCTATGGGCTAGATGGGGCGTTTGCTAGCTATCCTGTGGCGCAGGGCTGCGCACTTGTGGTGGCTATGCTTGTTATGGGCTATGAGCTAGGCTATGGCATTTTATCTGGCAATGCCCCAAGTGGCAGGACATTGTGGAAAAGGAGAAAACATCGTGGCTAATAAAACACCTAATAATCTTAGCACTCAAGCTAGTGCGCAAGATAGTGCGCCAAGGAATGATCGAATCGAGCTTAAAGATGAACACCCCATAGAGTCCAACACTGGGGCAAATGGAATATCGGGGGATAAGATCGAGCTTAAAGATGAGAATAAGGTGCGAAAACATACCTGGGGAGAAGAGCCCGGAGGCTTTGAAGTCAAACCAGAATCTGATCGCGATGATTCTAGGTGCAATGGGATTCTGGATTCTAGAGACGATGCTCCAGTGCCTATACAAGCCAATAAAACAAGTAGAAGGTTTTTCAAGCTTTTTGGTAGCAAATCCCTCGTATCCCAGACACATGCTGAACACGAGCGATATATTCTACTATTTGATTTAGACGGGACACTGCTTGACTCTATTGATGGAATTTATCATAGCTTCACGCATGCGTGTGGTGTAGATTTTTCACCCACTTTAGATGAGGTTCGATCGCTTATTGGGCTACCGCTTAACGAGATGTTTATACGGGTGGGATTCTCGGCAAAAGAAGCGCAAAATAGGGTTATCCTCTACAAAAATAACTATCGTAAAATCTATTTAGAGAAAACAAAATTGTTACCAAATGTAATAGAATCACTCATTATGGCAAGCGGCTTTGCGCATCTTGGAGTCGTTACGACAAAGACTGCGCAGTATTCTAAGCATATCTTGCGACATTTTGATATTTTGAAGTTTTTCTCTGTGGTGATTGGCAGCGAAGATGTGCAGCACCCAAAGCCTAGCGCAGAGCCGATTTTGAAAGCTCTTTGCTCTTTGCCCATTGCGCCAAAGGAGCAGGTATTTATGATTGGCGATACGATCTATGATTTAGAGGCGGCACACAATGCGCAGATTAACGGCGTGTGGGTGCGTAGCGGCTATGGCGTGGGGCTAGAATCCAGTGCGAATGCAAGCTTTGATAATGTTTATGATGCAGTCAAAGCCCTGCGTGCGCAAGCCAAAGAATATGATGACAATTGGCACTCTCTCTAAGCCACCTAGATTCCAGCTCTCTGCCGCCACCCCCAACTCTTGTTGCACTCCTTGTTATGTCTTTGGCGATACATTCAAAGCTAGGGATTACAAAATCTAGATTCTATATATTGTTACTTTTATATACAATTTAGGCAAGAATTTTTTATCTTTTTGTGTGAAATTGCCTACTTATATCTTGGTTTAATATTTTCCATGCTAGAATCCCAGGCGTTTCCTGCATTTCTACGATGTTTGTGTGCGTGTAATAATTTGCAAAAACAGCGCGAGCAAGTTAGGAGTCAGGGTATCAACTTCATTAAGGAGAATCTATGCTAGAGATACGATGGCATTCACGAGCGGGTCAAGGTGCGGTAACAGGCGCAAAAGGGCTTGCTGATGTGATCGCAACAACAGGGAAAGAAGTGCAGGCATTCGCGCTCTATGGCTCGGCTAAACGCGGCGCGGCGATGAGCGCGTATGATAGGATTGATGATGAGCCCATTTTAAACCACGAGAAGTTTATGGAGCCAGATTATGTGCTAGTGATTGACCCGGGGATTGTGTTTATCACTGATATTTGTGCCAATGACAAGCCCGATACCAAATACATCATCACCACGCATTTATCAAAAGAGGAGCTAATTGCCAAAAAGCCTGATTTGCAAGGCAAGACGCTTTATACCCTTGATTGCATTCAAATCGCGCTTGATACCATTGGCAAGCCAATCCCAAATGCCCCTATGCTTGGTGCATTTGTGAAAATATCTGGGATTTTAGAGCTTGAGTATTTCAAAAAGGCTTTTACAAAAGTGCTTGGCAAGAAGCTGCCACAAGCAGTGATTGATGCCAATATGGAAGCTATACAACGCGCGTATGATAGTGTGAAATAACCACAAGGAGTAAATGATGAAAGATTGGACAGAGTTAGAAATTGGCTCGGTGTTGTTTCCCTTTGAAAAAGATGGGGTAGAGACTTTGCGCCAGCATAATAATGAGCGCAGCTATACCAAAGAAAGCTCTTATGGCACGAGTGTGGCGCATTGGCGCATTGATAAGCCTGTGCATAATAGCGAGATTTGTATCAACTGCTTTAACTGCTGGATGTATTGCCCTGATGCAGCGATTTTGGTGCGTGATGAGAAGCTAAAGGGCGTGGATTATATGCACTGCAAGGGTTGCGGCGTGTGCGTAGATGTCTGCCCGACCAATCCCAAATCCCTGCTAATGTTTAATAACCACGAGGCAAATGAAGTAGCCCTTAGCAAGTGGCCCGCCAAAGAAGAAAAGAAAAAGAGAGAGGAGTAAGCTATGCCAAAAGTTATGGAACTTGACAAAATAGTTGTATGGGATGGCAATATGGCGGCGTGCCAAGCGATGCGCCAAGCCCAAATCGATGTAGTCGCAGCCTATCCCATCACGCCCTCAACGCCTATCGTGCAAAACTATGGGACATTTGTGAGCAATGGCTACATTGATGGAGAGTTTTTGCTTGTAGAGTCTGAGCACGCAGCAATGAGTGCTTGCGTGGGTGCAGCAGCAGCTGGTGGTCGCGTGGCGACAGCGACAAGCTCGCAAGGATTTGCACTTATGGTAGAAGTGCTTTATCAAGCTTCTGGTATGCGCTTGCCAATTGTGCTAAATCTTGTCAATCGCGCGCTTGCTTCACCGCTTAATATCCACGGCGATCATTCAGATATGTATCTAGGGCGCGATGCAGGCTGGATCAATCTGTGCGCGATGAACCCCCAAGATGCCTATGACCTTAATCTCCTAGCTTTTAAAATCGCTGAAGATATGCGTGTGCGCATTCCTGTGATTGTTAATCAAGATGGCTTCCTATGCTCCCACACAGCCCAAAATGTCCGCCCCTTAAGCGATGAGCAAGCTTATGCCTTTATCGGCGAGTATAAGGAGAAAAACTCCCTATTTAACTTCGAGCACCCAGCTACCTATGGTGCGCAGGCAGAAGAAGAGTGGCACTATGAGCATAAAGCGCAGCTGCACAATGCACTTATGCGCTCGCAAGCTGTCATAGAAGAAGCATTTAGCGCGTTTAAAGCACTCACAAATAGAGAGCATAAGGTTGTAGAAACCTATGATATGGACGATGCAGAAGTGGCTATTTTCGCACTTGGGACCACAGCAGAATCTGCCCGCGTAGCGGCAAAAACAGCGCGCAAAAATGGCATTAAAGCAGGGGTTGTGAGCGTGAAAGTATTCCGCCCATTCCCCTACGCGCTTGTGGGTGAAGCACTAAAGCACACAAAGGCGGTTGGCATTATGGATAAGAGCTTGCCTGCTGGTGCTATGGGGGCGTTGTTTAATGAAGTTGGAGCGGCGTTGTATCAGGTGCCAGATTCTGCACACCCTGTGCTTAGTAACTATATCTATGGTTTAGGTGAGCGCGATATTACGCAGGTGGATTTAGTGGAGATATTCCGCGAGCTAGATGCAAATGCTAAGGCTGGCAAGCTCACGCACCCCACACAGCAGTTCATCGGCTTGCGCGGTCCAAGAATGAGCTTTTATTAAGAAAAATTGTAAGGAGAAGTTATGGTAAGAGAAGTAAAAAACTTAAAGCAATTTTCCAAAGCGGCGGAGAAGTTTGAAGGCTCGCATATTTTATGCCCGGGCTGTGCGCACGGGATTATCATTAGAGAGGTGCTAAATGCCGTGGAAGGTCCTATTGTCATTGGCAATTCCACAGGCTGCCTTGAAGTCTCTACGGCGGTATATCCACACACTTCTTGGGATGTGCCTTGGATTCACATTGGCTTTGAAAATGGCTCGACTGCGGCAGCTGGAGCAGAGACGATGTATCGCGCCCTAGCGAAAAAGGGACGATATAAAGGCGAGAAGCCTAAGTTTGTCGCCTTTGGCGGTGATGGCAGCACTTATGATATTGGATTCCAGTTTATTAGCGGCTGCTTTGAGAGAGGGCACGATATGACTTATATCTGCCTTGATAATGAAGTCTATGCCAACACAGGCGGGCAGCGGTCAAGCTCCACGCCCATTGGCTCTAGCACTTCTACCACACCTGCTGGAAGTGCTAGCTATGGAAAAAAGGAGCGCAAAAAGGATATGCTTTTTGTAATGGCAGCGCACGGCAGCCCATATGTAGCGCAAGTCGCGCCCAACAAATGGAAAGATATGAATAAAAAGATCAAGCAAGCAATCGACACAGAAGGACCAACTTTCATCAACGCAATGAGTGCTTGCACCACAGAGTGGCGGTTTGAGTCTAATAAGACGATTGATGTCTCTGATCTTGCAGTGGATTCTCTGGCGTTCCCGCTGTTTGAAATCATCAATGGCAAAGAAGTGCATATCACCTATCGTCCTAAAAATATTATCCCTGTGAGGGATTATCTAGGCGCACAAGGGCGGTTTAAGCACCTTTTCAAACCAGAAAATGCCCATATCATCGAAAAATTCCAAAAAGAAGTCGATGAGCGATGGGAGCATTTGCAGCGAATGGAAGAGGCAAATAAAATTGTCGTAGGATCATAAGTGGATTTTATGCGTATTGTGCTATGGTAATGCAACTTTTTTGAAAGGATTGTAGATGAAAAATACATTGCGTGTAGTATGTGGCTTTTGGCTTGTGTTGGCAGCGGTTTTGCTAGGTGGCTGTGGCGATGAGCAATCAAGCACAAATGCCCTAGAATCCATTAAGCAAAAGGGCAGTGTTACTATTGGTGTCTTTGGCGATAAGCCGCCCTTTGGCTATATTGATGCAAAGGGGCAGAATGCCGGCTTTGATGTGTATATCGCCAAGCAAATTGCCAAAGACTTGCTTGGCAGTGAAGAGAAAGTGCGCTTTGTGCTTGTAGAAGCAGCAAATCGCATTGAATTTTTAAAATCCAATAAAGTGGATATTATGATGGCAAACTTCACGCGCACCGATGAGCGCGCACAGCAAGTGGATTTTGCCAATCCATATATGAAAGTTTCGCTGGGAGTTGTTAGCAAAGATGGCGCAATTACCGATATAGAACAACTCAAAGACAAAACACTCATTGTCAATAAAGGCACGACTGCAGATTTTTACTTTAGCAAAAATCACCCAGAAATTAAGCTGCTAAAGTTTGAGCAAAATACCGAGACTTTCGCAGCCCTGCAAGATGGCAGGGGCGATGCGCTAGCGCACGATAATACCCTGCTCTTTGCTTGGGCAAAGGAGAATCCAGGATTTAAAGTCGGCATTAGAGAGCTAGGGAGTGCAGATGTCATCGCCCCAGCGGTTAAAAAGGGTAATGCCGAGCTGCTTGAGTGGCTAAATGACGAAATCACCAAACTCCAAAAAGAAGGCTTTCTCCTAGAAGCCTATGCGCAGACTCTCCAGCCAGTCTATGGCGATGATGTGCAGGCGAGCGAAGTGGTATTTAAATAGATTTTGTGGTGGGCAAGTAGATTTTTGCTTAGATATAGGACGCAATGCAGGTTGAGCTGGATTCTAGTGGGAGGGCTTATATCTCCCAGAATCCAAAGTATCCAGAATCTAGCATATGTGCGAAATCTAGCTAAATCTACACCCAGTATCCTGCCCGCTCTCTGCCTATATCAATCTCCATTTTTGCAGCTTTTTTATATTTGACTACCTCTCCTATCTTTTGACTATATCGCAACTCCATACTGCCTATGGCTGCAATATCAATGACAAGCATGCAAGATAAATCGTGCAAAAGCGATTATAAAAATATCGTAGCAAAGGTTGTTTTTTGAAAATCTAGCGTATTATTTTGGAGCTTCCCTATATTGCGGATAAAATAACACTTAGCCTAGATTCTACTAGCCCAGAATTCATACCAAGCAGAATCTAACTCTTAGCTCTAGTGCTGACCCAGAGCATAGCAATCCCTAGCAAAAGTGCGAGCGATGAAGCATAGAGAATAGCTAGCTTTGAAATCATCACCGCTTTCTTAGCATTCTCCATATCAATGTATGCCAGATTTGCCACAAAGATCGACATCGTAAATCCAATCCCAGCCAGAATACCCACGGCAAATACTTGCAAGAAACTTAGGCTCGCGGGCTTTGTCGCAAGCCCAAGTTTCACACCAAGATAAGCAAACACAAAAATCCCAAGTGGCTTGCCTATCACAAGCCCTATCACCGTGCCAGTAAAAATCCCATCTACATCAAAATCCACCCCAGAATCCACCGCCACGCCCGCGTTAATGAAAGCAAATATCGGCACGATGAAATAGGAGCAAAGCGGGTGCAAGACACTTTGCAAACGCAAAAGTGGATTCTGGGCTTGCAAAGAGTAGCGTGAGATAGAATCCAAAATCTCCACACGCCGCGACTGCTCCTCGATATTAAATTTCTTGTGCGCCGCATTGCTTACTGCACTATCTGTGAAAAAGTTTTTAAGGCTTTGTATAATCGCACGCAGGCTAAATCTCGCTTGCTGGATATTTGTCTCGAAAAAATCATTGCCATGCTGCGTGTAGGTGCGGATAGATTCTAGCTCGCGCTTGAGATTAAGCAAACAATTATCAGAAACATTAGAGCGCCCTGGGATACAAAATGCCAAAATCACCGCCGCAATCGTGGCATGCACTCCGCTATTAAACACCATAATCCACAGCAGCACACCAAGAGCCAGAAAACTCGAGAGCTTATAGGTGTCTTTGTGATTGATATAGATTAGCATAGCTAATACCAGCCCAGCACATGCCAGCCAACCAATATGGAGCTTAGTGGTATAAAACAGCACGATGACCAAAATCGCGCCCAAATCATCTACCACCGCAAGCGTTACGAGAAATATTTTGCAGCTTAGGGGCACACGCTTACCAAGAAAAAGAATCGCACCTAGCGCAAATGCTGTATCCGTGCTCATCGCCACGCCAAAGCCATTGGCACTAGGTGTGCCCTGGTTGAAATAGAGATAAATCCCAATAGGCACGATAATCCCACCAATAGCAGCAAGCATGGGGAAAATAATTTTCTTAAACCCAGCAAGCTCGCCATAGAGAATCTCACGCTTCATCTCTAGCCCCATCATTAAGAAAAACAAGCTCATCGCTACATCATTGACAAAATGCTCTACACTCATTCCCGTAGAATAAGGACCCAAAAATGCGCCAAGCTCAAGCTCTTTTAGTGCAAAATACAGCGGCGAGAATTTGGAATTTGCCACAAGCATGGCAAATATCACGCAAAAAAACAGCAAAATCCCACTAAATGACTCATGATTGATAAAAGCGTTTAGATCTCGTTTTAGGCGGTTTTTGATATAGGTGTTTGTGGGCTGCGGCATGAATCTCAAAATCCTCTTGTGCCAAATAAATTGCGCCATTATACTAAAGCCCTTAGAGTCTTGCAAGACTCTAAGCAATATAGAATTGGGGTCTTGTGTGGTGGCAGAGTGGCGCTTAATGGTAAATTTATCAAATAAGTAATACCATGCGCACATAAAATAAAAATGATTCTTAGATTTTAATCCTCCATGTTTAAGCCTAAGAATCAAGATCTACAAATCACCTGGGAGAGTAGCTATGGATTTTCTACGCGAACATTTAGATTTTATTGTGTTTGCCATTCTTGGAATGATGAGTTTTGTGGCATTGTGGCTTAGCGTTGAGCGCTTGATTTTCTATGCACGCGTAGATGTAAGCGTCTTCCCTACGCTCGATGCACTTGAAGAATCGTTAGGCAAAAATCTCACTGCCCTTTATATTATCTACTCAAATGCCCCTTATATCGGGCTACTTGGCACGGTATGCGGGATTATGATTACATTTTATGACATGGGAATGAGTGGAGGCATGGACGCAAAAACCATCATGGTAGGTCTCTCTCTCGCGCTCAAAGCCACTGCACTTGGGCTATGTGTGGCGATCCCCACGCTCATGATCTATAATATCCTCCTGCGCCGATCCGAAGTCCTTGCCAATCGCTACAAAACCCAAAAGAGCGACAAATGAAACCAAAACGCGCAGAGGGATTAAATATCGTCCCGTTTATCGATGTTATGCTCGTATTGCTAGCTATCGTGCTAAGCGTCTCGACATTCATTGCCCAGGGTAAAATCCCCATAAACCTCCCCCAAGCGGACAATATCGATAAAAAACTCGATGACAAAGTCGTGCATATTGTCATTAGCGCGGAGAACCTTATCTATATCGACGATGAGCCACAGGATCAAAACAGCCTACGCGAGCGTATCAATACTATCAACAATGAAACTATGATCGAGCTCAAAAGCGATAAGGACGCGAAGTTTGAAAGCTTTGTGCAAGTCATTAGCATTATCAAGGACAAAGGGCATGAGAATTTCTCAATCGCTGCGCAGACAAATTGAGAGCCCGACATTTTTGGGGTTTTGCGTCGCGCTTATAGTGCATGCGCTCGCGCTTATCTGGCTAGTAGGGGTGCTTAAAAGTGAGCAGGTCGCTCAGCAGGGTAATGCCCCTATCACCATGAGCCTAGCAAGCTTTAACACAAACGCACCACAAAAAGCCTACTCCAAACCCGCTAAATCCACCCCAAAACCCACCAAAGCACGCAAGAAAAAGCACAAAACCAAGCACAAAATCCCCACCCAAGAGATTTTAGAAGAAACTCCGGAGCAGGAGCGCTCTCAAGAGCTGGCTAAAAATCAGCCCCAAACCCCCACTCAAGAGACTCAAAACGAGCAAGAAAGCCCATCAAACCAAACTTCCGAAGGCTCCACACAAGAGCTTTTGGCGCATAATGAGGGGATTGATGATGAGTTTTATCGCAAGGTCGAAGCCGCCATTGCCAAAAAGCACGACTACCCCCAACTCGCGAGAATCCGCGGTATGCAAGGCAGAGTAGAAGTAGAATTTATTCTCGATGTCGATGGCAGTATTGAAGACATACACATAGTGCGATCAAACACTGGCAACCTGCTTAATAAGCAAGCTATCCAGACCATAAAAGATGCACATAAGCTTTTCCCAGTCCCAAGCAAACGGGTGCGACTGAAGATTCCCATAAACTATGGGCTAGAACAAAGCTAGAATCTAGAGCACGCCGTCTCCCTGGCTTTGGGGAGGTTGCTTGTATGATAATCGTGAAACACTTCATATTTACCCTACCAGCGTGCGACCAAGTGCGTCCTGTTTCCTAAACTTGCACAGCCATGATTTTCAATACAGGCTTTATCCTGTGCGTGTTTTATTCAACCCCAGGAATTTAGATTCCACTAGAATCCTTATCTACCATCGCGACCCTTAGTAATTGTTCGTAAAGTGGTGGGGAAAAGTGCTTCTCTTACATCAGTCATAGACTAACAGAATCTAAACATTAGATTCTCATTTGCCAAGTGCGCCTTGCTTTAGCCTATACTTTAATGCATTTTAAAGCGCTTTTGTATGAAAATTGCGCGACATAAATTCTAGCAGAGCCTACAAGCAAAGCAAAAGGATAGCAATGGAGAGTGTATCTGGGATATTGATGTCGTATTATATGTGGATTAAAGCAGTGCATATTATGAGTGTGATCGCGTGGATGGCAGGGCTATTTTATCTCCCTAGGCTATTTGTCTATCATAGTCAAAATAGAGATTCTAGGGAGTTTGTGCGGATCATCAAGCTGCAAGAATACCGCCTTTTTGCCTACATTATGCGCCCAGCAATGCTTGCTAGCGTGATCACAGGCTCAATGCTTATTATCGCAAATACAGCGATTTTCAAAAGTGGAATGTGGATTCACATCAAGCTCACGCTTGTGGCTTTGCTGCTGATTTTTCACATCGCTTGTGGGATATTTGCTAGCAAAATGCAAAGAGAGTCCTGCGAGCTTAGTCCGCGATTTTTCCGCGTGTTTAATGAAGTCCCAACACTGCTGATGATTGGTATCGTGCTATGCGCGGTGCTGAAATTTTAGACTTTTTCAAAACTGGATTCTAAGGAGCAAGTATGGCAAAGCTATGGGGAGGGCGGTTTGAGCTAGATTCTAGCGCGCTGCTAGATGTCTTTAATGCCTCTATCACATTTGATCAAAAGCTATGGCGATATGATATTCTAGGCTCTAAAACCCACGCTAGAATGCTTGGGCGCATAGGGGTTTTGGACTCTAGTGAAGTGGCACTTATAGAATCTGGGCTAGAGAAAATCGCCAGCGAGATTGAGCAAGGGAGCTTTAGATTCTCCCTAGAGCAAGAAGACATACATATGGCGATAGAATCTGCCTTGATAGAGCATATAGGCGATGTGGGCAAAAAGCTCCACACCGCTAGATCGCGCAACGATCAAGTAGCACTTGATTGTAGAATGTATGTGCTAGATCACTCTGTGCTAATTGCCAACAAGCTCCTAACGCTTATCCAAGCACTCCTTGCCATAGCACGCAAGCACACGCACACGCTAATGCCGGGTATGACACATTTGCAGCACGCCCAGCCTATCAACTTAGGATTCCACCTAGTGGCGTGGTGTGAGAGCCTTAGGCGCGATGTAGAGCGGCTAGAGTCCTTACACAAGCGCAATAACCTTATGCCCCTAGGCTCTGGCGCGCTTGCTGGCACGCCGTATAACAACGATAGAGAGTGGGTAAGCAAGCAGCTAGGGTTTGCCGCACCCACGCTCAATGCTATGGACTCTGTGAGTGATAGGGATTTCGCGCTGGATTTGCTCTATGCTCTTGCTATGCTTGGTATGCACATTTCACGCATAGCAGAAGAGCTTGTGCTATGGAGTAGCGCGGAGTTTGGCTTCCTCCGTTTAAGTGATGAATACAGCACCGGCAGCTCCATAATGCCGCAGAAAAAAAACCCCGATGTCCCAGAGCTTTTGCGCGGGAAAAGTGGGCGATTATATGGGAATCTAATGCGCTTGCTTGTGGTGATGAAATCCCTCCCCCTAGCCTACAACAAAGACACACAAGAAGATAAAGAAGCGATATTTGATAGTGTGGAGAGCGCGCTCATTAGCCTAGAGATTTTACAAGCAGTGTGTGAAAGTGCTAGCTTTGACAAAAAGGCTATGCTTAAAGCGTGTCAAAGGGGGCATTTGAGTGCGACAGACTTGGCGGACTTTTTAGTGCGTGAATGTGGCGTGCCCTTTAGAGAAGCGCACCATATCACCGGGCGCATAGTCGCCTATGCAGAATCACAGGGCTGTGATTTAAGCGAGCTTAGTGGAAGTGAGCTTGCAAGAGAGCTTTCAAAGCTTGCCCCCAAGCTAGAATCCTTGTTTGCAAAGAGTGGTGTTGCTGCAAGGCTCACACTGCTTGCTTCTATGCAGGCACGCACGAGCCTTGGCGGCACGGCGTCTAAGGCTACAAGCAAGCAGATTGCCGCGCTTAATGCGTGGGTGAAAAAAGCGCGTAAAAGGCTGCCAAAGCTAAAGATTGAAGCAAAGGTTGAGAATGAATAGCCAAGCCCACAATACGCAAACAAAAGACCAGCACACCAAGCAAGAAGCCCAAAGGACGCAGAGATCGATTATCGCGATGTTTGATGATATTGCTAAGGATTATGATAAGACTAATAGAATCCTAAGTCTAGGCATTGATATTTCTTGGCGCAAAGATGCGGTTAAAAGAGCCTACAAAGCACGCAATGCTAAGGATATAGAGCGCATTGTCGATGTGGCGTGTGGCAGTGGGGATATGATAAAGCATTGGCATAGCTACGCGCTAGAATCCAATATCGTGGTGGGTGAGATGATTGGCATAGACCCATCGCAAGAAATGCTAAAAATCGCGCAGAAGAAGCTGCAAGCTATTGGCGGAAGTTTTGCAAAAGTGGATTCTAGCTCTAGAATCCTAGAAGATAGCCAAGCTAAGCTAGAATCCAAGAAGCTAGATTCTAAGATAAGCCTACACTTAGGAGAGGCAAAAGATCTAAGCACCCTAGAATCCCAAAGTGTGGATATACTCTCTATCTCTTATGGCTTGCGCAATGTCTTAGAATACAAGCAAGCATTGCGCGAGTTTGCACGCGTGCTAAAGCCCGGTGGCATAGTGGTGGTGCTAGATTTTTTTAAAAACTCTAGCCCAAGCTTGATAGATCGCATTATTGGCATCTATACCAAGCATATTCTGCCCTGCATTGGCTACCTCATCTCGCGCAATTATGCTGCTTATAAATATCTCCCAGATTCTATGGAGAGCTTTATCACCCCAGATGAGCTAGCCCTAGCGTTTAAAGAAGCTAACTTGCAGCCTTTAGAGATTAAGTCCTACTCCGCGGGGATTTCTCATCTCGTGCTGGGGCAAAAACCCTGTGATAAAGTGGATAAAAGCTAGAATCTATGATACAAGTCATACACGCGCTTCTTACACATTTTATCCCTTGGGTGTTTGTGCCAGCACTGCTGATAACCATTGGCTTTTGTGCGATACTTATCATAAATCTCAATAAATACCCCAACCCAAGCCTGCCTAGGTCATTGCTTTTCTTTGTGCTAATCAGTCTTACAACGATAAGCCTTATGGTCGTTATGGCGCAGTTTTTCCCACTAATAGCTGAGTATAAAGAGATTAGCGATAGTGTTTTTGATAGCCTTGCAATGCGCATTGAAATGCTAGCACAAAACAATATGGGCTTTGCGCTATGGCTGCTTATATGGGGCGGACCGATGGTATATGGCGGGCTGCTTTGTGTGGTCTTGCTCTGTGCTTGCTTGCTGTTTTTCGCTACGCGTTTGTATCTCAAAAGAAAGCCCAAAGAGCTAGGATTTGCCGCGCATAAAGATTTAGCATTAGGGAAAGTTTTGTGGCTTAATATGCTGTTTATCGTGGTGTTTGTGCTGTTTTTTATGCTGTGCTTTTGCGTGTTTGAGCTGATATTTTGGCTAGCAATGCCGGCTATCTTTGATGAGCCTGATAGCTTTAGCCTTCTCACAGATAATATTCGCAAGCAAATGGGCTGGTTTATATACAGCCTAAGCTTAAGTGCTGGCATATTGCTTGTGATTTTTGGGAGCTTTGTGGTGAAATCTCTACTGCTTAGTCGCCATAGCATAGATAGACTTGCCAAAACCCTAAAAGCCATAGAAATCACCCCTAAGAAATACAAAAATCACCGCAAATACGCACGGCTGCTTAATGTCGTAGAAGAAATCGCCATCGCTAGTGCTATGCCTATGCCGCGCGTGTTTGTTATGCGAGAAGAGCAAGGGATCAATGCAATGTGTAGTGGCGAAAGATTTGGCAAGAGCGATGAGCGATTCGCGCTATTTTTCACGCAAGGCGCGCTTGATACACTCTCACGCGAAGAGCTCTCTGGCGTGGTGGGGCACGAGTTCTCCCACGCATTCCACCAAGATGTCGCGCTAAATCTGCGGATATTTAGCTTGATTTTTGGCTTTATGAGTATTAGCTTTATCGGCGAGATTCTTATGCGCTCTATTGCGCACCGCACGGGAGCTGCTGGGAAAAGGGACTCTAAAGGCGAAGCAGTCATCGCGCTATTTGCCTTTAGCTTTTATGCTTTGGGGCTTCTTGGCACACTTTGTGCAAGCCTTATCCAAGCGGCAATTTCACGGCAGAAAGAATTTCTAGCCGATGCCACAAGCGTGCAATACACGCGCAATCCAAACGCCATTTTGCAAGCATTGCGGACAATCGCGCAAGAGCAATCGCCAAAAGAGTCGCAAGAGCGCAAGCTAGCAAAAGACACGCAAGGATTTTTAGACAACAAGCTAGCCAAGCCCTGTGCGCATATGTTTTTCTTACAGGGGTTTAAAGGTGCATTTGCCACACACCCTCCCATACATAAGCGCATAGAAGTGCTAGAATCCATGGGCAGCTAGAACTAGTAGGGATTTAGCATGTAGATTCTAGTGCCTTGTCTCTATTTGGGCAGGTTGCTCTAGCACTTCTTGGCTTTGTGTATCGCTGGAGACCAGGGGCTCTCCACTCTGGCTAGATTCCAGCGATTCATTTGACTCTTTAGCGTTTGGCTTTAGATTTTTATGCGCGTTTTCTTGCTCACCTTCTTGCTTTAGCAGGAGATTCTCGTATTTGACAATACAATTAGCTGCGGTTACAATTTCTTTCAACGCTTCAGTGCCAAAGGCGATGTCATTAAGCAGTGAGGTAGCTTGCGCAGAGGTGATCGCACGCTCTTTGATGAGCTCCTGGACAAGGTTGATTGAGCGAGAATTTGTTCTCTTAAGATCTTTTTTGATTTTTTTGATTCCCTCTTGGATATTTTCGCTCGCCATTTGTTTAGCCTCTCGCTTTTGTGCGCTTGTTTGGGGCTCTGGCGATTGGGCTGTGTTATTGTCTTGCAACAGCTTTAGATCATAAATCGTGCTCGCCAGCAATGCGCGGATCTGTGTATATTGCTCGCGCAGAGTATGGTTGCTAGAGTGAGCGTTTTTAATGAGATTTGGTTTGATGATTTTTAGGTTTTTTGTGCCTTCGACAAGATGGCGCGAAGCTTTTTGGAGATTGGCGATTTCGGCGCAAAAACTTACATCTTGACTATATGCTGCGCGCAAATGTGTAGAAAAATCAATAATAGCATTGAAAATATTTTTTATTTTTTTCTCATAGAGATTCTCGAGCTCCTCGGGATTTATGCGCACTTTTTGGTCATTAAAGGACTTTGTGCCTAGGCGCTTTTGTAGCAGCTCACCTTGTCTAGCCCCGATGACTGCACTAAGGATAAAAATCGTATTACCAAACAAGTGGAGCACTTCTTTTTCCAAGCATTCTTTGGCAGTATTTGGGTAGGGAATAAGATCAAAATCAATATGGCGCGCATAGTCAGAATCGTCTTTAGAAGTGGTGATAAAAGCGCAGAGAAATTTTTCAAAAAGTGGGATAAATGGCGTCATAAGTAGCACAGCGATGATATTGTAGGAGGTATGGAAAAGCGCGATTTTAAGAGCATAGTCCTGCGCTCCAAAGCCAAAGGCTCGACTTAAAATTTCAACAACTTCTTTAAAAAGCGGCAAAAAGATGATACACACAATAGCAATCACAACATTGAAGAGCGTATTGCCTATGGCAAGCCTACGCCCATCAACACTAGAGGAAATCGAAGCGATAAGCGCGGTTACCACACCACCGACATTGGTGCCTATCACAAGTGCGAGTGCGTCATCATAGGAAATACTCCCAGCACTTAGAGCAAGGATTATGATTGTAAGTGTGGCAAAGCTAGATTGCACAATAGAGGTGATAAGAATCCCCATGCCAAAAAATATCACAAACGCCCATGTTTGCCCAAATCGCCCCGCATCTAAATCAAAATCCTGATAGCTCTCAAACCCCGCTTTGATATACGAAATCCCTAGGAAAAAAAATCCAATCCCAGCCAGAATATAGCCCAGGGATTTGGAGTTTTTGTTTTTCATAAGCAGCAGAAGCACACCAAGGGTAATGAGCGGGAGACCAAGGGCTGATACATTCATTTTCACGCCAATCCCCGCAATAATCCAGCCACTCGTCGTAGAGCCGATATTCGCACCAAAGACAATGCCAAGCGCTTGACCAAGCTCCACAAGCGAGACAGAAAGGAAAGAGAGGGTGAGAATAGTTACTAGCGTGGAGCTTTGCATAATAGCAGTAGCACTAAGCCCAAAGAGTATGGCTTTTAGCTTGGTGTTGGAGAATTTTTTTAGGATTTTCTCCAACACTCCGCCGCTAAAACCCTTGAACCCATCTTCGAGAAACAACATGCCAAGCAGAAATATCGCTAGTCCTGAGAGAAGATTTTGTGCGACTTCACTGCGCCCCATGAGCACAATCCCTGCCACCGAAATAATAGCAAGAATGCTCATTTTGTAATAGGTGTAAATTTCTGTCTTAAATCGTTTTAGCATGTAAATCCTTGTCGTGCAATACATAATAATAATGCTGAAATGCCTAGATTCTAATGCCTCATGCGCATTTAGCGTGTATAGGGAGAGCAAAACAAGAATAATAGGCTTGAAAAATCAGTGAAACTAAGATTGTAGCAAAGTTTATATCAAGTTGTTTTTACAAAATTTTACAAAAACTTTTGGACTAGAATCTAGCCCATGAAGAATCCATACCCAACATCTGCGATGAAATACCCCAAAAGTGCGAACATATATGCCACAATCGTGGTAAAGACAAACAAATACACCACAAATTTCACTCCCCCAGCCTCCCTGCCAAAGGTAATAGTCGCTGCAAAGCAAGGGATATAAAACATCACAAAGACGATAAACGCAATCGCGCTGGGGAAAGAAATCGTGTCTTTTAGATTTTGCTGGAGAGAGACAGACTCCTCGGTGGTATCATCGCCAAGTGCATAGAGAATCCCAAGCGTAGAAACAACGACTTCTTTTGCGGCAAAGCCTGATACAAGTGCGATTGAAAGTCGCCAATCAAACCCAAGCGGTGCAAAAAATGGACGAAGCGCCTCGCCAATCCTGCCAGAGTATGTTTGGCGCAAAAATTGCTCGTTATATTCATTTGCCAGATACCAAAGCTGCTGCTCTTGCGCTGCCTGCTGTGCTTGCGAAAGCATTATGCCAGAGCTCGTGGATTCTAGTATTGCTTGTTTTTTGGTCTCATAGGCATGCTCAAGATCAGAGGATTTTGGGTATTGTGAAGCAAACCAAATCAACACCGAGCCTAGGAAAATAAACCCCGCTGCTTTCTTAAGAAACATCACAACCTTGCTCCACACGCTAAACCACACTACGCGCCAGTTTGGCATGCGATATTTAGGCATCTCCATGACAAACGGCTCTTCATATCCACGAAACACCGAGAGCTTCAAAAATTTGGCTAGCAATAGAGCAATGAGCGCGCCAAAGAGATAAATCCCAAAAAGCACTACACCAGCATATTTTGGTGCGAAAAACGCCCCGACAAAAAGCACATAAATAGGCAATCTCGCACTACAACTCATAAACCCAATAACAAATAGTGTAATGAGTCGCTCGTTGCGGTTTTTGAGCGTTCTAGTCGCCATGTAGGCAGGCACCGAGCAGCCAAACCCAGCCACAAGCGGGATAAAGCTTTTGCCATGCAGTCCAAACCTATGGAAAAATCCATCGAGCAAAAACGCGATACGCGCCATATACCCGCTACTCTCCAGAATCGCGATACCAAAATACAGCACCACGATAAGCGGTAGAAACGCGATAATCGTCCCTACCCCGCCAATAACACCATCGCACAGCAAAGAAGCAAAATCTTTAACAACAATGACCTCGCGAAGCATGGAGGAGAGCTCATCAAACCCTAGCTCGATATAGTCCTTGAAAAACCCACCCACATAGAATGTCATCTCAAATAGCACAAACATCAGCCCTAGGAATATAGGAATCCCAAAGACTTTGTGTAGCAATAGCGCGTCCATGTTTTTGGTTTTTTGCAGCATGGTTTTGGGGTAGATGGTGCTCTCCTGTCCTGCGCCTTGGGCAAATGCGATGGCGTCCTGATGAAAAAGCCGCATAATATTATGCTCACCACTAGCCATGCTAAGTGCATTGCGCGCTTGATTTACGCACTGGATAATTTCATGGTAGCTTGGCTTATCGTGCAAATACGCATAAAGATTGCTATCTTGCTTGATGAGCAAGATAGCAATCTGGCGCATGGAAAGTGGGGCATGCGTATTTGGATAGCCCTGAAGATCGTAGAATTCTCTCTGTGTAATAAAGCGCTCCACCTCTGCGATCGCGCGCTCTATCTCATCATTATAGATTCTCTTAGGCGCACAGAGTGGCTTGCGTGCAGTATCGATAAGTATATCAAGCAAAGCGGGTAGATTCTCGTTGGTGTGTGCCGAGATTGGCACGCATGGCACGCCTAGGATTTCGCCTAGCAGCGCGTGATTTACCTGGATATGCTCCTCTCTGGCTTCATCAATCATGTTTAGCCCCAGCACCATTTTCACACCCAGATCCATGACCTGCCCGGTGAGGGCGAGATTGCGCGCGAGATTGGTAGAATCTAGCACATTTAGCACGATGTCATACTGCCTAGACTCCAAGAAGTCTTTGGTGATTTTTTCTTCTGGGGAGTAGTGGTTGAGCGAGTAAGAGCCGGGTAAATCAACAATAACAATACGCGTGCCATGATAGAAGAAAGTGGCTTGAGTTTTTTCAATCGTTACTCCGCTGAAATTCCCAACCTTCAGGTGTGAGCCGCTGAGTGCATTTATCAGCGAGCTTTTGCCGACATTTGGCTGACCGATAAGCGCTATAGTAATCGTATCATTCATGGAGTGTTGTGCTGAATCTGGCATCAAAATCCTTGAAACACTAATATAAGAGTGATTATTATAACCTACGATATTAAACCTGAAAAACCTAGCTTAGAGCGCAGCACCTTGATACAAACTAGAATCCAAGTCTTTAGATTTTAGTCTGGGAAGCCAATACACATCTAGGGGAAATTGTAATATGGAGAAATTCTAAAAATATGTCAAATCTTCAAAGCAATCGTAGATATGCCCGGAGCAAAATATACGATTTGCCAAAAGCCTATCATCGGCTAAAATCAATAGAGTGCGCGTAAGGAGATGTAGATTCTGCTCTTTGCATGATGGAGCTTAGAATCTAGCGCCCCGCCCTATCAGCTAGCCCTGCGATAACCCCAAGCCCCACTAAATCCCAAAAATCACGCGTGCGTTTTTCGTGCTAGTCTCTGCTAGTGTATCTTGGGAGATCCCTAAAATCTCTGCAACTCTAGAGGCAATTAGCGGGATATATTCTGGGCTATTGCGCTGCCCCCGGAATGGGTGTGGGGTAAGATATGGTGCATCTGTCTCTAGCACAAGACGATCAAGCGGGATTTTAGGCAGGACTTCGAGCAGTCGCCTAGCGTTTTTAAATGTCGCCACCCCGCCAATCCCATAGTAGAATCTATCACTAAGTTTCAGCAATACCTCATCAGCATTGTAGCAGTGGAGAATCCCGCGCGCTTGGGGGAACCTGGCAAGAATCTCATACGCATCATTACTTGCCTCGCGTATATGCACAATTAGTGGGAGATCAAGCTCGATAGCGCGTTTGATTTGCGTGATGAAAATCTCTTTTTGCACTTGCTTTTGCGTCTCTTTAGGCACAGATTCTAGGAAATGATAATAATCCAGCCCACACTCACCTATGGCTACGCATTTCTCATGCCCTATATGACCAAACACCCGCTCCAGCCTCGCGCAATTATGCGCACAAACTGCAGCCAAGTAATCCGCGCTAGATTCTGGAGCAAGGCTTGCCGCAGAATCTAGTCCCGCGCAATCCACCCCTTCATGCTCGATCTCGCATGGGTGTAGCCCACAAGCAAAATACACCTGCCCATACGCCTGTGCAATCTCTATCGCACGCGCCAGTGTAGCAGGGCTTGCTGCCGGGATTACACACGCGCCCACACCCTTAGCACTTGCACTCTCTAAAACCTGTGGTAAATCCTCCATATAGCGCTCATCATCAAGATGACAATGCGTATCGACAAACTGCATACAATCTCCTAGTGCTTGATTTTGGGCTTATGGGCTAAAATTGTAGCAGATTACAGCGATTCTAGCACGCCAGATTCTTGGTGCATTCATCTAGTGAGCAAGAACTTTGCTACAATAGCGGCGATAATACCCCCAAAAGGATTTTGACATGTTTAGCGGATTGGTGCGCGAGATTGCTTTGGTGCGGGATTATAGCAATCATATCTTGCGCCTTTCATGCAGCTATGTCCCAGCTATCGGCGATAGCATCGCAGTCAATGGCATGTGCCTAACAGTCATCGCGCTCCATAGCGATGGGTTCTCACTCGAGATTTCCGCACACTCCGCAAGCCAAGTCGCCATAGAAAACTACACTAACAAAGTGCATATCGAGCCAGCATTGCGGGCAGATTCTCGGCTAGATGGGCATTTTGTCCAGGGGCATATTGATGCTATTGGCGAGATTCTCGCCATAGAGCCCTGCGAGAATCAAACGCGCTTCATCATCACCGCACCAAGTCAAACCCTCTCTCTATGTATCCCGCAAGGCTCAATCACTATCGATGGAATCAGCCTTACAATCTCCTCTGTGCAGCAAGAGTGCTTCACACTCACTATTATCCCTCACACATTTGAGAACACGCTATTCTCTACCTATCGCATAGGCAGGCGCGTCAATATTGAGACAGATGTTATTGTGCGCTCACTTGCACATATCGTGCGAACTCTCTCTAGCACAAAAAGCTCTCACGCGCTAGATTCTCGTTTGACAAACCAGAATCCAAGCCGCATGCCTACAAGCTGGCGCGAGTTTGATGATATTGCGATGAGATTCTAATGCAAAAAGCTGCCGCTCTGGCTTATAATCCAGATCAAAACAACGCGCCAAAAGTCCTAGCTAGCGGCAAAGGTGCAATTGCAGAAAAAATCATCGCCAAGGCTAAAGAATTTGATGTGCCACTTTTTGCCAACGAAGAGCTTGTCAATCTCCTGCTGCAAGTCGAGCTTGATAGTGAGATCCCCACAGAGCTGTATGAAGCAGTAGTAGGCGTGTTTGTCTGGCTAAACCGCGTAGAAAAGCATGCCCAGCTAAGCGGATAAATGTATGTGTAGATTGTTTGTAGCCAGCAAGAGTGTAGCGATTGGCATAATTGGCGCAATATGCGTGCAGGGCTGCTTTGTGCAGGATTTTAACAAATCTGCACGCGTTGCAGGCTATGACTCTAGCGGGAAAACACCCCTCACAAGCTCCACGAAAACCACAAAATCCAGCAAGCCAGAATCTAAAGCACCTAAATCTAGCAAACAGGCTTCTAAGCACGACTTCCAGATTCTCGCCGCACTACACAAGCAGCAAAGTCTCTGGAGCAAGACGCCCTACATTTCAGGCGGCACAAAAAGAAGCGGGGCAGATTGCAGTGGGTTTGTGCAAAGCATTTTTAGTGATAGTTTCGCGCTGCAGCTACCACGCACGACAACCGGACAGATGAAAGGCGGCAAAAAGCTAGGAGGTAGGCATATTAACCACGCGAAACTTCGCGCCGGGGATTTGGTGTTTTTCAAAACTGGGCGAGGTGCGCTTGGGTATCATGTGGGGATTTATCTAGAAAATGGTGATTTCCTTCATCTCTCTGCCAAAGGTGGCGCGAAAATTGCTAGCCTACATAATAGCTACTGGCAGCCCAAGCTAATACAAGCTGTGCGCTATGCCATACCCCAGAATCCCAACAACTAAATAGGCAGAATGATGAAACCATTGCAAATATTTTTTATTATATCCATACTCATTGCCAGTGCGCTCTCGCTTAGCGCGCTCTCCATGCAAGAAGCTATCGACAAAGCCCTACAATACTCCGCCAAAATCCAAAGCCAAAAAAGCTATATCTCTGCTGCCACCTATAACAAATACTCCACCTATGCCAATTTTTTGCCAGTTGTTGGTAGCACTTACATGTATAGTTTCAATGCCCCTAGTCTCTCGCCCAGCTATATGCTAAATGACATCAACCTTAGTGCGAGTCTCAATCTATTTCGCGGATTTAAAGACTATCTCACCACCAAAGAATCCAGCCAGAATCTAAAGCGCCAAAATCTCCTACTTCATAGTGCTAAAGCTGATGTCGTGCTCAATACGCGCCTAGCATATATCAAAATCCTCCAGAGTAAAGCCCTACTCAATACCGCACAAGAATCTGTCCGCTTGCTTGGCGAGCAGCTGAAAAAAGCAGATTCCTTTTACCAGCAAGGTCTTCGAGCGAAAAACGAAGTGCTAACCATGCAGCTCCAGCTTGCAAATGCCAATATCTCGCTAGAGAGTGCAAAAATGAATCTCGCCTATGCGCTTAATGAGCTAGGCAATCTCTTGGGAGAATCCATAACGCTAGAGCAAGTAGAGGAGATCCAAAGCGTCCAACTGCACGAATATCAAAAGCAAACACTTATATCCCAGATTCTCGCACGCAATCCCGACTACCTCATCACCAAATCCCAAGTGCAATCTGCGCAAATCGCCTTCAAAACCGCCAAAGCCCAATTCCTCCCCCAGCTTGATCTCACAGGCGTGAAACACTGGTATGTCGATGGCATGGGCGCAGCAAATAGCTACTATGGTCTGCAATCTCAAGTGCGGCTTAATTTGACATTCAATCTCTTCAATGGCTTGCGCGATAGCTTTGTCTATCAAGTCAAAAAACATGATGTATTTGCACTCACGCATAATCTCACCCAATATGAGCGCAATCTCTCGCTTCAGCTTGATGGTTTGCTACGCGATTATGCCACGGCGATATCACAGCTTCGTATTTCACAAGATTCACTCGATAAAGCAAAAGAAAACTACAAAATCACCAATAACCGCTATTTACAAAATCTCTCCACCTATACCGAGCTCATCAACGCCCAGCTCCTGCTCACATCTATGCAGACAAACATCAACCAAGCGCGCTATAATATCGTAAGCATTCAATCCAGAATCGAGCGCCTAGCAAATCCGTGAAAGCGGTGTGGGATTCTGGCACACCGCATAATCGAGGGCAAATGACTGCAATCATCAAACACAATCTTGGCGTATATTTTATGGTGCTAGCCTGTTTAGAATTCGCATTCATCGGGCTTTGCGCGAAAGTCCTTAGTCAAGAAGGGTTGCCAAGCATTGAAATTATGTTTTTTCGCAATGGGGTTGGCACGATTTTCATGCTCTATTTGCTTAGTAAAGTCAAAATCCACAAAGAGGGCGGGCATTTTTTCCTGCTCATTTTCCGTGGTCTTGTAGGGACGATCTCGTTGTATTTGTTTTTCTACAATATCTCGCATATCTCACTTGGCGGGGCGTTTGCCTTTCAAAAAATCTCGCCTATTTTCATCACACTCATCGCATTTTTTGTCTTCAAAGAAAATATTGGCATTAAAGGCTGGCTTGGGATTATTATCGCATTTGCAGGGGTGCTGTGTATCTCCCAGCCCTTTGGCGCGCAAATCTCACAAATGGATACCAAGAACGCTATATTAGGTGTGATTAGCGGATTTTTCGCTGCACTTGCACTTGTGAGCGTGCGCCAGCTACGGCATTTCTACCCTACCGAGTATATTGCATTTTCTTTCATTGCCATTGGCACGATTTTGCCACTATGCTCGATGATTGTAGGAGCATTTTATGCCCCAGAGAATCTAGACTTTTTCATCGCACCCTTTGTCATGCCAAGCATGAAAGCATGGGTGTTTATCGCTATCATGGGTGCGCTTGGCACACTCTACCAAATCCATGTTACCAAAAGCTATGGCGTAGCGAAAAAGGCAGGTATAGTCGCAGGAGTGAGCTACCTTGATGTGGTGTTTTCACTGCTGATTGGGAGCTTTTTTGACGGGTTGCCAAGCCTCCTTACGCTGCTTGGTATTGGCGCGATTGTCTTTGGGGGACTGATTTTGGTCTATCGCAAATCATAAGCTCTGCTATAATTATTGAAAAAGGATATACATGCTACTGAGCGTGCCAGCCACAAGCGCAAACCTAGGACCCGGGCTTGATGTCCTAGGGCTTAGCCTAGATTTTCGCAATGAATTTCATATCGCAAGAGCCAAAGAGACAAGTGTCGAAATCCTGGGCGAGGGACAAGGCGTGCAGCGCTTCCTTGCAGATAATATGTTTGTCAAAATATTCCGCAAGACACTAGAATCCATAGACGCAGAAGATGAAGCGAGAAATGGGCATTTTCATTTTAGATTCTGCAACAAAATCCCTGTGTCGCGTGGTATGGGCAGTAGCTCGGCGGTGATTGTAGGGGCAATTACTGCTGCATATAAGCTTGCCAATCGCCCGATAGATAGAAACGAGATTCTGCGTCAAGCACTTGCCTATGAACCCCACCCTGATAATATCACCCCAGCGGCGGTTGGGGGATTTACTATGTCTATGCTTGGCACTGGGGCAGATTCTGGGAAAGTGATCTACATCAAGCATGCCATGCCCTCCTACCTACGCGCCGTCATGGTTATCCCCAATCGCTCAACCTCCACAAAATACTCCCGCCAAACCCTGCCTAAAAAATATTCCAGCCACGAAGTAGTTTTTAACATGTCGCACACTAGCATACTCTGCGCAGCAATCATGCAAGAAAAATGGGATATGCTTGCTCTAGCTAGCCGGGATAAACTTCACCAAGAACGCCGTATGCGCCAGTATCCAATCCTCTTTAGCGTGCAAAAATGCGCACTGGAAAATGGCGCACTCATGAGCACACTCTCTGGAAGTGGCAGTAGCTTTTTCAATCTCTGCCTAGCAGATGACATGAGCCATCTGCTCCAAAGCCTACAGGAGCGATTCTACCGATTTCGAGTCGTGCCCATGCGACTTGATAATGATGGGCTTATCATTACTGATGAAAAGCTCTAAAGAGCCAGGTTTTCACCACTTTACCGGCAAACGCACTCCAACACGAGCAAAGCGCGTGCCTATGCCTAGAATCTAGCTACGCTGGTAGTCATCGGCTAGGCGCACAATATCATCTTCACCAAGGTATTCGCCCATTTGCACCTCGATAAGCACAAGTGGGATTTTGCCCGGATTTTCCAGCCTATGGGGCTGCCCCATAGGGATATAAGTAGATTGATTGGTCTGCAAAAACACTTCACTCTCGCCAATTTGCACAATCGCGCTGCCATTGACAATAATCCAATGCTCATTGCGGTGAAAATGCTTCTGCAAGCTTAGGCGAGATTTTGGCTTGACGATGATCTGCTTGATTTTATAAAAACTAGATTCTAGGAGGATTGTGTAGCTCCCCCACGGGCGATATGTCGTGCGGTGTGTGCGTGTAAGCTCCGGGTAGGTTTCACGCAATAGCGGGAGAAGCTCTTTTATCCCAGCAGATTCACCCGCTTTGCTAATAAGCAAGCAGTCATCACTATCTATGACAATCATATCACTAATCCCCACGCCCACGACCGGGCGCGATGAGAGAACAAAATTATCCTTGCTATTTTTGGCGATGAAATGCGTGTTTGTCGCGTTATTTTGCGCATCTTTGGGGTATTCTTCACGCAAGGATTCAAAGCTCCCTACATCGCTCCAGTGTATCTGGCTTGCCACACAGGCGATATTTTGCGCTTTCTCCATGAGCGCATAGTCGATACTCTCATCGCTCAATTTTTCGCTTAGTGTGCGATCTAGCCGCACACATTCCTCGCCATCTATGCTAGTGCTTTGACTTTTGGCAAAAATCTCTTCGCAAAGCAAATAAATCCCACTAGCGTGCTCTCTAAGCCCCTCAAGCAGCGTGCTAGCCTTGAAGCAAAACATTCCACTATTCCAAAAATATTCTCCAGAATCCACATACTCGCGTGCTTTGCTGGATTCTGGCTTCTCATAGAAGCCTAGCACTCGCCCACTACCCTGCTCCACGCGGATATAGCCATAGCCCGTGTGAGGGCTTGTGGGTGCTATGCCAAAAGTTACAAGCTGGTTATTTTTGGCATGTGCGATTGCTTGCTCTATGGAGCTTGCATAGTGCTCAGGAGCGATGAGATGATCACTTGGAAGCGCTAAGATAATCTCATCATCTCCATAATGCTTGCGCGCGTGTAGAGCGGCGATAGCTAGAGCTGGGGCAGTGTTTTTCCCACAGGATTCTAGGATAAAATGCTCTATCTCCACGCCAATATCCTGGGCTTGATCTTTGGCGAGGAAGAAAAGTGCCTCATTAGTGATGACTTGCAGCTTTGGATTCTGGTTTAGCTCACGGAGAGCAGCGAGATTACGCAAGAGTGTCTCTTGAAAAAGTGAGTGCGGAGATTTGGCAGAAGTGCCATTAGTCTGGGGGTTTGGAGTATGGGCGATACGAGGTTGCATAAGTGTTGCGGATTTTGGAGACTCTTTAGGCAGAATCTGCGCAAACTGCTTTGGCAAAAGCTCCCGAGAAAGCGGGAAAAGTCTCGTCCCTGACCCACCACACAAAATACTCACCACCATAACCACTCCTTAGACTTAAATCATGTATGTTTATCATCACTTATGAAACTTATAGCATGCACAAATACAATGCAAAATGCGCAGATTATAACACAGAGAGCATAAACGCAGGTAAAACATGGATAATACAGAAAGACACAAATGACCGAGAAAAGACCAAACCCCCAGAATCCAATTTACACTAGATTCTGGGGGTTTAGATTCCAGCAGAAGCTAGAATCTAAACCCTAGTAGGAGAATTTCGCAAACACACGAAGCGCATTTGCGTTGAAGTTTGAGCTACTGCCTGTGATATTGTTTTTGATATACGCATAGCCACCACCGAGATCTAGCCCCATGCCCTTATGCTGCCACACATGGAAACTAGACATGATGGAGTATTCTTGGTATGTCCCAAATGCCGCCATACCATCAAGCCTCATCCACTTCATATCGACACCGCCAAACACATAGCCATAGAATGAGCCATTAGCGAAATATGGAGCTAAATTGCCTCCAGGAGCATTTGAGCCTGCAAAACTTCTACCATAGAATTTAGAAGAATCACTCATCGCATAAATATGGCTACCAGCACCACCTAGCACGCCAACAATCCCCGCACCAAAGAGGAACTGCTTCTTATAGCGGAATGACTGATCCCCCCAAACAAGCCCAGAGATAGAGTCTTTTGGGCGATCCCAGTATTGGAACATACCATGGAGAATCGTTGTGCCCTCTAAACCTTTAAAATCAAATTTATACCCAGCTTTGATACCCCCTTGGAGAAGCAGATTGTCGCTTATGCCTGCACCGCTGTTAAAAAGCACAAATGGCTTAAGCAAAAAGCCTTTATAGCTAAAATCCACGCCCCCAGCGACAAGCTCGCCTTGACCAAAACTGCTGTTTTTCGTCGTGCCAGACATATAGGCAGTTAAGCTGGAGAGATCGCTTGCGATTCTGTTGCCTTGGAGACTATTGTATTGTTTGCCATTGTAGAGATAAGAGTTGGCATAAGTAAACCAATATACCATTTTATCTTCATAGGTGCTAAAGCGCAGTGAGAGCCCTTGCACATTGCCCTGGAGCCAATCAAACTTCATAAAGTCATTTTTAAACCGCCCGGCATAGAAAGAAATCAAGCGGTTTTTATACCCAATGTAGGCTTCTGACGCATCGCCAGCACTCGCATAAGGCTGCGCCTTGCTATCGCTATCATAAGGTGTCCAAGCACCAATTGCGCCAAGCCCCCAGCGGAATCCATTTGTCAGCGAGAAATCTGCCCCAGCATTTGCTAGCACACCGGCAAAATGCTTGCTGCTGCCGCTAAAGTCAATCTGCCCCAGCGCACCAAGCTTGCCATAGGTGCTTACATTGATATCCACTGCATTTGCAGCACTAAAAGCTAGTAGCGAGCTAAGCGCCACGCTCTTAAAGCCTACGAAAGTTTTCATTGAAGTCCTTTTTGTTAAAATAAGCGCGGATTATAGCTAAAGTTTTCTTAAACCAATTCAGCGCTACTTCTGCGGCAACGCATAGATATAAAAATGCCCAGGTAGATTCCAAATATTGCCAGAAAAGACAAGATTGCTCGAGTCTTTTACAAGCGCGTATTTCATCAATGTCTTTATCCCCACAAAGCCTAGATTCCACCAATGATCTGCGTGATATACGCGCTTATAGCTAGAATCCAGTTTTGCAATATAATCGCTATTTATAGGATTGCTACTAAAGGGTGTTAGGATTAGATATTGCGGCTGTGGTGCATTGTGTGCCACCCTAGAATCCACTTTTTCAAAAGTGGATTCTAGGCTTTTGCGCAAAGGATTGTAGAGATCCCTATCAGGGACAATACTTGCCTCCACGCCAGAGTATTCAAGCCATTTTTCAAAGCTATAGCATATCTCGCTTTTTTCTATCAATGAGCAATCTACGCCTTCAAGCATTATCGTAGCAGGCTTGTTTTGGCTAGAAAAAAACGCTAGAGTAGATTGGAGATTTTGCCCAGTGGCTTTATAATGATTGATAGTAAAAACGGAGTAAAAAAGCGAGTTGCTTACAAAAATACCTGCGCAAAACACAACCACCACCATAGTAACTTTACGCATAATACTACCCATAACGCCAAGCAAAGCAGGGGTAGCACTCAATGCCACCAGCCCAAAGATATAGCCCGGAAGCGGATAATGTGCGCTAGAAGAGATATTAAGCACCAAATACGCCCCCATAAACGCCATAGCAGCACAAAGACTAGAATCCAGTATTGGCATAAATGGCAAGCTTTTAGGGCTTGCTCTATAAGTGCGCATAACCACAAACACACGATAGAAAAATATCAGCGGCACAAGCACGAACAAAAACGGCTCATTCATAATATAAGTGAAAAGATTTTTCCCAAATACGATAAGCGGATTATGCAGTGTGTCGCCATATCTGCCGCTAGTGGTTTTCTGCGCGATGACAAAGATATAGTAAGCAAGCACCCACACTACACAAGCGCATAGTAGCAGAACATCAAATGCGAGTAGCTTGCCATTGGGCTTTTGGCTAGAGTCATAGCGTTGATTGATCCAAGTTAGCAATAGGTGCATAAATGCAAAGCCGCCAATTAAGATGAAGCAAGTTTCTTTATAAAAGCAAGCAATCATCGCACTAAGCGCACCTATAATAAGCACAATCATACTTAATGCGCCCCTATTGTTTGCGACAAATGCGTAGCTTGCAAGCATAATGCTTAAAAACACAAGCTCCATTCTCTCAGGCACAAAAAGCCGAAACCACGAGCCACAAAATGCTGGGGTCAGCAAAAGCAATGCAGTCAATATATAGGCAGTTGTTTTAGGATTTTTGGTAGATGGGGCGATGATGGGCAGCAGTGTGGCGATAGCATAGCTAAGGCACAATCCCACAAGCAGCACACAAAGGGCATTAAACCCATAGAAAACAGAAGCAGAAGTACCAAAAATCGCGCTTAAGACATTGAGATCCTGTCCATCTAGTGGAAAAAATCTGCCAATTTCTGGGATAATAAAATGCGCTAGCGGGATATTTTGCCCTATAAGGAGATACTTTGTAAGCGTGTGGTCATCGATGATAGCAAAAGCACTATCGTAAAACACGATAAACGCATAGCAGCATAAAAAAGCGAAAAATACAAAAGTAGCGACAGAAGACGAGCTAGAATCTAGATTCTTTGCCCCCCCCCCCCCCCTTTTACACGAAATGCAGCGGGATTTGACATTAACTATCCTTTCGAATGATTTGTGTGTGAATGCTGAAAAAGCAAAGCTGCGATTATAATAAATGTTTGTTTTAGATATTGCTTAATTTGTCTTAACTTGCGTAATTTGTGGTAGAATTGCGCCCTTACACTAAAGCAAGGTTGAATCAATAGGAGTTACTATGAGTGTGCTTTTTATCACCATTGAGATTATTTTGGCTATCGCTATCACGGGCGTCGTGTTGCTGCAGAAGTCTAGCTCGCTAGGGCTTGGTGCATATAGTGGAAGCAATGAATCACTCTTTGGCGCAAAAGGACCAGCAGGATTTTTAACAAAACTTACAATCGCACTTGCGACGCTGTTCCTGGCTAACACAATTTTCCTAGGCTACCAGCTCAACACCCAGCAGCAAAAAAGCGTCTTTGACAATGTCAAAACAGAGAAAACCACCCCATTAAATACGCCGCTCGACACCCCACTTGGTGCACCGCTAGAACCAGAAGCCCAGAATCCACTCTCCAAGCCACAGCCCTAAACCGCCACAAGGAACACATAAGGAGCTCATATGACACAAGAAATCCTCTCTGGCACCAAGTCCCATATGGAAAAATCCCTAGAATCTCTACGCCGAGATTTTAGCACGCTTCGCAGCGGCAAAGTCTCTACAAGTATCCTTGATAATATCCGCATAAACTACTACGACACCCCTACCCCGCTCAATCAAGTAGGCTCTGTCATTGCCCAAGATGCAAGCACGATTATCATCACGCCGTGGGAAAAATCGCTGCTAAAAGATATAGAAAAGGCAATCCAAGAGGCAAACATTGGGGTTAATCCAAATGTCGATAGCGAGTGCATCAAGCTCTTTTTTCCCCCGATGACCCAAGAACAGCGCAAAGACATAGCCAAGGAAGCAAAGGCTATGGGCGAAAAAGCCAAAGTCGCTGTGCGCAATATCCGCCAAGATGGCAATAATCACATCAAAAAACTTGAAAAAGACAAGCAAATCACCGAAGATGTAAGCAAAAAAGCCCAAGATGATGTGCAAAAGCTCACCGATGAGTTTGTCAAAAAAATCGATGAAATGGTGCGCCACAAAGAAGAAGAGGTCATGAAAATCTAATGAATAAATCACAGCTAGAAAACATCTATAAAGAAGCACACGCGCTCTTGGAGGGGCATTTTCTCCTAAGCAGTGGCAATCACTCCACCCACTATCTCCAATCCGCCAAAGTGCTTGAAAATCCACAAATCGCTAGCCAGCTAGGCGATGCGCTAGCAGCACAGATCAAGGCTGCTGGCATACAAGCTGATACGATTTGCTCTCCGGCTCTTGGTGGGATTCTCGCGGGTTATGAGCTTGCACGATCTCTTGGCGTGCGCTTTATTTTCACAGAGCGAGTCGATGGACAAATGCAACTTCGACGTGGGTTTAATATAGAATCTGGCGAACGCGTAATTGTATGTGAAGACATCATCACCACAGGTGGATCTGCGTTAGAATCCGCACGCTGTGTGGAATTTTTAGGCGCAAAGGTTGTGGCATACGCTGGGCTTGCTAATCGCGGATTTTGTGTGCGCATGGATTTTGAAAGCAGAGTATCCGGCGCAAACCCCAAGCAAAAAAAACCCGAGTGTCGCCTACCCGATTCACTTCCACTCTTTGCGCTAGGGGATTTCGAGTTTGAAATGTATGCACCAGAAGAATGCCCGCTCTGCGCCCAAAACCATAGCAAAGCTACAAAGCCCGGATCTAGGGGCAATAGCTAAGGAGCGGAAAATGGACTCTGCTCCCAGATTTCGCGAGATTAAGAAATCTCTCAAATCCCAAAATACCCCCAGCCAATCCAAGCAAATAAATAAACACCAGGCAAAATCTACACTCCTACAAATCGCACACGAACTCTATCTCAAGCGCAGGCTAAAAGCCCTGCTGGTAGATATATTTATGATTTATACGCCTATCGTCTATCTTGCTTATGTCATCGTAGGTGGTGCGCAGGAGTTTCGCAGCAATCAGCCCATCATCTTTGCCTGCTTTCTTGCGTATGCATGCATTAGTGCGATATTTATCGCAAAAAGTGGGCAGACACCGGGGCTACGCTATGTAGAGCTACGGATCGTGCGCGCAGATCGCGCAGAATCCGTAGATTCTGCGGATACTTCAGCAAACCCAGAATCCAAAACATCTACAATAGGATTCTGGCAAGCACTTTTGCGGGAGTTTGCATGGGCATTTTCTTGTGCCATAATGGTTGGATTCATTGCGCCATTTGTAGGCAGCCATCATCGCAAATCCCATCAATGCCTGCATGATTTGTGGCTTAGGACAAGGATTATCGAAGCGCCAACAACACCCAAAAAGCCAGAATAATAAAATTGGCACACCATTTGCTTGGATATTACCAACTTTCGAAAAAAGGATGTTTGATGACGAATCTCACACAGAATTTTAGGGCAGTATCAATCGCCGCTGTCGCAGCACTCAGCCTAGCAGCCTGCATGGGGACACAAGAGAGTGTTGGGCTCACACCGCCAAGCGCAGATTTCCAACCTACGGGGATTGAAAATCCTGGGTTTGGCATAAATGGAGTCAATCCCCCCATGATGAATCCACCACTCGCCAATCCGCTTCCAAGCCCAATCATTGGAAATAATCCAATGATTGATGATGACCAAGCTGACATGGGCGCACCATCTCGTGGAAGCGAGCCAATCATTCAAAACAACCCCAACCTAACACCAAGCAATATTATTGAGCTACAAGTTACAGGCACTGGTGTCGCGCCACAAAATTCTATCTCCCCAGCACAATCCACCGCGCTTGCCAAGCGAGCAGCAATGATTGATGCCTATAAACTTCTGGGTGAAAAAATGTATGGTGTAAAACTCAATGGTCAAGACACAGTGGAAAACATGGCAATCACTAGCTCAACGGTAAAATCTAAAGTCCAAGCCCTCGTGCGTGGCGCAGATGTGGTAAATGTCGATTGCAAAGCCGGACTATGCCAAGTAACCATGGAGCTAAAACTCGATGGTCGCATTTGGTATCGCGCACTTGGTGGGCGATAGGCGACGTGTTTAAATACACCAGAGCTCTGTGTGCTAGTGCGCTTGTTCTTGCTATAAGTGGGTGCGCCAATTTTGCTGCACTAGATTTGTTCGTCGATAAGCCTGTGAGCAAGGACGCTCGCACAGAATACGACAAACAAAAACAAGAAAATGCTCCCAAGAAAGAGAGTGGGAAGCGTATCTTATACATCAATGCAAAAACATTTCGCTACTATGAGTATGTAACGCTTGCTGTGAATAAAAAGCAAGAGATTTTCATCGATCTTTTTGCTGCCGGAAAGTCTCTGGGCACACTTGAAGTGCGCAAGCGCAAGATTTGCTTGCTCAAAGACTGCGTGCGCAAGTGGCCCGCTGCGAAAGAGTTCTTCGGCAAAGTAAGCTATGGCGATTTGTTTGATGATATCTTCTTTGGGCGTGATATTTTTGGCGGAGTAGGTAAGGTTATCGAGAAAGATGGGACATTGGTGCAGCGATTTCAAAAAAATGGCGAAATCATCTACTATCGGCGCACAAGTGAGGGCGTGTTGTTTAAAAACATGAGTAACGGGGTTGTTGTATCGCTACATCAATATCAAGAACCAAAAGTCCCAAAAGAAATGGAAGACAACTAGAACAAAAGGAAAGTAATATGAAAAAAATATTTGGGAGTGGCATGACAAATATAATCGTTTATGCGCTAGTTTGGGCGATTGGACTTGTGGGGCTTAGTGCATGCGCAAAAAAGCCCCACATGCAAGGAAACTTTAAAGCTACTGAATGCAAAACAATCTGCAATAATAGCGAATGCAAGACGCGTTGCCTAAGTGCTGATGGAAGCTTCAAGTAATTGTCAGCAGGAAGCAGAATCTACTTGCTTTGATTATGCCGCACCACCGCAATCTAGCTGTGAGTTTTGCCAATTTTGCGCCAACAGAATCTAGCTAGATTCTACACCAAATTTTGCACGGACTTCTAGAAATTGGTGCAGCTTAAATTCCAGAAAAGACGCCCAAAGCCCTAGAAGCTTTCAATTATATCAACACCTGCAGGCGCAGTGAAGACGAACTCACTCTCGTTAATCGGGGTATTGATCTGCACTTTTGAGAATATAATTTCCACGACATTATCAAACTCATCTACAAATGCAAGTTTTTTGGGCAAATCTTTTTCTAAAAGCAATGTATAGCGGATATTTTCAAATTCTGTGGTGTATGTGCCATCTGGCTGCCTGGTAGCCTGTCGCAAAATTTTAAGAAAATCGATCTTCGCATGTCCCATGCTAGCTTGCTCGAGCAGTGGTTCATACACGACAGCTTTCCCCTCATTGATATAGATTTCTTTTTGCGTAGGCTTCTCATAGATCCATTTTGCTCTAGCGGGGGACTTTACATATAGCTTGCCACCATACACAAGTGTATTGCCCTGACTTTTTGTATATTGAGTAAAAGAAGCCTGCAGCGTCGTAATATGCTCGCCAAGACCATAGGAACAAATATAGCAAAAGCTAGCAACCAATAACACTCGTAACAATCAAAGCTCCGCGCAAGTCTTCAAAGCCTAGTGGCAGCCACAGGACTCGCCACCACCGCCACAGCAACCACCTCCACCATGATCATGCCCATGCTCGCTATCACAAGATCCGCCACCACAGCAACCGCCCCCTGCCATACCGCGTAGCACCTCATCTGGCGTAGCTTCACGAATATCCACGATCTCCACATCAAAAAGCAATGTCTTCCCAGCAAGTGGGTGATTATAATCGATCATTACGCTACTATCGCTAAAATCCTTTACAATAACTTGCACGGTCTGTCCATCTTCGGCTTGCCCAAACAATGTCATACCCTTTTCTAGCACAATCCCATCAAATTGATCTCTAGGCACCTCCTGGATAAAATCCTGCTGATACACACCATAGGCATCTTCTGGGTTTATGGAGAGGTTCAACTTATCTCCCACTTTTGCACCAGCAACTGCCTGCTCAAGCCCGCTTATCACCTGACCAGCACCGAGTAAAAACTCTAGTGGCTTAGCTGCTAGGTTGCTATCAATCACCTCCTTAGTATCAGCCTCCTTAACTTCATACATGATTGCAACAACCTGTTTTGCTTCTGTAGAACTCATGTTTATCCTTTAGTTTTTGATTTGCGTAAGTCTTTGGCTTTTTTGCCTTGCTCAGATTCTGGATATAGTCGAATCAAAGAATCCAAGAATTTATTGTAATTATCCATATCTTTAGAATACCTAAAAGCCCAGGCTGTATGCCATAGGAGAATAGGCATATAGCTGGCTTTGTCATCTAGGGAAGCGCTTTTTTTATAGTAGCCTATCGCTTCTTGAAACTTGCTGCGCTGATATTCGATCTCGCCAATCATATAGAGTGATGAGGCGGCTTTGTAATTATTTTTCACAAGCCATTCATAGCGCTTTTTCGATTCTGCAAGATTTTTCTCCCGATAGAGCTTCCTAGCCTCATCAAGAATCTCTTTATTACTAAGCTCTTTAAACGACCTATCTGCACTATTAGTTTTGCCAGAGGCTTGCTGCTTATCGGTTTTTTTGGGAGAATCTATTTTGGAGGGACTTGGCTTTGTCTCACTAGAAGTGCTTGATAAGCCAGGCGCACCAGAACCACCCTTTGCGCCGGAATCCATAGCGGAGCTAATCCCCAAAATATCCTCATTAAGCTTTGCTAAATCCTTAAGCTTACTATCAATCTGCTCAATTAAAGCAGCATTCTGTCCTATGGACTTTTGGAGATTCTCTATGGTTGCCTGCTGCTGCTTTATTGTTTCATTTTGATAATCTAAGCTTGATTGGAGAGCTTGGATTTTTGTCTCTTGCCGACCTACAGTATCCAGCAGTGATTTGATACGCAATGCCTGTCCATCAAGCACGCTTTGTAGCCCATCTTTGGATTGTTCAAGCACTTGGATTCTTGCACTATAATCAATTGCTAGATTTTCAAGATTTTTGTTTGTAGTCTGGAGATTCTTGAGCTCTTTTTTTGTGGCGCCACTTTGGAGCTCAAATGCAGAAGGCTCAGCTGCAAGCGACACAACTAAGCCAAGCAAAAAGCAAGCGATAATGCAAATATGATTCACTATGCTTTGCTCTTGTTACTTTGATGCTTTAACATCCGATCTGCGGTTTTCTTGATAACATTCTTTTGTTTTATCCATACATACCGGCTTACTTTCGCCAAAACTAATAACTCGAATATTATCTTTGTTTGCACCTTTAACAACAAGCGCATCACGCACGGCAATAGCACGCTTTGTCCCAAGTGCATAGTTATATTCATCTGTCCCAAACTCATCGGTATTGCCTTCTATGACGATTTGTGCAGATTGCTCCTTAACTTTCTCGGCAATTTCATCGACAGCACCTTGCATATCAGGACGGATGACAAATTTATCAAAATCAAAATACACACTGCCTAGCAAATCAGTAGCGGACTCGGCTGGCAAAGGTGTAGAGATAGGATCACCGGATTCTGGGGCTTGTGTTTGGATTGTCTCATCACCACCCCCCACAACATTCACCTTTTCCTTTGGACATCCCGTGAAAACAAAAAGCGCTGCAATTGCACCAAAAATCACCACATTTTTCATTTGAAGCTCCTTATGTGAGTATATAGTTGGATTATACCAAAGTTTTATGATTTTTCTCTGCTTTTTACCGACTTTCCACACACTACCAGTCAAAAGACTGGATATTAGCCTTGCTTAGCGGAAAGAGATAGCTTTTATTATGATCAAGACGAATCACACCCAATGCCGTCTGCCCAGAAGTATGCTTCAAAAACATCACACTCCCCCCGTCTTTAGAGAATCTAGGCATCTGGTTGTTCCCAATGGCAGTTAAGCGGCGAATATAATCCGTTCTCATAGAAATGAGATAGATATTAAAGGTGTTTGCACCAAACTCATTATCGCTCTCGCGACTTGAATAGGCTACATAATCGCCATGTGCAGAGATAGAGTTGTTATTACGCCCATGATAGACCACCTGTTCTGCTGGGGCTTCGAGATCAAGCTTCTTGGCGTAGATGTTGGCATAGCCAGAACGATCAGAGACAAACACCATAGAGCGCTCTTTATCTATAAAATACCCCGATACATCGATACCAGAATATTTTGTGAGCTGCGAGAATGTTTTGCTTGAGACATCAAACAAATAAATATCTGACTGGTGCTTAGGCGCCAGGGTGATGAGAAGCTTTTTTCCATCCTTACTTATGTCTGAAACAGCCGCCATTCCATCACTATCGACAATATGTTCCGATTTCCCCGTGTAGATATTGTGCCTCACAATCGTTGGGCGTGTGAGATATTTAGTATAATAAATTTCTTTTTGCGTAGAATCCGCCCATTTGGGGAATATATTTAGCCCACCTGTGATAATAGGCTGCCTGTATGTCAAAGTATAGTCGCTTAGGACGATATCCGCAAGTCCAGAGCTTGTGTATTGAGAAAATACTACATAACGATTCATCCATTCAATTGTAGGAGCTTTGATATAGGCATTAATCTCCACAGCCATTTTGTGTGCAATAAATGGATAAAGCGCACTATCAGTAATTTGATATGTTTTATTGATCTGCAGCGTCGAGGCATTATTATCATAGACAAGTAGCGAAGCCTTAAGAATCTTATTTTCTTTCACAACTTGCACAATACCAACAAGATCAATTTTTTTACTTTGGTAGGCGCTAAAATCTATAGTATTTTTGCTATACACATTGCCATCGATCGGCTCAAAATGCCCAGAGACATTAAGATCTCCCAATAAGACCTTATAGATTCTCTTAGCCAGCACAGAATCCCCGCCTGCAATGTAGCCTACCTCGATCTTTGGCGTGCGGTTAGTAGATTTAATAATATCAATTGTCGCATCTGCTCCAAACAACAAACCCATAGAACACAACATAACCCATAGAATCCTCTTCATACCAGCTCCTTATCTTAGTCTAGTCTAAAATTTACTTCTATCTCTATCATTTTACCTTTGGGGTATGGAGGGAAACTTTCACCCTTTAGCGATTCCAAAAGCGCTATGATATTTTGATTGTAGTCTTCATACCTCGAAAGGCGAGTGATGCGATAATGAAAAGCACCTGTGTTTGTTATACGAAGCAATGCCGTAACCTCTGCGTCCTGATAGTATTTGGCCTGCCATTTTTGGTAGATTATATCATAGATTTTACCAAACCATTCATTATACTCACCATCAGCAAATTCTGGAGAAATGCTTTGAGACTGGACATTCAAAGCCTTGTTCTCTATAGCATTAAGATTGGAATTTAATTTATTAAGGCTGTCTTGGATTGATTTTAGTCTATCTCGATCCTTTTTATTTTTTGTGTTTTTGGCATTTTGGCTACGATTATCCCCCTGCTCTTTTGCTGTAGTGGTGGTATCTGGGATAGTGGAGAAAATATCCCTCACCCCCATACCCTCAAGATGTGTGCCAGAATCTTGCTTACTGGAATCCTGTGGCTCAAATACACTCAAATCCACAGATATGGACCGCTCAAGGATCGTGTCGGCTCTTGGAGCGTATTTTTTCGTAAAAACAGAAGAGAGTTCAAAAATCAAAAACAACAACACAAGGCAATATGACAAAAACGCATATATGCCACTCCAGACTAATAGCGATTGCCTCCGCTCACCCATTGGTCACCAGAGAAACTTTAGTAAATCCAGCTTCTTTGATACTTTTTAAGATATATACAACAGACTCATAGCTCAAATCTTTGTCTGCGCGAATAAATACCGATGTATCTTTCTTACTATACTGCTTTGCTAGGAGATTGAAGCTATCGGGGAAAATTTTATAGTCATAGGTGGTATTTTTGATGTAAATTTTTTTATGTTTATCAATACGCACTTCAAGCATATTATCCTGAACTTTTTTCACAGACTTGCTACCTTTAGGCAGGGTAATATCCTCCTGATACACAATCGTAGGAGTAGTAACCATAAGAATAGCTAACAGCACAAGCATAATATCCACAAGCGGGGTAATATTTAACTCTGGCTTATCCTCCCAAAGATACTGCTCATCCATACAGATACCTACTTTGCGGAGGTGAGATAATCAATCTGCATTTGGACATAGATACCAAGATCATATACCCTGCGCTTTAAAATCATGAAAAACGTATATGCTGGAATCGCGGTTAAAATCCCAGCAGCAGTAGCAACAAGTGCTTTAGAAATCACAGGGGCAATAATATCAAACGACACTTGCCCGGTATTGCCGAGCCGACCAAACGCATCAAGAACCTCCACCACCGTGCCAAACAACCCAATAAACGGGGAAGTGGATGCGATAATACTCAAAAATGAAAGCCCGCCGGTAGCTTGCTTGAGCGTCTCATTCTTCCAAAGCGAAAATATCCCAGAGCCCACATTATAATCCACGCTCAGAAAAATCGCCCCTCTAGGAAACTTCTGTTCGCCCTTCAAGATAGATTCCAGAGACTCACGCTCATCTTTGACCATTTTAGAAATGGCGAGATATTTGTAGAAAAAAATCCAAAGTGTAAGAAAACAATATAAAGACAACCAGCACAGCGTGATGATTGTAACAAAATTAGATTCATCAAAAAACTGAAAAATAGCACCCATTACAAATGACTTCTATAAACGACTTTTTGCTGCCTGCTCAATTCTTGAGACAACAGAATAAATAGCCACCTTATCATTTGAAGCTTCCTCGAGCAATACCTTTGCCTGCGCAATAGCTTCTGAGACACCGCTTTCGCTCTGACCGCCAATAGCCACAGCACCATTTGCAACGATATCCACCCTAGATGAAGTAATCTCGGCGTAACCCCAATCAATAGCTACCAAATCACGCGAATGCCCCTGTAATATCTCGATTACACCGGCTTTCAACAGAGACAAGAGATTTGAATGTCCATAGAGAACACCAAATTCACCATCTACACCGGGCATAGTGATGCTATCAACAGCACCAGAAAAAATCTCTCCATAAGGGGTAACAATACTTACTGCTAGTTTTTCCATGCACCATACCTAATCTTATTTGTTCGTTTTGCTTATATTTAGCCTTGTGCTTTGCGCCACACTCCAATGAGCTACTTATTCATTTTCTCTGCTTTTTCTATCGCCTCTTGGATATTGCCAACCATATAAAAGGCATTTTCTGGGATATGGTCATATTTCCCATCCAAAATACCTTTAAAGCCCTCAAGCGTTTCTTCTAGCGTAACATATTTGCCCGGACTCCCAGTAAAGACTTCTGCGACAAAGAATGGTTGAGATAAAAACTTCTCAATTTTTCTTGCCCTCTCGACGGTTTTTTTATCTTCTTCAGAGAGCTCGTCCATACCAAGAATCGCAATAATGTCTTGCAGGTCTTTATATTTTTGCAAGATTTGCTGAATACCAGTAGCAACTCTGTAGTGATCATCACCCACAATTTGTGGGTCAAGGATCCGCGAAGTAGAATCTAGCGGATCAACCGCCGGATAGATTCCCTTCTCGGCAATTTTCCTATTCAAAACAGTAGTCGCATCAAGGTGTGAGAATACAGATGCAGGAGCTGGGTCGGTCAAGTCATCTGCCGGGACATACACAGCCTGCACAGAAGTAATTGAACCTTTCTTTGTTGAAGTAATGCGCTCCTGCAATCTGCCCATTTCACTTGCTAGCGTAGGCTGATACCCGACTGCCGAAGGGATTCTCCCCAGAAGTGCTGACATCTCTGCACCAGATTGGGCATAACGGAAGATGTTATCTATAAACATCAACACATCAAGCCCTTTCTCATCACGAAAATATTCAGCCATGGTAAGCCCTGTAAAAGCGATTCTATTTCTTGCCCCTGGTGGTTCATTCATCTGCCCATAGCACAAGGCAACCTTATCTAGCACACCCCCTTCTTTCATCTCGTGATACAAGTCATTACCCTCGCGAGTTCTTTCTCCAACACCCGCAAACACGGAATACCCACTATGTTTATAAGCAACATTATGAATAAGCTCCATGATGACAACAGTTTTTCCAACACCAGCCCCACCAAACAAACCAACTTTACCGCCTTTAGAGTAAGGAGCAAGCAAATCTACGACTTTGATTCCCGTCTCAAACATCTCGGTTTTCGTGCTTTGATTCTCAAATTTTGGCGCTTCCCTATGAATGCTCCATTTTAGCTCTGTTTCAACAGGCTCTCCACCATCAACCACATCACCCACGACATTGAAAATTCTACCAAGAACCTGCTCACCAACTGGCACCTCTATCATTTTGCCACGCGCCACCGCGACCTGCCCGCGTGTCAAACCCTCAGTCATATCCATCGCTATAGTTCGCACACGATTGTCTCCAAGGTGTGCTGCAACTTCTAAGACCAAACTTTTTTTCTCTCCATCAAAATCATAAGCAACATCAAGTGCCTCATTGATTGAAGGAAGATATGAATCAAAATCCACATCCACCACTGGACCCATTACCTGAATAATCTTTCCTTCCATACTCATACTCCTTTAGTCAAATTTACTTCATTGCTTCGACACCAGCATTAATCTCCACAAGCTCTGTTGTGATAGATTCCTGCCGCGCCTTATTGTAGGAAATCGTCAAATCCCGCACAAGTTCACCAGCATTTTTGGTGGCAGCATCCATAGCCTGCATTCTCGCACTATGCTCGGCTGCCAAAGAGTCAATAAGCGCATAATACATATTATACTCAATATACTTTCGAGCCAATTGATCCAACACCATATCCTCCTCATCATCAGGTTCAATATTGACGCTAGATTTTGCCGCTTGCACATTCTCGATCTCATCTGCCGTATGTAGCCCCAAAGGCAAGATGCTCTTGGTTTTCATTTCTTGAGAAAGCTTATTCTTAAACCCATTATGCACCAAAATAACCTCATCAGTCAGTCCATCCAAATAATCCTGGGCAACCTTTTGAATAAAGTCGCTAGACTTCTCATAGTCAGGCGTAGAACTTAGCCCAACAATCTTATCCATTATCTCAATTTCATTAAATGTAAAATACGCGATGCCTTTTTTCCCTACACCACGCAACCTCACTTTAATTCCTTGAGATTTAAATTCTGCAACAAGCCGCAAAACCTCTTTAATTGTCGCAGCATTAAACCCTCCACACAGCCCCTTGTCAGCAGTTACAAAGATAATATCCACTTTTTTAATTTCTTTGTGCTTCACATCGACAAAAAAATCACTGTTGATGTTATCGAGCCCACGCACCTGAACCTTTGAAACAATATCTTCAAAGATACTATTAAGCTTGTCGGCATAGACACGCGATCGTCTTGCCATCTCTTCAGCTTTTTTTAGCTTCGATGTAGAGACTAACTTCATTGCACGCGTAGTTTTTTGTGTATTTTTTACGCTCTCAATCTTCGTCTTAATCTCTTTTAGGTTATTTCCCATCACCCTACTCCAACTCTATTTAGCTGAAACTAAGCTTATACTCTTCAAGAGCCTTTATCGCAACTGCTTCCAAATCCTTATCTAAGGCTTTTTTATTGCGAATCTCTTCAAAAATTTTAGGATACTTCGCCTCTATGAATGGGTATAGATCATTCTCAAAATCTACAACACGATTCACAGGAAGATCGTCCAAGAATCCTTTTGCCCCAGCAAAGACAATAAGGACTTGCTTCTCGATTGCCAAAGGTGAATAGGGAGATTGCTTCAATACTTCTACCATCCTTTGACCTCTTTCCAGTTGCTTGCGACTTGTCTCATCTAAATCGGAGGCAAATTGCGAGAACGCCTGAAGTTCTCGGTATTGCGCAAGATCAAGGCGCAATGTCCCAGCAACTTGTTTTGTCGCCTTAATTTGTGCAGCTCCACCTACACGAGAAACAGACAGCCCTACATTGATCGCTGGACGCACACCCGAATTAAATAAGTTTGTTTCCAAAAATATCTGTCCATCGGTAATGGAAATTACATTTGTAGGAATATATGCTGAAATATCTCCAGCCTGTGTCTCAATAATTGGCAATGCCGTCAAAGATCCAGCACCCTTCTCATCAGATAATTTCGCTGCACGCTCAAGAAGCCTAGAGTGGATATAAAAAACATCTCCAGGGAATGCTTCGCGACCAGGAGGTCTGCGCAGGATCAAACTCATCTCCCGATAAGCAACAGCATGTTTGCTCAAATCATCGTAGATAATAAGAGCATGGCGTGCATTGTCTCTAAAATACTCGCCAATAGTTACACCTGTATAGGGAGCAAGATACTGCATGGCAGCGGATGAGGATGCTGGCGCATTGACAATAACAGTGTATTCCATCGCACCATGCTCTTCAAGCTTTCTTACCACTTGTGCAACAGTGGATTCCTTTTGTCCTATTGCCACATAAATACAAATAACATCTTGTCCCTTTTGGTTAATAATCGTATCTATTGCGACAGTAGTCTTACCTGTCTGCCTATCGCCAATAATCAACTCCCTTTGTCCTCTACCAATCGGAACAAGTGCGTCGATTGCCTTTATTCCTGTTTGCAACGGTTCATGAACTGACTTTCTATCCATGATACCAGGAGCCTTTTGCTCTACGAAACGAAATTCACTCGCTTCGATGGCGCCTTTCCCATCAATTGGCTCACCAATAGTATTGATAACCCGACCAACAACCCCATCGCCAACCGGAACTTTCATAAGACGCTTAAGACGCTTTACAGACATGCCCTCTCGAATGCTGCTACCATTCCCAAGGATAACAACACCAACATTACCTTCTTCCAAGTTTGAAGCTAGCCCAACATCACCCGTCTCAAACTCCACCATCTCATAAGACATAACATTTTTGAGTCCATACACCTTTGCCACACCATCCGCATAGCCTATGACCCTACCAGTTTCAGCTATATCAACACTAACATCAAAGCTATTGATTTTGTCTTTGATGATTGAACTTATTTCCTCTGACTTCAGTTTTTTTACCACTTGCATACTCCTTGTGCTGAATTTATATGGATTTTACAATATGCGATTTAAGATTCTCGAAAAATCTTTTCTTGAGGAAAGAAATTTCTACCCCTAAATCCTCAACAACCAATCGAATCCCATCAACCTTAGCTGAAACCTGCTCAACATCAAGATTAACACCAAGCCTACCCGATAGATTCTTCACAATACCAGAAACCGTATCGGAATCCAAATTCTTAGGCGCATATAGAACTGCCTTATAGCTATTTCCTAACATGCGCAGGTGGGATTGTATAACATCGCCTATGAAAGGCAAAATATCCAAACGACCATTCTCAATTAGCAAATTCAAAAATGAGTCTAGACGCTCATCGTTATTAAACAACGACAAAAGCAAATTCTTTTTTTGCTCTCTTGCCACATATGGAGAATACACAATATCCCTAAATTTCTCCAGTGCAAAAGCCTGTGAAGCCCCATGAAACAATGCTGCAATTTCTTCTAAATCTTTTGTATCAAAATGCTGTATCAGCGCGCAAGCATACTTTTTTGCAATAATCTCTTCCATACTACGCCACCTTCTTACTCAAGATTCTCACATACTCTTGCGTATCAATGTCGGCTGCCTCACTATTAAAAAGCTCTTTAAGCACAGATTCTACAAGCTCCACCTTTGCTTTTCTCTGCTCAAAAGCCATGAGTGATTCGTTTGACTTAATCAAGCTCTCGATATCGGCGCTACACTGCTCCTCGCATCTCTGGGCTATGACAATAGCTTCTTTTTTTGCCGTAGTGATAATATCACTCGCCTTTTTTCGTGCCTCATCAAGCTGCTTTTGTGCCTGCTCTTTTGCTTTTTTTGCAACGCTTATCTTGCTTTGCACTTCGTCAAATCTCTTGCTAATCCCTGCTTGACGAGCTTGAAGCAACGCTTTAAGCCTATGCGCACCAAGATACCATAAAATAGCAAGAAAAATCGCAAAATTTATCACGCGCTCACTAAAGTCAGTCTGGGCTATATTCACCTCAGCCGCACTAGCCACACCGACAAAGCAAGCCAGAACCAGACCATATCGAATGCCGTGTTTCATCATATCTACTCCCATGCCCACTAAATTGCCCGAATCTTGTCTTTCAAAGCCACTTCAAATCCACTTAAATCAGCCAAAAGCTCCTGCCGAGCCCGAAGCTTCTGCTCCTCAAGTTCAGCGCGGAATCGATCTGTTTTACCCTGGATCTCACTTGCAATCTTTGCCATTTTAGAGTCATACTCCGCCTTAGCGCTTTCTGTAGCTTCCTCTATAATCTTACCCGCCTGCATTTTAGCATCCGCAAAAAGCGCTTGAATTTTGGCTTGAATCTCCCGCACCTCATCATTATCGCCTGCGGCAGTATCCATATCCTTACGCAGTGAATTCTCACGCTCGTCCATGAATGCAAGTAGCGGTCTAAATAACCAAGAGTTAAGCAAAAACATCGTGATAAGAAACACCACAAAAATCAGTAACATCAGGTATGGATCAGGAATGGTAATACTCATCTGTATCCTTATTTTGATTTGACTTTACTGGATTGTAGCAATCCAAACCTTAAATCAAGATTTTAATTTTTTGATCAGCAACAAAATTTCATCACCCTTTGGCGTGATGGTAATCTTTCCACGAGCTACCTGCGCAGAAACACCCATTTCTTCGAGCACTATCAGCAATTCTTCGAGTGCCTCATTACTACTAGAATTTTTAGTTTTCTTAGGTGCTTGCCTGTTTGATTGACCAAGCTTCATGTTTTTAGCCAGCTGCTCTGTCTCTCGCACAGAAAGCTTCTGCCCAATCACAGAATCCGCCAAAACCTGCTGCTCTTTCTCTGGCAATCCAACCATAATTTTGGCATGCCCCTGAGTCAGTTTGTTTTGCACAATGAGATCTTGCACATACTCGCTAAGCTCAAGAATCCGCAGGGTGTTAGTGATCTGGACACGAGATTTTTTCAGCTTTTTAGCAAGCTCTTCGTGCGTGATGTTGTAGTCATCAATGAGTTCTTGATATGAGTGTGCAAGATCAAGTGGATTTAGATTCTCGCGCTGGATATTCTCTACAATCGCCAGCTCACGCAGCCTACCCTTATCAATATATTCGTTGGCAATGACAGCTTTTATCGTGCCTTTTTTGGCTAATTTACTCGCGCGAAGCCGCCGCTCCCCCGCGATCAAAAAATACTCCCCCTCATCTTCATACACCAGCACTGGCTGGAGTAGTCCATGCTCTGCAATCGAGCTAGCCAAATCTTTTAGCGCCTCTGTGTCAAATACCTTCCTAGGCTGAAAAGGATTGGGCTTAATAATATCAACACTTAACTCAACAATAGATTCTGTGTATTCGCCTAGGTTTTTCTCATACGCATTTTGCACTTCACCTAGCAGCTCACCCAGCCCACTTCCTAGAGCATTTTTCTTTGCCAACTTACGCTCCTTGCAAAATCGCTTGGGCAAGATCTTGATACGCTATGCTACCGCTAGATTTGATATCATAGAGCAAAATTGGCTTCCCAAAGCTTGGAGATTCTGCAAGCTTGACATTACGAGGAATGATGATGTAGTCTTTTTCCTCCTCTCCAGCTTTTTTTCCTCCTGCCTTTTTAAAGAGTTTAGAATCAAAATGTCGCGACAAGTCTGTAAAAACCTGCTTAGAAAGGTTGTTTTGCGCGGAAAACATCGTAGGCAACAGCCCGCGGATCTCAAGCCCAGGGTTTATTCCATTATCTTTAAGCAAACGAATCGTATTGATAAGCTGCGCCAAGCCTTGAAGCGCATAATACTCGCACTGGATAGGGATAATCACAGAATTTGCCGCAGCAAGCGCATTGATTGTAAGTGGTCCAAGTGCAGGCGGAGAATCAATAATGATGAAATCATACATATTTTCCACTTCAGCGATTTTTTTCTTGAGGATCAACTCCCTACCGCTTTTATTGGCATAAAAATTCTTCTCAATCCCCACAAGACCGATATCCGAAGGCACAAGGTCCATAAATGGGATATTGGTTTTTTGGGTTACCTCGGAGATTTTTTTACTTCCCATAAGCACATGATAGATATTAAACTCAATATCCGATCGGCGCAACCCCAAGCTTGTTGTCGCATTTGCCTGCGCATCAAAATCTATGAGCAGCACCTTTTTCTCAGCGATCGCCAGAGAAGCCGCGAGATTCACAGCTGTGGTCGTTTTCCCTACACCACCTTTTTGATTTGCTACAGTGATTACCTCATACATAGCCTACACCTCACGATCTCGTAAATTATAAATCACCCTGTCGCCCACACGCACACTACCATCTTCGAGCAGCTGTGCATTCTGGAGTGAAATTTTCTCATCTCCTGCATGAAATGCGAAAGGATAATTTCGGCAAAATTCTAGCTTATAGTTGCTGAAAATTTGCTTCCAGCTTGGTGGATTTTGCAGTCGCAAAAATAGTGCAGACAGAAATTCCTGCACATCTAGCGCAATATCCAGCGCGCCAAATCGCTCACTGCGCAGATTTATCCCCACACCACACAGCCACACTCCACGCCATTTCTCCACCAAAATCCCGCCAACCTTTCTCGCACCCGCTTGCATGTGTTGCACTCTTTGCTCTGTGCTGATATACAAATCATTTGGATATTTCAGCCAGACCTGCGATCCAGATTCTGCCAGAATCTGTTTGATGATATAGCCTAGAAATATCGCCATACTCTGGGGTGGGAGGTCATCTGGCAGGCGAAGTGGCGCAGCATAAGAGAGCGAAAACATCAGCCCTCCCTCATCACTCCACGCATTTCCACGCGACCCACGCCCTTTGGTCTGGGATTTGGCGATGATACATAGCGCTGGGTTGTTGGCACTAGAATCCTGTGTGCTAGATTTTGCCAAAATCCGCCGCAACTCATCTTGCGTAGAATCCACGCTCTCTAAGCGCACCACACGCACTCCGCCAATCTCACTACACTCCATGACCACGCTTGTTTTAGCACCAGAATCCAGCATACAAGGCGTGCGAAAATCTCGAGCGGATTCTAGCATAGCACATCTCCTACGCGCTTTTGCTGCGAGAGAAGAAACGCGCTTGCGTCCATGCGATTTCTACTAGGAGCTTGAAGCTCATCAATTTGCAATGCACCCTCCTCACAAGCAATGACACATGGCTTCACGCTTAGAATCTCACCAGCGCGCGCACTTGTGCTAGTAGTGGGGCAAGTCGCGCTAGATTTTGGGTTAGATTCTGGCACCACCCTAATCCCAAAAAGCTTAATCCCGCTTGCTAGAAACACTCCGGGCCACTGGCTAAAGGCAAGCCATTTTTTGTAGATATTCTTGGCATTATCAAAGCATACCAGCCCATCATTTTTGCAAATCTTTTTGCAATAAGTCGCCTTAGTATGATCCTGTGGAATAGGAGTGATAGTGTCCAGATTTTCCAGCACCTCTATAAGCTTATGCGCACCAAGCTGGGCGAGCATCTGCCCTAGCATTGCGGTAGTGGCATGCGCTGCATGTGAGCTACGAGGAATCCTAGCCACTCCTAAAATATCCCCGCTATCAAGCCCAGAATCCATTCGCATGATACTCACGCCAAATTCCTCATCATCGCTCAAAATCATCTGCTGGATAGGGCTTGCTCCACGATAGGCTGGGAGGATAGAGGCATGGACATTGATACAAGGTGCGATGTGGAGTATAGATTCTGGCAAGATCTTCCCATACGCCACGACGATAATCGCCTCCGCCCCCAATTGCGCGAGCTTCTCACTCACACTAGAATCTAGCTTTTGGGGCTGGAGCACAGGTATGCCACGCGCAAGCGCAGCAAGCTTCATTGGCGGGGGCGTTAAAATCTGCTTGCGTCCCACTGGCTTATCTGGCTGCGTGCAAACAGCCACAATCTCATATTTCTCACAGAGCTGCTCAAACACCACGCACGCAAACTCCGGCGTCCCCATAAACACAAGCTTCATATTTCTTCCTTGCTATACCAAATCTACCCCAGAATCTAAACCAAAACCCTCTCAACCAGCACAAACACAATACATACTAGAATCCACTCCGCTAGATTCTAGCAATCCTGCCCTGCTCGAGCTAGAATCTACTGCCCGCTCGTGCCAGATTCTAGCACCGAGCCAGCGCGCGCACCAGAATCCACTCCGCTAGATTCTGCGCCACTAGTCTCCACTCCCGAGCTATCAAGCACGGATTTAATCGTCCTAATGCTACTTGGCGAGCTCGAGAGAAAAATCTCTACGCGATTGTTTTTCGCGCGGTTTTCTATCGTCGTATTCGGTGCCACAGGGCTGTATTTCCCATAGGAGGAGTATGAGAGTTTATTGGGATTTACCCCGTTGGCAAGCAGCTGTTTCGCTACCGCATACGCCCGCGCAGAGGCGAGCTCATAGAGATCGCTGTATGCCGATGAGCTAGGTAGCGACTTATCATCTGTATAGCCACGCACATCGATTTTCACATCTGGCGGGAGCTTTTTGATGATTTCAGCAATTCTTCGCACATAGGTAATCATCTCTTCGTTGTTTAAATCCGCGCGCCCCTCTTCAAAGAGCAAATCCGCTGGCAAGCGCAGTATCACACCTTGCTCGATTTGCTCTAGCACACCGCCCTCTTGGATCATCATTTGAATCTGTGCGATAGAGTCTTTTACTGCCACAGCAGAAGCGCTTCCATCGGCAGTTTGCGGCTTCTCTCCCTCTGTGCTTTCCTGGATTTCACCAGGATCTGGTGGGCGCTGGAAAATCGGCTGAAATATGCTTGATTTTGGCGGGTTATTAAACGCAGTAATCATGGCTTGACTTAGCGCCTTTGCCTTTGAGCTCTCTGTGCTAGAAATCGCCCAGAGCGCGATAAAAAGCGCGAGCAGGAGCGAAAGAAAGTCCGCATAAGGGACCGCCCATTTCTCTCCTGCTGGGCATTCTGGACATTTTTTCTTCGACATTATCGCTTCCCCACCCTACTCAAATTGCGAGATTTTTGGCTGATCTGGTCGCAAGAAGCCTAGTAGCTTGCTCTCAAGGTTGCGTGGGTTTTCGCCATTTGCAATCGCCAAAATCCCCTCCATGATGACAATTTTTTCTTGCACGATATAGAAAGAGTTGTTTTTGATTTTATTACCCAGGGGACCAAAAATAACATACGCACACATAATCCCCGTAACCGTCGCAGTAAATGCACCCGCAATCCCTGCTGCCATAGCAGTAGGATCTTCAAGAAGCTGGAGAGCGAGCATAAGCCCCATAACCGCCCCGACAAGCCCCATAGTCGGCGAGGTCTCACCCGCGGTAATCCAATAGTGTGCCGCACCATGGTAATAATGCTCTAGCTGCTCGATTTTGATCTCCAAATCCTCTTTCACAGATTTTGCATCACGCCCGTCAATCACCATACTAAGCCCCTCGCGGAAGAAATCATCTTCAATCTGTGCTGCGCGCCCCTCCAGTGCTAGAATCCCATCTCTACGCGCCAGCGAAGAGAATTCCACGGTGTCTTTGATAGTCTTTGTGAGATCAAGCTTAGGTCCCATAAATGCCAACCCCAGCTCCTTATACGCCGCCTTAATCGCCGCAGAATGCGTAGAAACCATCGCGGCAAACAAAGTGGTAGGAATAATGATGATACAAGAGCTTAGGTGGATAACATGCAGCGGATTCCCGCCCTCCAAAATATCCCCGATGGAAATAGAGGTAATCGCCAGAATAATCCCAAGTAGTGTTGATAAATCCATACGCACGCTCGCAAGTTAATATAAACACTTCCCACTCTCGCACGCACCAATGACGCGCAACGCTATGGGAGATAATGCCTTGGCATTATGAAGCAAATAATATGCCAAAGCCGGCTAGTAGCTCGCCAGCCCTGCTACCACACAGACTGCACAAGCCACCAGGCACACTACTATAAATCGTTTGAAATCGATAATTTTTGAATATATGCAGAATCCGCACTAGTATTGAGACAAATTGCGCACGATAGTTGTGCCAGAATCCAAGCCCACTAGAGCGAGTAGAACCAATCTCGCCTCCTATCGCTACAATCAGCGCAGATTCTAGCGATAGATTCTGCGTGCGCGCCATTGCCACAAGGTGTGCTGGAGAAAAGCCCCCGCCTCAAGCTAGCCGCCCTCTCCCCGAAAAACACTTCAAATACATCGTGCGTATTGCAATCACCCAGGATAAAGTCCTCATGCGCACGCTCATCGCTGCGCGTATGACAGCAGGGCATGACCAAGCCATTATAATCGACATATAGGCTAATTGCTGGCTGGAAGCAGCCAGAATCCACCCTCCTAGCACGCTTCATAGACTCTAGTGAGCCGCCACGAGACTGCCCGCTTGTATCTGGATTCCACACACGATAATCGATATTAAGCCCCGGGATCTCAAATCGCACGCGATACTCCTGCACGCTATCTTCCATAACTTCATAGGGGAGAGAGAGCTTTTGGGACATTTTTTTCATCGCTGGCAAAATCGTCTGCTCCTTGTCAAAGCGCTTTTCCTTGCCATAGTAGTAGGACATAAGAATGTGATTTACCCCCGCGTCGCGCAGTGCTTCAAAATACTCCCTCTGCGCATAATCACCATTGGTAAAAATCGTGAAACGCGCCTTTGGCAGCTTCTGTCTTGCTTGTGCGATACGCTTTAAAATAAGCTCGCGATTGGCTAGAGGCTCGTTAAAGCGGTGGAAATTGAAGTTTTGGTCGTATTCTATTTCTGCGAGATTGTCCAGAATCTTTAAAAAAGTGGATTCTGGCAGCTCTATGCTTGTGCTTTTTCTATCGATATGCGAGTTTGGGCAAAACCAGCAAGTGCGATTACAAAAGCTTGCAACCTCAACTTCAACCATTTGTAAATATCGCTTGAGAATCGTTTTTTGCTGTGCTTTGTCGGTGATTGGCACACTTAGAGCAAAAGCAGAGTCCAAAAAATCCTGCGCTTTTCTCGTATGGAATCCATCAGTATTAGCAAAATTGCGGAATTTGCGTTTGAAAATCTCGGGGGCTTTGAGGTAGGCAGACTGCAGAGCGCGCTTAAGCATGAGAGACCTTTATCTAAAATAAAGCCCGCAATTTACAAAAAAAAAAAAAAATGAGTCAAGGGAGAGCAGAAGCAGCTAGGCTTGCGGTATATGCAGCAATCTAAACAAAGGGAGTGGGAGATAAAAGGAGCTGCTTAGAGAGTAGGCAGCCAAGCCGCCACCACAGAATCTAAAACAGCATAATAAAGCTTACATAGTAAGTCGGGGTGCGCTTGATGATAATGTCTTTTGAGACTATGGAATCTAGCTCAGGGTTGCCCAGATTGTCTTTGCTGCCATCGCCGTAGGTAGCAGTAGATTCTAGTCCTAGGCGCAGCTCACTAGGCAGTCCTACCACACTCATAGGCACTTTTGCCCCCAAATCCACCTTATAGCGCGGGGAAATGGAAAAGCTAAAGCCAAGATTGAAGCCATAATCCACCTGCAGTAAGTAATTCCACAAAATATCTTTGCTTTGATATGTGCCGCTAGGCGTGGTGGCAAGATGTTTTTTGAGATTCTCATCTGCTTTGTCAAAAAGCAGCATGACTCCTATACTAAGTCCCCCATACACGCCAATGGCGCTCTCCTTGAAAACCCCATTTTTCACAAACAAACTAAATGGCAGTTCAGCGAGCAAATCGACATTCATGCCGCCAAGCACATACCACAAGCTCCCCACAATTTCACCATCAATCTTCTCGCTCCCTGTGCTTAGCATGCCATCGCCATAAAGCCTTGTGCCAAAGTATGGGGTAAAAAACTTTTGATACCCAAATCCCCCGCCAAAGACAAAAAGATTAGATTCTAGGTTAATCCCACCAGGGCGCGTAGCGTTTAAAAATATCCCGCTTGTCTTGCAGCCGCTTTTGTCTGTATCTGTGCAGACAAAGCCTGCTTCATCTTTGGGGACATTGTTTGTGCGATTATAGAGTCCGTCTTGGTAGTTTTGCGTGAGATTAGCAACACCTAGCATGACTCCACTAAAAGCACCACTTTTCCTATCTGCTATGCTATAAGATTTCGCGTGCTTCATACGCTTAGATTCTGGCTCATCGATAAAGCGCGCTTCTATGTAGTCTTGGGATTTGTAGGGCATGGAGCGCACTGGGATATGATTGGCTTCTAGGAGATGTTGGTAGTAGAGGATTTTTTCCTCTGTGGATTTATCCCGGATATCGCGCTCATGCGCACGCATGATGTCGATAATATCTACACGCTTGTTTTCTATGGTTTTGAATTGCTCATCACTTAGCATGAGCTGCTCGTTGCTTAAAGCCCCAAAGCTATCGACTAGATTCTGGCTGGGGGATTTGCCAGAGGAAGTGGCAAGCAGCGGGAGTGCGCACACCATACCTAGCGTCAATACCCTCTGCCAGTGTGCTGTTATGTGAGTTTTCATTCTATCTCCATGGCTAGAAAAGATACGCATAGCCCACCAAATACATAAGCCCCAGCTTGAAATCCTCACCAAAGGCACTTGGCGGGACTTTCACCCCAGCTTCTAAGCGATGATGATACGCAAGCGTAGCTGATAGACCAAAATTCATCACACTCCCCACAACCACGCGCACACTAGATTCTGGCGCGCTATATGATCTCTGCATAAACGCCTCCACTCCACCGCCGACACCCGCATACGCACCTAGGTAGTAGCCATCATCTGTGATTGCCAAATCACCCACAAAGTCAATATTAAAGCTTGCCAAATGTGTCTGCACGCTATCGCCGATATTGTTCGATGAGCCAAATGCAGCGATATACTGCCCATACACGCGCACACCTATGGGCGCTGCACCGATATAGCGCGTATAGCCCCCGCTTAGCCCTAGCGCAAATGGACTCATGGAGACTGGGTATTTGCGACCATTGCGCTCAAGCGTGATTTCAAGCTCGCTAGATCCCAGCACCACGCCCACAAATGCGCCACTGCGACTTAGATTCTCGCTTGTCTGGGCAAGCTTGCGTAAATGCTCATAATACTGCGCGCGCAAGAAATAGAGCTGCTTTTTTTGCTCCTGCTCGCTCAAAGCAGCATCTAAGCCAGAATCTAGCGGAGCAGCTTGCGCTATGCCAAAAGCTAGAATCCACACTTGTGCCCCACTCATCGATAGCTTCCATGCTTGCGCCAATGCTGTGTGAAGCTTTCGTCTAAGCATAGATAGGCGATTAGAACACATAGCTATACCCCACAAGTGTGAGCGCACCAAACCAATCAAGCCTATCGTTGATGATAAATTTCAGCTCGGCTTCCACGCGGTGTTTAGTAGCGACTATGACATCAAATCCAAGGTTTATTACCCCGCCAAGCGAAGCGTCAGTTTTTCTATCATAAGTCATGCTAAGTAGCCCGATCCCCATAATCGCACCAGCTTCCAACCCTTTTGCCACAGGCATATCTACCAAAATATCCGCGCTCACACCCAATGCACTAAAGCCGATGTCTGCATAGTGTAACTCTTTGGCATTACTGCCAAGATATTGAAGATAGATTCTGCTGCCCACGATATTAGGCACAGAGAGCGTATCATAGAGAGAGGGATAAAAGCTCTGGTATCCAGCCTTGGCACCATAGGCAAACGCATTGCCTTTGAGATAAGCAGGCTCACCCGTAGCATTGTGGAAAATCCAGCCACCATAAAGCCCGATAAACACACCGGTTTTTTGATTTGATGCTTCAAGATTATTGACTAGATCTATAATCTCCTCATCACTCACTGCACCATAGGCGATGATATATGGGTAGTAGGAGAGATCAAGCTTGTCATAGTCGATTGGCTTGCCTGGCTCGAGTGTGTTTTCTGGGAGGCTTTTGGTCTGGCGGACATCAGCATGTGCAAGAGTCCCGCCAAAGCACAATGCCAAAACCAAAAACACACAACAGCATGATAGTGCCTTGTGGCAATCCGCTCTCACTCATAGCCTTTCTAAAATATGTGATGGATTTTGGATATAATCGCAACCATGTAGTGCGCAAATTATAATCCATGAAAGTTAAGATGAGTTTAAGGCTATCCCTGCACAAAGAATCTAACAAGTTCCCACTAGCCCATAAAACAAGGAGCAAACATGTCTATCACGCCAAAGTCCCAGCCAAAGAAAGTTACCCTAAACTCCTTGCAGAAGAAAAAAGGCACAGAGAAAATCACTGCTATCACTGCTTATGATGCGCTCTTTGCTGGGATATTTGATGAAGAAGTTGATGTGATTCTCATTGGTGATAGCTTGAATATGAGCTTTGGTGGGAAGCGCGATACTACAAGTCTAAGCCTAGATGCTATGATCTACCATGCCAAAGCCGTATGCTCTAAAGTAAGCCATGCTTTTCTCATCGCAGACATGCCCTTTGGCAGCTATGCTACCCGTGATAGTGCGCTCAAAAACGCCACAAAACTCATCAAACACACGCAAGTCGATGCGATAAAGCTCGAGGTAACGCACAAAAAACTCCCTATCATCGAAGCACTCATCGATGAGGGGATCGCGGTCATGCCGCACATTGGGCTTATGCCCCAATACATCAAAGCAGAAGGTGGCTACAAGATAAAAGGACGCGAGCAAAGCCAGTGTGCAATGCTTTTAGATTCTGCAAAATGCCTTGAACAAGTGGGCGCATTTGGTCTGCTGCTAGAGGGCATTAGTGCGCCCTGCGCCAAGCACATCACGCAAAGCCTTCGCATTCCAACCATTGGCATAGGCTCTGGGGTGGATTGCGATGGGCAGATTCTAGTGTGGAGTGATATGCTAGGACTCTATGATGAGCTACACCCAAAATTTGTGCGCACCTATCTTGAGGGTGCAAAGCTCATTAAACAAGCCGTGCGTGAGTATGTAAGCGATGTGCGAAGTCAAAACTTCCCAAACCAAGATGAAAGCTACTAAGAACTAAGATTATGGAAAAAATTTCACTTATTTTTGAAGAAGATTCTGCCAAAACGCCTAGCCAAACATCACATCAAACTGCGCATAAACTGCGCCATGGCGAGAATCGAGTTGTAAGTATAGAGAAGCTTGATCTTGAGGAGCGCAGTGAAATCTCGCTGCGCCCAAGTATCTGGGGGGACTATATCGGGCAAGAGCGCGTGAAAAAAAACCTAGAAATCGCAATCCTAGGCGCTAAAAAGCGCGGAGAATGCCTTATGCACACGCTACTCTTTGGACCGCCAGGACTTGGGAAAACAACACTAAGCCATATTATCGCGCATGAAATGAATGCGGCGATTAAGGTTACTGCTGCGCCCATGATTGAGCGTGCTGGGGATTTAGCCGCGATTCTTACTAATCTCCAGGAGGGCGAGATTCTTTTCATTGATGAAATCCACCGCCTAAGCCCAGCCATAGAGGAAATGCTCTACCCTGCTATGGAGGATTTTCGGCTTGATATCATCACTGGCTCTGGACCAGCGGCACAGACGATCAAAATTGATCTGCCGCGCTTCATGCTTATTGGCGCCACTACGCGCGCTGGCATGCTCTCCCACCCACTACGCGATCGCTTTGGCATGGACTTTCGTCTGCAGTTTTATGACACAAGCGAGCTAGCCCAAATCATCGCCAAAGCTGCGCAAAAGCTTGGCAAACAAATCGCCAAAAACGCCAGCGATGAAATTGCCGCACGATCAAGAGGGACTCCTAGAATTGCGCTGCGACTACTGCGGAGAATCCGGGATTTTTCTGATGTGCGCGAGGAGGAGGAGATCAGCCTTGAGACAACAAAGTGCGCGCTAGAAGAGCTAGGAGTCAATGCGCTTGGCTTTGACGCGCTTGATCTGCGCTATTTGCGTGCAATAGCCCAAGCCAAAAAGCCCATAGGACTAAACACAATCGCAGCAATCATCAGCGAAGATGAAGAGACAATCCAAGATGTCATCGAGCCCTATTTACTCGCACAAGGGTTTCTAGAGCGCTCCGCTCGCGGGAGAATCGCCACTGCTAAAACCTACGAGCTTTTGCATTTGCAAAATCCCCAGCTATTTTAGAGAAATGACGCTAATTGTAGGCGGTAGAAAAAGACAATGAAATGCGACACAAAGCCTAAACCACAAAACAAAAGGTGGATTCTAATGCGCCAGATTCTAAGCATTTCACGCGCGAGGTTATTTGCAGGATTGTTTGTAGTATTGCTCGCCCAAGCACTCTATGCAGATTCTTACACGCTCCAAGCCGATTCACAAACACCCCATCTTGTGCCCCAAAATCCCCCAAGACCAATCCCCCAAGCAATAATCCCCAAAAACACGCATGATACAACCGCACCTAGTGCGCTTTCCCCACAGAGTGCGCAGCTTGAAGCCACCGAGCCGCTTATCAAGCTAGAGTTTATCATCTCCTATAAAGCCCAGAGCCAAGATGGGATCATCACAGGCGAGCGATACAGCGTCTCTGATCCCATTACACTAAAATCTCAACATCTTACCACTGCTTACACTTGCAAGCTCGACACCCCTATCAACAACCTCATCACTGATGATGAAGCCTATGCGCTAAAATATATTCTTAGCAATTACAAAGATGAAGTGATAGCATGCCTACAAAAAGGCAGAGCTGATGTGCGCTATGATGGGAGCTTCTCACAGAATGTGCGCGTGCAAGATAGCGCGCTACTACATTTTCCGCCCCAGAGGATTCTGGCGTATTTTGAAAATCGCTATCTTGTGATAGATGTGCTAAAGTAGCTTTGCCAAAAGGAGTGTAATGAAAATCGCAATCGTAGAAGATGATATCAATATGCGCAAAAGCCTTGAGCTGTTTTTCGCCGAGCATAAGGACTTACGCGTAGTAACTTTCCGCAGCCCCAAAGATGCGCTAAAAGAGCTAGATTCTAGTTTCCAGCTTGTCATCACAGACTTAAATATGCCGCATATGAATGGGCTAGACTTCCTAAAGCAGCTTAATAATCGCTATGAAATGATTGTCATCACCGGCAATGCCACGCTGCATTCTGCGATAGATTCTATACGGCTTGGGGTCAAGGACTTTTTCCAAAAGCCCTTTGAGCCATCTCTCCTGCTCGAAGCTGTCTATCGCAGTAAGCGGGTGCTAGAATTCCAGCAAACCCACACCAAAACCACCTCCCCCAAAGCCCAGGCTATCAACAAACAAAATCCATTTGCTGCTTCAAGCCCACTGCTAGAATCTCTCCAAGAGCGTGTGAAAAAAGTTGCGCCCACAGATTCTAGCGTGCTACTCATGGGGGCTAGTGGCGTAGGCAAAGAAGTGTTCGCACGCTATATCCACGAGCACTCCCACCGCGCCAAAAAACCCTTCATCGCAATCAACATGGCAGCAATCCCCGAGCACCTACTAGAATCCGAGCTTTTTGGCTATGAAAAGGGCGCATTTACAGACGCAGTCTCTGCCAAACAAGGGCTATTTGAGCTAGCAGATGGCGGGACACTATTCCTTGATGAAATTGGCGAAATGCCCATTATGCTTCAAGCCAAGCTCCTGCGTGCTTTGCAAGAGCGTGAGGCGACTCGGCTTGGGGGGAGTAAGCCTATTGGCTTTGATGTGCGAATCATCTCTGCGACAAACGCGAATCTCGAGCAAAAAATCGCGCAAAAAGCTTTCCGCGAAGATCTCTTCTACCGCCTCCAAACAATCCCCGTGCTAATCCCACCACTAAAGGAGCGCACAGAAGAAATTCTGCCAATTGCGCAATGGAAGCTCTCGCTTGTGCTAGCCCAATACAATCTCCCCGAAAAATCTTTCTCCAAAGCCGCTAAAGACGCACTACTAGCCTATGAGTGGCATGGCAATATCCGCGAGCTACTCTCTGTCATCGAGCGCGCAGCAATCCTTAGCGAAAGCGAGCAAATCGAGCCCAAAGACTTATTCCTAGAAGCGCGCAGCGGGGATTCTAGCGCTAGAGGCAGTAGAAGCGCAGCAGAATCCAGCCAAGCCAGCAAAATAGAATCACTAGAAAAGCAGCTACTCCAAGAAGTCCTACAAGAGAGCGATGGCAACATCGCGCGCGCGAGTGCGCTACTAGGCATGAGCGAGGAGATTTTGCGACATAAAATCGCCAAATACGCCATAGAAGCAAAGATTTAGTAAAAAATAATGGATTCTGTGCTAGTATCGCGCCTTTTAGCGCAACAATGGCGCAATCCTTAAGAGCGCAACACCGATGATACAATCTTTCTTAAACAAGGACATGCAAGGAATACAATGGCAGAGATTATAGGGTTCAAGCGCGCGTCAAATGCAGCTCATAGCGCCAATGATAAAGCTAGCGAGATTATTGATTTGCAAACTATCGCAGCCAAGCAGGGCGCTACGCTCGCACAGCTGCGCGAGAATCTACAAGCAAAATCCAGCGATACAAGCGATTTTAGCAGCTTTGGCACACCCATATATTTTGACAACTCCCCAGACGCACTTTCAATCATTCGCCACTCCTGCGCGCACCTGCTTGCCCAAGCGATTAAGCAGCTCTATCCTGATGCGAAGTTTTTCGTAGGACCTGTGGTAGATGAGGGCTTTTACTACGATTTTAAGACAAGCAGCAAGATTAGCGAGGAAGACTTAGGCACGATTGAGACGCGCATGAAAGAGCTTGTAAAAAAGGGTGATTTGATTGAAAAAACCACCATAACCCGCCAAGAAGCAGAATCTAGATTCTGTGGCGATGAGCTTAAAATCGCCGTCATGAGCCGCATACAAGGCGATAGCTTTGGAATCTATGAGCAGGGAGATTTTGTAGATTTATGTAGAGGACCACATCTCCCTAGCACTAAGCTTTTACAGCATTTCAAGCTGACCAAGCTCGCAGGTGCGTATCTGGGCGGCGATGAGAGCGCGGAAATGCTTATTAGAATCTATGGCATAGCATTCGCTGATAAAGAAAGTCTCAAATCCTATCTCCACCAGCTAGAAGAAGCCAAAAAGCGCGATCACAGAAAGCTGGGGCAGGAAATGGGGCTATTTACTTTCGATGAGCAAATCGGCGCTGGACTGCCCATCTGGCTGCCAGCTGGGGCAAGATTGCGCAGACGAATCGAAGAGCTGCTCACTCGCGCGCTTATCCAGCGAGAATACGAGCCCGTGCGCGCTCCTGAAATCCTAAAAAGCGAAGTATGGAAAATCAGCGGACATTATGATAACTATAAAGAAAATATGTATTTCACCACAATCGATGAAGTCGAGTATGGCATAAAGCCGATGAACTGCGTGGGGCATATCAAGGTCTATCAACACACCAAGCGCAGCTACCGAGAGCTGCCGCTTAGATTTTATGAGTATGGAATCGTGCATAGGCATGAAAAAAGTGGCGTGCTGCATGGATTGCTACGCGTGCGGGAATTCACCCAAGATGACGCGCATATTTTCTGCATGCCAAGCCAGATAGAAGCAGAAGTGCATAATATCTTGGACTTCACGCGCAAGATTATGGGGGCGTTTGGATTCCACTATGAAATGGAGCTCTCTACGCGCCCGGCAAAATCTATCGGCGATGATGGGGTGTGGGAGATCGCGACTAGTGCGCTAAAAAGCGCGCTAGAATCTAGCCAGATCCCCTACCAAGTCGATGAGGGTGGTGGAGCATTCTATGGACCAAAAATCGACATCAAAATCACTGACGCCATTGGGCGTAAATGGCAGTGTGGCACGATACAAGTGGATATGAATCTGCCTGCTAGATTCTCTTTGGAATACACTGATGAGCACAATCAACCCCAGCAGCCAGTCATGCTCCACCGAGCGATTTTAGGGAGCTTTGAGCGATTTTGTGCGATTTTGTGCGAGCATTTTGGCGGGGAGTTTCCGTTTGCTATTGCGCCCACCCAGGTTGTCATTATCCCAGTAAGCCAGGAAGCAGCCACCTACGCGCGCCATATCCAGCTGTCTTTACGCGAGCTGGGCGCATATGCCGAAATCCACGACAAAAACGAAACACTAAGCAAGCGCGTGCGCACAGCAGAAAAGCAACGCGTGCCCATGATTGTGATTATTGGCGACAAGGAAGTGGAATCCAAAATGCTTGCAGTGCGCGATAGACGAGCCAAAGAGCAATACAACCTAGAAGAAGGAGCGTTTTTTACCATGATAGAATCCAAGATAAGAGAGGTTAGCTTTTGAGCAAAGAAGAAGTGCTACTAAATGATGAAATCCGTTTTAGTGAAGTGCGCTGCATCGATGATGATGGCGAAGTATATGGGATCATTTCTTCAAGGGAAGCCAGGGATTTAGCACAGGAGCGTGGGCTGGATCTTGTTTGTGTCTCGCCAAATGCCAAACCCCCTGTGTGTAAAATCATGGACTATGGCAAATACCGCTACCAATTAGAGAAAAAGCAAAAAGAAGCCAAGAAAAAGCAGAAGCAAATCGATATTAAAGAGATCAAGCTCTCTGCTCAAATCGCGCAAAATGACATCAACTACAAAGTCAAGCATGCCAAGGAGTTTATTGCAAATGGCAAGCATGTGCGATTCAAAGTCGTGCTAAAAGGCAGGGAGGCGAGCGATCCCCAGCTTGGTGTCTCTGTGCTAAAGCGTGTAGGCGAGATGATAGAAGACATCGCCCAGCCCGAGAAAGAGCCTAAAACCGAAGGGCGCTTTGTGAGCTGGCTTTTTGTGCCTAAACGCTAGAATCCAGATTCTGCGTAGATTTCATAAGAAGCGTGCAAAAACGACATAGCATGAAAACAGACGCCAAAACACATGCCAAAATAGCTGCCACAGCCCCTAAGCAAGTCGCCAAAACTATCGCAGCTCAAACAGCGGCTACCAAGACTATTGCAATCGTTGGCAGACCCAATGTTGGCAAAAGCTCACTTTTTAACCGCCTGGCAAAAGCGCGTATCGCCATTACTTCTAGTATCGCTGGCACCACACGCGATACAAATTCCGCGCAAGTTTCCATAAGCGACACCCCTATCACAATCATCGACACAGGCGGCATAGAGGAGAAAATCGAAGAAGAGCGCGCAGAGCTTTTTGCTAAAGTCGCTGCCAAAGCCAAGCAAGCTGCCAAAGAAGCCGATCTCATACTCTATGTCGTCGATGGCAGGGAGATCCCAAGTCTCCAAGATCGCAAGCTATTTTTCTCCTTGCAAAAGCATACACCCTGTCTCCTTGTAGTCAATAAAATCGACAATGACGCCCAGAAAGAATATGCCTACAATTTCGCAGAATTTGGCACACAAGAGATGTATTTCATCTCTGTAACGCATAATCGCGGCATAAGTATCTTGCTAAATGCCATTGATAGAGCACTTGCTGACAAAGAGCCCCTCGCAGTAGAAGCCGACATAGAAGAAGAGCTGCTTGAGCTTCTAGAATCCCCAGCTTCCTCTCCGCTTGACTCTTTAGATTCTGCTACGCCAGATTCTAGTGATTTGCACTCTAGCACCGCAGAATCTAGAACATCTAGCGAGCTAGATTCTAGCGACTCGGTAGTGCAAATTGGAATCATCGGGCGCGTAAATGTGGGCAAAAGCTCGCTGCTCAATGCGCTTGTAGGGCAGGAGCGCAGTGTGGTGAGCGCGCAGGCTGGGACGACGATTGACCCCGTAGATGAGGAGATTATATATGGCGGGCAGACATTGCGCTTCATTGACACTGCTGGAATCCGCAAAAAAGGCAAAATCCAATCCTTAGAAAAATTCGCGCTTCATCGCACAAGCAAGGTGCTAGAGCAGGCAGATATCGCGATTTTGGTATTAGATTCTAGTGCGCCGCTTGTAGAGCTTGATGAGCGGATATTCTCCCTAGTGCAAGAACATGCACTAGGCGTGATTGTCGTGTGGAACAAATGGGATATCAAGCACACGGATTTTGCATCGATGAAAGCAGAATTCACGCGTAAATTTCGCTTCCTAGAATACGCGCCATTTCTCACGCTTAGCGCACTGCGCGGTCGCCACATCAAAGAGCTAAAAGATACAATCCTAGAAGTCTATGCCAACTACTCCTCCAGAATCCCCACCGCCAAGCTCAACGACGCCATCGCTGCAGCGACCAAAGCCCACCCGATTCCAAGTGATCATGGCAAGCTTGTCAAAATCTACTACGCCACACAATACGCCACCAAGCCCCCCCAAATCGCGCTCATGTGTAATCGCCCTAAGTCGCTACATTTTAGCTATAAACGCTTTTTGGTTAATCGTCTGCGCAAGGAGTTTGCACTTAGTGGCACACCTGTGCTGCTCGCCCCTCGCCCCAAAGATCAGCGATTTGATGAGAATCTAGCCCCAGAAAAGCTCAAAGAAAATCCAAAAGAAGCCCCAAAGCGCAAACGCGCGCCCAAAAGCCGTGGCACAAAGGATTCTAGGAAAAATCCTAGATAGCCTAGAATCTAGCCACATGAGCACCACATCTGCCACCACGCTCCAAGAGCACTCACCCTCCCAAGAGCAGCTGCGGCAATTTGGATTCTCCCATCTTCTCGAGCTTGCTACATTCGCGCCACATAGTTATAGCTCGAGCTTTTTGCTACGCGAGCTTAAAGAGGGTGCGCAAGGAGTAGTGCGCGTGCGTATCGTCCAGCACCACTCCTATGCCAAAGTCCTAAAAATCCACGCCCACGCGCTGGACTTTGATGAGCCTTTTACGCTTGTGTTTTTTCACCCAAAACCCTATATCAAAAAGCTTTTTGCAATTGATTGTGAGCTATTTGTGCAAGGAAGCATTAAGCTTGATGGGCTCTCTAGCGCCCATCAAGTGAGCATGATTCAGCCAAAAATCGTGCGCGAAATCAATGTCATCACCCCGCATTTCAAATCCCCACACAAAAACGATCAGCTCATCAAGCTTACCCGCACTCTCATCACGCAAGAAAATCTACAAGCCTATCTGCCAAACGAAATAAGCATGGCACTAGTGCGGATATTTCACCCAGATGAGCAGTTTTTCGCGGATTTTAGCACACGCAAAGGATTTGATGAGCGCAGTCTCTACGCGCTGAAGTTTTGCGAGATTTTCGCGCATTTATTGCGACTCTCCACCAAGCGCATGGATTTTCCTGCCAAATATCGCTGCAGCGGTGATTATCAATCTTGGGCACAAAGCCTGCCATTTTCTCTCACAGGCGCACAGCAGCGCGTGTGCCAAGAAATCGCGCGCGACCTAGCAGGGGAGCGCGCGAGCAAGCGGCTTATCATGGGAGATGTAGGCTGTGGGAAGACACTTGTGATTCTCGCAAGTGTGATGATGTCCTACCCTAAAAAATCCCTTCTCATGGCGCCAACTAGCGTGTTAGCAAAGCAGCTTTATGAGCAAGCCAAGCTCTATTTGCCAGATTTCGTGCAAGTGGCATTTATCAGCGCAGAATCCAAACAAGAGCTTGGTGGGCTATTTGCCGCTCAAGTGGATTTCATCATCGGCACACAAGCCCTGCTCTATCGCGAGATAAACGGCGATGAAATCGCGCTGGTGATGAGTGATGAGCAGCATAGATTTGGCACAAAGCAGCGCCACTATCTTGAGAAGCTCGCCACCGCACCAGAATCTAATGGGCAAACAAGCAAGCCCCATATCCTGCAGTTCTCCGCCACACCAATCCCCCGCACCATGGCAATGCTAGAATCCAAAATGATTGATGTAAGTATCATCGATGAGCTCCCCTACCCTAAAAATATCACGACAACAATCATCACCAAAAGCGGCTTCCAAGCCCTGCTCTCTCATATCCAAAGTGAGCTAGCACTCGCTCATCAAGTAGCCATCATTTATCCGCTGGTAGAAGAGAGTGAAAAAAGCGAGTATCTCTCACTCAAAGAAGGTGAGGGGTTTTGGAAAAATCGCTTTGCAGGCGTATATAGCACCTCCGGGCAGGACAAAGAAAAAGAGCGCGTGCTAGAGGAGTTTGCTCAACAGGGCAATATCCTGCTAGCCACCACGCTTATCGAGGTAGGAATCTCGCTGCCAAAGCTCTCGACTATCATTATTATCGCCCCAGAGCGCCTGGGGCTTGCTACGCTCCACCAACTTCGTGGGCGCGTGAGTCGCAATGGCTTGCAAGGCTACTGCTATCTCTATACGCATACACCAGATTCTGCCAGACTGCGCGAGTTTGCCGCGCATTTAAGTGGATTTGACATCGCGCAAATCGACTTACGCTATCGCAAAGGTGGGGACATATTACAGGGTAGGACGCAGAGTGGAGCGCAGTGGGTGTGGGCAGATCTAAGCGAAGATGAAGCGATTTTCACCCGTGCAAACACGCATTTACAGACATATTTACAGCACAACGCCAAACAAGCATAGCAGCGCACATACCTGAAGCAGATTTTCAAAACAATGGGCACTGCCCACCGCAAGCGATGTTTCTTAAGAATGCCCAAAATCGTTTTGCCACAAATCTAGCCATTCCGCCCAAAATCCACTTTTGTTCTTTGCGAATGACAGAAATATTTCACAAGCAATACGACGCACAAAGCGTAGATTTTTAAGGTAGATTCTGGAGGGCTAAAGCAGCGTGAAAACTAGCTGGATACTTTGTGTGATACTCTCAAAATATGGGCTGCTAGGATAGAAGCTCACGCGATAGAGCAGCTCGGCATTAAGCGGAAACCACTTAAAAAGCGCGAGTCCGCCCTCTACATATCCGCCTACGCTTTGCGCATACGCATTGCTTTGCACACTTAAGCCCCCACCTAGCACAAAGGAAAATGGCGTGGGGTAGCCATCTGGCTTGCCCTCGCAGTCTTTATGTGTTTGGAGTGCGCCACTTGCGCGGTGGTAGGGATTGGGGAAGGGGTGGAGATACAAAAGCCCACCGATGTAGTGGGTGTTGCGATGAAGCTTGGGCGAGTGGCTAAAGAGATAGCGCCCTCTCCAGCCATAATCAAGCTCTCTATCATCTTCTGGATTCATATATATTACCCCGGCACTAGCACCCACAATTGGTGTGGTCGCTGCGGTGCGCGCTTGGTTTTGCGTGCTAGAATCTAGCGCGTTAAAATCCGCGCCCACGCCTGCGTGCAAGGAGAGGATTTGCATAAGTGTCCCGCCCCAAAACTTTAGCTGCTCGGATTGGGATTGACAAAGTGGGATAGCAAAAAGTGTGGGTGAGATAAGGACTAGGAGCAAGGCAAGCCTAGCTCCTAATGCAGAAACAAGCCCCATAGTCTAATACGGCTTATGCTTTAGGCTTAATCATATTTTCTGGGACGACAAATTTGTCAAAATCCTCCGCGCTGACAAGTCCTAGCTCTAGGGCGGATTCTTTTAGGGAGATGTTTTTCTTATGCGCGTTTTTGGCGACTTTTGCCGCATTTTCATAGCCGATGTGAGGATTGAGCGCGGTAACTAGCATAAGAGAGTTGTGGAGATTGTGCGCGATTTTCTCTCTATTTGGCTCAATGCCTACTGCGCAGTGGATATTAAATGAGTGCATTGCATCGGCTAGCAAATCAAGGCTTTGCAAGAAGTTATAAATAATCACAGGCTTAAAGACATTAAGCTCAAAATTCCCTTGAGATGCTGCAAAGCCAATTGCCGCGTCATTCCCCATAACTTGCACTGCGACCATTGTGAGAGCCTCGCATTGTGTGGGATTGACCTTGCCGGGCATTATAGAGCTTCCGGGCTCATTTTCTGGGATTAGCAGCTCGCCTAGCCCACATCTAGGACCGCTTGCTAGCCAGCGGACATCATTGGCGATTTTCATAAGATTTGCTGCTAGGGCTTTTAGTGCGCCGTGTGCAAACGAGATGGCATCGTGGCTTGTTAGGGCGTGGAATTTATTAGGGCTTGAGACAAACTTCACGCCTGTGAAGTTTGTAAGCTCTGCACTTACCTTTTCACTAAGCTCTGGGTGGGCGTTTAGCCCTGTGCCTACCGCTGTCCCACCAATGGCAAGCTCACGGAGTGTAGGAAGTGAAGCGATGATTTGCTCTTTGGAGTGCTCTAGCATTGAGAGATAGCCGCTAAACTCCTGCCCAAGTGTGAGAGGGGTGGCATCTTGGAGATGTGTGCGCCCGATTTTTACGATAGAGTCAAACTCTTTGACCTTTTTGGCAAAAGTGCTTTTAAGCTCTTCTAAGGCTGGGAGCAGCTTTTTCTCTAGCTGGATTACAGAGACGATGCTCATCGCTGTGGGGAAGGTGTCATTAGAGCTTTGGCTCATATTGACATCATCATTTGGGTGGATTTTTTTCTCCTTGCGGAAGTCCGCGCCTAGAATCTCGCTAGCGCGATTGGCGATGACTTCATTCATATTCATATTGCTTTGTGTGCCAGAGCCTGTCTGCCAAATAGCTAGAGGGAAGTTGTCATCAAATTTACCTGCGACGATTTCATCACACGCTTGCACGATGGCGTTTTTCTTTTCACTATTTAGCTTGCCTAGGTTGTTATTGACCACTGCAAGCGATCGCTTAAGCTTTGCAAAGCTATAAATCAGCTCTTTTGGCATTTTTTCTGTGCCGATTTTGAAGTTTTCAAAGCTGCGCTCTGTTTGCGCTCCCCAATACTTGTCATTAGGCACTTTCACTTCGCCCATTGTGTCGTGTTCGATACGAAATTCCATAACCAACTCCTTGCAATGTTAAGATGTGGCTAAAGTGTAGGGGATTTTGTGTAAGAATTTACTTAAAACCTAAAATCCACTGCTCAACCCTAGCCCAAAAGCCAGCACCTTAGCAAATAGGCACAGCTAGATTCTGCTACAATACCCGCTCCACTATCTCACACAAAGGACATAAATGAGTATCAAAACTTCTCTCAAATCCTATCTCAAATCCGCACTCTATGGACTAAAAGCACGCAAAGACTATCAAGGAGCTAGAATCTACTTCCGTGCAAAAACCGCTAGCTACCTGCGCTACCTTGACTCCCACAATCAGCTAAAGCCCCTCCCCCAAGCACACGCCAAGCAGGTTGTAGAATACTGGACGCCTTTACTCTCTCTCTCTCTCGTGGCTTCGCGCGAAATAGCTTACAAGAGCGCATAGATGAGCTACTCTCCTGGCATACAATCTACCACAGCATAAATCCCCACCACCCCCTAGATATCGCCTACCTAGACAATCACTTCTACTACTGCGATATTCTCCCCTACTTCAATCCCAAATCCTACCAAGCCGCCTTTAGCGATAAAAACTACTACGATGTGCTTTTCTCCCACTTCCCCACGCCACGCACACTGCTAAAGCGCGTAAAAGGCAGCTACTACCGCCCCACGCAAGAGCGCAGCCACACACCCCAAAGCCTAGAATCCACTTTAGCATTGCTCAAAGACTATGACCGCGTGCTGATAAAGCCCACGGAAATGCACGCCACGGGGCAGGGCAGCGGTATCCAAATCATAGAGCCTGCCACAATGAGTCAGCAAGCACTCACCGCCTTGTTAGAATCCTACAAAAGCGACATCGCAATCCAAGAAGTTATCGCTCAACATAGCTTCCTAGAATCCCTGCAGCCAAACTCGGTAAATACTTTTCGTATTATGACTTTTATCTTTAATGAAGAAGTGCATTTGCTCTCGGCATTTCTAGCCATAGGCAGTGGCGGTGATATTTCTAATGGCGATAACTCCAATAGAATCGGTATCGATGAAAATGGCGTGCTGCGTGATTTTCTTGTGAAAGATAGCTTTATTTTGAAAGACAAAGGAGCTGCGCCAGATGATGACACCAAAGCAGAATCTGTATTTGGCACCAAAGTTCCGCATTTTGATGAAATCATCAATACTGCCAAAGCTATGCACCTTGTGCTACCACACTTTGGGATTATCGGCTGGGATTTTACGCTTGATGAGCGCGGCAAGCCTGTGATGATAGAAGCAAATATTGACTGCCCGGGTGTCGAGCTACCGCAGTTTTGCAACGCCCCGCTCTTTGGCGATTTCACCGACACAATCCTTACGCGTATGCTAGAGCGCTAGATTCTAGCTCTTCTAGGACATGCCGCGCGAATCTCGCCTGCTTGCAGCAAGCAGCCCTTTAAGCAAACAATCTCGCGCTTATCGCGCGAAACTACAATCCCCAATCATATCTTTTTTAAGAAACAAGTCTTTAGCACGATGACCCCGCATTTATCGACTTTCGCCTCAATCTCACTCTCATTGCTTGTTAGGCGGATATTTTTAATCGTCGTGCCACGCTTAATCGTGCTTGAAGCACCTTTGACTTTCAAATCCTTAATCACACTCACACTATCGCCATTCTCTAATGTAGCTCCATGTGCGTCTTTTGCCATACTATCTCCTTGCAATCTATAATCAAATACCAAATCTCATTTGCTAGATTCTAGCTTACGCGCTCATCAGCCCGCCACTGATGTAATTTACCATGTGGAGCTTTTGCACGAGCTGCGAGATAAGCCCGCGCATTTCTCGGCTTAGGTTGTCGTTTTTTATCATCGCGTCAAAATCCTGCAAGCTGATGTTTGGCGACTTGGCACTTAGAAAATCCACCGCCATCATGTCATCGCGATTTAGCACGCCATCAGCCTGGAGCTGGCGCGCCATGAGCTTGAAGCTATCCACATCAGCAAGCCCATGCTTCACATAGCTCTTGGCATTCATCGCGGCACTTAGCTCTTTGGAAGGAGTGAAAGTGTCTTTGATTTTATGGAGTGAGTCATAGGGGTCTTGCGCACTACCAAGATTCTCATCAAGCCCCTTAACCCCGCTAACCCCCTGCGCCGCCTGGGCTCTGGCTAGCTCACTTGCTTGTGTATTTGGCGCAAGGGCGTTTAGGAAGCTTTGCATACTAAAATCCTCTTTCACAGCATTTGTGGATTCTGGCTTAGATACCGCGCTCTCTGCGGATTTACTAGAATCTAGTTTGGATTGTGCGTTAGACTCCGGGGTGGCTTGGAGATTGCTCTGGAGATTTGCCCTCTGGGCAAAAAGCTCGCTTAGGGCTTTTGTCTCTTGCGCGCTGGTGCTACTTGTGATGGTATTCATGGATAGTCCTTATACGATATTATGTTATTCACCAAAGCAAAAGCCATTCCCTAATCCAACAACATTAACATACAAGCACACACATTGCCAATACCCCATAAATGCGCTAGAATCTCGAAAGTCCCAATCATTCATAAGTCTTGCGCACAAGCATACAAACAAAATTAAGAGTAAAGGAGCATTTATGGCGCTATGTGGCTTTTGCAGAAAATTGCGCTTCCGCCCCAGCGATGTGATTTTCATGGTGCTGATGTGTGTCGCGCTGTATTTTGTCTATCAATACCAGTTTGCAGAAATCAAGCGTGAGCATGCCCAGAAAAACGCAGCGCGCAAAGAAGCATTCAACGCCTTGCAAAAAGCTTGTCTCATGGGCGATGAAAGTGCATGCCAAAAAGCCTATGGCAGCACTGCAAAATCCACCAAATAGCGCCAAGCGCCTAAGCTCTCATTTAAGCATTCTAGGCTACAATCGCGCTTCAATTTTAACCCTAAAGCAGACTTATGGATACGCACTCTCTCTATCGCCCCAATGTCGCTGCGATTTTGCTCCACCCAGACTATCGCCCAGAGCAGCCTAGCACGCGCTTGTTTTTTCTCGCCGAGCGCCTTGACATGCCAGAGATTTGGCAGTTTCCACAAGGCGGAATCGATGAGGGCGAGAGCCCAGAGCAAGCACTCCTACGCGAGCTAGAGGAGGAGATAGGCACGCGTGAGGTGGAGATTCTCGCAGAGTATCCAGAGTGGGTGAGCTATGACTTCCCAGAATCTGTAGTTACCAAAATGCGCCCCTACATAGGGCAAAGACAGCGGTATTTTCTCGCTAGACTCCTGCCCCATGCCACAATCACACTCGCCACACACACGCCAGAATTTTCACGCTATGAGTTTGTGAGCTATCATGAGATTTTTGCGCGTGTGAAGCATTTCAAGCGCGATGTGTATAGGCAAGTGCTAAGTGGATTCCGCGATAAGCTGGAGCAAAAAGGAGCCAGAGAATGTTGATCGTCCAAAAATACGGCGGCACAAGTGTGGGGGACTGCGAGCGGATCGAGAATGTCGCCAACCGCGTGATTGACGCACTCCATACGCATGAGAATCCCCAGATGCTCGTAGTCGTAAGCGCGATGAGTGGGCAGACAGATATGCTGATAAACTACACCAAATACTTCACTCCACTGCCAAAGCCCAGGGAAGTGGATATGGCACTAAGCGCTGGGGAGCGCGTGAGCGCGGCACTACTAGCTATCGCACTAGAATCCAAAGGCTACAAGGCAATCTCACTTAGTGGGCAGATGGCGGGGATTTTGACAGACTCCACGCACACAAAAGCACGCATAGAATCCATCGACACCACCTACACCAGATCGCTGCTAGAGCAAGGCTATATTGTGATTGTCGCGGGATTCCAAGGTGTGGATACTAAGGGCGAGATCACCACGCTTGGGCGAGGTGGGAGCGACCTCTCTGCTGTCGCACTCGCAGGCGCACTAAAAGCCGATCTATGCGAAATCTATACCGATGTCGATGGCGTCTATACCACCGACCCTAGAATCGAAAAAAACGCTAAGAAAATCGACAAAATCAGCTATGATGAAATGCTAGAGCTTGCGTCAATGGGGGCAAAAGTCTTGCTTAATCGCTCTGTGGAGCTAGCGAAAAAATGGGGCGTAACACTTGTAACGCGCAGCTCTTTTACTCAAAAAGAAGGCACACTTATCACAACAGAGGAGAATATCATGGAGCAGCCCATTGTAAGCGGAATCGCACTCGATAAAAACCAAGCGCGCGTAAGCCTAGCTGATGTGCGCGATCGCCCGGGCATTGCCGCAGAGATTTTTGGTGTGCTAGCTAGTGGGAATATCAATGTGGATATGATTGTCCAAACAATCGGCAGAGATGGCAAAACCGACATAGACTTCACAATCCCACAAACCGATGTCGAGCAGACAAAGCAGATTCTCGCGCCATTTGCCAGCGATGTAGAATCTATCGACTATGACTGCAATATCGCCAAAGTCTCTATTGTGGGCGTGGGCATGAAGTCCCACTCTGGCGTGGCAAGCGTGGCATTTAAGGCATTGGCAAATGAAAATATCAATATTATGATGATTAGCACAAGCGAAATCAAAGTCTCCATGATCATAGAATCCAAACATGCAGAAATAGCCGTGCGCGCGCTGCATAATGCCTATGAGCTCGACAAATAGGCTAGATATGGAGACTATGGATTTTCGCACTTGGCTTGTGGAGAGCATGCGTGCAGAGTGCAAAAAATGGGCAAACGACATCGCATGGCTTGAAGTCGAGCGCAATCTCTTTGCCGATACGATTATCCGCGCGATCAAGCATATTATAAACGGCGGTGCGCTCCTGCTTGCTACAGATGAGAGACGCGAGTGGTTTGGCTCCTATGCGCTCTCTCGATTCTACTATGGCGGCACGCAGCGCCCGCTTATGCCTATTTTCTCACTAAACCGCATGCTCGATCAAGACTTTCGCCTCCAAAAATCCAATATGGAGCATCTCATCAATATGCTTGATATCGCCTATGGGGATTATATGTTTTGGTATGTCGGGCAGCCAGAATCTAAGCTTGCAGATTTGTGTATAAGTAAGGAATACGGGCTTTTCTGGGTGCTTGGTGGAGGGATTAAAGGTGCGTTTTCACTCAATCCTAGCGATGAGTTCCTTGACTACAAGCTCATCGAAATGCTCAAGCTTTTTGAAGCAGCCATTTATGAGAGCATGCTTAATCGCATTATTGTAGAGTAGAAGCGGGCGATTGGCAGGCATGGCATGATAGGCGAAATCATCTTAGTAAATAGTATCGAGCAAGAGCTAGAATCCCAGCTTGAAGCCCTGCCTCCAAGTGGCGTGCGCGTGTATGAAGACAAAGAAATCCAGCAAAAGCACATTCATGAGATAATCACCGAAGCCCACATCGCCACAGATGAGTTAAAAACAATCATCATCGCCGCACACTCTTTCCGTATCGAGGCGCAAAATGCCCTGCTAAAAATCCTAGAAGAGCCACCAGAAAATGTGAAATTTCTTCTCATCTCACGCAACAAAACTGCCTTTATCCCCACAATCCGCTCGCGGCTTATCCTCCAAGACAAGCGCAGCAAGCAGGCTATCGTGCCTTTTGCACTAGATTTGCGCACACTAAGCCTAGAATCCATCTACCACTTCACCCGCGAGCTAGCAAAAGATGAGCGCGATAGCAGAATCCACGGGCGCGAGCTCATCTCCTCACTCCTGCTCTCTGCCGCCCAATCGGGCATAAGCTTAAGTCAAAAAGAGCTAGAGAGCTTTGATAGCGCGCTACATGAGCTAGAAAACTACCGCCCCAAGCACCTTGTGTGCTTAAATCTCCTGCTCATGCTTAAGCGCGTGCATTCTGCCCCAAGTGCGCAACATCAAAACCGCCAATATCCCCAAGGACGCTCCCATGCACTGCACTAGAATCGCGCCAGAATTTTTGCACGCCGCGCTTGATTTCATAGGCTGCGACAAAAGTGGGGCGCACATCATGGGAAAAAAGGGTGAGATTTGGCTGTTTTATCTCCGGGACTTGCGCCCAGAGCAGCTCCATATCCTAAAGCAAGAGCTTCTAAGCGTAGGCGGTGATCTTGCCACACCAAGAGAAGCGATCCTTAGCCAAAATCCCCCCTACAACGCCCTGCTTATCGCTACAAAATCCCAGCTTGAGCGCGTGATTGCTAAATGCAAAATCCAGCCATTTGGACTAAAGCTTCTAAGCCAAATCCTGCGCGACCATTTGCGCCATAGCACAGAATCCACGCCACAATCTAGCACAGAATCCACCATGGATTCTCATCAATCCAGCCGCCTAGATTCTCCCATCATCATGCCTATTATCAACCTAACTCCCGATAGCTTCTATGCCCCATCGCGCCATGATAGTGCGCGCGCCATAGAGTCCATAACCGCACTTATTGAGCAAGGAGCAGCACTCATCGATATCGGCGCAGCCAGCTCACGCCCAGGCAGTGCGCTGCTAGATTCTGCCACAGAAATAGCGCGGCTTAGAGAGGTATGCGAGTTTATCAAACATGAGAATCTCCATAAGCGCGCGCAATTTTCTATCGATACTTATAATGCCAAAACTGCGGCATTCGCACTAGAATCTGGATTCTCCCTCATTAACGATGTCAGTGCGCTTGGCGATTCTGGCATGATTGATGTGATACGAGATTTTCATGCTGATGTGATTCTTATGCACACGCGTGGCACGCCAGAAAATATGAGCACGCTTACAGACTATGCACACCTTATCAGCGAGATAGATGAGTTTTTCACACGCAAGCTTGAGCTACTAGAATCCAACAATGCAGGCGAGGTGATTTTAGACATCGGCTTTGGCTTTGCTAAAAACACCGCACAAAATCTCGCGCTTATCCAGCATCTAGCGCATTTTAAGCACTTTGGCAAACGCTTGCTTGTAGGAGCAAGCCAGAAGCGCAGTATCGGCGAGATCTTAGGCGATCCTGATAGAGAGCGTTTAAGCGGCACTCTCTCCTTACACCTCCTAGCTCTCCAAGCAGGGGCAGACATCATTCGCGCCCATCATTTTGCAGAGCATTGCGATATGCTAAAGATTTTTCGCGCCGTAGGGCAAGCAAGCATGTATGCGCTATAATGCCAAGCATTTTGTCTGCTTAGCACACATAACACACGACAAGGAGAATTTGTGAAAAAGCTGCTACTTTGGCTACTTGGGATTATCGCAGGGCTGCTATTTCTGGTTTATATCCTGCTTTTTAGCCCCATTGGCAATGCGATATTTAAGCCCATTATCCAATCCCAAATCAACACCCACTCGCCAATCCCTCTAAAGCTTGACACATTCTCGCTAGGGCTCACAGGCGCACACATCGTGCTAAACCACGATGAAAAGCTTATCATCGATCTGCATGGCGACTATAATCTTTTCACACTTGGAGTGGATTTGGGGCTTTTGATAGATGCAAATGATATTTCACTTTTTGGCGATATGGTGGGTGTGGAGCTAGCTGGGAGCTTTGAAGTAAGGGCAAGAGCGCAGGGCAAGGTATTTGACACGCTTGCAATCAATGCCACCAGCGACATCGCCAAGTCTAAAAGCGTGCTAAATCTCACACTTGAAAACCTCGCCCCAACAAAAATCACCGCAGACATTAGCGCGCTTAGGATTGATGAGGCGCTTGCCATGGGAGGGATCAAACCCTATGTGAGCGGGATTCTAGGGCTTAAGGCTGACATTAGCAGCAAGGAAAATGCCTTCAATGGGCGGGCAAATCTGGCTATCACACAAGGCATATTCTCCCAAGCCCTTATCCAAAAAGACTTTGATATCACAATCCCACGCACAAGCTTCACCACAAATGCCAGCGCAATTTTCAATACCGATACCATCAAGCATAATCTCGCCTTTAATGCCAATGTAGGCAAAATCCTCTCCTCTGGCACGACCCAAATCGCCCCACTTCTCACCAAAAGCACCTATGCCATTAACCTTAGCGACATTAGCGCATTTACTCCGCTGCTTGGCATGAAAGTGCGTGGTGCTCTTCGCAGTAGCGGCGAAGTCGTAGGCGGCATGGAGTCGATGAAAATCACAGGTCAAAGCGACATCGCAGAATCTAGCACCACATACAGCGCCTTGCTAGAGTCATTTGCTCCACAAAAAATCGCATTTGACATTAAAGGCTTGAGAGTCGAGCGCATTCTCTCCATGCTCTACCTACCACAATTTATCACAGGTATAGAAAGCGCCAGCGGGGAAGTGTGGGATTTTGACAAAGGCATAAGCGCACAAGTAACTTCTAGCCTAAAGGGCACAATCCAAGGCGCAGTGGTGCAAAAAGAATTTAACCTTGCCATGCCAAACACGCCTTTCTCCTACAAGAGCAATGCGCGTTTGCAAAAAGGCATGGGCGAGGCGGATTTCACAATGGACTCTAAGCTCGCAGAAATGGTGCTAAACCCTATCAAAATCAATCTAAACTCCACTGCCATATCCACACCCTACATCATCAAAATCCCCAACTTAAAAGCACTCAAATTTCTAACAGGAATCGAGCTTGCAGGGAGCATAGAGGCAAGTGGGCGCGCAAAGATTAGCGACACTATTCAAGCTGATTTTCAAACCACCAGCCTAGGTGGAAAAATCAATGCAAGCTTGCAGGGCGATGATTTTAGCGCCAAGCTTGATAATATCGATACGACTTCACTGCTAAAAATGCTCCAATATCCCCAAGTTTTTAGTGCTAAGGCAAATGGGGATCTCACCTACAATCTCACCAAAGAGAGTGGGAATCTACACGCGGTGCTCTCCCATGGGCATTTTATGAAAAATGATCTCACAAATGCAATCCAGCGCTACACAAACACAGATGTTACGGGGCTGCTTTTCGAGGGCGTAGGCGTGGATTGCGGGATTGATAAATTCAAGCTCACGACGAAATTTGGTGCAAAAAGCGGGGATTTCTCCATGTATGGCGAAAATATCCTAATCGATCTTGAAAGATCCACAATTAACGCCAAGCTCAAAACCGCGATCAAACAAGATTCTGTCGATGTGCATATCAATGGCACAATCAATGCACCAAAGGTAGATGTGGATTTCTCTGAGCTGGCGAAGAAAAAGGCAAGCGAAGCACTCAAAAAAGAGCTTAATAAACAACTCGACAAAAACAAAGACCCCGCACTTGATATGCTAAAAGGCTTGTTTAAATGACCTGCCAAAATGCCTCAAACATAGCAAGGGCACTGCCCACGCCCAAGCGCTTGGTGATAAAAATTGGCAGCTCGATACTCACACAAGCGCTAGATTCTACTTTTGAAAATATGGATTCTGGTCAAACACAAGTAGATTACCACGCTGCTGCCACAGCACCTGGCAATGAGGGCAAAACGCCTGCTAGCCAAAAGGTGGATTCTAGTGTGCAAGTAGCGCGCATACAAGCTCTGTGCGCAGAAATTGCCGCACTTAAAGCCACTATCCCAGAAATCATACTCGTCTCCTCGGGTGCTGTGGCATGTGGCTTCAGTCTGCTTGGCTTCCCTAGCCGTCCCAAAGACATTATCGACAAGCAAGCCTGCGCAGCAGTGGGACAAGCACGCTTGCTATGGCATTATGAGCAGGCATTCCGCGAGCATGGCTTACAAATCGCCCAAATCCTGCTCACCAAAGATGACCTCTCCAACCCCAAGCGCTATCTCTACGCTAGCGCAGCACTTCGCAGACTGCTGGAACTGCAAGCTATCCCTATCATCAACGAAAATGACCCTGTGCTTGTCGATGAGCTCAAATATATTGAGACATTTGGGGATAATGACAATCTCGCTGCACTAGTGGCGGGCATGGTTGATGCGGATTTATTACTTATCCTATCAGATGTCGATGGGCTCTATACTGCCAATCCAGCGACCAACCCAAGTGCCAAACGCATTGGTGAAGTGCATGCGATTGATGAGAGTATCTTCGCACTTGCAGGAGAGAACCCCACAAGCGGCGCAGTAGGCACAGGAGGCATGGCAAGCAAGCTCCATGCTGCCAAAAAGGCAGTGCAGCGCGGCTGCAATGTAGCTATCATCAAAGGCGATGATGCGCGCAATATCAAAGCATTTCTCTCTGGGGCAGACATAGGCACCTACTTCCACCTCCCCACAAGCAACATCAAAAAGCGCAGATTCTATATCGGCTATGTCGCTATCCCTCAAGGCAAGCTTATCGTGGATTCTGGTGCGCTTAGGGCGCTTAGGGCAAACAAATCTCTCCTGCCAAAAGGCGTGCTAAGCGTGGAAGGGATCTTTGAAGCGGGCGATGTAGTGAGTGTGTATGATGAGTGCGGGCAAGAAATCGCGCGCGGGAAATCGCGCTACAATGCACACGATAGTCGCCTCATCATCGGCAAAGACTCGGCGCGCATTGGCGAGATTCTGGGGCAAAGCTATGGCGATTGCCTCTTGCACAAAGATGACATTGCCCTACTTGACACATAAGGACCCACATGAAAGCGATATTAGAGCATATCAAACGCGCTAGCCAGATTCTAGGACAAAGCGATACACGCACGCGCAATGGCGCACTGGCAAATCTCGCCAACGCGCTAGAATCTAATCGCGAGCAAATCAAAGCAGCAAATGCCAAAGATATCCAAGCTGCGCGAGAATCTGGGCTCAAGCAATCTCTCATCGATCGGCTTGTGCTTGATGATAAGGCGATAGACTCCATGATACGCGCAGTAGAAGAGATACGCGCACAAAGCGAGGTGCTAGGCGCTGTTACTGGTGGAGGAGTGCGCCCTAGCGGGATTACAATCACCCAAATACGCGTGAGTCTTGGCGTGGTGCTTATCATCTACGAGTCCCGCCCTAATGTAACGATTGATACAGCAGCGCTATGTCTAAAATCTGGCAATGCGGTGATTCTAAAAGGTGGGAAAGAAGCGAGATTTTCTAATGCTGCGCTCATGGCATGTATCCACCAGGCACTAGAATCTAGCGCACTCCCCAAAGAATGCGCTTACGAGATAAACTCCCTCTCACGCGAGCAGATCGCCACGCTTCTCCAAGAGCGCGGATATATCGATGTGGTGATCCCGCGCGGAGGCAGTGCGCTTATAGATTTTGTCGTGTGCCATAGCAAAATCCCTGTCATCTTCCATGATAAAGGTGTGTGCCATGCCTATATCGATGAGAGTGCAGATGTGGAGTGTGCCGTGCGTGTGTGTGTGAATGCCAAGGTCTCGCGCCCAAGCGCATGTAATGCAATAGAAACAATCCTTATCCACAAATCCTGCTTAGAATCTATCCTGCCCTGTTTGGCAAAGGCGCTGTGGGATAGCGGCGTGGAAGTGCGTGCAGATTCTATCTGCTATGGGCTACTAGAATCCAAATCCCATAGGGTTGCCAAAGAGCCTAGAATAGATTCTGGTGATTTTAAAGGGCTAGATGTTGCGCTATCTAACCCTGGCTTGCTGGCGCAAGGGAGCGAGGAGGATTATGGTGTGGAGTTTGGCGCTAAGATTCTCGCGCTCAAATGTGTAGAATCCATGGACGAAGCGATTGCCCATATCACACACCATGGCTCTAAACATAGTGAAATCATCATCACACAAAGCCTAGAAGCGAGCAGGAGATTCTGCGCACTTGTCGATGCGAGCGCGGTGTTTGTAAATGCTTCAAGTCGCTTCAATGACGGAGGGGAGTTTGGACTGGGGGCAGAAATGGGCATTAGCACGCAGAAGCTCCATGTGCGTGGTCCCATGGGCGCAATCCACCTCACCACTACGAAATACATCGTGCATGGCGAGTGTAGCGACGATTGCAAAGGCACTATCCGCGAGTGAGAATCTAAAAGGTGGGTAGAAGTGAAGGCTAGCTAGAATCCCTCGATTTTCTTTTGTCTCATATAGTGCTCTAGCTTCTCGTCGGTTTTAATTTCATCATAGAGACTCTTTGAAATACGACTCCGCTCTACATCAATATCAGCAATGACATTTTCAATAAAGTGTTTAAAATTCTCATTTTTGCCGATAAGCTCATCAATCACACTCAAATCTGGCTCATCTTTATGCTCTGCATAAATCTTAATCTCAAACTCCTCCAAACGCGTGCCAAAGGTGATCACACCAATGCCAAAGCGGCTATTTAGCTTATTGAGCTCTTCTAAAATCTCACTTTCAATACTCCCAAACACTGCTAAATATCCGTAATCTGCCCAACTAGAATTAGAGACTGCTTGAAAATAGCTCTCTTTTAAGTTATGCCAGCCTAGATTTTTCTTTAGCTCAAAAGAGTAGAGCTGCGCTTTGGGGCATTCCAGTTTGTTTAGCAGTATTAAAGTTTCCTCCTCTCGAAAATCACTAAAGGCAAAACGCACGCCTACGATGTCTGGATATATCCACTTATCTCTACCTTTTTTATCTTTTTTGCTCTCCTCGTGATAAATGGTTTTGCAAAGCAAATTTAACTCACTTTCATTTGCAAACTTTACAAACAGCGGGTGCAAATCACGCTCATGGAAGCTTGCTTTCTCCCCTTTAGATTCTGCGCTTTGACTTTCTTTATCCTCTATTTTGGCAATCTCGCTTGGCGTATGCTGATAGCTTTTGTCTCTTAGCCCAAAAAGCCTAGGGCGCTTTGAAATACTGATGAAAGGGGAATTTTCCTTTTTCACACTTGTGTAAAGTTGTGCAGCAAGCGTATGCTCCGGTGTAGCCCCTGTGGAGCCGATTTTTTTATCAAGCCCCTTTTGTAGAATCTTATCCCAAATATCAAATACCTTAAGTGGCGTAGGCGAATCCCATAAAACCTCGATAGCTGCTTGTAAAAATGTGTAAGCCATTTCATCACTCCTTTACATGCTTAAAAACAGCGCAAAAGCACAGGTAGCAAAGCCCCGCCCGTGCTCCCCAGCACGAGCTGCTTCAATCGCGGCATTTAACGCTAAAAGATTAGTTTGATCAGCAATCTCTGCGATAAATCCTAGAATCTTTTTAATATCATACCACTTCTTGCGCCTTACTATCAACACCCTGCATAGATTCTGTAATTTCCCTTACCGCATTTGCCGTCTCTTCTAGCGGCTTGCGGCTAACTTTCTAGCAAGTCTCTATATCGCACAACATCTCTTTGACTATGTATTTTGGGCGCGCTTTGATCTCTTGATATGCCTTGCCAATATACTCTCCAATGATCCCAAGGCTTAAAAGCTGCACCCCGCTCAAAAAGCACAAAAGCACTGCAAGAGATGTCCAGCCTTGCACTGCTTGATGGGCAAAAATCTTTACCCACAGCACATAGAATCCAAACAAAACAGACAGCACAAATAGCGCACCCCCCACCGCACTCACAAACCGCAAAGGCGCGATAGAAAAGCTCGTAATCCCACTCCACGCAAAAGAAAGCATTTTTCTCAGGCTGTATTTAGACTCGCCAGCAAATCGCGGCTTCACATCAAAATGCACAATATCCTGCTTAAGCCCTATGTCTAGCACAATGGCACGCAAGAACAAATTAGATTCTCCATATTGAAACAACGCCTTGAGTGCGCGATGACTAAGCAAGCGATAATCAGCGTGATTTTTTACAATCTTTACTCCAAATACTTCCATAAGCTTGTAGAAAAATAGCGCGCTATATTTTTTAAACACAGAATCCGTGTCTCGATCATTGCGCACACCAAGCACCACATCAGCACCATTGCAAAACTTCTCTACAAACTCTATAAGCTTCTCTTCATCTTGCTGCAAATCACAATCAATACTAATAGCACAATCACACTTGCCAAGCGCGTAATGTAGCCCAGCCAAAAGCGCGCTTTGATGACCGAAATTCCTTGCAAGTCTTATGGCTAGAAATTGCGGCTGATTGCTCTTAACGGGGGGGGGGGGGAATTTAGCGCAGCATCTCTCATATATCGCTCATCAAAATGCGCCTTGGCAATCTCCCAAGTCCTATCGCTACTGCCATCATCGACAAGCACTAATGCGCTTTCTTTAGCTATGGCGTTAGATTGTATCATTTGTGCGAGTTTAGATTCTAGCACACACAAGGATTCTAGCAGCACTTGCTCTTCATTAAACGCCGGCACAACTAGATAGAGCTTAGGGCTTGCAGCCACTCTTTTTGCATTCATTTTCTTACCACCCTCTTGCCACCGATGATTATAAAACAACATTAGAGCATAAAACCGCTTAAACAGCACATAAGCTAGCTCTATATGGAATCTAACTTCACCCTAAGTTCTTATCGACAACAAAACATATCTACCTATAGTTTCACTTCATCTACTGGGAGTAAATCACTATCAAAATACAACCTTCCATATCATAACTTTAATACAAACAAGCGTGCCTATCTCCCCAAACACCATATAAAAACATCAACCACCCAACACATATCAATAAAAAGAGATAATAAATACATATAGAATCTAAACAACCCCAAGCAAACATAAAAAAGCAACAAAAGCTAGCAATAAAAACATAAAGCAGACAGAATAAAAGAGTAAGAATAAAAAACTATCGCAGTAGCAAAAAAGAATAAAAACAATCTCCCTTATCCCTGCATCGACCTACATTCCCACACCTGAAAGATGCAG
>NZ_CALERY010000020.1 GCF_937906905.1 uncultured Helicobacter sp. | reverse complement strand
AACTACAATCACGCCAAAAGGGCAAGTATGGCTAGCAAATAAGCTTAAAAACTAGGTAGCGTGTTTAATATGTATCCTTAGCGGACGGGTCTCCTGCAGACATATCATAGCTTGCGACCTGTCCTAAATATATAAAAAACTACAATACTTTACACATTTATATTTTTTTATTGTAGCCAACAAACAATTATTTACTAATAAAATATTTATTCTAGTATTTATAAAAATATGCTAAAATATACAGAACCCCATAAAACAGGGCATTGTAAAATACCTAAATTTTAAGGGATTTAAAAACAAGCAGGGAGCAGTAAAAATGAACCAACAAATAATGGTGAGAGATTTTTTAGGCTTTAACATTAGGCAAGAACACGACACAAAGTTTTTTTGCCTTAATGATTTTCTAAAAGTAGCCAACGCATATAATATTCAAAGGAAAGAGGACACAAAGCGTTTAGATAACTTTATGCAAAGGGAGGACACTCTCAATCTTATAAAGGCTATACAAGATAATGAAAACATAGCAATAGTGCATAAGGCAAAAAGGGGCAAAAATGGTGGCACATACGCACACCCACTGCTTTTAATCGAACTTGCCATGTATTGCAATAAAAATTTTAAATATCAAGCTTTAAAATGGGTAGAGGACAAACTATGTGAGTATAGAGATTTAAGCGGTGAAGGGTATAAGGAATTAGCATCATGCGTTGGTAATATCCACCCCACAAAAATGGCTATTTATATGCCAAGGATAGCTAATCATATAAGAGCTATTGTAGAGCTTGGGGATAAAGAGTGGAACGAAGCAACGCAAATACAGCTATTTTTTAGAAAAAAATACCAAGATAGCGTAATGGTAGCTTTAAAGTTTTGTAATGATTTAGAGATTATTTGCAACAGAATAGGCAAAGATATAAGAATAGAGTTTTTAGAAGCTAATCTCAAAAATAACACACCAAACACAAAGGATACACAATGAGCGATACAGCAAAATTAAATCACCTAATGGAGCAAAAGGGCAAGTATGGCTAGTAAATAAGCTTAAAAACTAGGTAGCGTGTTTAAAAGGAACATAATCTTAATAAGATTTATTTTTTATTAAGATAAACACCCTATAATTATAGGGCATTTAATTTTACAAAATAATAAGGGAGTTAAAATGCAGACCGAAGTTATAATGCAAAGGGAGCTTTTAGGTGATTTTATATCGCAAAAAAGCAAAAGCGAGTTTTTTAGTGCCACTGATTTATTTAGAGTAGGTAATAAGTGGAGGGTGGCTAATGAGCTTAAGAGCAAAACCCTCGAAGAGTATAATCATCTTGTAAGCACCAAAGAGTTTGAAAAAGACTTAAAGCAAAAGTATGGTGAAACAAGAATATTCAAGCGAGGTCGCGGGCAACACTTATGGGTGCATCCTCTGCTATTTATAGATATGGCTTTGTGGCTTAACCCAAAGCTTAAGCTTGAAGTATATGAGTGGATTTTTGATAAATTGCTTATGTATAGAAACGATAGTGGAGATAGCTTTAAGAGAATGTGCGGGGCATTATTTGTAAGAGCAAATAAAACCGACTATGTTAAAAACATACAAAAGCTATGCAAGCTCATACAGGCAGAATGTGGCATTACTGATTGGCAAAACGCCACGCAAGAGCAACTAAAGCTAAGGGATAGAATCCACGAGAATATAGCCTTGCTTGCAGATGTGCTAAATAATAACAAAGAAGCAATAAGGCTAGGCATTTATAAAGCAAAATACAAAGACACAAAGGATACACAATGAGCGATACTTTACTTTACAATGTTTTAGGGCAGTCGAGTTTTGTTATTCTAAACAAAGCGCTAAATCGAGCATTAGGCGCAAATGAAAGCATGATTTTAAGCTTTTTGGTAGATAAAAGAAACTTCACAAACGGGGCGGATTTTTTCTACACAATAGATAATTTATGCTACGACACCGCATTGGGTGAAAAAGCAGTCCGCTCTGCTATGAAAAATCTAATAGACAAAGGCATTTTAATCAAAAAGGATTTTGTAGGGTTGCCACCTAAGCAATACTACAATATTAACATGCAGGCTATTTTAGGGATTCTCTCCAACCCTAGCCCAAAGGGGAGGGATATCCCTGCCAGCATAGATAACCCTAGCCAAAGGGAGAGTATTAACCCCCTCCAAAAGGCTACCTTTAACCCTAGCCCAAAGGGGAGGGATATATATAATAACAAAGAGAATAAAAACACAAATACAAAAACACACTATAACGCGCACGCGAGCGCACGCGAGGGTGGGGGGGTGGATTTCGCTAACGCTTTGCCTTTAAGAGCTAACGCCAATCCTAGCTTACAAGCAGAGCCAGCTATGCCTAAAGAGCTAAAACGCCCGCCAAGTCATATAAACATTGCTAAGCAGACATCTTACGCTAGATTCTGCGCACAGCTAGGCAAGCCTTACGATAGCGAGCAAGAATCTGCCTTTAATGAGTTTTGGGGCTTATACCCACGCAAGAGCAATGAAATAAAAGCCGTAGAAGCCTTTTTAAACGCTTTGGGGCGTGGAGTTAATATAAACACGCTACAAGAGCAATTAAAACGCTTTAAAACGCTTTTAAAGCACAAAAGCACTCCCATTGATAAAATCCCATTTGCCAGCACATGGCTAGATAGTGAGCGATACAATGACGACTTAGAGAGCGAGCTGGCACAATTTAACTCCCCAGCGCGAGAGATTGAAATAACGCCCGAGCAAGTATGGAAGCGTGCCATGAGCGAGCTACCAGAGCCAAGCATAGAATTCACACACGACCAGCTAGCCAGCCAGCCAGCCATTTTAAGGTCTTATAAGGGGCAGAAGCTTTACGCAGGTGCTAAAATGCACACGATTATAGGGCTTGGGTTAGGCAAAGCAAACAATAAGGCAGGCTATGTGATAGAAGTTACTTTGCGCGATGAGCGCGATTGTGAGGTTACTTTTAGATTTCATGCAAAGAATCAGCTAGACTTTTTTATAAATAATTATAAAATTTAAGCTTTGTTTTATAAATCATTATATATAATTACAAATATCTAAAGCAAAAGGAGCTAAGAAATGGAATCAAATACAAAAGTTGCGCTAGAGACAATCGAGCAAAACATTAAGCTAAGCATTGAAAACGCTAGCCTAAAAATGGAAGTCAGCACGCTTAAGTTAATGCTTGATAACCTAAAAAAGCAAAGAGAGCGTGAAATGGAGCAAAAGCTAAATGAGCTTTATGCAGAGGAATACGCATACAAAGCTAGAGAGCGTGCGCGTGATGTAGCAAGCCATTATGTGCTTGACAACTAAAAGCAAAAGGAGATAAGAAATGGAAAACACTAAGCTAAACATTAACCAAACACTAAGCGCGATTCAAAGGGAGCTTAATGCGCCTAAGAATCTAAAAAACAATTTTGGCGGATTCACATATCGCAATGTAGAATCTATATACGAAGCCCTTAAGCCTTACTTGGCAAAGTATGAAGTGAGTGTGTTTATTACAGATTCAATCGAGCAAGTAGCGGATAGAGTCTATATCAAAGCAACCGCTAGCATTATAAACAACGCAGGCGATTGTATAGCAGTAAGCGCATACGCTCGCGAGGCCCTAACAAAAAAGGGAATGGATGAAGCGCAAATCACAGGGAGCGCAAGCAGTTACGCCCGCAAATACGCGCTAGGCGGTTTGTTTCTTTTAGATGACAACAAAGACATTGACAGCCAAGACAATAGCCAAGGCGAGCCTAAAATCCAGCAAAGCAAGGCGCAAAGCACGCCAGCTAGCAAAGTAGCAGATATTCTAAAGGGCGCAGGTTTAGGCATGGCAGATATTAAAGCTTTTATGCAAGCCAAAGGCGTTACTAGCGCGGATACCGAAGCACTAAATGAGCTACTAGCCGACCCTAAAGCCTTAATCGCAGAAGCTGGCGCATTTATGGCAAGCAGTGTGGAGCTAGGCTAATGCGAGTTACAGAGATAGTAAGGCTGGCAACCCAGCCAATAGAAAAGCTTTTAATCCCACAGGAAACAAGCCCGCTAATGCTACAAGGTAGCTTATATCACGCGCACATACTAAGGCATGATACAAAGGTCGTGCCAGATAGCGTGGATATTATACAAGCGGATAGTTACAGAACAAAGCAAGCGCAGGAGGCTAGGGATAGCTCTTTAGCAAGCGACCGCCTACCATGCTTGGCTAAAGATTGGGAAGCTATATCTAGCACGCCAGAATCTACAATGCAAGCTCTGCACTCTATTTTCAAGGCAGATAAATTCGAGCTAGAGTTACAGGGTAAAGTAAAGCATTTTGGCGAGATAGTAGGGCATTTAGATTCACTTAATGGCATTTTTGTAAGCGATTTAAAAATAAGCCAGCAAAACGATAGGCTAGATAAAAAGATTTTTGACTATGGCTACCAGCTACAAATGTTTTTGTATATGGAGCTAGCGCAAGTCGAGCAAGCCAAGCTAGTTTTTTTTAATCCGCAAGCAAATGCTATTTTTACTAAAGAGCTATGCTATTACGATTTACTAGCAGAATGCGAAGCCCTTTTAGATAAAGCGCACCGCAATTATTGCGAGCTTAATAACATAGCAGAAAAAGGCGTGTATGTAGAATCTAGTAGCTATAACCCGCCACAATGGGTTTTAAGCGAGCTACTAGAAGCAGAATCAAACCAACACAAAGGAGATAAATGAAATCTAAAATAGACTACCGCGAGCGTGATGATTTAAGTAATATCCCCAAGCTACCAAAATATGAAGTGCTAGCGCACTCTCTTTGTGTATCGCGGGACTCGCTTTATCAAATGCAGAACAAAGGCGGGCGCAGTGCTAAAAAAATCCTACTCATGCGCCTAGGCATTTTAAAGCTACAAGAGCTAAATCAAAACAAAGGTTAAAACATGAATAAAGTAATCATACTAGGCACACTTACTAAGGAAGTGGAAGTAAAACACACACAGCAAGGCAAGGCAATCGCTAAAATAAATCTAGCGCATAATGAGCGATACACCGCACAGAATGGCGAGAAAAAAGACAAAGCTATGTTTATAGAATGCGTGGCGTTTGATAGGGGCGCGGAGATATTACAGCAATACTTTCACAAGGGTAGCAGGATTTTAATCGAGGGCAAGCTAAACCTAGAGAGCTGGCAAACACAAAGCGGAGAGAGCAGAAGCAAGCATACGATTATTATAGAGAAATTCGATTTTGTAGATAAGGCAAATTCTAGCCAGCCAAACAATCAGGCAAGGCAAGCTAGCCAGACGCAAAGCTATAATCAAAGGCAAGTAAGCCAAAGCGCGCCAACACAATGGGGCACAGACGATGACTCAATCCCATTTTAAAATCCGCCTTATTAAGTTAAGGCGCGACAGAGATAAAACAATCACGCTACACAAAACACAAGACCACACCATAACCTACAAGCACACGCTAAAAAATGGAATGGTAGGGTGGAATATCCAGCGCGATATTTTAGGCAAGGATAGCGAGATTTTATCAGGTGGCTATGCGCTGGCAAACAAGCAGGCGGAAATGTATATTAACAGCGAAATAATCCGCATAAGCGGAGAAGCAAAGGGAATGCGATGGTGCTAGAGTTAGTTAATCAAATAACATTAAACGAAACGCAGGATATATATAAAGGCGAGTTTCTTATACGCGATATTTTTGGCGCAGATGAAGTAACAGCTATAAATCAATTTTTAGTCAATCGTGGCAAAAGGAAAATAGGCAGGCGGTTAGAAAACACATCACACAAGCCTAGGGTATGCACTTATAAAGAGCTACAAAGATTCGCGCATATATTTAAACAGCACGCGCAAGAAAACTCATGGTGGCGGTGGAGAACGATAGACACAGAAACGCCTTTAGGTAGCGCATACATAAAAACAAGGGATATTTTAAACAAATATACAGATATAAGCCAGCCAGTGCGCAGGGTTAATTTTAGGTTTCTTTATAAGCAACAAAGGCGCACGCAAGAATTAAAGCTAAAATCAGGCGAGATTATTCTAAAAGATATTCTGCCCAGCCAATTAGATAGGCAGGTAGTCATAAATACAATGCGAGCCTACAAGATTAAGCTAGAGACGCGCTCAAATAAAGTAATAACCACTAGCCAATCGCTAGCTAAATATAAAGAGCGAGCCAAATTGCTTATAGATACAGGGAATAACAGGCAAGCAAAATCTCACCAGCGCATACTAGAGAAACTTAAAGGCATAGCATGAAAATAATATTGGCAGATATTTTAAAGAACCCAGCAGAGAGGGAGACATTTAGAAAGTTTGGCAAAAAGCACGGCGTGGAATTTAATAATAAGCGCATAGGGTGCGCGCTATACACAGAGATAGAGACAAGCCAGCTAGACAAATGGGCGCGAGCATACATCACAGCGCTTGAAACTAGCCAATATAGGTTTTATAATACAGAGCATGGCTTGGACAAAATTTATTCTAAAATAAAAGGATTTTTACATGGAAAAGACTAAAGAGCAAATCGTAAAGTATTATTTAAAGCAAGCAAGGCAATGGAGCGCAGAGCGTAGGTTAAGCAGGGAATCACAGCTTAAGGGCTTAGTTAGCAATCTCTTAGAAGAGACCCTAGAATATACCAGGGCGCAGAATCAAGGCGAGCGGATAGACGCGCTTTGTGATATTTGCATTTTCTGCTTTAATGCGATTAGCGATTATTCTAGCCAGCGCGATTTAGTAAGCAAGCACGCAGGACTTCACCACTTAATTAAGTCGATAGGCAATATCCAGCTATGCCTAAAGCTCATGAAAAGCGAGAAGCCACACAAATCAAGCGCAATATTTAACTTAGATATAGAACTTTTAAACATTATATCAAACGCCATTACAATGATAGATAAAGCAGGCTATGATACTTTTAAGGCGCTAGGCGAGACATTTAGGGAGATAGAATCGCGCACAGGCAAATATGATGAGCGTATAGGCAAGTGGGTTAAGGATACTAGCGAGCAGGCAAAGGCTAAGTGGTATAAAGCAGACTACACAAAGGCGCGCAAATGAGCCTAGAGCCAATGCAGATAGCCACGATTCTAGCCATTATGCTTTTAGGGATGTTTATATGCTGGGGCGATTAGTTTTAGGCATAGGCTCGATTCTAGCCTTACAAGCATGTGCCACTAAAAAAGAAGCGGTGTATATCCCCACTAAGTGCGATATACAAATGCCAGCAAAGCCATACCCTAGAGATAATCAAAGCACAGCCCAGCGCGTGGCAGAGATTCTGCAATACACCGAACTACTAGAAGCGGACTTATCTTTTTGCATAGGTAAATAATTTTTATATATAAATAAAAATAATTAAGCTAGATTTAAAAAATTTTATATATAATTACACCAACAAAAGCAAAAAAGCTTTTGAAACTATGCAAAAGGGTAACCATGAAACAGGTAGCAGGCAGTATAAAGGCAAGCGCATGAGAGCCTTAGGATATGCGCTGGTGGCGGTTATTATAGTGGCGGTTTTAGTTAAGTATATTTTAGAAAGGGTGTAGTATGGAAAGAGTGATTTACAATAGCAATCTGTGCTTTGATGTTAGGTTTAGATATAGCGATAAAACATGTGTGCTTTTACTAAGAGCTTTAAGAAACGCTAGAGATTCAAAAGAAGCTATTAGCGTTATTAAGGAGCTATACAATAGGGGCGCAGTGTATCGCTACTTTGATTTTAGCCAATGCGCGCAAGATGATAGAGAGGCGTTGTATAAGACTATACAAAAGCTAGATAAGCAATACATTGCTAGTTAATCATATTACTAAATACAAAAAAGGAGTTAGCAGATGAGTAAAGCAGTGATTATAGTCGTAGCGGTGGCATTTATCACGCTTATAGGTTTCATCTCTACCCTTAGTGTGTGGAATCACAACCTAGGCAAAGAGAATGCTAGACTTAAGGCAGAGCTAGCAAACGCAAGCACGCTTTTAGATGTGCAGAACAAAGCCCTAGAGAAGCAAAAGCTAGATACAGAAGCTTATAAAAAGCAGGCTAAGGAAGTAAAAGAGCGCATTATCACACGCTACCAGACAATCACAACGCCTGCCCAAGCAAGCAAAGACTGCCAAGCAGAGCTAGAGTCAATCAAGCAAGCATTAGGCATATTTTACGATAGGGGGTCAAGCAAATGAAACAAGACGCAATCAACCCACCACACTACAAAGCTGGCAAAGTGGAGTGTATCGAAGCCTTAGAATCTGCCACCATAGGCAAACAAGGCATAGAAGCGGTGTGCGTGGCAAATGTTATCAAGTATCTATGGCGATACGAAGCAAAGGGCGGTGTGCAAGACTGCAAAAAAGCGCAGTGGTATTTAGAGCGACTTATCTCGCACTTAGAGAAAAAGGAATCGCAATGCAACACATAGAACACCAAGAGCAGTGCAAAGTGTTTCAATGGGCGCGATACAATGAAAAACGCTACCCATTTCTAGCATTTATGCACGCTAGCACCGCAGGAGAGCGATTCAAAAACGCTATACAAGCGCATAGGGCAAAGCTAGCAGGTATGCGTAAAGGCGTGCCAGATATATTTTTGCCACACATCTCGCAAGGATACGCGGGGCTTTTTATCGAGCTAAAGCGACCAATCCGCAAAGGATACGCAAAGCCACAGGTAAGCCCAGAGCAAAAGCAGTGGCTAGAGTATCTTAGGCAAGCAGGCTATTACGCCTGTGTGTGCTATGGCGCAGAGCAAGCGATTAACGCGATAGAATCTTATATTAAAGGAACAAATAATGGAAGCAATACAAGCTCACACGATAGAATACGATAGGCGCAAAAATAACTATTATTTACACGAAAAAGACAAAGAGCAAAGGCTAGCAAAGCGTTACGATAGCATACAAGCCGATAGCGAAACAAACGAAACGCTAGAGATAACGCAAAGCCTAGAAGCTAGTATCAAAGAAGCAAACGAACGCAAGCAAGCAGAGCAAAACGAGTGGGTAAATCTAAGCGAGTATTGGGAGCAAGTAGCAGACACAAAGGATTGGGAAAACGCAAAATCGCTCCTAGATAAATCTAAGACTTGCAAAATGAGTGTAGTAAAACGCAAGCGAGACGCGCTTAAGCATTTTAAGCAACGCGCAGTAAAAAAGGCAGAATCTCTAGGGATAGAGTATAAAACAGAGTATGTTAAAAGTGTAAATCGCTGGGGTGTAGAATGCCATATGAACCGCAAAGACTTATTTGTAAGGCGCAAGCATTTAAGGCTATTTTTTACTACAAACAAACAAGGTAAGCATACCAATGCATTAGTGAGAAATAGGCAAGCGCAAACTATAAAAGTTTTTGGTGCAGATAATCATATACAAAACAAGCTAGCCACGCATGGCATACAATATAATACATTTATAGCGCGACTTCACAGAGGGTGGAGTGTAGAGAAAGCCAGCACCACGCCACCAGCAAATAGAGATAGCGATAGATTCTTAGAGATGTATCCACATAGGGCGCATGAGCTAAGAAAACCTGTAAAAAAGTCTAATAAGCAAATACTAGCAGAATACGAGGGTAAGACCTTTTATAGGCGCAGAGCCACGCTCCAAGATTTACTACAAGAAAATGGCATTACAGAGAAACAATTCTGTAACCGCATACGCAACGGCTGGAGCTTTGCAAGCGCAACCACGCTAGATAATGGTGGCTACACAGAGGAAGCGCGCAAGCGACATAATAAGCGCGATATTGCCAAGCATGTAAGGCAAAGCAGAGCTAAAAGATACAGATAAGGGGGGGTGGATATGACCGAGATAAGCTACAACAATTTTAAAGATTCAATGCAAGCATACGACATTATCCGCGAGCATATAGCAAGCCTTACACAAGAGCAAAGGGAAGCATACGCCAACGACTTAAAGCAAGTGCCAAAGGGCAAGCAACGCTATTATTACGCGATAGAATCTTATATAAAGGAGAGCAAATGAAAATAAATAATACAAGGCTTGAGAATATAAAGTTTAAAACTATAAGCCATCAAAGTTGGTTTTTTGACTCTTTCGCAAGACGATACACTACAAAAGGTTTTGTAGGAGAGCCGTATAAATCCTCAAAAGAGATGTTGCGTGTGGATAAAAAAAGATTTAAAACTTCTATTAAATCTTTAAAAAACAAGCTTTCAAAATGCTTTAAAGAAACAGAAGATGTTTTCTTTTGCCACATTGAGCCTAATGGATATGATGTAGTTAAGGCTTTAGGTTTAAAAGAGTTTGGTGGCAAAGGAAAAGGAAATGGAGAGGTTTCATATCCAATACTTGCCTCAAGCTCAGTTGAGATACCTAAAGCTATGTTAAAAAGTATTATAAAAATTTATAAGAAAAAGCTTGGCAAGGAAAGCATTCCTATTAAGTTGCATATAGTTATTTTAGACGGGGTGCTTAGTAGCGGGTTGGAGATTTTAAAAGTAATATCTGCCCTTAAGCAATTTACTGCGCCTTACGCTATAACACTAGTATTTACCATTGCTACGGCTTTTAAAAGATATCCTATTAAGTGTAAGAATGACACAGGATATTCTCCTGTGATATTCTCTCATATTTTGTTTTGCAAGCAGATTTATGGCTCAAGAATTAAGACTTTGAAGTTTATTAGCTTTAATGAGTAAGGAGAGCAACAATGAAGCTAAAAGAATCCACAATTAGAGACTTTGCAGAAGCATTAGGTGAAACCGATGAGCTTGGTGAGTATAGGATAGAGCATTATCAAAAAGCTATACTAAAAGTGAGTGTGAAAAATAATCTAAGGCATATTTTTTCACCATTGTTTGATGTAAAGGATTGTGTATTGAAATTATTATCCTGCGTGTGCTTTTTGGTGTGTTTTCCTATCACCCTAATCCTATCGGCTTTAGAGTATGATAGTAGGCGGCGGATAAAAGTTTTGTATCTCTACCTTATAAAACACCGCAAAGAGATAAAGGCTTATAAACAATATTTGAAAAGCAAGGAGACAAAATGTGCGGAATAGGAACATTTTTAATAGTAGCAATTTTCCTTGTTTCAATTGCTTGTTTTATACTTATAATTATATATAATTTTATGAACTCGCCAGATTATACATACACAGATGAGCCTAGATTCCCAAAAATGCCAGAGAAACAAAAAAGATGAGAAGGAAGTTTAATGGCACACTTTAGCATACAAAAGAAGCGCGACCAATATCGCAAGCAAGGCATATTTCACACTAACCAAGACTTAGCGCAAAAGGTAAAGGAACGCCTAGAAGCATACACCGACCAGCCTATAACAGAGATAGTAGATTTATGCGTAGGTGGCGGTGGCTTGCTAGAGCCTTTTAGCGATGATATAGCAAAGTTTGGGTGTGATATAGAGAGCGAGTTTGTGGAATACACGCGAGAGAATCAAAAGGGCGATTTTAGAGTAGCAAGCATATTTGCCGAGCCTTTTGGTGATAAACGATTCACGCACATAGTAGGCAATTATCCCTTTAGTATCAAAGGCAATGGTATAGAGATGACTAGCAAGTATGGTGGCATATATCCCTACCAGCTAGCAAACACACTAGATTCTAGCTTTGTGCTTGCAAACATTAAAGCCCTAGCAGACAATGGCACGCTAGTTTTAATCTCTAGCAATGGCTTACTATATCGTGGCAACAAAGAAGCCTTATTCCGCAAGTATCTACTAGAAAAGAACTTAATCGAACACCTAGAGAGTATCCCAGCAGACAAACACTTTGATGATACAAAGGTAGAGACAACGCTAATGGTGCTTAAAAAGAATCGCACCAAAGATACATTCACCGCACACAACACGCAAGACAATTACACGCAAGAGATTAACCGCCATGACATACTAGCAAGCGAGAGCTATTGCCTAAGTGTAAATTCTCTAGCAGTCAAGCCACAAGAGCAAGAACACAAGAGCGAAGCTGAGATAGAAGCAGAGTTTAACGCACACGCAAGGGAAGTGCTAGAATCTAGCTTGCAAAACATAGAGACTACAATAAAGATATACAGGGTAATGAGTAAAATAGATATACGCCAGCCAGCATATTATAGGGAATACCTAGAGAGAGCAAATGCTATAATCACACAAGCATTAAAGGATATAAAATAAGGCTTTTATTGTGAAAAAGTGGCATATTTTAAAAAATGTGAGAATATGTGTAATTTTACTTACATTATATAATTACAAAAAGAATCGTTTAAAATGTTAAAAAATAACGATAGTATATTGACAAAATTTTAACGATATGATATTATCTCGTGTTATTTTTAATAAAAAGGCGATACAATGAAAACAAATCAAGTAATGGAGTCAATCGATAGGAAGCTATGCGGGCGCATAGTTAGGCAGAGAACCAAAGATGGCTTTATGAGATTATGGGATATAGAGGCGATAGGCAAGCTTTACAGACTAGAAAATGGCTTGCCAGAGTTATCTCTAAAAGACTATATGAATAGTCAAAATGTAAAAGAATTTTTAGCCGAGTTAGAGAAAGAGGTAGGAACTAACCCATACATTAAAAGCACAAAGGCAAATAGTGGCTGGATACACCCATTTTTTGCCATTAAAATGCTTACACACTTTAACCCAAAATTTGAAGTGCAAGTATATAAGTGGCTTTGGGATTATCTAATACAGAACAGAATCAAAAGCGGGGATAGCTATGTAAAAATGTGCGGAAGCCTTTACGCATACACAACGCAAAAGGCAAAATTTCAGCAGTCGATTAAAACACTTAGCAAAAACATACGCGAGCATTTTGGTGTAGATACTTGGAATAATGCCACCCAAGAGCAACTAAAGCTAAGAGATGAGCTACAGACAAATATAGCCGACTTTGCCAAAACACTTAACAATGCTTATCATGGCTTAGTGTTTGCCTGCGATGTATATGCCAGCAAGTATGATATGGATAGAGAAGCATTTAGAAAACAGATAATCCCATTTTACGAAGCGCAATAAGGTAAGCAATGGCAAAGCCTTTACATAAACACATTAAGACAATGGCACTTAAGTATCAAACAGGACAATATGGGCTTAGAGAGCTAGCTAGAATCTACAAGATAGACCCAGCTACATTATGCCGATATTTTAAAGCTAATAATATACAGGTAAATCAACACGCAAAAGAGGCTATAAGCCACCTAACACAGGGGCTTAACGCATTTAACGAAATTTGCTACAATGCAGAATTAAATCAACAAAATGGAGAAAATGGCGGAATGAGCGATACCGAGCTTATTACAGCGCAACAGAACGCAGTCAATCTAGCGAACGAAGTTATAGAGATTGTGAGAGAAAAGAATCCGCAATTTGCTAAAGGCTTTCAAGCTATATCCGCGCTTATAATCAAGCGTAGTAGCGAGATACTGCAACAAGCCGATATTACTAGCCAAGACATAGCTAACATAAGCAAGGCAATGGGCAATGTAAATGATACGCTTGGCGTTATACCAAAAATGCCTACCATAGCCCAGCAGTTTAACATAGGCACAAAGGACAAGAAACAAGACTTAAAGCCGATAGATATACAAATAGAGTTTAAAAAGTGAAGCTCACAATCCCCCACAAGTTTGAACCGCTCTTTAAAGGCGATTATTCAAAGCAAAGGGTTATTACATACTATGGGGGGCGTGGCGGTGGCAAAAGTGTTACACTTAGCTACTTTGCTATTTTAAAATGCCTACAAAGTAGAATCCGCTTTTACATAGTCCGCAAAATAGATAAAAGCAAGGCAAATTCAACGCATAGCTTAGTTAAAAGGCTTTTGCGTGAAAGTGGCTTAATGGATTATGTGGTGCAAATATCAGCCGAGCGGATACTCTTTAGCAATGGTAGTGAAGCTATATTTGAAGCCGTGAGCGAGCGAACAATCGACAACCTAAGAAGCGCAGATAATGTCCGCTACTTTTGGTTTGATGAAGCCCACGATATACAAGCCGAGACAATGCAAGTGTTAATCCCAAGCATACGCGCAGAGAACTCACAAATCATTATAAGCCTTAATCCGCAAAAGAGCGATGATTACATTTACACGCAATACATACTAGGCGCAGATAATGATTACAGCGTGGCGGTAAAGGTAAATTATAGCGATAACCCCTTTTTCCCTAAGGTGCTAGATAGGGATAGGCTAAAAGACTTTAACACACTACCGCGCCCTATTTACTTGCATATATGGGAGGGCGAGACTAACGATTATAACGATATGCAAGTGATAGATACCGACCGCATAGGCTACTATGACACGCGCCCACAATATAGCTATATTTGCCTAAGCATAGACACCGCCACCAGCACAAAGACAAGCGCGGATTATAGTGTTATAGGAGCATTTGGCAAGGTAAAGGATAGCAAGGATTGCCACATTATACACCTAGCGCGTGGGCAGTGGGATTGGCACACGCTTAACACAAAGATACAAGAGATTTATAATCTCACGCATACACTCACACAAAGGCACGCTAACATTATTCTAGTAGAAGCAAAGGCAAATGGCTTAAATGTGATACAAGAGCTACAAAGGCTCACTCATTTGCAAGTTAAGCCTATTACGCCAAAGGCAGATAAACTCTCGCGCGTAGTAAATGATATGCTCCCCTATATCGATAGGCTAAAGCTACCACAAAACGCAACCGACCCCTTTAACTTTTGGGTAAGCGATTATATCCGCGAGTTAAAACAATTTAGGGCAGACGGCAAGCATGAGCATGATGATATGATAGATAGCACCAGCCAAGCCTTAAATTTTTTGTATAATAACGCATTAGACTTTAGCAAAATAAAGGAAGCTTTAACACTATGAAACATTACCCAAGCTCAAGCAAAGCACGCTTTACAGACAATATCCGCGCACTATTTAGCTTTTCAAAGCAACAAGCGCAAAGCCAGCCTATACACGCCGAGCCACTAACGCGCATACAAGATTCACACCTAGAAGCGCAAATACGCGACCATTGGCAGAACGAAGTGGCAAACCTAAGTGTAAATAATAGCCTTACGCAATACACAAAATTTATTTTAAAGCGCATACCATATCAACAGCTAGCAATGCTGGCAAGCGATGATATTATAAGCAACGCGATAGAGACAATTACACGCGAGAGCATAGCGCAGTGGGGAGAGATAGAAGTAAGTGCGGATACCGAAGCCGACACAGAAGCAGTGCGAGAGTGGTTAGAATCGCGCCTTAATGAGCTAGATTTTCAAAGCACGCTAGCGCAAGCCTTACGCAAGAGCCTTATATATGGTGGGAGCTTTTTATACTTTGCTTATAGCGGAGAGCAAGACTTAAGCAAGCCCTTAATCCTAAGCAAAGAAACTAGCATTAACAAGATTCAATTTATAAAGGTTATAGAAGCGTGGCAAGCAAGCCCAGCAAGTGTAGATTTAAGCAACCCCACAAGTAAAGATTATATGCGACCTAGCGCATGGCACATTCAAGGGGCTGGCAGTGTAGATTCTAGTAGATTATATCCGCTAGTATTTTTTGATACGCCAAACCTTATAAAACCTATGTTTAATTTTTTAGGCATATCCCTAGCGCAGTTTATGCAAGACAAAGTAAAGAGCGCAGATGGTATGCGCCAAGCATTAGCGGATATATTTTTACGATTCCGCACAAATATAATCCGCACCCCAAGCCTTATAAGTATGGATAAAGACACCCTAAAGCAACGCGTGGAGCTTATAAATATGGGGATTAACAATTTCAGCACGCTACTACTCACCGACACCGAGAACTTTGAGCAGAGCATAACCCCTTTAAGTGGGCTTGACAAAATATACGCGCAGGCACAGGAGAGCATAGCAAGCAGTGCGCGGATACCTATAAATAAGCTATTTGGGCAGACTCCAACAGGGCTAAACAATAGTGGTCAGTATGATATAGCAAGCTTTTACGATATTATCAAAGGCTACCAAGAATCCACAATTAAGCCTTTAATCGAGCATACGCTAAGGCTACTACTAAACGAGCGCGCAGAGCAAGGCTTAAAGGCTACATTCACATTCAAACCGCTAGAGAAGTTAAACGAGCTAGAATTAGCGCAAGTTAAAAACACAGAAGCCGACTTTTACACTAAGCTTATATCCGCTGGCATTATTACGCAAGATGAAGCATTGCAAGAGCTAAAAGCTAAAGGCTACCTAGGCGCAGATATACAAGGCGACACCGCAAGCGATGATTTAGACTTAGATTTAGAAGCCGACTTGCTAGAAAATGGGAATAATAGCGAGCTTACACAAGAAAACTAAGGAATAATTCCCTATGCCTAAAAAAAGCAAGCCTAAAGTAAAGCCCACCACGCTAAAGCCGATTAAACATAGTAGCGCATTAGAGAGACAAGCTAGCAAAGACTTAAGGGCATTCACAAAGCGAGTTAATAAAAGCGTGAAGTATTTCACCCTAGCGCAATTTAACAAATTCAATCGTGGCGAGATTAACAATATAAGCACAGCCCTAAGGATTAAGTTTAATAGCCTTACAGAGCAGTGGGAAGCTACCGCTAGAGAGTTTGCCAAAGATTACGCAAGCAAGCAGAGCAAAAGCATAGGCAAGTATGTAGAAGCAAACTATAATAGCCAAAGCGAGCATTTTAAGCTTAAGGGTGTAACGCCCCAAACAAAGCAAGTAATGCAAGCGCAATATTTAGAAAATATCGCACTTATTAAAAGCATACCGCGCGAGATTATAGAGAGATACCAAAGCGCACTCTACAACGCAGTGGCAAACTTTGATAGCGGTGCTATAAATAAGCTAGCAAATCAAATAGGAAAAATAAGCACGCGCAGAGCAAAGACAATAGCGCGAGACCAAACCGCTAAGGCGATAGAAGCTTTTAGCAACGCACGCGCTAAAGATTTAGGCTTTACTTACTACCAATGGCTAACTAGCCAAGATGAGCGAGTAAGCACAGGCGCAGGCGGGCATAGGCAATTAGATGGGCGGATTTACGCATACGATACGCCAAGCGCGGTTATAGACTCATATGCCAACAAAGGACACCCTGCCCAGCGTGTAAATTGTAGGTGTGTAGCCGTGCCAATTCAGCTACTACCAAACCAAGAATTAAAGCTTATAAAAGACTCCACAAGCGGAGATTATTACGAGATATTGCAAAAGTAAATAATTTTAGCTATACTTTTAGGCGGAGGGGAGCTCTTTTTGACCTCCTTTTTTCTCTCGCAATAGGTAGGGGATTGCATAATGACTATACGCTTACAGGACAACCACGCTTTAACTTCACACAGAAGCAAAGATGAAAACGGCTTCTTAATTATTAAAGATAATCCCATAGCCAAAGCTGGTGTGTTTGATTATCTAGGCAGTGAAGTTAATCCACAATTACCACCTAATGAAATTGTTAAAGTTTGCAGAACCTTTAAAGACTTAGAAGCTAAAAAGGATTATTTCAAAGGCAAGCCGATTAAACTTACACACAAATGGGTAGGCAAAGATGGCGAAGCTATGGAAGCAGATGGCGCAATTATAGGCGAAGTGGGAGCAGATGAACCATATTTAAAAGCGGATTTAGTTATTTACAATCCCAAGCTTATTAAGCTTATAGAGAGTGGCGAGATTGTAGAATTAAGCCCAGCATACGAAGCTAAGTTAATCGAAGCTAGCGGGGCATACAATGGTGAGCCTTTTACCTATAAGCAAGATTTGCTAAGTGTAAATCATTTAGCAGTAGTGGAGACGGGGCGCAGTGGTAGCGACCTAAGAATCCAAGACAACAAACCAAACTTAACAAAGGGGGACACAATGAAAAAGACTTTCAAAGATTCAGTGGCAGAATTGCTAAAACGATTCGCAGACACCGAAGCAGAATCACAAGGCGAAGTGGCGGAGCTAGCAGACTTTGACAAAGGCGAGCTAGTAAAAGAGATTCTAAGCGTGGTAAGTAATAGCGAGCTAAGCGATGATGAGCGATTCAACGCAGTGGCTGGCTTGCTAGATAAGCTCTCACAACCGCAAGGCGATAGCGATTCAGTAGAAGCCGAAGCGCAAGATAATGAAGTAGAGAGCGAGCAAGAAGATAGCGAGCAAGAAGCGCAAGACGATGAAGTGGCAGAGCTAAGCACCGAGGGCGGAAACATTACCGCGCAAGACTTGGTGGAGATTATCGAAAAAGTAGCCGACGCTAAAATCGCTAAGCTAAAAGATTCAATGTTTAAAGAATCTAAGCGCGTGCAAGACACTTATGCAGAAGTTAGCAAAGCCCTAGGAACTAGCTTTGATTATCAAGGCAAAAGCGTTAGCGACTTGTATAAGTTTGGCTATGAAGCCCTAACAAAGCAAAAGCTACAAGATGGGCTAGATTCTAAAACTGCATTCACAATGGCAAGCGCAAGCAAGGCTAGTGTTACAAGAGCAAAGGTGAGCGACTCTAGCGCGCAAATGTTTAGCAAGCTAGATAGCTTAATCGCAAAACACAAATAAGGGGGACACAATGACTAACATTCCTAACAAAGTTAATCCAATGGGCGTAGGCGTAGCTGGGCAAATCGCTAAGGGCTTGCATAGCTATTCAGTGCTATTTCATGGCACAGCTAAAGACGATACTGTATGCGTGGGGTGCTTTGTGCAAGCCACAGATAACGACGGCATTGTAAGAGGTGCAAGTGGCAACGCTATTGACCACAAAATCCTAGGCGTAGCGATTAAAGACCATTATGTCAGCGCAACTAAAAACACTGCCATTTACGCGCCTAACGATTTAGTTACATATCTCACTAAAGGCGTGGTATATATCGAAACTAAATCGCCAGCTAAAGTAGGGCAGTATGTATTCCTAAAAAATGATAATGGCACGCTTGCTTTTGATGACGCCAACACAAAAGAGAACCACACCTACACAGGTTTTAGGGTAGCAGTTGGCACAGGCTCTGCGGTTAATACAGCAACAGGCTTTGACATTATCGCAATCATCAGCGAGTAAGGGGGACACAATGAAATTCTTAGACAGCAAAAGAGTAATGGAGCTTAACAAGCTAGGGTATTTAAGAGTGGCAGACGCAACGCCAAACTTCACACCAAACAATATCGGTATGCCAGCAGGCGTGCTCTCACAGGTAAGCGTAGAAGTAGCCGAAACAATTCTAGCTTATAGAAGCGGAGATGAAGCCCTAGGCGGACGCAAAAAGCTACTAGACTGGGAGCAACAAGACTACTACTTGCCACTTGTAGAAAAAACAGGGAGCGTAGAAGCATATAGCGACTATGACGACTCTCTAGCAAGTGGGCTAAATGTAACTTTTGGCAGAACAGGGCATTATGTTTTCAGCACAAGCTACAACATTGGCGAGCGTGAAGCAATGCAACTAGCAAGCGCAAATGTAGGCGAAAACTACTACCTAGAAGCTAGCCTAGAAGCTATTGCAGTAGAGCTTAACCGCGTAGCATTTAATGGCTTTGTTAATAACAACAATAGTTTCCTAGTGCATGGCTTGCTTAACAGCCCAAGTCTAGCAAACTATGAAAACAGCGACAAAAAATTCAGCGAGATGACTTACCAAGAATGCGTGGCATTCTTTGCTAAAGCTATTGCTAAATTGCGCGAGCAAACAGGCAACAACATTCAACGCGGTAGCAAATTGCGTGTAGTAATAGCTAGCAACGCTTTTGACGCCCTTGCGCTTAAATTCACAGACTTGGGTGTGGATGCAGTTAGCGCGCTTATTGACAAGTTTGAAAAGCTAGGTGTAGAGATTACAATCACGCCAGCAATGGAGCTTAATAGCGCAAACGCTAGCCAAGATGTTATCTACTTTATTCTAGAAAACTCACAAGGCGGGCTTAGTGATACAACTACTCTAGGGTATAGCGAGATTGGCAGAATGAGCAATGTGGTGCTAGGAACTACCTATAAGCAACAAAAGGTAAGCGCAGGCACAACAGGCGCGGTTATTTATAAACCAGCTTACATTGTGCGATACACTAACATTTAAGGGGGCTTAATGCTTATCCTACTTAAAACTACCGCAGGGCTAAATGTAGAAACTAGTAAAGGCACGCTAAGCCTTAAGGGCTTTGGCTTGCTTAATGAAGTTTCTAACGAGCTATGGGCGGAGGCTAAAAAATCGCAATGCGTGCGAGATATGCTAGATAATGGCTACATTGTAGAATCTAGCAAAGCCACAGAAAACGCTAAAGCCGACACAATGGCAGAAGTTAGCAACAAGCAGGCAAAAGCTAAAAATCCTAAGGTAGTAAAAGAATAATGGCAGAAGCACACACACAAGCGGATAGCATACCAGCTATTCCGCTAACCCCAGCTACACCAAAAAGCCCGCTACTAGACTTTTTTTTAAGCATATACCCAGAATTTAAGGCTTTGCCAGATAAGGCGCAAATTATTAGTATGTTTAAAAAAATCTCTTTGCTATATCCAAGCTATAAGCCAGCCAAGCCACTAGACACAGAACGCGCCGAGCTTTACCCTTTTGCAATGCTAGTGGCGCATTATTTAGTCATAGGTGGCTATGCCGAGAGCATAGGGCTTAATAAATCTAGTGGGCTAGTAGCTAGCAGTAGCATTGATAGCGTAAGTGTGAGCTACCAGCAAGCCCCAACAAAAGATAGCTTTCAATACTTTTTTAATCAAACACCATACGGGCAGGAATATCTAGCTTATTTAAACACGCAAGCAGGGCTAAGGCTTATAAACAATGCTAACTTTTAACACAAAAGAGCTAAAAAACACAAAGCTTACAAATAAAGAGATAGAAGCACTTATGCAGGGCGCAACGCTAGAAGTAGGCTTTTTTGAAACCGCCACATATCCCAACGGCACACAGGTGGCACAAGTAGCTAAATGGAACGAGCTAGGCACAATTAACACGCCAGCGCGCCCTTTTATGCGCTCATCAGTGGCTAAAAATAAAGATAATTGGCTTAAGCGCATTCCGCACGCATATCAAAGCACGGGAATGGATAATAAAAAGGCTCTTGGCATAGTAGGCGAGCTTATACGCGGGGATATTATTAAAGAGATAACCGCATTCACTACACCGCCAAATGCGCCTAGCACAATCAAGGCAAAGGGTAGCAGTAACCCCTTAATCGATACAGGCTTAATGCGCCGTAGCGTTACATATAGGGTAAGCAAATGAACCTACTACAATCCGCGCTTAATAGTATGCAGGGCTTAATCGCACCGCAAAAGGTAACGATAGAGAGATACACGCTAGCCAATGTGGGGGGCTTTGCTAAAAGCACGCTAGAATCTACAATAGAAACTTACGCGCATATACAAGCAATCACACCAGCAGAGCTAAAAAAATACAGCGACTCCACACTAGATAGCGCGCACTGCTATAAGCTTTATTTCACACACAAGCACGCGGATATACTACATAGCGCAGGGCTTACGCTAGATAATTGCAAAGTGTTTTGGGGTGATAAACAATTAAGCCTGTATGCTATTAGAGATTGGTATATTCTAAATGGCTGGGTGGCAATTTATGCTACAATCACACAAACCAAAAAGGGGGCTTAATGCTAAATATTTACAATAACACAGGGGATAAGCTTACGATTGGCTACTATGAGTTATCGCAAGGGCATAATTGGCTAGATAAAACAATGTGGGCGGATATATCCAAATCACAAGAGGCGCAAGCTCTTATAAAAGAGTGCAAAATTCTAGTAGGCTCATACAATGATTATAGAGTATATTCAAACTTAGTAGATGGGTTGTTTGGCAAAATAAACAACTCAATCATAGACGAGCAAACAGCCGATGACCTAACTAGAGAGCTAGAGAAAACAGAGGAGCAATGGGAAGAGTTAGAATTGCTTGCAGATGACTTTGTAGGCGATATTAGGTTAGGGCAACAGCTAAAGTTTATAAAAGACAATATTCAAGCGTATAAAGATAAACTAGCGCAAGCAATAGCAGACAGGGGGTAAAAAATGCCAATTCTAAATTTAAGTAATAAGGATATTGTAGTAGGCGAGCTAGTAATCCCAGCAGGGACTATGATAGAGGGCGAGCTAGCTCCAGAGCATAGAAGCAAATATTTAGCAGTTAATGATAAAGATATAGCGCATGTTATGAAATGCAAGGAGTTTCTAAAAATCTCTATGTTTTTTGCTAGCGAAGCAACACTAGAAGCACGCATTACTTCAGCACATGAGCGCATTACCATAGCCAAAGAGAGAATCGCGCTAAATGGTATAAGTGAGCAATTAACACCGACAGAAGTTAAACAACTTAAGGCGGATATCACAAAGCAAGCCTCACGCATGAAGCCTTTATTTAAAAGGCTAGATAAAGAGCGCGAAGCACTCCAGCCTAATCACTTAGAAGTTATGGAGCAAATGGCTAGCGGGTTAGAGTTAGATAAACATAACTTTATCATTACAGATATATGTCGCAAGGCAGTAAATTCAATCCGCAAAGAAAAACGCAAAGCACTTCCGCCTAAGATTATTGAAATAGCGGAGATTTATGGCAATGCTTAAGCACCTAATCGCCTGCTTGCAACCCGCCACAGATTTTGAAATAATCGCAGGCGGGACTATGCTACCAATCGACTTCACTAAAGGAACGATTGTAGTAACGCAAATAACTAGCGAAACACTAACGCGCGCGGATAGGTATTTTAGCGATATACAAGACAAGGCTATAATTCAATCTAGCGTGCTAAAAAACACTTATCAGCTAGATTTTTATAAGATAAATCCGCAAGATTTAGATTATATAGAAGCGCATACAGAAGCAGAAAAAATCCGCGAGATTCTTAAAAGCATAGATATAGGCACATATCTAAACGCAAGGGGGGCGGAGATTCTCCCAGCATTTGGCGCAATTAGCTTTTTAACCGACTTTACAGAGCGCAAAGAGCTAGTAAATCGCGCAATGTTTGAGATTCAGCTAATAGTAAGGCGTAATATAGTGCAACAGGTTAATATTTTTGATAAAATTAACCTGCAACAAAACACCATTATAGGAGGGTAAAAATGGCTAAACAAGGCGGTATTCCTTTAGATTGGCTAGTAAATATCACAAGCGCAGGGGTTAGGGACGCGTTTTCTATAAGCAAGCTCCCAACTCTACTAGTAACTAAAGTGGGAGATAACCCAGCAGAGCAGTGGAATAAGTTTTATGACGCGCAAGGCGTGAAAAAAGTATTTGGATACGATAGCGCAAGCGGTGCGTTTGCAGACAATTACTTTGGCTTCACAAGCAAAAAGGCTAGTAAGGCAGATATACTTAGCGTGCTAGTATGGAATGAGAGTGCCACGCAGGCTATGATTAAAGGCGGTATCCCTAGCGATTTAGAAGCACTTAAAAAGCTAAATGGTGGCTTCACTTTTAACGCAAACGGGCAGAGCAAAAATGTTAGTGTAGATTTAACAAGCGCAAATTCTTACACAGATGTGGCTACTAAGCTACAAGAGAAAATCCGCGAGGCTAGAGAGTTTAATAAAGCAGAAGTAAGCTTTAATGCACACACTAAAGGCTTTATTGTAAAAAATGGCACAGCGGGCGCAGATTCTAAAATAGCATTTATATCGCCAGCAACAGAGGGCACAGATATAAGCGAGCAGTTAGGGCTTACAGAAAATGGCGGTGCGGTTATTATCCCAGGCTATAACGCAATCGCTAACTTTGGCGAGCTCTTAACTCTAATTGATGAAACCAATGGCGCATACTATGTCTTAGCCTTTGATTTTGACTTAGGCGATGATGAAACCCTAGCCTTAGCTAAGTTTGTAGATTCAAGTAATGACCGCTACCTTGGCATTGTAAATACAAAAAATGCCAATGTGCTAATCCAAGATTCAGCACTTGACGCGTATAAAGGTTACAACGGCGTTATTTTTGACTATGCGCCAGATAATTCAATCGCAGGCTTTAGCGCAGGCATTATATCCGCGCTAGATTTTAGCCAAACAGGTGGAAACGCAAATATCGCTTTTAATGACGCCACCAAATACGAGAGCGTAGCAATTACTAAGCGTAGCGAGCTAGAGAACCTAAACGCAAACAATGCTAACTCGATTCTAAAATTTGCACAAATAGGGCAAAGTCAAACATGGTATGGCATGGGTAACATTCAAGGCACAAAGACTAACAGTGCAAACATTTACATCTGCAACAGCTACCTAAAATTCCAGCTACAATTTGCATGTGCTAACATGTTTAATGCGCAGGGGTTAGTAGGGCTTAGGGGTGCAAGTAATGAAACTACAATCATGGCTTATTTAGAGAGCGTATTTTTAGGCGCAGTTAAAGCGGGCATTATAATCGAGGGCGCGGAGCTTACTACCACAGAAAAACAAAGCCTAATCTCTAGCTTTGGTGGCGAAAAAGGCGAGACCGCACAGCAACAATGCCACAGACAAGGCTATTATTACATGATAGACAAGACCGACCTAGTTAATCAAACGCTAGGCATTGTGGTGGCATATGTAGCTAATAAGCCAGCTAACAGAATCATTATTAACAATTATATCTTAGGCGCGTAAGGGGGACACAATGGCAACTAACATCAGCACAAACAACCTAGAAATCACGCTTACAATTGGCGTAGTGCCTATTAAGCTAACACACTTTAGCGCAGAGAGCGACCCGTGGGTAAAAGCAAACGACCCCGAACTAGGCGGGAGCGCACGCACTGCAGACGGCAAGCTAGTAATCTGGGGTAAAAACGACTTGCTAAAGAAAACGCTAACACTAAATGGCGGAAGCCCAGAAGCGCACGCGATTATTAACGCATTCCAAGCGCAAATGCGAACAGGCGCAGTGCCTAGCGTAGTTTTGCCAATCACTGCTATTGTTAGCACGGATAGCTATACAGAAACATGTATAGGCGGGATTATAGAAACAGGCGCGGTAAGCTTTGATATAGGGCAATCTAACCTGCTAGATTTAAGCTGGACATTTAGCTTTGAAAAAATCATCACAATTAAAAAATAAGGCGCAGGTAAGCATAAAGGCAAGTTTGCTATAATAGCATTCAATCTTACACAAGGGAGCTAATATGCTACAAGAAGCCTTTAATAACGCATTCTCTTTTGACTTAGAGAATAAAAAAATTACCTTTAAAATGATTTTGTGGCAAGACGCTATAAAAGCGCAAAACGCAATTCACTTGCTAGCCACAAACACGCCAGAAAACATCGATGAGGGTAATAAACGCCTTTTAAACTTAGCATTAAAATATACTAGGGTAGAAACACAAAGCGGGGATATTATAGAATCGCCTACTCTAGAGATTTTTAGCACGCAGTTTGAAAATATTTTTGCCTGCGTAGAATTATCGGCGCAGTTTAGGGATTATGTTTTGGGTTTTTTGCAAAAACTGCCGAGCTTCCAGCGAGCGAGCATACAAGACTAAATCGCCAAGCTCGGCATGCAGTAGATAATATAACCGCCACGCTAGTTTTACACCTTAAGCTAAGCGTTAGGGCGGTGTATGAAATGGATTTAGAAAATGTTATAATCACTTATATGACTATTTATATAGATAGTTATAATCAAAATCTAGCTTATAAGCAGGGGGGCGCGATATGAACGAAACACTAAAGCAATACACAATCGCATTTGGTGTAAATACTAAGCCCCTAGAGCAAGGCATACAAAAGAGCGAGAGCACGCTAAAAAAGTTTGCCAAAACATTTAATGCAATCGCGGCAACCTACTTTAGTTATAAAGTTTTTCAGGGCGTTATAAAAGGCTTTGCAGACTTTAATACTAAGCTAGGGCAGAGCATATCACTTAGCGGATATAGTAGCGAGAATGTAACCGCATTGGGGGGCGCATTAAAGCGATTTGGTGGCGATACAAACTCTGCTATATCTAGCCTTAACTCTCTAAACTCCGCTTTACATGACGCCAAGTTTGGCGGTGGCGCGCTTATAGAAACCGCTAAAAAGTATGGCATAGCATTTACCGATAGCAATGGCAAGCTAATGGATGCAGAAACACTGCTTTACTCACTAGGCAATCAGCTAGGCAAATATGATAAACAAACACGCGTGGCAATAGCAAGCAATTTAGGCTTAGATGAGAGCATAGTAAGAGCCTTTGCTAGTGGCAATGGCGAGCTAAAAAAGCTTATAGATAATCAGCGCAAGTTTGGTGTAATAAGCAAGCAGGACATAAAAATCAGCGACGGGTTTAATAATGCTATTTTAGATTTAAAAGATAGCTTTGCAGGCATTACACGCGCCTTAGCTAGATTTATTTTGCCTATGCTAACCAAGCTTATAAAGCTAGCGACTCAATTTATAGAATTTTTAAAGCGACATAAGCAATTAGTAATCGCATTTTTTGGCGCGCTTTTAATCGCAATGACGCCAATCCTAGCAGTATTCCTAAAAATGGCAATAGCAAGCGCAACTGCATTCGCACCTATTTACGCAGTGGTGGCAGTCGTGGCAGGGATAGCCGCAGTGGTGGAGGATATTTACTACTACTTTATGGGCTGGGATAGCGTTACAGGCGATTTAGTTAAAAGATTCCCAGCGTTAGGCAAGGCGTTAGAATTTATACGCCCCTTAGTTATGGGCATAGCGGATACATTTAGCGCGATTGTGGATTGGATAAAAGACCCCACTTGGGATAAGTTTGTAAATATCTTTAAAGTAGCAGGGGACGCGATTAAAACATACCTTTTAGGCGCGCTAGATTTAGTAAAACAAAGCCTAAGCTGGATATATGATAAGACCATAGGGCTTTTAAGTAAAATGGGTAAATGGATAGGCATAGGTGGCGGAGATACACCAGCCCCAGCCCCAGCAGTAGTCAGCGCAAGCGGTGGCGGGCAGACTAACAACATAACAAACAATGTAACGCAAAATATCACAAGCGCGACACCTAAACAGCTAGCGGATAGTGTTAATTCTCTAGCGGTGGGCAGTATAAACGCGCAGAGACAACAACAAGGGGGCAGGTAATGCCTTTTAGCGTAGCACTCCCAAGCTTATCAAGCGCGCTTAGGGATTTACTCTACCCTATGAAAATCAAGCAAGGTGGCACATTTAACATTCTGCCTTGCGATATAATCGAGTTACATGAAGTAGAATCGTGGGAGATACCAAGCCTGCCTATTGATAGCGGTAGCAATATAAGCGACACGATTTACACCATGCCAAAGACTATAACATGCAGGGTTTATGTTAATACTTTAGAGTATGAGCGATTTAATCAGCAACTGCACAGGTGGCAATTTACTAGCGGGTTTGATATTCAGGGCTTAGATTATCAAACATATAAGGGATACCGCCTTTTAGATAAAAGCGAGCCACAGACCGCGGATACTAGTGGGGCGTATATTATAAATCTAACATTCCAAGAAGTTAGGCTAGTAAAAGCCTTTAGCGCAGGCATAGCAAAGCAAAGCACAGCAAAAGCAGGGTTTAGTAGCAAAGCAAACGCAGGCTCAAAAGCACCTAAATCAGTGCCTAAAAGCGCGCTAAAAACAATTAAAGACAAAGGCATAGGCGGACTGCTAGGGGGTTAAAATGAAGCGCGATATTTTAGTAAATTTTAACAATATAGATAATGTGGCAGAAATCCCTTTAGACAACACGCCTAACATAGAATTTGATATAGGGATAGGTGAAAGAGAGTATAAAATAGAAATCCGCACGCTAGCAGATAATAACACATATATAACAATTAAAAACGATGATAAAACGCTCTGCAACATGGCAAATATAAAATTATGGGTAGATTTAATCTATTTTAGTCAGCTAAATAATGTGGTATTTTTTTTCATGCCAAACGATGATTCTATAAAAGATAATTACAATTATAGTGATTTTAACAATAACATAAGGCTTTACTATGCCACTATTTAAGCGCGCGTATAGGCTAAAGATTCAAGTAGGTGATACGCTAAAAACTTACGATGAGCTAAAAGAAAATTCTAGCGGGCTAAAAATAGATTTTGAAGTAGAATGCTCTGCCAATGCCAATTTTTCAAAAGGCAATATAACTATAAGCGGGCTTAAGCAGAGCGATATAGCTTTAATCGCCACAAACCGCACACCGCAAGGCGATTTTAAACCAAGCAAGGTGGAGCTAGAAGTAGGTTATATCGATAGCCTAAGCTTAATCCTAAGCGGTAACATAACACAAGCAGAAACAAACTTCACAAGCCCAGACCAAACCTTACGCGTGGCGGTTATGAGTGCTTTTGAAACAAGCCAAACGCAGGTAAGCGATAGCGCGCAAAATATCACTTTTAGGGATTTATGCCAAATCGTAGCCAGCAATAATAAGCTAACCTTGCGCTATGACTCTAGCGTGCCAAATAAAGCTATAGGCGATTATAGTTTTAATGGCACACCATACGAGCAAATCCAACGCTTACGAGAGTATATGCCCGATAAGGCAATAATCGCAGTTAGAAATACGATTTTAGATGTGAGCGCAATAGGTGGCAAGGGTGAGAAAAAATTCACGCTAGATTCTAGCAGTGGGCTTTTAGGCGACCCTAGTGTAACCTCTCACGGGTGCGAAGTAAAAATGCTTTTAAACCCCGCGCTTAATGTAAATGATTGGGTGGAGCTAAAAAGCAACAGAATCCCGCAACTTAATTCGCAATACAGAATCCTAGAGTTAAGGCATAGGGGCAGTAACTATGGCGATATATGGGAATCGCATTTAAGTTTGACTAGGTGGTAGTATGCAAACGATAGAAAACCCGATTAAAGCAGGCGAGAGCCAAGATTTAGGCGTGGCAATACAGAATTTAATAAAAGACAATATAAGCGGGCTTAACACTGCTTTTTTAGCTAAAGTGCAAAGCCTAGCAGGCGAGAATAAAGCTAATATATCGCCTATTTTTAAGCGAGAGAACGCAAGTAAAGAAGTAATAATCCCTAATGTTTTAATCGCGCAACCAGCTAGCAAGGGCTGGGCGGTTAGCTATAAAGTAGAAGCAGGCGATATAGGCTTAGCCATAGTTTGCCAAAACGATATAAGCACTTATAAATCTAGCGGGAGCGGTGGCGTAGTAAATACACAGCGCACGCATGATAAAATAGATAGCGTGTTTTTGCCTTTAAGTATGTTTATACAAAAGGCTAGCAAGGGGCTTACACTAACAAACGCAAGCGGGGAGTGTAGCATAGAGCTTTTAGATAGCGGTGTAACAATCAAAGGAGCTAAAATAGCGATAGAAGCAGAAACCGCACCGCTAGAGATAGGCAACGCAGTAGGCACGCTTGGCGCAGTTACAGACGCTATTTTTCAGGCAATGGATTTACTTAGCGCAGGGCTTACAGGACCAACCAGCAACCCTGCCACTTATCTGGGCGGTAAGGGTGCTTTGATAGCGCAAATAAAGCAGATTCTAAAATAAGGGGGTGAGCATGACAACTTTAGCGATAGATTCTAGCAATAACCTACTAGTAGGTAATGAGATAGTTACGCGCATAGACAAAAACGCCCTAATCCAAGATATACGCACGCGCTTAGGTATGTTTAGAAAGGAATATCCATTCGATACAGAGCAGGGCGTGGATTATATAGGGCTTTTTAGTTTAAACGATAGGGCAGAGCTAAAAAATGCTATAATAGCCGAGATTAAAAAAGATGAGCGTGTAGATTCCGCAATTATAAATGATTTAAAATTTATAAGCGGGGTGCTAACAATGAGCATTCAAATAACTACACGGGAGGGGGAGCTTATAAATGTTTAGCGATTCTGCTTTGTGGAGAATGAAGCCAGACAATAGCGGTGTAGAGTTTGCTTTTGCGGATGAGATTATAGAATCATATAACAAGCTATTTTCCCGCATATTCCCTAATATTAACCTAGACCCTAATACGCCACAAGGGCAAATCATCTCTTATTTAGCGGAGCAGGATTTAGCCACCATATCCGCAATTCAAAGCGCGCTAAATTATCAATTCATGGGTGGCAATGGTAGCTTTTTAGATATATGGGCATTTAATAATTACAGAGCTAAACGCAAGCAGGGTGTAAATGGTAGTGTAGTTATAGATATTCAAGGCGTGGCAGGTGCTACAATCAAAAAAGGCTTTAAAGTAGGCACGGCAGACGGGTTATATACCTTTACACTAGATAAAGATATTAAGCTAAATGAAAAAGGCAAGGCGCAAGCTACTTTTATAGCGGATTCTATAAGTGAAAACATTACGCTAAAAAACACAATTACAGAAATCCTTACGCCAGATGTAAATGTGGAGCGAGTTAATAATCCTAACTCTAGCACGGCAGGCATTCTAACAGAGAGTGACTCCGCTTTTTACGCTAGGTGTCAGCAAAAGGGCAGTTTGTTTAAAAATAGTAGCTTTGCAAGCATTCTAGCAAGCGTGGCAAATATAAACGGAGTTAGCAAGCTAGGCGGGTATGAAAACGCCACAGACCAAGAAGTAACAGAGCGCAATTTTCAAATAGACCCGCATAGCTTTGTTATAATCGTGCAAGGTGGCGATGATACAGAAATAGCTAAAACTATAAGCCTAGCTAAACCACCAGGCGCAGGCATGATGGGTGATACAGAAGTTAAGCTAACAATAAATGGCAAGGATATTACATATAAATTCCAGCGCCCACAAGACGCGCCCTTTAAGGTGGAAGTAAATACAATCACAGATAAAAACAGCCCAGATAATTATAAAGAAACAATCAAAAGGGCGGTTATAGAGTATTTTGCGCTTTTAGATATAGGCGCGGATATTACTCAGCCAGCCCTAGCACGCGCGATTATGCAAGTAGCAAATGGCTTTGTGATAAGTGATGTAAAAGTAGGGCGCAAATCTAGCTCGACAGGATACTCTCCTATAAAGCTAAATTTGGCAGAGATAGCTACAATTACAGAAAGCGATATAACGATAGGCTAGCATGTATAACACAGGCACGATTCAATCACAATACGTAGATACAAACATAGCCGAGCTTTTGCATGGCATTAGCGAGATAAAGCAGAAATACATAGGCACGGCTTTAGAGAGCTATAAAAATAGCATGGACTTAACTAAGGCTAGCGGTGTAGTTTTAGATTTATGGGGGCGTTTGCTAGGCTTTAGTAGATACATACCTATAAGCTCAGAGCATGTGCAAACTTTTAAAAACTTTTCATTCTACAATCGCAATTTTTTAAAAGTGAAATTCCACAATAGCGCGGATATAGTTTATACGGGGCTTAGTGATAACGCATACAGGCTAGTGTTGCAGTTATTATTATCAAGCAGAAACATTCAAAGCAATGTGTATAATAGCCACGACTTGGCGCAAGATGTATTCGGCGCAAAAGTAACAATCGGCGATTCAATGGATATGCAATATATCACTTACTATTTTAAAGATGAGCTACCCGCATGGCTTAGCTATATTTTAGGCGAGTTTGAAATATTACCGCGCCCTTGTTGCGTAGGTGCGAAATATGTTAGCGCCGTTAGCAAAAATTTTGGCTTTAAACCAGAGGGCTGGAGTGGCAAAGGTATTACAAGCTTTTGGAATGCTCGCTTTGCAGATGATAGCTTAACTTCACCCCCCCCCCCCCCCCACAGATTTAGAGACACTAAAGCTAACTAAGCTAAATTTACAATTAGGGGAGATTGGCAAAAAAGCTAGATTTGTAGCTATGCCAGAAGCAGAAAACACAGGAAAAGGAGCTTGGATTATAGATTCAGGTGTGCAGGCAGAAAATGTGCTATAATTTAAAAAACGGAGGGCTAACATGGCAATAACACAAGCGCAGATTCTTAAGTATAGTTTTGCAGAAAAAGGCGATAAGCGAGAGATACCAGCAGACGCAAATAGTAAAGGCTTAATGAGCTGGGAGCAAGGCTTTACACTACAATATAGCTTAGACCCAGAGAAAGACGGCTACTACATACCACGCGAGCAATTCAATCAAATGATGTTTGAAATATCGCAAGCGGTTAGAAACCTGCAAATAAACGGCGGGCATTTATGGGATAACGATAGCGCAAACCTTATAGGCGGACACCCAGCAGGTGCTAGGGTTATGGTGCGCTATGATTTATCTACAAATCAAATAATCGAGCAGGATTTAAGTAGCACCGTATCAGGCTTAGTGATGAGTAGCACAATCCCACTCGTGAGTATGAAAGACAAAAACCTAACAAGTCCGTTTGCCACAAATGCGCTTTTCAAAGATTGGTGGATTGATGATGGTGTTAGCTTGTTTGGGATTAAACTAAGCACGCAAAACCCCACTGCTACCGCGTATAAAGTGCCAAGCGGTTATTTAGATTTTGGTGGCGACCCAGCTACCGAGTATCCTTACGAGAATTACCCGCGCGTGAAGTATTTTAAAGATAAAGGCGGTGCTATGCCTAGCTATATCACAGACGGCGGGACATATTTTAAGCTAGTAGATGTGCGTGGCAGATTCCCGCGTATCTTTAGCAATGGTGGGAGCATAGATAGCGGACGCGGTTTCGCAACCCTACAAGGCGACGCTATAAGGAATATAACGGGAACAGCTGCTAGGTTACTTGCTTATGAGACATTACCTAACTTTTTTGATGCTTTTAGAAGAGGCCCTATGTCGCAAAATATCGTTCCTGTTGAAGGCACAATAAATAATAGTGTTAATTTGGTATATGAAGCTAATTTGCAAGTGCCAACTGCCAGCGAAAACAGACCTAACAATTTAAATTTAAAATATTTTATAAAAGTTTAAACTTTAATCCAAAATTTAAGATTAAAGTTATTGGGGCGCACTTCGCCTGCCGTTGAAACTACATTACTGGCTTTAAAATCTACCCAATCTTTGCCTTCTCCAGACGCCGAGCCTCTTTTAGATGATACCCTACTACTAAAAGCTCCACTAGTATTGGGGATACTACAATCGGGGCTAATATGTCCCGTTATATTCCTTATAGCGTCGCCTTGTAGGGTTGCGAAAATGTGCTATAATTGCACCTAGCCTGCTTAGGTAGGCTTTGGCTTGCGTTAGCATATGCGCGCAAGTTTCCCAGCCAAGAGAGCTGGGGTTATCAAAAGGACGCACATGTTTCTAATCACACTACAACGAAAAAAAGAGTATGCCAAAGTAAGCAAGCCAGAGAAAAACGGCAAAACATACAAAGATGAGCCTAGCACAATCGGCGAGCTAAACATAGAAAACGAGAGTGGCGAGATAATTTTCCGCTGTGCGACTTGTGAAAATGGCGGACCAAGCACCGACACACCAAACCAAGATAAACGCATAGTAGCACGCACTTATCAGCTTTATTGGACAGAGTCAAGCGTAGCACTCCCAAAAGAGTGGAAGCCCAAGTGTATCAGCACCTACACAGACGCGCTAGCTAGCCACAAAGGGCGCAGAATCCATATCCATATCGGCAACTACCCCCAGGACACCGAGGGGTGTATCCTGCTAGGTATGCAAGACAATGGCGATGGCACGATAGGTGGAAGCACCATTGCAGTGAGTAATTTCTATTGGATTATCAACAAGCATGGGATTGAAAACTTTAGGCTAGAAGTGAGAGAGATAAAGTAATGAAATCTTTACAAGATTTATCAGTAGTGGTAGTAGGCTTTTTAACCTTTGCTCTCATAGGCTATTTTATCCACACGCTAGCAAGCTACAACTACTGCGAGAGAGAGCTAGACTGCGTAAAAATCCAGCGCGATTCTAGCGGGCTACAACTAAAGGAATGCGACTTTAGAGTATGCAATAATCTCCCAAGCGATGAAGTGCTAAATGGCAAATCAAAGCCCTACGAGCCCCCTACACCACAAGGGCTTAAATAAACAAAACCAACACAAAGGACACACAATGAGAAAACTACTAAGAAAATGGCTAGGAATTGAAACAAACACAGAAGCGATTGTCGCGCTAGGCAAAGGCACAGATATTGGCAAAGTAGCAGAGCTTGAAGCTAGTGTTAAAGAGCTAAAAGGCTTAATCGCTACAATCGTAGGGGGCTTGGATAAAATCACAGATTCTGCTAGCAAGCTAAGTGATATTACTGCCACAAACACAAAAGGCATTGCGGTGCTAAAAGATGAGCTAAATGGCGTAAAAGATATACTAGAGTATCACACCAAAGAGATTGTGGAGCTAAAGAAAAAAGCTACACCTAAGGCAAGCAAAGCTAAATAAAATCGTATGGGGGGGGGCATGGATTTATTTTATAGCATTTTGATAGTGATATGCTTAGGCATAACCGCAGGGCTATTACTATATTTTAAAGCTATTTATAACGATAAAGAAACACGCCAGCGATTAAAAAAAATGCGCTTCGTTTTCCGCTGGTGGCTTATAGGCAAATACCACTGCAAAACTAGCGATAAAACGCTAAAGCTATATCAAGCCCTAAATCGCATATTCTGGGGTGTGGTGCTTATAGGCATGTGTCTAGTAGCAGGCAAATTGGTGGAGGCACTGCAATGGATACTCTAACCGAACTATTCCCAAACATAAACAAATACCTAGAACTTATGCCCGTTATGCTTATGGGCTTACTAAGCGGTGTGGTAAGCTATTTTAATGACGGCTCTGCAGAATCTAAAGTGGCATATAAGCACGCCATTAAAAGCATAGTAACCTGCGCATTCCTTGCGATTCTAGCTTATAGCATACTAAGCGCGACAGACTTGCCTTACCTTGCAAAAGTCGGTATATCTTGCGCGATAGGTTACTTTGGCATAGATAAAGCAATAGAGTTGGTGCAAAAGATAATCGCACTTAAGGGCGCACGCACCACAGAGCAGGTAGATAAAAAAGGGGATACAAATGCTAAATAGACTTAGTAAAGATAGCAAGTATAAAATAACTAGGTTTATAGTCATTCTGCTTTTTATGTTAAGCGTGGCGCAAAATGTAGATTTTTACCTAAAATATCAAAGGTTACAAGAGCTTTATGTAGAATCCATTGCTAATGTAAATATAAAGCCCGCCCAAGCAGAAAGTCAGGAATATAAAAACCTTAACATAGAAGTCGCCAAAGACATAAACAAAAAGGCAAGCGACCTAAACACAAAGGGCATTATAGGCGATGATGAACTTAGCGCGGTAACAGAATCCGCGTTTAATCAAACAATCGCCAACCCTTGATTATTTAAAATTTTTAGATAAAATACACCGCGCCGATGGCAACAGGTCGGCGTCATACTTACTTCTTTTCTCTTTTCACTACACACACCGCCCTTAAAAAACTCCTTAGTATCCTTTTGCAGAAACCAGCTAAGGGCGGTTTTATATTTATATACAAAAACTTAAGCATTATATAAGATTATTTTATATATAATTACAAATATCTAAAGCAAAAGGAGCTAACATGTATAACCCACACAACGAAACACACGACAGAATAATAGAGCTGGCAGTAGAAGCAAAGCAAAACGAGTTTTACGAAGCCCTAGAGAAACTTGCCCCGCTACTAAAAACCGATGATGACAAAGACGATAGCTATATCGAGTTTTTAGCAAGCGCAGGCGATTTACACATAATTATCGCTGATGAAAAAGGCGTGTATGGCGGGCTAGTTGGCATTGATGACCTAGAGTTTGAGTTTAATAATGTAAGCCCATACGCAAACGCTAGCGAGATTGTATCAGGCATTTATGAGCAAATCGAGCATAATATTTGGAAATGGGGCTGGGAGAATGCCGATGAGATTATAGAGAGCGTGCTAACATGCTACTAAGCTCCACCCCTTTATCTAAAAGGCTATACGCTTACTCACACATAGCAAACGAGTATCACAAAGCCTTTAATAAACGACCGCGCGGGATTGCTCGCAATAAAACCATAGGGCTAGCTATAAGCAATCTTGGCATTAAGATAAAGCTAGGCAAAGGTAAATCCCCGCTTTTATCAGCAGATATATGGCAAGCTATAAAAGTAGAAATGCAAAGGGCGCGCACTTTAGTAATAAAAAAGCACGGCACAATCTGCGCTATAGATTATTTTTTTGATAACCTAGAATCCATACACGCGCGAGACCAAGAGCTAAGGGAGAATATCGCAAAGCTACTAAAGCCAGATAACGGCAGGCAATTTATTCTTACATGGATATTCAAAGACCCGCAAATCGTGCAAGGCATTTATCGCAGGGTGGCAAACGATATTTTCTATAATTTAACATGTGCAAGCGCATACAGGGCTTTACAATGCGAGAATAAAACAATCCGCCTATTCCTAAAAAATAATCTAGGCTTTACTACAATCAACACTAGGCGCAGGGTAGCTACAGAATCACAGCTACACGCTTTATTGTGGCTTTTTAAGTATTACCAGCGCAATCAAACTAGTAAGAGTATTAAAGACGCGGATTATTATAAAGTAGGCATTCACCAGCTAGAGAGATTCTTAGGCGATATGGATTATCATATTAAGCGATACGATTTAGAGTATAAGGACAATCACATTTACAGGAGTATTTGGCTATGAGCGCATTCGAGTTAATTAAGTTAGGGCGTATGCTACACCATGCGGGCATTGTGAGCAGGGAAAAAGACACCATGGATTTAATGATGATTCTGCCAGACGGCTACGAGCTAGATATAATAAAATTCACCGAGCTACTAAAAGCACGCTATGGATACGATTGGGAAACATCGCCAGAATCTCTAGAATCTTTTATGATAAGACAATTTGGCGAGAGCTTCACGGCAGAATTTAAGCGCATAGCTATTTAATATTTACAAAACTATTATATAATTAAAGCATCGATTAAGATTTTTGACTCTGTAGGGGAGTGTGGAACTTAATCGATACCACTGCATTCTAATAAGCGGATTCTACAAGGCTTGCGAAGTGCCTAACGCTAGTCCGCTTTTTAGAGTGTAGAGACTCTAAGTTGTATTAAGGGGTGGCTCATAAGCCTTGCTAGGTGCTTACTCTACACCCCTTTATAGAGCTTAGAGCAAAATAGAGTGAAACCTAGCAAACTTCACTACTACTAAGCTACTTTTTTCTGCTGAAAGCATTCATATGCAAGATTTAACATTGTTTAACACGGATACAGCAAGCGTGCAGTTATTTAATTGCAACTTAGGGCAAGTGCGAGTCATTATAGAAAATGGCGAGCCTTTATTTTGTTTGGCGGATTTGGCTTATAGCTTAGAATTGACAAATCCAGCAAATGTAAAAATATCGATAGACATGGAGTTTGACAAAGGGGGTAAGTTTAACATATACCCTTTACAAACAAAGGGCGGAGCGCAAAATTTCACTTTTATAAACGAGAGCGAGCTTTACTTTGTGCTTATGCGAAGTCGAAGCGCAAAGGCAAAGCCCTTTAGACAATGGCTAACAAAAGAAGTATTGCCTAGCATACGCAAAACAGGCTCATATCAAGTGGCACAAAAGCCAGCGATTCCACAAACATACGCAGAAGCATTACTAGAAGCTGGCAGACTTGCGTTAGAAAATGAGAAGCTACAAGCGCAAGCGATAGAGAACGCGCCAAAGGTGCTAGCGTGCGATAGGCTCTTAGACTCTAGCGACTCTTTAGACTTTATGGCTTTTAGTAAGATTATAGGCATAGGCAGAAGCAAGCTATTTTCAACGCTAAGGGAGATGAGCATACTGCTGGCAAATAATATACCCTACCAGCGTTATATCGATAGGGGATATTTTAGAGTGGTAGAATCCACATTTAACAAAGGAAGCAAGACCAAAATTTACAGCAAAACTACAATCACGCCAAAAGGGCAAGTATGGCTAGCAAATAAGCTTAA
>NZ_CALERY010000019.1 GCF_937906905.1 uncultured Helicobacter sp. | reverse complement strand
GGGGGGGGGGGGGGCGAGATTAACGCTAGATTCCACAGAATCTAGCTTCATGAGAGAGCGGATTGTCTGTGTAGAGGAGTCTTTGACAAGAGTAGAATCTAGTGTGGATTTTGGGCTAGAGTCTAGGGTATCAAAATAGCTTGCGCCACTTTGTGAGAAGCGCACGAAAATCCCACGAGAATCTAGCTTATCGCTAGCAGTATCGTATGGGAAACGCGAGACTTTTTTCACGCTTTGACGCAGCTCTAGGAATGGCAGTGTCGGGCAAGCAATCTCACAGCTTTTACACTCGGTGCAGGTAGTGGGATCAACGCGCGGATAGTAAAATCCCTCAAAATCCTGCACCATAGTAATGCTATCGTGCGGACAGGCGCTAAAGCACGCACTACACCCGCAGCAATGCTTGCCCGTAGGCAATATAGGCATAGCAACTCCTTATAATTAGAGATAGGGAAATAGATTAGCCCAGCATTCTAACAAAATCCCACCTAGTCATGTCAAGGGCAAAGACATGCGCCTAAGCACATAGCGCAATTTCGCCAAACTATGCTACAATGCCCCAAAACTCCAAAATCCCAGAATCTAAATCGCAAGAGAAGCCCATGCATGAGTATTCCATAGTCAGCGCGCTGTTAGAGCAATGCGATGAATACGCTAGCACGCATAATGCAGATGTCGATGTGGTAGTGGTGGGGATTGGCGTGTGTAGCGCGATTGAGCCAAAGCTCCTGCAAAGCGCATTTGAAACATTTAAGGAAGAAAGCGAGCACACCAGAAGCGCAACCCTCCAGATAGAGATACAGCCTATCGTGCTGCAATGCGGGGCTTGTGGAGCGCAGAGCGAGATAGAAGATACGCGCTATGGTGCTTGCCCCAAATGCCAAAGCCCAAGCGTGCAAATCATTCAAGGGCGCGATATGCTGCTACTTCGCTTAGAAATGCTAGAATCTAAATCCCAGCACACCCCAAGCAAAACACCAAGCGCCACACCATAAAAGGAACACTCGTGCCAACCTCAAAAGATACACAAAAAGACACGCAAAAATCCCTACAAAAAGAGCTAGTAAAAGACATCGCCAAGCGCGCAAATACACTAAGTCTCCAAGATATCCAAGAAGGCTGGCAGCTCGCTGGGGCGATTGCTGATAGACAGGCTGCTTTGCAAAAAGAGCTCCAAGGCTATAAAGATGAGATTCTCGCTAGTCAAGCCACACTCAAAAGCTTACGCGCCAAAGTCGCTGAATGCAAGGACTCTCTTGCCGCCCTAGAATCCAAAGAGCGCCAAGCACGCCAAGAGCTTGCTAGATTGCATGATGAAATCAGTATCCAAACCATCATCAAGGAGTCCAAGCTCGCCAACGAAAAGCTCCAGGAATCCCGCAAGCAGATTCTACCTGGCAGCCTTAAAAGCGTGGAAATCTACCTAAAAGACGGATCAATCGCCAAAGCCAAGCCCGCGCAAAAGATTTTTGGCGAAGATGTGTATAAAAAATACCGCGTCGCTTTTAAAGAAAACCACACGCTAAAGTCCCGCCTCTCCGAGCTTGAGCTTGAAAACAAACGCCTGCATATCGAGCTACGCGACTTCTACTCCGAGCTCGCACTTGAAGGCATGGGTGCGCTAGAATCTAACACCAAAGACCAGCCCCTCCCAGAGCCTAAGGAAATCATCGCTACCGATGAGGATTTGAGCGATTTCAAAAAAATGCTAAAAGCCCAGAAAAAGACCAAAGACTAAGCACAGAGCAAAGAAAGTGGAGCAGATGACAAGCCTAGCCACACGCAAGCAAGGGCATACAAGACAGACAAAACACTATACAAGAACACACAAGTGGCTAGATTCTGGCATACTTGGCGGGTGGTTTGCTTGGTTTATAGGTGTCATTGCGCTAGGTGGCATGCTTGGCGGGTGCGCTACTGATGTGGCAAAGCTCGAGCATTTTAGCAAAATCTACTACCAAGACTCCGTGCCAAAAGCCCATAAACTCGCACAAAAGCATGCCAAAGACAATGATTTACTCTGGCTTATCCAAGCAGGAGTGAGCGGATTCCAGTCTCAAAGCCCAGCCGCGCTAGAGCTTTTAGACAAAAGCGAGGAGCAGCTGCTAGCGTTTGAAAAAGACGGGATTCTCGTCTCTGCGCTTGTCCAGACAGGCGCGACACTCGTAAATGACAATGTCCTAGAGTATCGCGGAAATCTTTATGAGGGCGTGTTTGTCAATTACTACAAAGCTCTACTCTACCTATCAAGTGGAGATACAGAGAGCGCGCGCGTAGAGCTTAATCGCGCTAACGACCGCCAGCGCCGCGCCAAAGACTACTACGCCAAGCAAATCGCCAAAGCCATGGCACAAGAGCAAGCGCGCTTTGAAAAAAGCGAGGCAAATGGACTTGTGGATACGGATTCCAAGCAGGTGGATAAAATTTTACACCAGCACTATTCCAATCTCGCGGCATTTAGCGCATTTGAGCATTTCATAAATCCTAGTGTCTCCTATCTCTCTGGGCTTATTTTCGCACTCCAGGGCGATAGTAAGGGGCTTGATTATCTCAAAGAAGCCTATGGCATAAGTCAATCCAAACTTATCGCGCAGGATTTGGAGTATTTCTTACGACAAAGGGCTGCTCGCGCAAAATCCAGCAAACACACCAACGCTTTTACATGGATTATCCTAGAAGAAGGCAGGCAGGTGCGAAAGACTGAAGCCCGCATTGATCTCCCGCTCCTTACTACGCAGGGGTTTTATCATTTTGGGATTGCCCTCCCCCAGCTAGAATCCACCCCACAGCCAAGCAGCACCTACACGCTAGGCTCTAGTGTGCGAGAATCTAGCTTCGAGCTGCTTGCCTATATCGATGGGATTATCGCCACAGAGTTTGAAAAGCAGCTTCAAGCCATTGCCACGCGTGCGCTTGTATCTGGGAGTATCAAGCTCGCTATGCAAATCGCACTACACCAAGGTCTCGAGCAAGTCGATCCGGGGCTTGGACTTTTAGGCGCGCTGGCTGGTCATCTCTACTCACGCGCGAGCACAAGCGCGGATTTGCGCATCACTAGCGTGCTACCACGCCAGATTCTGCTTGTTAGAATCAAGCATGAAAACGCACAGCAAGAAGTGCAAATCCTGCGTGGCAGCCAAGCTATCACTACACTGCATATCCAGCCATGCACGCCAAATCCCACAGAATCTAAAGCGCAAGCCCCAAAATCCCAGCACGCCAAATCCCACAACACAATCGCGCTATGTCTTGGGCAAGATTCTATCCTCTATATCCGCGATACTCCCGCACGCGCCTATACCAGACTTATCTTCCAAGCCCCATAGGGGCAAAACAGCCAAAAGCTAAACCCAAACACAAAGGCGCACTCTATGAAAACACCATTTGCCACCATAATCCCCCCAAAGCACAACTACATAAAATCCGTGCGAAGCCAGAATCCTCTCCAGCAAGATTTATACAAAAATACGCACAAATCTCCGCCAGATACTCACACGCAAAATCCCACCACGCAAGCAGATCCTAAGCACTCCACCACTCCACCTGCCAAAACAGCCAAACCCGAATACATCGCCATGCAGCAAGAATCCCAAAAAGAACAGCGCGTGCTCAAGGTTTCTATGTTTAGCGCGCTGGTGCTGGCGATTTTGGGGGTTGGCTTTGGGGTGTGGATACAGAGCAAGGCAGTGATTTTTGATGGATTTGTGGCATTGGTGAGTGTGGGGCTAGGCGCACTAAGCGTCATCACCTCGCGCTATATCTACAAGGAAGACGATGATGTCTTCCAATATGGCTATGTGCGCTTTGAACCTATGGTGAATTTTTTCAAATCACTCATCATGGTGCTAACCTGCGCGTATGCCTTTATCAATGCACTAGAATCTATTTTCTCTGGCGGATATGATGTGCTGCTTGATGGCGCGGTGGTGTATGCACTAGGAGCATTTATCTTCTGTGCGATACTCTATGGCTACACTAGAATCTACGCCAATAGCCTAGATTCTGATCTTATCCGCGTGGATAATACTGACTGGAAAATCGACTGCGTGCTCTATCTTGGCGTGCTTATCACTTTTGCGCTGTTATATGTGCTGTTAGAATCCAGTCCGCTAGATTCTGTGCTAGCGTGGCTTGGTGTGCCAGATTCCTATAATGCCCTAGAGCTTTCGACAATCGCACTCATCGCACGCTATGTCGATCCTGTGCTGCTTGCGACTTTATCCCTGCTACTATGCATTACTCCTGTGCGCATTTGCGTGGAGAATTTTAAAGACTTGCTCATGGTTGCGCCAAAAGAGATTGATGAGAAGCTCACAGCCATCATGGAGAATCTAAGCATGCGCTATGGCTTTAGCGACTATGACACCCACACAGCGAAATCTGGGAGATTTTATATGATCGAGGTGAATATTTTGCTCGATGGCACATTAGATTCTGCTAGGACAACACGCATTGGCTCAATCAATGATGTCGATAAAATCCGCGATGAAATCGAGCAAGCACTACAAATCCCAAGCTACAAAATCTGGCTATCAGTGAGCTTCACTGCCAACCCAAAATGGCTTTAGGCAATTTATCTCTAGCCTTGCACAATAACACACCCAGCTTTGTCGCCCAAGGCGCAAATCCCCCAAAGATTTTGCTACAATACCAGAATCTAACACAAAAGAGCAGCTATGAAAGATCTTATCATCGTAGAGTCCCCGGCTAAAGCCAAAACAATCAAAGCATTCCTTGGCGAACAATACGAAGTCATCGCCTCTAAAGGTCATATCCGCGATTTGCCGAAATTCTCATTTGGCATTAAGGTGCAAGACAAACACTTCACTCCAGAATACCAAATCGATGCCGATCACAAAGAGCTTGTTACCCAAATCCAAAAGCTCTCCAAAAAAGCCAAAACAACCTACATCGCAACCGATGAGGATAGAGAGGGGGAAGCCATAGGCTATCACATCACCCAAGCCATTGATGAGAAAAAGCCACTAGAATCTTTCCCGCGCATAGTATTTCATGAAATCACCAAAGGCGCCATAACACACGCCCTGCAAAATCCACGCACAATCGACATGGACAAAGTCAATGCCCAGCAAGCACGCAGGCTACTAGATAGAATCGTGGGCTTCAAGCTTAGCGGGCTAATTGCTAGCAAAATCTCTAAAGGTCTCTCCGCTGGGCGCGTGCAAAGTGCTGCGCTAAAAATTGTCGTGGATAGGGAGCGTGAGATTCGAGCGTTTATCCCCCAAGACTACTTCACTATCGCAGGAATCTTTGCAGGCGTGGAAGCAGAGCTTATAAGCTTCATGGGCGAGAAATGCAAAAAGCTTGGTATCACTTCACAAGAGCAGGCTAACTCCATGGTTCGCACGCTACTAGATTCTGCATTTATCGTGCGCGAAGTGAGCAAAAAAGAGAAAAAATCCCAAACCCCGCCGCCATTTATGACCTCCACACTCCAGCAGAGCGCTTCCTCACTGCTTGGCTACTCTCCCACGCGCACAATGAGTATCGCCCAGCGACTCTATGAGGGTGTGGGCACAGATAGCGGTGTCATGGGGATTATCACCTATATGCGGACAGATAGCCTAAACATCGCTACAATCGCACAAAAGCAAGCCAGAACACATATAGAAAAACACTTTGGCAGTGCCTATGTCCCAGCCAAAGCCAAAATCTACGCCTCCAAATCCAAGGGTGCGCAAGAAGCCCACGAAGCTATCCGCCCTACCAATATCAGCTTCACCCCAGCAATCGCCAAATCCTACCTAAAGCCCGATGAGCTAAAGCTCTACACGCTCATCTACAATCGCTTCCTTGCTTCCCAATGCGCGGACGCGGTGTTTGAAGTGCAAGATGTGTGGTTTGCTAGTGATAAAGGCGAGTTTAAAGCGCATGGGCGAAAATTGCTTTTTGATGGATATTTGCGGATTCTAGGCAATGATGACAAAGATGCGTTACTCCCGGATTTCACACTAGGCTCTCCCATCATGCCAGATTCCATTACTGCCACCAAGCACACCACCGAGCCACCCTCACGCTACTCTGAAGCAAGCCTTATCAAAACCCTAGAATCCCTAGGTATAGGGCGCCCTAGCACTTATGCCCCCACTATCGCCCTGCTAGCTAGCCGCGAATACATTGCCATACAAAACCGCCAGCTAGTCCCTCAAGAGAGCGCATTCTCCGTCATCTCGCTGCTAGAAGAGCATTTCACAGAGATTGTGGATTCTGCATTTAGCGCTGGTATGGAAGAGAAGCTCGACTCTATCGCGCTAGCCGAGCATTCATGGCAAGAGGTGCTCTGGGAGTTTTATGAACCATTTATGGAGAAAATCACACAAGGCAAAACCACAATCGCTAGCCAAAAGCTCGCCGCCCCTACTGGTGAATTTTGCCCAGAATGCGGCAAAGAGCTGCTAAAACGCAAAAGTCGCTATGGAGAGTTTGTAGGCTGCAGCGGCTACCCCAAGTGCAAATACATCAAAAAAGACGAAGCCCCACCAGAATCTAGCGGTCAAGTATGCGAAAAATGCGGCAAAGATATGGTGCGAAAATTTGGCAGGCGCGGGGAGTTTCTAGCGTGCAGTGGCTACCCAGAGTGCAAAAACGCCAAGCCACTAGAAGGTGCAGCTAAAGCCCAGAATACCAAAGCGATGGATGCTCCTTGCCCAGAGTGTGGCGGCGAGATTCTCCAGCGCAAAGGACGAAGAGGGGCATTCTATGGGTGTAAAAACTACCCCAAATGCACTTTTATCTCCAATATCGAGCCAACGACTTTCACCTGCCCAGAGTGTGGCTACATGCTTGGGCTAAAGCCGCTAAAATCTGGCAATGTGCTTGAATGTCTGCGCTGCAAAGCCCGCTACGATGAGCAAACCAAGCAGCCACTAGAATCTAAAGCCAAAGCAAGTGCTAAAAAGCCAAGCGCAAAATCCACAAAATCTAAACAATGAGCCCCACACAAGCGCCCAGCCAAGATCCACAAGGCACAGCAGAATCTAGTGTGGATTCCATTATCTTTGGACCTGTGTATTCACGCAGATTTGGTCGCTCACTTGGCATAGATCTCTCCCCTGCGAAAAAACAATGCAACTTTGACTGCGTGTATTGCGAGCTGCACAAAGCTGCACCCATGGATTCTCAAGAGCAAGTTATCCCACCACAGCAAATCATCGCCGCCATAGAATCCGCACTAAAACGCCTAAGCAGCACAGGGCAAAATGGCAATAAAGATTCTGGTATCGATGTGCTGACATTTACTGCCACAGGCGAGCCCACGCTCTACCCTCATCTGTATGAAGTCATCGCGCATATCGCACCCATGCTGCGCGCACACTACCCACATATTCGATCACTAATCCTTAGCAATGGCTCGCTACTGCTAGCACAAAAGCCAGCGCTCCTGCTCTTTGATATTGTGAAATTCTCAATCGATGCGGCAATCCCACAAGCATTTAAACGCATAGATCGCCCAAGCTCTGCGCTTGTCTTGCCAGAGATATTGCGCGGGATTGAAGAGTTCGCACAAGAGTATGCCAGCAAGTCGCATAGAAGCAAGCTTATTGCCGAAGTTTTGCTTGTAAGCGGACATAATGATAGCCCACAGAATCTTGAAGCAATCGCAAGCTTCCTGCGCAAGCTTCCCAATCTAGCGCGCGTGGATCTAGGCACTATCGATCGCCCTAGCGCCTACCCTGTGCGCGCACTAAGCGATGAGCAGCTAGCAGAATGCGCACGCTATTTCACCAATCTTCCACTCTCACTCCCTAAGCGCCAGAGCCCCGCGCCAGGTCAAGCCAAATCAAGCTCTAGCACACCAGAATCTAGTCCAATAGATTCTAGCGAGAAATCCAAAGCCACAGCCAAGCTCCTAAAGCTGCTTGCCACGCGCCCACTCGCCTGCGATGAAGCAGAATCTGTATGCAAGTCTATATGTGAAAATGCACACGGAGATATGGGGCTAACAATTCTCCAAGATCTTCTAGCACAAGGGCATATCACCATAAAATCCCAGGGCGCACATCGATTCTATACCATCGCCCCACAAAATCCACCGCAATAACACGCCACAAAATCATGCGCTATGCTTTTTAGTATTGCTCACATGTTATCTGCGCTATTTGCGCTTGCAGTTGCGTAGCATAAATTGCCCTTGCGGGGCTTGAAGTGCGCGCGCCACAACTGCGCATTTGATTTTAAATAGCATAAATACACGCGCATCGCCGCTAGATTCTAGGCACTCAAAATTCCCCATGCCTTTTGCCAAAACCACATCAGCCCCATCATAAAGCGCCTTAGCACGCGAATTTGCCAAATCATAAATAAAGCCAGGTGATCGCACCCCAGAATCCACCACCTCACAAACATCGGCGATTGGAGAGTGATTATCAATAATATCTTGCATAGTAATATCATTGATGATAGGCGCACCACGCGTGAAATAATACACCTTAAGCGCTGGATAGAGCATGCGCAAAATCCGCACAAACTCGCTATCAAATACATCTTCTCCGGCATTATCACCGATATAGACAAGCTCTTTTGCGCTTGTGAGTGCTACGCGCAACGCCCCCAAATCATACGCTCCAAACTCCATAGAATCCATATCAAACAAACAAGATTCTATGGAAAATTCACTTGCACTCCCATAGTCAATGACATTCCCAAGCGCAGCGAGCCTAATCCCCCATTCAAGAGAATCTGCCTGCCCAGCGCATGTTCCCTGTTCTTTAAGCATGGCGAGACATTCTTTTGCCTTTTGTATGCTTAGTGCCTTGCGTGCCTGGTAGATGTCAGCAGAATTGGCAACTTTGCTAAGAGAATCATACACAGCAATGGCGAAAAATGGTGGTGGGGCTGGGTTTATAGTAATCTGGGAGAAAGTGGGGATATGGAGATCTTGGCGTGCTGGAGGAGTGATGTGAAAAGGCGCTAGCGCGCGCTTAGTCTGCGCATAGAGACATTCAAGGCACTCGGGCGCGGCATACACTATTTATTCCCACTAAGATCAGTAACTTTACCCCACATCAAGCGATACTTGCGTTTCATAAACTCCAGCTCTTCTCTAGCAGACTTTAGCTCCTCGCGCATAACATCGATTGTCTTTTTGTCATCATCATAGACTTCTTGCATGGAGATGAGCGCTTCTTTAAGAAAGCTATTTTCACTTTTAAAAGCACTGATTGTTTCATCTTTTGCCACGATAACCTTCTCATGCAGCCCCATAATCGTATGAATCGTGCGCTCGACAAAAACCGGATCATATGCTACGCCATTGGCTTCTGCGCTTGTAAGTCCTGTCTGGACGCGATTGATGAGTGCATTCGTGCTACTTTGAGCCTCAACAAGAAGTGTGCCATTCTCTTCTTTACTAGCGATCGCACCGCTCTCTATCATTTCTTTGACTTTTTGCTCTTCAAGTCCAGAGAGTTTTATAAACTCCCCAAGCTCTAGCCAGGTGGTGGTTTTTGCTTCCATAATGACCCCTAGTTAGATAATCTTACTTCGATAGTCTTAGAATCCTGCTCAAGCTGCTGCGCTTTTTTCACTCTCTCTTCAAGCAATTTCTTTGCCAAGTTTTCATCGCTTGTAGCCAGAATCTGCAACGCGAGATAAGCGGCATTGATCGCCCCTGCTTTGCCAATAGCCATACATGCTACGGGCATGGCTGAAGGCATTTGTGCAGTGGATAGTAGCGCATCAAGCCCATCAAGTGCGCCACCGATGAGCGGGATACCAATGACGGGCTTTAGCGTCTGCGCGCACACTGCGCCTGCAAGATGTGCTGCCATACCAGCCGCACAGATAAAGACTACCGCGCCTTTGGATTCTGCCTCTTTAACATAGTCTTTAGTGCGATTGGGACTTCTGTGTGCAGAGCTGATGATGACCTCATAGGGGACAGCAAACGATTCTAAAACCTGCAAACAATGGCGCATAATCTCATAATCGCTCTTGCTCCCCATGATCACACTAACAAATCTCATAGACTCTCCTTAAAAAGCAAAATCAGCTTGACTACTTTATTAGCACTAGAATCCAACACCAAATCTACTACTGACAATTCACACACTCGATACTTCGATCAGCGACCTCTACCTCGGGACTCTCACTACGCAGGTAGTAAGTAGATTTTAGCCCAAGCTTCCATGCAAGCGTATAAATTTCATGCAGCACCCTACCGCTTGTTTTATTGACTTTCATAAAAATATTTGTGCTCTGCCCCTGGTCAATCCATTTCTGGCGCACTGCAGCTGCACGGATAATATCCCGTTGATCGAGATCATACGCACTGACATAGTAGTTTAGCGTCTCTAGCGTAAGATTTGGCACGACAACCGGAATCATACCGCTTAGATTCTCTTCAAGCCACTTTTTGCGGAATACTGGCTCAATCGTCTGTGTCGTGCCCACTAGAATACTAATCGAGCTTGTCGGCGCAATAGCCATGAGATAGCCATTGCGCATGCCATTTTTCATGACAATGTTTTTGAGCTCCTGCCAGTCATAGCACAAGCCAAAAAGCCCGCCCCTATCCACAAGTTTTAGAGCTTCTTTATTGGCTAAATCGATTGGGAAAATTCCTTTGCTCCAGTTGCTACCAGCAAACTGCGGATAGCAGCCACGCTCTTGGGCTAGATTTGAGCTTGCTAGAATCACATTGTAGCTTATCATCTCCATGATCTCATCAATCTTTTGCAAGTGCGAATCTGAACCCCAATGGATTTGCTGGGTGGCAAGCATTTCTGCTTCACCCATGACGCCAAGCCCTATGGCTCGATTTAGCATATTGGTGGCTTTTACCTTGCGGTTAGGGTAGAAATTCAAGTCGATAACATTATCAAGCATGCGCACTGCAATTGGGATAACACGCTCGATGTCCTCTTTTGTATGAATTTTACTCAAATTTACACTAGCAAGGTTACATACAGCCGTAAGCCCATCTTCGCACACACGCTGGGCGATAAAAATCTTTTTGCCCTGCATAGAATCTAAACTCGTGAGCTTATTAGCCTTTTTTGTAATGCCCAAATCAGTAGTTACAAGCTCTTCCTCTTCAAACTCCACCTTAGAACCATCTTCGAATTCAACTTGGATTCTGTAGTGGTTTGGCTGAGTATTTTGAAAAATCTCGGTGCAAAGATTGGAGCTACGAATAATTCCAGCATGTCCATTAGGGTTTGCACGATTGGCATTGTCTTTGAAGCAGAGAAATGGCAAACCTGTCTCAAAATAATTCATCAAAATCTTTTTCCACAAATCTTTTGCACTCACTTGCTCTTGGATAATATTGGGATCTTGCTCAAGCTCGAGATAGCGCTTTTCAAACGCCTCCCCATGTAGCTCAGTAAGCTCTTGACACTGATAGGGATCAAAAAGCGTCCAAAGCGCATTCTCCTCCAAACGCTTCATAAACAAATCACAAATCCATAGCGCAGGGAAAAGATCATGTGTCCGTCTGCGCTCCTCGCCAGAGTTTTTGCGCAGCTCGATAAAGTCATTCACATCGGTATGCCAAATCTCCAGGTAGGTGGCGATTGCTCCCTTACGCGTGCCAAGCTGATCCACAGCGATTGCCACATCATTAGTGATTTTTAGGAATGGCACAACTCCACCTGCTGCGCGCTTATGCCCATCGATAAAGCTCCCAAGCCCTCGCACCTTAGAGTAGTCCCAACCAATCCCACCACCATATTTGCTAAGCAAAGCCATTTCTTTATATCCATCAAAAATCCCCTCGATATTATCAGGCGTGCTACCGATGTAGCAAGAGCTTAATTGATGTCTTGGCGTGCGAGCATTGGCGAGTGTGGGTGTCGCGCATACAACTTCAAACTTTGAAATCATGTCATAAAATTTCACCGCCCATTCGTTGGGGGTTTTCTCATTTTGTGCCAGGAACATGGCAATCGCCATAAACATATGTTGTGGCAGCTCGATAGGCTTGCCCTCTGCATCTTTGATGAGATAACGGTCGTAGAGAGTTTTGATCCCTAGGTAGTTAAATTGCAAATCCCGCTCTGGCTTGATATGAGAATCCAAAAACTCTAAGTCAAACTTCTCCTTAAGTCCTAGCACAATTTTACCAGCCTGCTCACCACGCTCAAAGTATTCTTTCAGGCTTTTATAGCCCGTGAAATGATTGACGCGATGATAAAGATCATAGAGAAAAAGTCGCGCAGCGACAAATGTCCAATTTGGACATTCCAGGTCTATTTTATCCGCAGCAGTTTTGATGAGTGTCTGCTGGATCTCTTCTGTGCTGATTTGATCCCGAAAATGCAGCCTGGCATCAAGCTCAAGCTCACTCTGGCTCACACCCTCAATCCCTTTAACCGCGCTCGCAGTATATTTTTGGATTTTGGTTATATCTAGTGTCTCTAGTCGTCCGCTTCGTTTTACTACCGCTATTGTCATATTACCCCCTTAGAGATATTGCACAAATTCACTCATGCTTACGCGTGGAGATCGTTTCATAGGGTCTGCCACCCGGTAGCCAAAGCACATAATCAACGCAACTTGATTAGCGAATGTATCAAGCACCAGAAGCTCCTCTACCTTGCGTTTTTCAAACCCCTCAATCGCACAAGAATCCACACTCATACTCGCCGCACATGCCATCATCATGCTAGCAGTAATATATGCCTGTCTAGCACCCCAGCTAAAAATACTTTGTGTATCCACATAGCCATTTTCATGCAAAAAGTTCGCATAGCGCTCATCTTTATATGCTTTGATTTTCTCTTCGCTTAACCCCTTACGCTTAAAGCACTCAAGCGCGTAGTTGCTCGTGCTTTGCATATCAGCGATTTTGACAAGATACACCACCACTTCGCTTGCATCTGTGATTTGATCTTGATTCCAGCAAAGTGCCTTAAGCTGCTCTCGCTTGACTCTATCGCGCACAACGAGAAGACGCGTAGGCTCCATACCAAATGAGCTTGGCGCAAGCCTGCCAGACTCTAAAATGCTTTCAAACACTTCCGGCGCGATTGGCTTTTGAGAGTCAAATTTCTTGCAGGCATGGCGAAAACGCATTGCCCTCATGAAGTCTTGTTCCATTCCACACTCCTTTGTAAAATCTGGTTATTTTTTGCTGGCAGCCCGCTTACGCAAATTCGGCTCAAGAATCTTTTTGCGCACCCGTATATTCTCGGGCGTAACTTCTAAAATCTCATCTTCCTCAATCCACTCTAGTGCGCGCTCAAGCGTGAGATCCCTAGGTGGAGTTAGCTTAATTGCATCATCACTCCCACTTGCACGCATATTGGTAAGATGCTTTGCTTTGATAGGATTGACATCTAAATCATTATCCCTGCTGTGCTCGCCAATCACCATACCCACATAGACCTTAGTCTGCGGAGTGATGAATAGCACGCCTCGCTCCTGGATATTAAAGAGCGAAAATCCAGTTGCCTCGCCATTCTCCATAGAGATGAGTGCGCCATTTTTACGCGATTCCACACTGCCGCTAAATGCGCGAAACTCTAGGAAGCTATGATTCATAATCCCCTCACCCTTTGTATCTGTTAAAAACTCACTTCGATAGCCAATAAGCCCGCGCGCTGGGATCTCAAACTCCAATCTCGTGTAGCCATCACCCATGGGGTTCATGGCTTTCATTTCGGCTTTTCTTTTACCTAGTCGTTCGATAATCGCACCGCTAAAATCCTGTGGCGTATCGATGACTAGGTGCTCAAATGGCTCACACTTCACACCATCGACTTCTTTTATGATGACCTCTGGGCGCGAGATACTAAACTCAAACCCTTCGCGGCGTAGATTCTCGGCTAGAATCGTAATCTGCAACTCACCACGCCCACTTACGCGGAATTTCCCCTCGCCCATCTCCTCGCAGCGCATTGCGATATTAGTCTGCATTTCTTTAAGCAAACGATCTTTAAGTTTATTTGCCGTTACATGCTTACCCTCTAGTCCTGCTAGCGGACTATCATTAACAGCGAAATACACACTCATCGTAGGCTCTTCTAAGTGCATAGGATCTAAGGGCATAGGGTTATTTGGATCGACGATAGAATCCCCAACATCAATCGCGCTAAACCCAGCGATCGCCACAATATCGCCTGCTTCAGCAGAATCTATCTCGGTGCGCGCTAGCCCCATAAAGCCGATGAGCTTAGTAATGCGTCCTGTTTCTTTCTCGCCATCACTTTTAGCGAGCATGACATTTTCACCCTTTTTTACGCGACCATTAAACACGCGCGCGATACCGATTTTGCCCACATAGTTATCATAATCAAGCGTGAAAATCTGCATTTGCAGCGCGTTATCCACACTTCCACTAGGCGCTGGGACATGCTCCAGAATCGTCTCAAAAAGCGGCTCAAGGCTGACCTTATCATCTTCAAGATTTTTAATCGCATAGCCATCACGCGCTGCGGCATATACGACTGGGAAATCCAGCTGCTCATCGCTCGCGCCCATAGCGACAAAAAGATCAAACACCTCATCGACCACACGATCGGGCTCGGCGGCAGGCTTATCAATCTTATTGACCACCACCACCGGGCGAATCCCAAAGCTTAGTGCCTTTTTCACGACGAATTTCGTCTGCGGCATGACGCCCTCTTGCGCATCAACAAGCAGCAGCACGCCATCGACCATTTTCAACACACGCTCGACCTCCCCGCCAAAATCCGCGTGTCCAGGGGTATCGATAATGTTGATTTTCGTGCCTTTATAGGTAATGGCAGTATTTTTGGAGAGAATTGTAATCCCGCGCTCACGCTCAAGATCATTACTATCCATGACGCGCTCATCAATTTGCTCGCGCTCGCCAAATGTCCCAGATTGGCTCAAAAGCCCATCAACCAATGTTGTCTTGCCGTGATCGACATGCGCGATAACAGCGATGTTTCTAATGTTTTGAATTGTGTTCATATGCAAGCTTTCTCAAAGAAAATTAAAAGCGCATTGTGCCAAAAAATTCTTTAGCAGAGTTTTAAGCCTGTCTAAATAATCTACAAACAGCTTGCTAGCAGAATCTTAGAAAAAGATTCTGCTAGATTCCAGCAATACCCTAGAGCTCTATTTTGCGATCGCAGTGCTCGATTGTGTTAAGTCTATGAGCGATGACCAGAAGAGTTTTGTCTTTTGCCACACCATAGATCTCCTCCATGATCCTAGCCTCTGTGGCAGAATCTAATGCACTAGTGGCTTCATCAAGCACCAAAATCTCCGGGTTATCATAAATTGCGCGCGCAATCCCTATGCGCTGCTTCTGCCCGCCACTAAGCAGGATTCCACCCTCCCCTACACGCGTATAGATTCCATCATGCTCACAGAGAAAGTCATAAATATTCGCTTTTTTGCATGCCTGTATCACGCGCGCTTCATCAAGATCGCTGCCAAAGGCTACATTATCTGCCACACTTCCGTCAAACAGATAAATTGCCTGCGGGATATAGCCGATTTTTTTGCGCCAAGAGCGGAGATTGTGATTATCGATTTTCACATCATCAACAAGAATCTCGCCTTTCTGTGGCTTATAAATCCCAATGATAAGATCCACAAGCGTGCTTTTCCCAGCGCCACTTGGTCCGCAGAATGCTATTTTTTCGCCTTTATGAATGGTGAGATTAAAATCCTTGATGATAGGCTTGCCCTCTTTATAGCCAAAGCAAATATCCCGTAGCTCGATACTCCTAGCAAACTCACAAGGCTCATTGTCCTCATAGTCTGTATGATAGAGCAAATCCTCATACACATACCCCACGGCATTACCATAAAAACTCATCATATTGTAATTCTGTAGGATTTTTGTAACTGCAGGCAGAATCCTATAGAGCGCAAGCGCATACATAGAGATGATAGGCAGCACAGCTGCAGCAGAGTCATAGCGCACCAGGATATAAACCACGCTAAGGATTAGCACGCTAAACCCTATGGTCTCCAAGATAAGCTTAGGCATAGGCAAGAGCGTCTGGGTAAGAATCTCTGCGCCAATGCGCGTGAAGCTTGCGCTTTCAAATTCTTTTTGCACATCTTGCTGATTGCCTTTAAGCTTGATGATTTTGAAGTTACCAAAGGTTTTTGAAATAATTTCATGGAATCGCGTATCCATAGCATGACGGATCGCACCCATTTTTTTGATTTTGCCACCGATGAAGCGCGTGATGAGAATCACCTGAAGCCCCAGAATCACACTAAGCGCTAGTGTCATCTTCCAACTAGTGATGAGCAATAGTCCATACATCAGCACAATGGTAAAAATCTCCGAAAACATCTGGAGCAGAAACTGGACATAGAACGAAGCCTTAAGCGCAGCGTCTGTAATATTGTGGCGGATAGCATCGGTTTTTTTCCGCGTGAAGTCAGCGTAATTTAGATCCACAGATTTGCAGAAAAGTCGATAAGCAAAAAAGTGATATTTACGAAATGCAAAGCGATTGAGCGCGTAGTTATAAGCAATCCCATAGAGAATACGAAAGAGATAAAAGGCAACCAAAATCACGCTGAAAAACACCATAAACTGCAGTGTGGAGCTGCACTCTAGAATCTCATATATGCGCTTTGAAATATCTTGGGAAAAAATTAAATCAGGATTAGAAGCAAAAGTAATATAAGGCATAATGATACTAATGCCAATGGTCTCCATAATGGAGAAAAATATCGTAGCGATGAACAAAAAAAGCAAGATAACCTTATCTCGCCTTGTAAGCAGAGCGCGAAGCTTGGCAATCGTGCTTGTGCTTGGAGATTTATGAGACTTTTTACTCATGGTTTGGTTCTTTTGGCACTAGAGTTTTTTGGGAATCAGTGGTGTTTTGTATGGTGGGTGCATGCGGCTGGGCAGAGGTGCATGAGTGATTTGGCGCATTTGTGGCGCTTGCTTTGGCTACGCTTGCTTTGGCTGCCTGCATAAAAGCGCCGCGAACGCCACTAGATTCTAGCACAGCTAAGCCCTCTATGGTCGTGCCACCAGGAGTGGTAACCCTATCGATAAGCTCTTGGGGACCATAATGCCTAAGCAGCTCACCAACGCCCACAAATGTCTGGGCAACAAGTGTGCGAGAATCCACCCTGCTAAGCCCCACCATAACACCAGAATCCACAAGTGCTTGTGCCACTAGCGCCAAAAATGCAGGCGCACTACCACTCGTAGCTATGGAGCTATCAATGAGTCTTTCATTCTCAACAAACACAACCTCACCAAACCCCTGACAAATCTCCTGAGCTTGACGCTTTAGCTGCTCTAGCTGCTGCGACAGAGAATCTGTCTGCTCCACTGCAGTGGAGCAAGCCTGGGAATCCGGGAGATCCATATGTGGCTCTCGCTTTTCTTGCGCGCTTATCATACTAGCAGTCCCCACACTACAAAATGCCGTGGTCGCACTAAGCCCATGTAAAGCGGCGATATTTGGCATAAGCCTGACATACGCTGTGGCATGGATATGCGTAGCAATCTGCTCGATAGATATACCTGCAAGCACACTATATACGGCTTTTGCCTGCCCGAGATAGGCGAAACTTGCAAGCGCATAGGGCTTGACACAAAGGAGAAGAATTTTATCTTGGATATTTATGGCATGGGGATTTGAAGCAAAATCCACGGATTTGGATTCTGGCGCAGTGGTATTTTGCAAATCAAGCTTCGCGATGAAATCAAGCGCCTTTCTGCGATCACGCCCACAAATCTCCATGCTATATTTGCCATTTAGCCCCTGCGCGATAGCACTTGCCATAGCACCATAGCCCAGGATTAGAATCGTATCGCTATTCATCACATCTCCTGCTCGTGTTTTGTCTATGCTGGATTCTAGTTTGGACTCTGGGAGGTTGTCATCTGCATAAGCGCTTCGAAGCTCTCGTCGAAAAAATACACATTGTTTGCACCCATTTCCACGAGATATGAGCCATACACTGAAGCCGTGTAGCCGCTATAACAATACAAGAGATATGGGGTGCTTGGGTGGCGGAGAATCTCGCCTGAGAGTGCAGCAAAATCTGGCATAGGGATATTGCGTGCAGTAGCAAAGTGGGAGCGCGCATAGTCGCAGGATTCTCGTATGTCAATAATCTGCAAATCCGGCAAGCGCTCAAGTAGATTCTGGATATCTTGAGCAAAGACAGGGTGAGCTAGGCTCTCATGCGCAGGCACTCTAGCAGAATGTGTATCAATTTTACCCTGCACAATCACTCCTTAAATCACCCATTGTGTAGTCTATCGGCAAATACACTGCCAGCTAAATTGAAGCAGGAGCTTATCTTTAGGATCTGCTAAATACAACTCATTGGGAGACTTCTGTGTATTCCTACTAGAATCCATCTACACAGCCCTACTCTCAGTCATCTCCATGTATCCAGCAGAATCTACATAGATTCTGCTGGATACATGGAGATGTTCCCTAAGTATTTCCTGATGCATGCCGCTACAACCCGGTTATCCCAGGCTGACCGCCGATACCACTACAAAATATCACTCACCCAAACACATCAATCAACAAATTCAATAAACGCCATTTGCGAGGCATCACCCCGTCTTGTTCTTGTGCGCTGCACACGAGTGTAGCCACCCTTGCGCTCTTTGTATTTTGGAGCGATTTCATTGACAAGCTTTTTTGTCGCAGATTTGTCTTGCAAATATGCATAAACAAGACGATGAGCGTTAAAATCACCTACGCGCGCTGTCGTTACTAAACGCTCGATATATGTTTGCAATTCCTTTGCTTTAAATACACCCGTCTCGATTTTGCCATGCTCAATTAGTGCTAAAGCCAGGTTTTTTAGCAGAGCCTTTCTATGGGAGCTCGTTCTCCCAAGCTTTCTATAACCATGTCCGTGTCTCATCTCTACTCCTTGGACGATATAATTTATTTGCGACCAATTTTCTTGTTAAAGGCATTAAGCACATCTTGGCTTAGTGATGTCCCGATAGGATAACCAAATGAGCTCAATTTCTCTGCAATCTCATCGAAAGACTTCTTGCCCATATTTTTGATATTTTTTATGTCATTTTCGCTCATCAAAACAAGTTCGCCGACATATTGAATACCGATTTTGTCTAAGCAATGAAAACAGCGAGTGCTTAGGTTGAGTGTCTCGATTTTGATAAGTAAATTTTTGATATCCACCATATCGTCCCCAGAAACACCAGCATCAGGACTTGAAATTGCCACATCTTCACCAAATATACCAAGCTGTGTCTTTGCCATAGCAATAGCATTTTTAAACACATCGATAGGCGCGCTTTGACCATCAGTCTCAATCTCAAAGACAATTCTCTCGTAGTTTGGATTATCCTCTACAAGGACATTTTCTATATTGTATAGCACCTTTTTCACAGGCGTAAAATACGCGTCCAGTGGTATCAAGCCGACCTCGCCGATAAAATCTTGATCTTTTCGCACCAAATCATTAGGCTTAAAGCCAATTGAACGCTTAATAACAAGCGAGAATTTAAACTTCGCATCTTCATTGATTGTAGCAAGATAAGCGTCTTTATTTACTACTTCTATCTCATCATTCGCGAGATTGGCGCCACGAAGCTCCATAGGACCACTGAACTCATACTCCACGCGCACTGTATCTTTGATCTCTTTCCCTTTGCTTGTAAAGCGAATATTTTTGAGATTGACGATAAATGGCGTAACATCTTCTGCAATACCGCGCACAGAATCAAACTCATGCGCCACTCCATCGATATGCAACATAACGGGCGCATATCCAGGTGTGCATAGAAGCATAAGTCTCTTCAAAGGATGTGCGAAAGTAATGGCATATCCAGGCTCAAATGGCCAAACGCTAACACGAATGCGATTTGACCCTATATCTTCGATTTTAATCTCATTAGGAATATGAGGAACCGTCTTAAAAATATCCATAGATCACCTACTTAATAGCTATTATTTAGAATACAACTCAACAATCAAGCGCTCTTCGATAGGAATAACGACCTCTTCTCTTTGTGGATAGCGTGTGAAGATGCCAAACTTCTTATCCTTGTCTATATCCACCCATGGAACAATACCAACTTGCGCGGTAAGATCGATCGCAGCAATAACCTGAGGATTATTTTTTGTTTTCTCAATAATCTCGATTTTTTGTCCAGGCTTGACAAAATACGAAGGAATATCAAGTCGCTTCCCATCTACCAAAATATGCCCATGTGTTACAAGCTGTCTGGCAAAACGGCGCGTAGTAGCAAAACCCATACGATAAACAACATTATCCAATCGACACTCGATAAGGCGAATAAGATTCTCCCCGGTATTGCCCTCTTGCCTATTAGCTTCGATAAAAATTGATCGAAATTGCTTCTCTGAAACACCATACATAACTTTGGCTTTTTGCTTCTCGCGTAATTGTAAGCCATACTCAGAAACCTTTCCTCGTCTCTGCCCATGCTGACCAGGTGCATAAGGACGCTTCTCTAATGCGCTTTTCCCAGCCAAGCGTCTCTCTCCCTTTAGCGCAAGAGAAACACCAAATCTTCTTTCTAGTTTTTCTACTGGTCCTCTATATCGTGCCATTTTTACTCCTTACACTCTTCTTCGTTTTGGAGGTCTGCAGCCGTTGTGAGGCAATGGTGTAACATCTTTTAGCCACAACACCTTAATCCCCTCAATCGCACCAACGCTCTTAATCGCAGTCTCTCGACCGCTACCTGGACCCTGCACCTTAATGCCAACTTCCTTGATCCCATGCTCTTTGGCTTTTGCCATGGCACTCTCTACGGCTTGCTGCGCGGCATAAGGAGTAGATTTTTTACTTCCTTTAAATCCTAGCCCACCAGCTGTTGCCCAGCATAATACATTTCCCATTTCATCTGTCACGGTAACATTTGTGTTGTTAAAAGTAGCAGATATGCACACAACACCCCGCGCGATATTTTTCTTAACTACGCGTTTTTTCGTCGTATTTTTAGCCATACTATATCTCCTTACTAGACCTACGATTTAGAACCAACGGTTTTGCGCTTGCCTTTTCTTGTGCGTGCGTTATTTTTTGTTGTTTGACCTCGGACAGGCAAGCCTTTCCTATGACGCAAACCGCGATAACTCCCAAGATCCATAAGGGCTTTTATATCCATTTGGACTTTTTTTCTTAAATCCCCTTCTACGACATAAGCTTCTTGAATCTTTTTCGCAATAACAGAAACTTCATCTTCGCTGAGATCATTAACTCGCTTATCAAAAGAAATATTTACAGCCTTAAGAATATCTCTTGAGCTTTTTAAGCCAATACCATAAATATATGTGAGAGCATACTCCACGCGCTTCTTTTTAGGCAAATCTACACCAGCAATTCTCGCCATTTTCTATCCTTGTCTTTGTTTATGTTTTGGAGTGGCGCAGATGACCCGAACCACACCTTTACGCTTGATAATCTTGCACTTATCGCACATTTTTTTGACCGATGGTCGAACTTTCATTCATGCTCCTTTGTTGGTTTATTGTGCATAGCCCCAGAATCAGGCTAGAATTTTCAAAAACTAAAACGCGGATTCTAGCCAAAGATAGTTTAAAGAAGGCTTATTTATAGCGATAGGTAATCCTGCCTTTATCAAGGCTATATGGTGTAAGCTCTAATTTCACCCTATCGCCTGGAAGTATTTTGATATAGTGCATTCGCATTTTGCCAGCAATATGACAGAGCACAACATGCCCATTATCTAGCTCGACACGGAAAGTCGCATTAGGTAACGCTTCAATCACTTTCCCATCAATTTCTATCACATCATCTTTAGCCAAATCTTACTCCTTATGCGTGGGTTAAAATCCTTGCTTTACCATTCACAATTGCAACTGTATGCTCATAATGACTGCCATTTCGCCCGTCCTGCGAGGTAACAGACCAGCCATCTTCAAGCACAACTGGCTTCCCAGCAGCACAACAAATCATAGGCTCTATACAAAATACCATACCCTCCCTCATTTTTGGACCTTGCTTAGGGTTTGGGCATTCTAGGTAATTCAAAATCTGGGGTTCTTCATGCGGGCTTCTACCAATACCATGACCACAAAAATCTTCAAGTGGGACAAAGCCTCTTTGCCTTATTCTCTGCTCCAGAAAATGACTTAACTCCTTGAAATGCAATCCAGCTCGACAAAAATCAACCGCCTCATACAACACATCTTTTGCACAAGCGATAAGCTTTTCATCATGCGAGTCTATCTCGCCAATCCCAATAGTTATGGCACCATCACCAAACCAACCATCACACTCCACACCCAAATCAATCCCTAAAATATCACCATTTTGAAGCTTTGTCTCTGTAGGGATTCCATGAATTATCACAGAATTCAGCGATAAACAAGTGGTATTTGGAAACCCATAGAGTCCCTTAAACGCAGGCTTGGCGTTTTGCGAGAGAATATAATCCTCAGCGATTTTATCAAGCTCAATAAGACTCACACCCTGGACTGCATGCTTTTGCACAAGCTTCAGAGCCTGCGCAACAATCGTTGCAGATTTTTCAATCAGTGCTATCTCTTTTTTGCTGCGAATCGCTATCGCCATACTCAACGCCCTCTCACAGACATAGACAACTAGAATCCAACAGCACTAAGCGTTTTATATTTATTCATATAAATTTGCGCCTCAATCTTACGCATTGTATCAATGGCAACCTGCACGACAATCAAAACAGCCGTCCCGCCAAAATAGAAAGGCACACCAAGAAGTTTCACTAGAATCCACGGCAATGTCGAGATAATAGCCAAATACAGCGACCCCCAAAGTGTAAGATTATTTGCAACAAAATTAAGGAACGATGATGTCCCCTCGCCCGGACGCATACCTGGAATATAACCACCTTGCCTCTTAAGATTGTCTGCAATATCCTTGGCATTAAACACAATAGATGAGTAAAAATATGCGAAAAACACTACAAGAATAAACATCAAAACATGGTGCAGATACTGACTAGGGCTTAGTAAATCAGCAATGAACTGCAGATACTTGTTGCTAGAAGCCTGCAAGATTGTTGCTGGAAATACAAGCAGAGCTGAAGCAAAAATCGGCGGAATCACTCCGCTGAGATTAAGCTTTATTGGAATATAGTTCATGATTCTCTTGTTTTGATTCTGCATGACAACCTTACGAGCATAGGAAATAGGTATTCTTCTCTCTGCCAGCTCAATATACACAATACAGCAAATCGTCGCAATAATAATCACCCCAATGACAATAAGGCTTAAAATACTTATTTCGCCAGTATTAACAAGCTTAAATGTCGACCCAATCGCACTTGGAATCCCAGAGACAATCCCGGCAAAAATAATAAGACTTATGCCATTACCAACGCCCCGTTGAGTGATTTGCTCGCCTATCCACACTAGCAACATCGTCCCAGTAAGCATAGCGAATACAGAAATAAGTAAAAACTCTTTCATATCAATAAGGATTGCCCCATTCGCACCGCCACCAATACTACGCAAACCAAAAGAAACACTAATAGCCTGAATAATCGTAATGACAATCGTAGCATAGCGGATAATCTGCATATATCGCTGCATACCATCGCGCTCTTTTTTCATCTTGGCAAGCGGGGCAAAAGTGGCTGCCAAAAGCTCCATAATGATAGAAGCTGTAATATAAGGCATAATCCCAAGCGTAATAATACTAATACGCTCCACCGCTCCACCGCTAAACATATTAAACAATCCAAGCGCATTACTACTGCTCGCACGGAAAAAATCCTTAATCACAAGTGCATCGACACCAGGGATAGGAATATACGCCAAAACGCGATAGGCAAATAAAAATACTAGGGTAATAAGTATTTTATTGATGATAGTTTTATTCATACCAGACTCTTATTGCTGTTGCCCACTTATAGCGATTCTAGAATCCTTGATTTTCCCTGCAAGACCAGAGGTTGCGGAGCCAATAAGTTTTACCAATACTTTTGGTTTTATATCAGCACTTTGGCTATTTTTAGTGCTAGTAACAAAACCTGGCAATTTATGCACGCCTGCAATACTTTCAATAGTTAGCTCGCTAAGCCCTGCAACTGCTTTGATTCTATCGATATTGATCACATAAGGCTTTTGGATTCTGCTCGTAAAGCCAACTTTTGGCAAACGCCTTTGGAGTGGCTGCTGACCACCCTCAAACCCTCTCTTTGCCGTATAACCGGTGCGGGCAGTCTGTCCTTTACCTCCACGGGTAGAAGTTTTTCCCATACCGCTTCCTTGTCCTCGCCCCACTCTTTTTATATTCTTCACACTACCTTTTGCAGGCTTAATAGTATGTAGAGAAGCCATCGATTTCTCCTTGATTATGCTTTGATTTGAGCCAGAGCATCAAAAGTCGCCCTAACCACATTGTATGGATTGCTCGAGCCAAGAGATTTAGTAAGAATATCTTTAATACCTGCAAGCTCGATGACCGGTCTTGCCGAGCCACCAGCAATAACACCTGTTCCCTCACTCGCTGGCTTAAGCAAAATCCGACTCGCATTATACTTATATTCAATATCATGCGCGATAGTCGTGCCTTTAATATTAACCTTGATAACATTTTTAAATGCATCATCAATTGCCTTTTTGATCGCATCTGGAACTTCCTTGGCTTTACCCAAACCAAAACCAACCATGCCATTACGATTACCAACAACAACAAGCGCATTAAATCGAAATCTACGCCCACCTTTGACAACCTTTGTCACACGACCAATATTCACGACAACTTCACTAAACTCTTCTCTATCAATTTTCATATTTTCCCCTTTGTAGATTGCCTATAATGTTATACCATTTTCTCGAAGAGAATCTGCAAATGCCTTGACGACTCCATGGAATAGATATCCATTACGATCAAATATGGCTGAAGAAATCCCCTTATCTTTCAAGGTTTTGGCAAATACGACTGCAATTTGCTCTGCTTGATCTTTATTGTTTCCAAGCTTAAGTTTCATGCCATCTACAGTCGCAAGTGTTACACCATTCACATCATCAATGGCTTGCGCATATAGATACTTATTAGATCGAAAAATACTGATTCTAGGGCGAGTAGTTGTGCCTTTAAGCTTGTCGCGAATACGCATCTTCCTCTTGATTCGCAAATTTTTCTTTAATTCTAAAATCTTATTTGTCATTACCAGCTCCTAGCTATTTTTTCGCTGTTTTCCCAGCTTTGCGGATAATTGTCTCTTCAAGATATTTAATACCCTTACCCTTGTATGGCTCAGGTGGTCTAAACTCCCGAATCTCAGCAGCAATTTGCCCGATCTGTTGCTTATCAGCACCTTTTATCGTCAGCTGATTTTTCTCAAGCGACATTTCCACACCATCGGGAATAGGATACTTAATGGGATGGGAAAATCCAAGCGCAAGCTCCAGGTTTTTACCAGCTATCGCGGCTTTGTAACCAACACCATTTATCTCAAGAATCTTAGTAAAACCTTGAGTTAGTCCTACAATGATATTGTTTGCCAAAGCCCTATAAGTGCCCCAAAAAGCTCTAGACTGCGACACAGAATCTAAAGCAGAGAAAATAAGCTCCTTGTCTTGAAGCTCAACCTTAACACGCCCGTGAGTTTCAAGCTCTTTTGTTAATTTTGCATTTTTGAAAACAATTTTCGTCCCGTCCAAATTCACTTGCACAGAATCTGGAATACTGATAGGTCTTTTACCAACTCTTGACATGCTAGCTCCTAATTACCAAATACTACACAAAGCTTCGCCACCGACATTTGCTTTGTATGCCTCATCGTTAGATATCACACCTCTGCTTGTGCTGACTACAATAGTGCCATACCCATTTTTAAATCGCTTAAGTTCGCTTCGAGCCTTATATACCCTTCTTCCTGGTTTGCTTATACGCTTGACCTCATTGATCATAGACTTACCCCGCTCATCATATGCAAGCTGAACAAGAATAGACTGCTTTCCATCTTTATCATTGACATTGTAGCCCTTAATAAACCCTTGCTCTTTAAAGACATCTAAAATTGAAACAACAATCTTTGCATAATACAACGTCGTAGATTCCAGCCTTCTCATAGAGGCATTACGAAGTCGTGTCAAAGAATCCGCAATAATATCATTTACCATGATCCTACTCCTTTTCTACCAGCTAGCTTTTCTTAAACCAGGGATCAAGCCCTCATTGCCCATCTTACGCAGACAAACTCTACAAAGCCCAAAGTCCCTATACACAGAATGTGGCCTACCACAAACTCTGCATCTAGTATATGCACGCGAACTGAATCTTGCTTTTCTATTGGTTTTCGCTATCATTGATTTTTTCGCCATACTATCTCCCTTTCGCAAACGGCATACCAAAGAATTCCAAAAGTTTAAACGCCTCTTTATCGTCTTGTGTTGAAGTAACAATCGTAATATTCATACCATGTGTTACCATGATATCATCATACACAACCTCTGGGAACATAAGTTGCTCATTTAAGCCAAAGCTATAATTCCCACGCCCATCAAATCCATTCCGGGGGACACCACGAAAATCCTTAACCCTGGGCAAAGAAATCACAATAAGTTTTTCTAAAAAGTTATACATCTGCTTACCACGCAATGTTACTTTCACACCCACTGGCATACCCTCACGCATTTTAAATCCAGCTACAGATTTTTTGGCTTTTGTAATAACCGCCTTCTGTCCAGCAATAAGAGAGATCGTATCCGCTATATTTTGCATAATCTTGGAATCTTTAGCATAATCCCCGGCACCAACACTTATCACTATTTTTTCCAGTTTTGGGACAAGCATTGGATTCTGGATACTGAGCGTTTCCTTTAGCTGCGCTTTGATTTCATCGTTATATTTTTGTCTCAGTGCAAACATAGCCCTTATTCTCCATCTTTTTTGACATTCGAAATATGTATAAGCCCTTCTTTGCTCACAAAGCCACCTTTAGGGTTGTTATCGCTTGGCTTTACTGACTTTTTAACAAGAGAGCAACCTTCTACAATGACAGAAGCCTTCTTTGGCAAAACTGCCAAAACTTTTCCCACTTTTCCCTTATCGTCTCCAGCAATAACTCTCACAGTATCGCCTTTCTTGATTTTATACTTCACCACTATAACACCTCCGGCGCCAATGATACTATCTTCATAAAATTAGCATATCGAACTTCCCTGCTAACAGGACCAAAGATTCTAGTCCCGATAGGCTCCCGCTTTGCATCCAAAATAACAGCCGCATTGTCATCAAATCGCACTAACGATCCGTTTGCTCTGTGGATCTCCTTTTTTGTTCTAACCACAACCGCTTTTACAACTTGGGCTTTCTTAACCTTCCCATTAGGAATAGCCTTTTTGACAGAGGCGACAATCACATCACCAACGCTTGCATAACGCTTGTGGCTCCCCCCAAGCACTTTTATACACATAATCTCCTTCGCACCGCTATTGTCGGCTACATTCAATCGTGTAAAACTTTGAATCATACTAGACTCCTACTGACACAATATCTTTTAGGTTAAAAGATTTAGTTTTTGAAATAGGCTTACATTCGATGGCTACGACTTCATCGCCTACTTTTGCCTGATTTTTTTCATCATGAATAGTGTATTTCTTAAATCGCTTAACAATTTTGCGGTATTTAGGGTGCACCACTTTACGCTCCACCAAAACCACCGCACTTTTGTCCCCAGCGATCGAAACAATCTTGCCCTGTATTATTCTTTTATGTGGCTGTGCTTGATTCATTTGCTTTCCTTTTTAGCAGATATTGCCGTATTGATTCTGGCAATATCTTTTCTCACTATCCCAATTTGATTAGGGTTAGTCAAATGCATTGTTTTAAGCTTCAATCGCAACTCAAAAAGCTCGGACTTCTTGTCTTTCAACATCTTGTGGAGCTCCACCAAGTCTTTATCTTTCAAATCAATAAATTTCATTTTCACTCTCGCTAGTTATGATTTTTGTTTTAAAAGGAAGCTTACTTTGTGCCAAAGCTAATGCCTCTCGAGCCATTCCCTCTTCAACACCTATGATCTCATAGATGATTCTACCAGGCTGAATGTTCATAACCCATTTTTCAACAGCGCCCTTTCCTTTACCCATTCTCACTTCAAGTGGCTTGGCAGTAAGAGGCTTATCAGGAAAAACACGTATCCATACTTTCCCTGTTCTTTTAATATGTCTTGTAAGCGCTATTCTCGCTGCCTCTATCTGACGAGAATCTATTCTGCCAAGCTCAAGTGCCTTAATACCAATATTGCCATAAGCCAAAGAAGATCCGCGCATAGATTTACCGCGATTTCTTCCTTTCATTTGCTTTCTATATTTTGTCCTCTTGGGCATTAACATGATTATTGTCTCCCTCTCTTAGATTTCAATCGAGATTCCCTCGCATCCTCTGCATCCTCTCGCTTATCTGGCTGAATGCCTTTCTGCAAAATCTCACCCTTAAAAATCCACACTTTAATCCCTATGATTCCATAGGTTGTAAAAGCCTCGGCAAAACCATAGTCAATTTTAGCACGCAGCGTATGGAGAGGCACCCTACCTTCCATATACCACTCTGTTCGAGCCATTTCAGCTCCTGCTAAACGCCCAGAAACCTTAATTTTTACGCCCCGAGCACCAGACTTCATTGCTGCCTGCATAACCTTTTTCATAGCACGCCTAAATGCAACACGCTTTTCAAGCTGCATAGCCACATTTTCTGCCGCAAGCTGCGCATTAGCCTGTGGTCTTTTGACCTCCTTGATGTTAATTGACACATCTTTTTTGATAAGTTGCTTTAACGCCTCGCGCTTAAGCTCAATATCTGCACCTTTCTTGCCTATGATGAGCCCTGGGCGTGCTGCTACCACAGTTATACGGATCTTGCTTGCTGCTCGCTCGATAACAATCTCACTAATGCCCGCATAATATAACTCCTTTTTCAAGAACTTTCTAATAGTATGATCCTCGACAATATTAGCAGGAGCCACCTTGGTATTAGGAAACCAACGAGAAGTCCAATTTCTATTGATACCTAATCTCAGTCCGATTGGATTAACTTTTTGTCCCATGGCTTTTATTCCTTAGTTTCTGATTTAACGCTTGGTTTCTTAGCTGGTGCTTTTGGGGTAACTCTTTTCTTAGAAGTTACACCTTCTTTTTCCTTAGTAGCAGGTTTAGCTGATTTGCCTTGCTCCTTAGCAAGAACTCCTCGAGACTTTGAGTTCTTAACCTTTAACGAATCGACTTCAGCCTGTGTTAGAACCTCCACAAGCACATGGGAAGTGGGTTTTCGTATAGGTGTCGCACGCCCTCTTGCTCTTGGCATAAATCTTCTTAGCACAGGACCAGCATCCACACGGCAAGAATGCACAATCACATTTTTTGCCTCATAAGAGCCATTCGCGACAGCAGAAGCGATGACCTTATAGATAACTTTGGCAGCCTTATTTGGAGTAAATTCCAAACTTGCAAGTGCAAGCTCAGCATTCATTCCTTGCACTTCACGAGCCACCAAACGCGCTTTCGTTGGAGATAGTCTAATAAAACGCAACAATGCTCTACTCATCTTTCACCCCTACTTCCCTATCTTTTTCTGGACACTGCCTTTGTGCCCCTTGAAAGTTCGCGTAGGAGCAAACTCACCTAGCTTATAGCCCACATGATTCTCGGTAACATATACAGGAACAAACGCACGCCCATTATGAACATTGAATGTCAAGCCTATCATGTCTGGCAGGATAGTGCTTCTTCTAGACCAAGTTTTTATAGGCTTATTGTCTTTTGCTTCTTTAGATTTAGCTACTTTTTTCGCTAAATGACCATCAATAAAAGGACCCTTTCTAATTGATCTTGCCATATCTATTCCTTACTTCTTCTTTCTTGAGATAATTAGCTTATCACTTGCTTTTTTGCGACGAGTTTTATACCCCTTAGCAGGCGTTCCCCAAGGTGAAACCGGATGACCGCTCGAACCAGTTTTTCCCTCACCACCACCATGTGGGTGATCCACAGGGTTCATTGCGCTACCTCTTGTTTGTGGGCGAATACCCAAATGCCTATTGCGTCCAGCTTTACCAATTGAAATATTAATAAAGTCTTCATTCCCTACAACACCTATTGTCGCCATACACTCATCTAAGATATAACGCATTTCTCCACTTGGTAAGCGCAAGATGATGTATTTGTTCTCACGCCCCATAATTTGCGCACTAGACCCAGCACTTCGAGCGAGCTGACCGCCAGCGCCTGGATGCATTTCTATATTATGCACGATTGTGCCAATTGGAATATTTTTAAGCTTCATTGCATATCCAGTTTTGATATCAAGACCAGATTCTGCTGCAATGACTACATCACCAACTTGCAAGCCGCTGGGCTGCAAAATATAACGCTTATCTCCATCGGGATAGGTGATTAGTGCTATACGACAATTTCGATATGGATCGTATTCAATAGCCACAACACGCCCTTGGATATTAAATTTATTACGCTTAAAATCAATAACACGATACAAACGCTTAGCCCCACCCTCTTTGTGGCGGCTGGTTATTCGACCATTGTTATTTCTACCTGCAGATACAGGGAGTTTAATCAAAAGCTTTCTAACACTTGGCTTTGCCGTAATATCACTTGAGCTGAGATTGCTCATAAACCTACGACTTGGGGTATATGGTTTATATGTCTTAATTGCCATACTCTACTCCTCTATGCTGTGAGCGAATCAATCTTCGCACCCTCTGGAATCTTCACATAAAATTTCTTGTAAGAGCTTCGCTGCCCATAAAATTTTTGAGTTCCATTGCTGCCTCTCTTTATCGAGCGTTTAACCTTACCATCTTGGCGCAAGGAATTAATTTTCACTGGAACCACACCAAAATATTCTCTAAAGACCTCTTTGAGTTGATTTTTTGTAACGCGTGTCGATGTTTGCACAACCAAAACCCCGCTCTCTTGAAGCGATAATGACTTCTCTGTGTAGAGAATGGATTTAATATCTGTTATATCAGCCATTTATTTCCCCTTATTTCCAGAATCTAAAAATGCTTCCAAGACGGGCTTTTCTATCACAACAGCATGAAAGGCAGCCACAAGATAAGCATTCATCTCACTTGCTTCGATAAAGTAGCAATTCTGCAAATTACGATATGCCAGAAATGTCTTCTCATCCTGGATTGATTGAGCGACAAGCAGCACGCTCCTTTCACCAATGCCCTTAAGCACTACATTTGCATCTTTTGTCTTTCCACTAGCAATACTTAGAGAATCTACAACATATAGTTTGCCGGTGTCTGCCTTCTGCTTCATTGCATACTCAAGCGCAAGGCGTTTTTGCTTTTTGTTGATCTTTAGCTCGTAGTTTCTATCGTTGCTAGGACCATGAGCTACACCACCACCAACAAATACTGGAGATGTAATACTTCCTGCACGAGCACGACCTCCACCCTTTTGCGCCCATGGCTTTTTGCCGCCACCGCTCACTTCGCCGCGCTTTTTTGCTTTCGCATTGTTTGCGCGCAAAGAAGCCAGATACGACTTAACATATAGATAGAGATTATGCTCTTTAATCCCCTTGTAGCTCTCAGGCAAAGCAATTTCACTTGCCTTTTTAAACGATTTATCCAATACTATCGCACTGCTCATTTTTCACCCTTATTTGATAATAGTAATCTTGCCAAATGCGCCATTGTATCCAGCAACAGAGCCTTTGAGCACGAGAATCCCATTTTCCTTATCGAAAGATACAACCTGGGCTTGCACTGTTACTTTCTCATTTCCATAATGTCCTGCCATTTTTTTACCCGGCTGCACACGCCCTGGCCACTCACGATTCCCAATAGATCCTAGTCGTCTGTGAAATCTACTTCCATGAGCAGCAGGACCGCCCTGAAAATTCCAGCGCTTCATCGCACCGCTAAATCCGCGACCTTTCGTCATAAACGAGGCTTTAAGACGCTGTGCAGATTCAAGTGCAGATATATCCAAATCACCAACCTCAGTATTCGCAACACGAAGCGTAGCAAAGCGATTATATTCCTTGCTGAGATTGTATTTTTTTTGCTGCCCAGCAATAGACTTACTTTGGGCTTTACCTCTGGGATATGCAACTATGGCTTGCCCACCCTCTTTTAGCTCACATACCTTTGTGTTTAATACTTTCAAAAGTGTAACAGGGGTGCTTGTCTTACCGACCGTTCTACTCATCCCTATTTTTTGTGCCAAAAATTCCATTCTCTTTCCTTAAATAATATATCACTCGACGCTATTTACTCATAGAAGTTACTTCTACATCAACTTCTGGAGCCAAATCAAGCTTCATCAGTCCCTCTACCGTATCGGGTGTAGCAGACATGATGTCGATAATCCTCGTATGAACTCGAATCTCGAACTGCTCTCGAGAATCTTTATTGACATGCGGAGAACGAAGCACGGTGTATTTTCTGCTTCTGGTAGGCAATGGGATAGGACCACATATCTCTGATCCAGTGCGCTTCACAGCCTCGACAATAGAAGTAACCGACCTGTCAAGAACCCGATGATCATAGGCTTTGAGCTTCAATCGAATTTTTTCCATAGATTTTCCTCGTATATAAATTTGTCAAACTTTAAAACAAAGATTCTCTGGTTTCTGTCTTAAAGAACCCACTGCAATGCAATGTGTCAAATTTGAGCCGAGATTATAGACAAAAATACTAAAAATAGTCAAGAGCTTTGCCTATTTTTAGGCATAAAAAGAAAAATTTGCTTCCTTATAAAAAGGACAACAATCATAGATTGGGAACAAAAATAAGCACACAACCCAAACAAATCCAGCAACATATCCAAAATTTTAAGCTTTTTTATACGCGCAAGAGACATGGAAAGATAAGAAGTGTATGTGCCACTATTCTTGCGCACTTAGGGCAAGCGATTGCGCGTGGGCTATCAAAGGGTCGATGATAGAATCTAAATTACCAGAGAGCATTATTTCTTCTAGGCTGTATAGCGTGGTGTTGATACGATGATCGGTTAGGCGATTTTGCGGGTAGTTGTAAGTGCGTATGCGCTCGCTTCTATCCCCGCTTCCTACTTGGTCTTTGCGCGCTTGAGAGTTTTGCGCCATTTGCTCGGCAAGCTGGGCTTCATAGATTCTAGCCTTTAGAATCTTCATCGCTTTGTCTTTGTTTTTGTGCTGGGATTTCTCATCTTGCATAGAGACGCTAATGCCTGTGGGGATATGTGTGATACGCACCGCAGAATCCGTGGTATTGACACATTGTCCGCCGTGTCCGCCTGCGCGGAAGACTTCTATACGCAAGTCATTTGGGTTAATGGTGATCTCTACATCATCGACCTCTGGCATAATCGCCACAGTGATAGCAGAAGTGTGGATTCTACCTTGAGATTCAGTTTGAGGGACGCGCTGGACGCGGTGTGTGCCGCCTTCAAACTTGAGCTTAGAGAAAACGCCAGAGCCTTTGATGAGTGCGATAATTTCCTTATATCCGCCCACATCATTCTCACTTGAGCTGATAATCTCTACCTTCCAGCCCTTTGTATCTGCATAGCGGCAATATGCGCGGAACAAGTCTCCTACAAAAATCCCAGCCTCATCGCCACCTGTGCCTGCGCGTAGCTCGAGATAAATATTTTTATCATCATTTGGGTCTTTGGGGATTAGTAGCAATCGCAAGTGCTCTTCTAGCTCTGTTTTTGTGGATTCTAGGGATTTTAGCTCTTCTTTAGCAAGCTCGCTTAACTCTTTGTCTTCTAAAAGTAGCTTGTTTTCTTGTATGGATTCTAGGGTGGCGAGATAGATTCTAGCTTGCTGCGTGATCTCTTGGATTTGGCTTTGCTCCTTGCTAAGGGCGGTTAGCTGCTTGACATCTGCCACTATCTCTGGGCGAGAGAGCAGATCGCTTATCTCATCATAACGCGCGATAATGGGGCGCAGTGTATCACTAAGCATAAAATTTATAACCCTTGAGAAAGCCTAGGCAAAAGCTAGGGGATTAAGCAGATTGGGCGAGTTTTTTAACAGCGGCGTTAAGGCGACTGACTTTGCGTGCGGCAGTATTTTTCTTCACAATGCCTTTGCTGACAAATTTATGCAGCTCTTTGTTGGCGATTTTAAAGGCTTCTTGTGCTTTTGGCAGGTCATTGTTTGCCACACTCTCACGCACTGCTTTAATGATATTTTTGATTCTCGTGCGGTAGTAGCGGTTGCGCTCTGTGCGCCTCTCTGTCTGGCGGATTCTCTTCTCTGCGGACTTGTGGTTTGCCATATTTTTTAATCCTTTTGTAAAAAATTTTAGGGCATTATTGTGCCTAGTTTTTATTTAAAAGCAGTTTAATCCCCATGGGCAAGTGAAGCAGGAGTAGTGCTAAATGAGTAAAAAAACTTTATCAACAAAATCCCAAAATCTAGCCAAAATCTTTGGCACTGATGGTGTGCGCGGCAGGGCAGGAAGCTTTCTTACGCCGGCATTTTGCATTGAGCTAGGTATCGCTGTGGGGCTGTATTTCCGCGATCTTGCTAGGCAGAAAAACATTCGCTCAAGCAATAAGATTCTACTTGGCAAAGACACGCGCCGCAGTGGCTATATGATAGAAAACGCCCTAGTAAGTGCGCTTACTTCAGTGGGGTATGATGTCATACAAGTAGGTCCTATGCCTACCCCTGCCATAGCCTTTCTCACCGCGGATATGCGCTGTGATGCGGGGATTATGATAAGTGCGAGTCATAATCCATTTGATGATAATGGGATAAAGTTTTTCGATCGTTTTGGTAATAAGCTTGATGAAAAAGCTGAAGCACAGATAGAGAGAATCTACCACGACAAGCAGCTGCTAGCCCAAAGCCACAAGATAGGACAGGAGATCGGCAGCTCCAAGCGCATTGATGATGTGATAGGTCGCTATATCGTGCATATTAAAAATTCTTTTCCCAAAGAGCTGACCCTGCAAGGCTTGCGTATCGTGCTTGACTGCGCTAATGGAGCAGCCTACAAGGTCGCGCCTACGATTTTCCGCGAGCTGGGGGCAGATGTAGTGGTGATAAACAACACCCCAAATGGCTTTAATATCAACGAGCAGTGTGGGGCTATGCACCCCCAAGATCTAGCAAATGAAGTGCTCAAATATCGCGCGGATATTGGCTTCGCGCTTGATGGCGATGCGGATAGGCTTGTGGTGGTCGATAATATGGGTAAGATTATTCACGGCGATATTTTGCTAGGCGCGCTTGGGGAGTATATGCGCTCCATTGGCGAGCTAGAATCTAGCACCATCATCGCTACGCAAATGAGCAATCTCGCACTAGAAGAGTTTCTGGCTAGGCATAAGATAGGCTTGCAGCGGTGCGATGTGGGGGATAAATATGTCTTTGATGCGATGAAAAAGTATGGCAGCAATTTTGGCGGAGAGCAAAGTGGGCATATTATCTTTAGCGACTACTCCACCACGGGCGATGGGCTGATGAGCGCGATTGCGGTGATGGCACTAGTGCTGCGCAAGAAAACTTCAAGCCATCAAGCTCTAAATCCCTTCACACTCTATCCGCAAAAGCTTATCAATCTAAAAGTGCTTGAAAAAACGCCCCTAGAATCCATCTCTGGCTTTAGCGAGCTATGCAAGCAGATAGAAAAATCAGGTATGCGCACGCTTATCCGCTACTCTGGCACGGAGCATATTTTGCGTATTTTGGTGGAGGGCAAGGAGAGTGAAGCGATAGAATCTGCGGCAAAAGAGTTAGAGGGCTTTTTGCGCTCAAAGCTTGTGTAGGTGCAGTGTATGAGACTTCGTGCGGGGCTGTTTTTTGGCATTGTCGTGGGAGTGATCGCGCTGGATCAGTGGCTAAAGCTGCAGGTGTTAGAAGGATTTCGCTGGGAGAGCAGGGCGATTTCTATCGTGCTTGTTTATAATGATGGCGTGGCGTTTTCGATGTTTGCATTTTTGCAAGGGTGGCTTAAGTGGATACAAATCGCGCTACTAGCGGGGCTGGGCTTGTATTTGGCATTGGCAGGGGGGGCGTTTAGGCAGTATTGGCTGGGCTTTAGTTTTATCCTAGGGGGTGGGATTGCAAATGTCATTGACCGCTTTGTGTATGGCAAGGTGGTGGATTATGTGTATTGGCATTATTGGTTTGAGTTTGCGATCTTTAACTTTGCAGATGTGTGCATTGATATTGGTGTGGGGGCTTTGCTTGTGCAGTGGCTTTGGTATGAGCGCAAGAGCCGCCAAAAGCCGCAAGGAAGCCGCTCATAAGGCTTGAATGTAAGGGGTTTTATGCAATTTGCTGCGATTGTGCTGTGTGTGTTTTGGGCGATAGTGGCAGTGGAAGCTAGAGGTGCGGAATCTAAGCAAGAGTGCCTTATCCAAGAGCAGATAGAGCAAAAAGCCTTTGTGGTGCGTGTAAGCAAGGAGTGGTTTGACACGGATAAAGTGGAATCTATGTTGAGTAGGCTTAAAAGTTTATATCCGCAAGTCATATTTGTTAGGGCGGTATCGTGGGGGAATGAGAGCGAGATTTTAGCTTTTGAAGTGCCTGTAAAAGATGTGCGTGTGATAGGGCATAAAGATGATAAGGTGAGCGTTGATGATTGGTTCCCTAATGGCAAAGGGCATTGGGACTTTAGGATAAATGGGCGTGAGATATTGTATAAAGAGCATTTGCCAAAGGGTAGTGTCTTAGCAGTCCAAAGTGCTACGCCCGGGAGTGCGAGTATTGGCGGGGTGGTGGAGTTTGTGCTTGAAAATGGGGTAAAGATAGAGCATAGAATCCAAGAATATCCCATAGGCACGGATTATTTTTACAACGCACAAGGGGAGCTGCTAGTAGAATGCGATGCGATAGAGCAGTAAGCCTTGCATGAGTGATTCATTTTACTGCTCTAAAATCCCAGAATCTAAACACAATGGATTCTAGGGCTAGACTTTAAACTACTCGCGCTTTTGGCGCAGATCTCCAGAATCTGCTTGATGCAGTATTGCACTTGCGCTTCACTCATCGCTTGATGACAGGGCAGCGATAGCTCTGCTTGATACCAATCAAGCGCGTTTGTCGCTAGGGCTTGCCCGCTGCTATCTTTGTGTAGCCCTTTTGCATTGGCATAAAGCTCATAGAGAAATATCGGCTTATAATGCACCTGCACGCCTAGCCCCTTCTCCCACAGCATCGCAAAAATCTCTTCCTTAACGCAATAAAGCTCTTTATGGAGCAAAATGGGGTAGAGATGATTGGTGCTAGTGTGATTAGCAGGGATTGCTGGGTGGGTGGGCGTGAAGTAGGGATTACCTACAAAGGCTCTATCATAGATTCTAGCGATTTCTTCTCTGCGCGCTAAAAACTGCTCGATTTTATGGAGCTGGGAGAGCCCAAGGACAGCTTGCAGTTCGTTTAGGCGGAAGTTAAAGCCCATTTGCGCCACTTGCGTATCCCAAAGCCGCTTTTTCACCAAGCCATGTGATCGCACGAGCTTGGCTTGCTCATAGATTGTTTTATCATTGGTGCTAATCGCGCCACCTTCAGCAGTGGTTATGGGCTTAATAGCGTGGAAGCTAAAGACACTTACATCAGCAAGAGTGCCGATTTTACGCCCATCAACACTGCCGCCAAAAGCGTGCGAACTATCGGCTATGAAGCGGAGATTATGCTCTTTGGCAATGGCGCGGATACTCTCTGTATCAGCACTCTTGCCCGCAAAATCTACACTCACAATCCCTTGCAATCTCTCCCTATCGCTAGAATCCACTTTTTCAATAGCGCGGGTAATGGACTCTGGGGAGATATTGCCATCAAAGCCAATATCTGCAAATATCGGCTCACAGCCGCAAGCTAGCAGCATATTTGCCGTGGCGACAAAGCTTATGGGTGTGGTGATGACAAGCGCATTTTGACTAAAGCAAGCGCGATAAGCGGCATAGAGCGCGGAAGTGGCGGAGTTGAAGCTCACCACATAGCGCACCCCCAAATACTCAGCAAGAGCCTTTTCAAACTCTTCTACCGCCTGCCCTTGTGTAAGCAAAGGCGCGCGCAGAGCCTGCGCCACACAAGCAATGTCTTCTTCATCAATGAGTTGCGTGCTGTATGGGATTATCTCCATAAGTTTTACCTTTGTGGTTTGTTTTGGGGACTTTAGATTCTAGGCTTGGATTGCCTGCATGCTGTGCTTAGGATTACAGAATCCACCAGACTAAATCCGCTTAGCGCAGGAGGTGCAAGATCCTATCAAGCGTTACGCCACTACTGCCTTGCGCAGCTTTAAACTCTGGCTCTGTGAGTCTTGCGCGATCAAGTTTCTCATAGCTAGAATCTGTCTTTTGCACGGCGTCTGCGCGCTCTTGTAGATTGGCTTTGAGCAGTTTTTTTGCCTGCTTGGCGTAGTGCTTTTGCTCGCTTAGGTCTTTGGCATATTGGGAGAGATTCTCGGGCTGCTTGAGACTAAGCTTGCTTGGCGAGAGTTTTTTGGGGTTTAGCTTGTTTTCTGGGAGAACTTCTTGATAATCCTTGACAAATACATTTTCATCATCAAATGTCGATGAGTCAAATATCTCTTGCATTTTGGCTTTGATTTTATCAGCTTTTTGCGAGAGATCTGGGCTCTGGGCTTGGGTAGGGTCCTGGAGCTTTAGAGCAAGTTTTGCGAAATGTTTATTTTGGGCCTGGAGAGATTGAAGCGATCGGATCATCACATCAAGCGCACCAATCGTGGCGTTAGCATTTTTGGCAAATGCACCTAGCTCATCGGCTGGGCTTGGGCTAGATTTCGCGTTGAGGCGAGAAGCCTGTGCGGATTTAGCCAAGGGCTTAGAATCCACTTCGCTAGGTGTTGAGACTTTTGGATTTTGTGCGAGACTTGCGGTTTTTGGGTCTTGCTTTCGTTCGTCTTTTACACCAAATTGCGCGGCGTTTTGGACAGCATTCGCATTGCCTGCGATTTTCATCGTCTCTCCTGTGTGAGCTAGACTCCTGCCAGAAGCGACTATTGGAGATCTTGCTCAAGGTATTTGGTATGGATAGTGGATTTTAGAAAATCGGCATTACTCATCATTTTTAAATGGAAAGGTATGGTAGTTTTAATCCCTTCAATGCTAAATTCTTTAAGCGCGCGGCGCATTCTAGCGATCGCCTTATTGCGATCTTCGCCCCACACGATGAGCTTGCCGATCATCGAGTCATAAAACATCGGCACCACATAGCCCGCATACGCGTGGCTATCAAGGCGCACATTTGCCCCACCGGGTGCTATCCACTGCGTGATTTTCCCCGCACTTGGATAGAATTTGACAGGATCTTCAGCGGTGATCCTACACTCTATGCTATGTCCTTTGCAGCATATCTCTTCTTGCTTTGGCAGCTGCTCACCCTCTGCTATGCGGATCATCCACTCCACCAAATCAAGTCCGCTCACCATCTCACTCACGGTGTGCTCTACTTGCAAGCGCGTATTCATCTCCATAAAGAAAAAGTCTTTATTATTAGAATCTAGTAGGAACTCAAAAGTCCCAGCCCCCACATAGCCGATATGTTTGGCAGCTTTTACTGCGGTCTCAAGCAGCCTTTGGCGCACATCATCACTTAGCACCACAGCGGGGGTTTCTTCGATGAGCTTTTGCTGGCGGCGTTGGGCAGAGCAATCACGCTCGCCGATATGCACGACATTGCCGTGTTTATCGGCAAGAATCTGCACTTCGATATGCTTTGGCTTGTTGATAAATTTTTCCATATAAATTGTGCCATCGCCAAATGCGCTTAGGGCTTCGGATTCTGCGGCTAGGTAGAGGTTTTTGAGCAGGGATTCACTCTCTACAATCCGCATTCCCCTACCCCCTCCGCCAGCAGCAGCCTTTAGGATCACAGGGTAGCCGATTTGCTTGGCGACTTCTTGGGCATGGTTGGCGTCTTTTAGCGCACCATCGCTGCCCTCAATCACCGGCACACCAGCGTCTTTCATCACATCTTTTGCTTTGGATTTATCGCTCATCATCACCATCACATCGCTACTTGGTCCTATAAACTCTATCCCGTGATGTGTGCAAATCTCTACAAAGTGCTGATTCTCGCTCAAAAATCCATAGCCCGGGAATATCGCATCTGCATCGACAAGGGCTGCGGTGCTCATAATCGCTGGGATATTGAGATAGCTCTCCGCACTCTTTGCCCCACCTACGCAGATTTTGGCATCTGCTACATCGAGATAATGCGTATCTTTGTCTGCCACAGAGTAGATAGCGATTGCCTGCTTGCCCATCTCCTGTATCGTCCGTATTGCTCGAAGCGCGATTTCACCGCGGTTTGCGACTAGAATGCGCTCTAGCTTTTTTGGGGTTACCTTTTTCATCGATGTCTCTTCCTATGCTTTTTCCACTTTGATAAGGTGGCTGCCGTATTCCACCGGCTGCCCATCGCCTGTCTCTATGGATAGAATCTTGCAATCAAACTCCGCTTCAATCTCATTCATAATCTTCATCGCTTCGATAATCCCTATCGTCTGCCCCTTTTTGATGACATCGCCGACTTTGACATAGGGGTCGGCATCTGGGCTTGGGCGGTGGTAAAATGTCCCAACCATAGGGGAAGTGATGAAATCCCCACTTTTGCCAGCGCTAGATTCTGGTGTAGCTAGAGCGGATTGCGGAGCTGGAGTATGGATTTGAGGCTGGGCTGGGGCTTGCACGGCAGTTTGCATGGTGGCTTGGTGGGTCGCTTGCGGTATGGCAGGGGCAGTGCTTGGCATTTTATCCAGCTTTAGCTCGAAGTTATCTTGCTTAAGACTTAGTCTTGTGATTTGCGAGCTGGTATTGAAGATTTCAATCAGCTTTTTGATTTCTGGCAAATTCATCAAAAATCCTTTAAAAATGAAGTAAATTTTGTATAATAGCACACTTTTAAGCCCAAAATTGCTTAAAAATTGCGTTTTTAAGCACAAATTGCCCTGGGTCGATTTTAAAGTTATAGAGCACCACCATACTAATATCCATAATTCTTAATTAAGGAAGAAAATCATGGGACTAAAAGCAGACACTTGGATACGGCAAATGAGCCTAGAGCATAAAATGATCGAGCCATTTTGTGAGAAGCAAATCGGCAAAAATGTCGTGTCTTACGGGCTTTCAAGCTATGGGTATGACATTCGCGTGGGGGATAAATTTATGATTTTTACCAATGTGGGTGCGACACTAGTGGATCCTAAGCAGTTTGATGAGAAAAATGTCGTAGAAGTCAATGCGAGTGCGCAGGGCTACTGCCTCGTCCCGCCAAACTCATTTGCCCTAGCACATACGATTGAGTATTTCCGTATGCCGCGCGATGTGCTAGCCATCTGCCTAGGCAAAAGCACTTATGCAAGGTGCGGGATCATCGTCAATGTTACGCCATTTGAGCCAGAATTTGAGGGGCATATCACCATTGAGATTAGCAATACCACACCCCTGCCTGCCAAAATCTATGCCAATGAAGGCATAGCCCAAGTGCTATTTCTCCAAGGCGATGAGCCCTGCGAGATAAGCTACAAAGACAAAAATGGTAAATATCAGGGGCAGACAGACATCACACTACCTAGAATCCTGCGCTAGATTCTGGGGTTTTGCGAGTGTTGTGCAGGGCTTTGAGGCTTGAAGCAGGATTTGATCATGTATGAGACAAGGCAATAGTCATGCGGTTTGGCAAGATTCAATATCTTAATCTCGTGCCTTTTGATGTGTTTCTCAAATCCTACCCGCTACACTCCCGCTTTAAGCTTGCGGCTTTTGCGCGCAAATCCTACCCCGCTAAACTTAACCAGAGCTTTTTCTTTCGCCGTATTGATGCAGGGTTTATTTCCACGATCGCAGGCTACAAATCCCACCAAAAGCGCAAAGCCACCTGCGCAGGGATCATCGCCAAAGGTGCTGTCTGGAGTGTGCTTGCTATTGATGTAGAATCTAGCCCAAAACCCCCACTAGATTCTAGCACCAAAGTAGCTCGTGCTGCCATTTCTACCAAAGCCTCCGTCAAAACCCTTGCCAGCTCTCCACACTCTCCAAAAATCCCACGCAAGGACTACCAATCCGACACATCAAACATTCTTTGCGAGGTGTTGGGGCTTCGTGGATCGGTGCTTATTGGCGATCGTGCGTTGCAGTATCGATTTTCTGGGGGAGAGGCGATTGATATGGGGCAGCAGTGGTGGGATAGGTATCGCTTGCCCTTTGTGTTTGGACGCTTATGCTATAACAGCCATGCCGCGCTTTACGCCAAGCTTGCAAAAGCCTTTACTAGAAGGCGTGTGAAAATCCCTTACTATATCCTCCAAGCTCGCGCGCTTGAGAGTAAAATCCCACGCAATTACATCAAAGAGTATCTCACACATATTCATTATAGTATTGGTGTCAAAGAGCGGCTAGGGCTTGATCGATTCTACCGCGCTGTGCGGCTATGTGGCTTAAAACCACCCAAGAGAATCTACCCTAAAGCAGCCACAAATACACACCACACAAACAGGGCGCACGCATAAATGTATAAAAAAGAATTCGACACTCTGCTACGCACGCATACGCCTCGTGCAAGCCTGCTCTATGGCGAGAGTGAATTTCTCATCGAGTCTTATACCAAGCGCATTTTACATGCCACTGGGCTAGAATCTAGGGTGTTTTCCTATGGAGACTATACGCTTGCAGAGTGTTTGGAAGTGCTCACGGCTAGCAGTCTCTTTGGTGATGCGCAGTGCGTGATTGTAAAGGTTGACAAAAAGCCAAGCGACAAAGACATTAAAGCCATTCTTCAAGCACTTAGTCTTAATCATGACCACAGCTTGATTCTGGCATTTTTCAAAGCAGAGGGAAAAAACCCCGCACAATACGCGCGCGACTTTAAAGCCCTAAGTGCAAAATTCAAGCATGAAGCAATTTATGCGCGAAAAGCCCAAGATAAGGCGATGGACGAGAAAAAAAACGGCGTGGTGGAGGTGCGGTTTTTCAAACCAAAGCCAAACGAAGCGCTCGAGCTTCTGCGCCAAGAAGCCCAGAATCTGCACATTTCAATCGCTAATCATCTGCTAGAGTCCCTGCTCGCTATGCAAAACTATGACATCGCAATCGCATGTAGCGAGCTAAAAAAACTCTCCATGCTTGATACTCCAATCACCCAACAAGATCTTGCTTATCTCTGCTATGGGCTTGGTAGTGTGGCTATCGAGGAGCTACTTCAAGCGCTCTTTGCGCGTGGCGATGTGGTGGGGGTATTTGAGCAAATGCTAGAAGCTGGGCTAAGCAGCGATATGACGCTTCTTAGCGAGCTGGAGGGGTATTTTTATAAGCTGTTTTTGTTCGGCGTGTATGTGCGACTGCATGGCAGGGCTGATAGCAAGGAGATTCTAGGGTATGCGCTGCCATTTCAGGAGGCAGATCTCCTTGCCCAGCGTGCGATGAGGATCAAAGAGCAGGTCTTTGGTGAGATTTTCTCGCTGCTAGGATTCTGGCGTAATGCAATTATGCAAGGGCACAAAAATATTTCTCTACGCTGCTTAATCAAACTGCAAGCTTTGCTAGGCTAGAATCGCGCCTTTACTTTAAATCTACTTGCTTGCTCTTGCCAAGAACTTACGGGCTTTGGTTAGCTCTAGCGCTAGGCTGGGTCTGCCACATGGCAAGGGCGCAAACCACAAGGAGTATGAATGAAGCATTATGAGACGATGTTTATCATCAAGCCAACACTTGTAGAAGAAGAGATCAAGCAAAAAATCGACTTCTACAAAGATGTCATTACCAAAAATGGTGGCGTCATCGAAACATGCCTTGATATGGGCATGAGAAATCTCGCCTATGAGATCAAGAAGCACAAACGCGGCTACTATTTTGTCATTTACTTCATGACCAAGCCAGAATCTATTCTTGAGCTTGAGCGACTCTATCGTATCAATGAAGACATTTTGCGCTTTATTGTTATCAAGTATGAGAGCAAAAAAGAGCAAAAAGCGTGGAAAACGCTCGTTGATCGTGCAAACAAAAAGCCAGAGCCAAAGGCTAAAAAACCAGAATCTGCAGAATCTAGTGCAGATTCTGCACCAAGCGTGCAAGAGTAGCGCAAACAAAAGTAGGGCAGATGTTTAATAAAATTATCATCATTGGGAATCTTACCCGCGATGTCGAGAAGCGCTATCTCCCATCTGGGACAGCAATGTCGACATTTGCAATTGCCAGCACACATAAATTCTCCAAGCAAGATGGCAGCAAAGCTGATGAGACTTGCTTTGTAGATGTGAAAATTTTCGGGCGCACAGCTGAAGTCGCTGAGCAGTATCTGCACAAAGGTAGCAGGGTGCTCATCGAGGGGCGGTTGGTGTTTGAAAGCTGGACAGACCAGAGTGGCAATAAGCGCTCGAAGCATTCGATTCTAGCAGAAAGCATGAAAATGCTTGATAGAAAGCAAGATAGTGCTGGTAGCGGAGAACACAGCGATCAAAGCCATAGTAACTATGGCAACAACGCGGGTGGCTATGGCAGAAACTATGGCGGTGGTAGTTATGGTGGCTATGATAATACCCAGCCGAGCTACAATGCCACGCCTAGATCCCAGCCTCAGCAAGGTGGATATGAGCAAAATATCCCGAGCATTGACATCAATGAAGATGAAATACCATTCTAAGGAGCAACAACATGGAAAGAAGAAAATACTCTAAACGATACTGCAAATACACAGAGGCTAAAATCGAGTTTATCGATTACAAAGACATCGACATGTTAAAGCATTCGCTTTCTGAGCGCTACAAGATCATGCCTCGCCGACTCACAGGCAATACAAAAAAATGGCAAGAGCGTGTAGAGGTTGCGATTAAACGCGCGCGACACATGGCGCTTATCCCATATGTCATCGATCATAAAAAAGTCGTCGAAAATCCGTTCAAAATCTAGCCAACCTAGAATCAATCTCGCCAAGTGCAAGGTGCTAGGGCGTGTTTTCATGCTGGCACCACCCAATTTTGTCGCAAGGCTGCGTGTAAAATCTGGCGACTGAATTGCAATGCAGTCTGTAGTGTTTGAGCAATGCAGCAAGCGACACTGGAGTAATACTATGGATTACAAAGACACTCTTCTTCTCCCCAACACAACTTTTCCTATGCGCGGCAATCTCCCGCAAAATGAGCCCAAAACATATCAAGCGTGGAATGCTGATCAATTCGCTTACAATGCTATGCGCACTTATAGAGCAGGGGCAATAGACACTTTTACTCTCCATGATGGTCCGCCCTATGCGAATGGTCATCTCCACATCGGTCATGCGCTCAATAAGATTCTAAAAGACATTGTCATAAAGCTGCATTATTTTAATGGGCGAAGCGTGCGATATACACCTGGCTGGGACTGCCACGGACTGCCTATCGAGCAGCAAGTAGAGAAAGAACATAAAAAATCCTCTCTTTCCAAGCCGGCATTCCGCGAGCTCTGTCGCAAGCATGCGCAAAAATTTCTCGATATCCAAAAACAAGAATTCCAAGATCTCGGCGTTATTGGAGATTTTGCTAATCCTTATAAAACTATGGATTTTGCGTTTGAAGCAAATATCTATAAAACTCTTGCGCTTGTGGCGCAAAAGGGCTTGCTCGCTGAACGATCTAAGCCTATATTTTGGAGCTGGGCGGCACGCTCTGCTCTAGCTGAAGCCGAAGTAGAGTATAAAGACAAAGAAGATTACTCGATTTTCGTGGGATTCCCACTAAGCCAAGAAGCTATCCAAAGGTTAAATCTCCAAAATCTCGCAACGACAAAGCCTATCCAAGCTGTGATTTGGACAACCACACCCTGGACATTGCCAGCAAACCAAGCTATCTGCCTGCATCCTAACGAAGAATATGTTATTACCAAGGAAGGCTATGTTTTTGCCAAACCCCTGTTGGAGTCGCTCGTGGGAGAGGGGCTAACAGATGGCGAAGTGCTTGTTAGCCTACAAGGCAGTGCGTTTGAACGACTCTATGCGATAAACCCGCTCAATAATCGTCCATCGCTCCTTATCCTTGGTGAGCATGTGCAGATGAGCGGGGGTAGCGGGCTAGTGCATAGTGCGCCCGGGCATGGCGAGGAGGATTACTTTGCATGCTTGGCTTATGATATCGAAGTGATTATGCCAGTAGATGACACTGGCTGCTATGATGAGAGTTTGCGAGATAAAGCACTCTTACCTGCAGATGTGGTGGGGGATTTCATCGGTCAGCATGTCTTTAGTGCAAATGACAAAATCCTCCCGCTTCTTGGCGAGCATTTGCTTAAATCCTCCAGATTTACACACTCTTATCCATACTGCTGGCGCACACACGAGCCTGTGATTTATCGTGCGACCAAGCAGTGGTTTATTCTCATGGATAAGCCTTATGACAATGGTAAAACCCTGCGTGAAGTCGCGCTAGAATCTATCGCGCAGACTACATTCTACCCAGAATCTGGTCGCAATAGAATCCGCACAATGATCGAAAATCGCCCTGATTGGTGTATCTCGCGCCAGCGTGATTGGGGCGTGCCTATCGCATTTTTCATCGATAAAGAATCTGGCAAGGCACTATTTGATCCAGCAGTGCTTGAGCATGTGGGGGAGCTTTTTGCGCAAAAGGGCTGTGATATTTGGTGGGAGCTTGAGATTAAAGCACTTCTCCCAGAGTCCCACAAGCACCTAGCTAGCAAGCTTGAGAAATGTATGCATATCCTTGATGTGTGGTTTGATAGTGGGAGCACATGGTTTGGCGTGCTAGAGAGCGGGCGCTACGATGCAGGTGCATTTCCGGCGGATATGTATTTAGAGGGAAGCGACCAGCATAGGGGCTGGTTCCAGAGCTCGCTACTACTTTCTTGTGCGCTTCGTGGTAGAGCGCCATATAAGGCAGTGCTCACTCATGGCTTCACTATGGACGAAAATAGCGAGAAAATGAGTAAATCTAAGGGCAATGTCATTTTGCCCCAAGAGATACTAAAGAGTCATGGCAGTGAGATTCTGCGTCTATGGGTCGCACTAAGCGACTACCAAAATGACCAAAAAATCTCTAAAAATATTCTCCAGCAAGTAGGCGAGCAGTATAAAAAGCTGCGCAATACACTACGCTTCCTGCTAGCAAACTGCAACGACTTGCAAACCCTTAGCCCCAAGCAGGATCTAAGTGAGATTGACTGCTATATAGTCGAGCGCGCCAATGCGTGTTTCTCACGCGTGCGATCGGATTTTGCAGAGTATAATTTTGTCAATGGTTTGCAAGGACTTATGTATTTCATCACTAATGAGCTAAGCGGAATCTACCTTGACTTGTGTAAAGATAGTCTCTATTGCGATGAGCGCGATGATAAATCCCGCAGAGCCAAGCAAAGCGTCATGGCACTAATCGCAAGCAATCTCTGCCATATTCTTGCGCCCATTCTTACCTACACGATTGATGAGGTCTTGCAGCATACGCCAGAGATTGTGCGAGGAGGGGCTAGCAATGTGTTTGAACTCCAGCCTCAAGCTATGTATAATGTGCGCCCTAGCAGTGATTTTTCCATACTCATGCAGTTACGCGATAAATGCAGCGAGCTACTTGACACACTTAAAAAAGATAAAGCTATCAAATCTGGGCTTGAGCTCGTGCTAGAATCTAGCGAGCAAGATTCTAGTGGCTTTGGGGGCTTATGTGCTACGCAGGTGGCGCAGTGGCTTATCCTTAGCGACTATGCACCAGATATATCACAGAAAGTCGGGAGTTTCACGCTAGGAGAGAGGACATTCTCACTCTATAAAAGTGCTGGGGCTCGTTGCGATCGTTGCTGGCGCTTCATGGCAGAGCATGAGGGAGGCTTGTGCGCGCGCTGCAATAGCGTGTTGCAGGGCTAGGTTGATATGAGAGGCAGGCTTGGGGTTATTGACTATGGAGCTGGCAATCTAGGGAGTGTGCGCAACGCCTTTGAGACACTAGGACAAAAGGTAGAGTTTGTCAAAGACCCAGAAACACTTAGATTCTACGATAAGGTGCTACTGCCCGGGGTCGGGGCGTTTGGCGAAGTGCGTGCAGAGGTGCGCAAACACGGCTTTGATGAAGCGATTTTTGAGTATGCGCGTAGCGGACGCTATCTGCTTGGGATCTGTCTTGGTATGCAGCTGCTTTTTGAGAAGAGCTATGAGTTTGGCGAGCATGCAGGGCTTGGATTGTTGCAGGGAGAAATTGTGCGTTTTACAAATGCACCCAGAATCCCACACATGGGCTGGAATAGCTGCTTCTTCACAGATTCTGGTGCGCATCATCCACTGCTAAAAAACCTTCCAAATGGTGCGTTTTTGTATTTCGTGCATTCCTACCATGCTAAAATAGCCAAAGATAGTAGCAAGAGTAGTGGAGAATCTAGCTCTGTGCTAGCAGCTTGCGACTATGGTGAGCGATTTCCAGCGATTGTGGGGAAAGATAATATCCTAGGGATCCAACCCCACCCGGAGAAAAGTCACAAAGCTGGTTTGCAGATTCTGGATAATTTTCTCGCGCTGTGAAGTCTAACTCTATTTGCAATTTAGCCAAAGCACCAATGCGCTAGAGCCTAAGCAGCGTGCCTACCCCTTGATATAACAGCACCCCTGCAAACCCCACAAATATCACTGCGCTTACACGATCGATCCACAAAAACATCTGCGCGCTAAGCCACTTGCGCACATATAGCCCCACAAATATCACACTTAGAAATCCGCACAGCAAGGAGCAAAACAGCACAACAAGCCCTATTTCAAAGCCATCACCTGCAAATGGTGCAACCACTACGATGAAAAACAAAATTGCCTTGGGGTTTGAGAGATTAACAAAAAGAGCATGTAAAAATGTATTGCCTAAAAGCGCACTTTTGCCCTGGCGTGCGGTGGAAGTGGATTCTAGTAGCTCTGTTATCTCGCTGGATTCTGTGCTGCTGCGCAAGATCTTATAGCTAATATAGCCTAGATATAATCCACCCAGCACGCCAATAAGCCCCTGCGCGATAGGGTGGCTAAGCGCACTCATGAAACCAAAATACACAAGCCCTAGATATAGTAGCCAGCCACTTGCTATACCGCTCAGCGCGATGAGTGCTTTGCCAGCGCCATTTGTGAGCGCATAACGGAGGATTAGTAAAATATCAGGACCAGGCGTTATCGCCCCAAGATAGCCGATAACAAACACCGCGATATAGGCATTATGTATGCCACTAAAATCGCCCATGGGTTAGAGCGCCCCAAATGACTTTTTGTCCATGGAGTGCTTTTGTGTCTGCTGACATTCTGCACACACCCCGATAAATACCGCTGACACATCAAAAAGCGCATAGCCAGTTTTACTCATGCAGACCCTTAGTAGCTTGCCCACATCGACATGGACATCTTGAAGTTTGCCGCACTGCTCGCAGCTGACATGGATATGCTTATCGCTAGCAAGCTCATATTTTTGTTTTTGTGTTGGTGGCTTGACCTCGCGCAGAATATCCATCTCACTAAGTGTGGCGACATTTTTATACACAGTGGCAAGCGAGATATTGGGCTGGAATTGTTTGATGTGCTGATAGATTTCCTCGACACCGATATGACCATTTTCATAGATGAGTTCAAGGATTGCTAAGCGCTGGGGAGTGGTTTTTAGGTTTTTGTTATGCAAAAGCTCCGTGAAACTTTCCTGCATGGCATGTTTGTGGCGCAGAGTTTCATGCTGTGATTTAGTGGCTTGTCGTAGTGCTTTCATCGCGTCTCCTTGAGAATATCCTGTGGATCAAAACAATAAAACACCGCGCATTATACCAATTCTAAGACAGCCTAAAGCTAATCAAATACATGCGGATTTATAGGCGTTTTTACTCTATTTTGGTAGAATCGCGCTAAAAATGCAAATTTAGATTCTCTGTTGATACCAACCACCTGCTAGGATTTCTGGCTAGAGAGATACAATGCAAGGAAAAAGACAATGATAGATATCAAACTACTGCTCAATGAATTTGACGAAGTAGCAGCCAAACTTTCGCAAAAGCAAGTGGATTCTAGTGTGCTTGAAGCGCTTAAACAACAGGCTCGAGAGCTTAAAGCCAAAAAGCAAATCCTAGAATCTCTCCAAGAAAGCCAGAACAAAAACTCTAAACTCTTTGGCACACTCAAGGCTGATCAAGCTAAGCAGGGAGCAAAATCACGAGCTACAGAATCTAGTGTAGATTCTGGTGAGCTAGAAGCTCTCCGTGCGAGCCTAGAGTCAAACAAAGCTGCCATCGCCCAAGCACAAGAAGTCGTGCGCACTTTGCAAGAGGAGCTAGAATCTAGCCTTGCCACTATCCCCAATCTTCCAGACTCCCACACACCAAGCGGCAAAAATGAGAGCGAGAATGTCGAGCTCAAACGCATTCTTGCCCCGCGCGAGTTTGACTTTAGCCCAAAAGAGCATTTCGAGCTAGCAGAGCAAAATGGCTGGATTGATTTTGCCGCTGGGGTAAAGCTGGCTAAAAGCCGCTTTTCAGTCCTGCGCGGGCAAGGCGCGCTGCTCTCTCGCGCGCTTATAAACTTTATGATCGATAGCAATCGCAAGGCGGGCTTTGAGCTTGTTAGCACGCCTGTGATTGTCAATAGTGCTATGCTCTTTGGCACAGGGCAGCTGCCAAAGTTTGAAGATGATATGTTTAAGCTTGCTAGCACGCAGGAGGAGGTCGCTCAGCAGGAGCAAGCACAAAAGAGCCTAGATCCAGAATCCAAAGATTCTAGGGCGCAGAAGAAAAAAGGTCATGAGCTTTATCTCATCTCCACTTCCGAAATCACACTAACCAATCTTTATAATGACACAATTATCCCAGTCCAAGATCTTCCTATTTGCCTAACCGCGCAGACCCCATGTTTCCGTAAAGAGGCTGGAAGTGCTGGACGCGATACGCGCGGCATGATACGCGAGCACCAATTTGACAAAGTCGAGCTAGTGGCGATCACGCACCCAAGCCAAAGTGATGCAATGCAAGAGAAAATGCTCCGCACCGCTAGCAAAATCTTAAGCGATCTAGGGCTGCCCCACCGCTTTGTGCGCTTGTGTAGCGGGGATTTAGGCTTTAGCGCGAGTAATACCATTGATATAGAAGTGTGGCTGCCCGGGCAGGGCTGCTACCGCGAGATAAGCTCTGTTAGCAACACGCGCGATTTCCAAGCAAGGCGAGCCAAAATCCGCTACAAAGAACATGGCAAAAACCACTTCGCCCACACGCTTAATGGCTCATCTCTAGCCGTGGGGCGCACGCTCGTAGCCATTATGGAAAACTACCAAAATCAAGATGGCACAATTACTATCCCAGAGGCACTAAAACCTTATATGCCAGAGCTACAAACTATACTTAAAAATAGTGAGTAGATTCTAGTAGGATTCGTATATGCCAGATATCAATAGTATCCAAGAAGACAAGGCACCAGAAGTAGAGCAAAAATCCTCTGCGGGCTTCAAGCAAAAGCTCACAGCACTGCTTGATTCTCTGCAAAATCGTTTCGCCAAATTTTTTACTAGCCCTACTTTTGACAAAATCAAGCAAAACCATTTCCTGCTTTATAGTGCGATTGGCGGGGTAGCGCTGCTTGTGATGGTGTTGCTATTGCTGCTTATTCTCCTGCTTCTCCCTAGTAAAAAAAGCGCACCAGAGAAATTAGAATCCACGCCGCTAGAGTCTCAAATCTCCCAAGAAGAAATGCAAAAGCTCCTTAGTGCGCCGCTCCCAGCGCCAAGTATCGAAGAAGAGCAGGACTCTAGCGTGGATAATCTTATCATCAAAGGCAATATGCTCTATGATCAAGGGTATCGCCAAGAAGCCTATGAGGTCTTTCGCAAAATAGCAGATTTTTCCCAGTCTATCGCCAACTACAATCTAGGCACTATGGAGCTTAAATCTGAGCTCTATCAAGATTCTATTGCCGCCTATAATGATTCTATCCAAACAGGACAGAATGTCTCTGTAAGCGCGATCAATGCGGCAGTAGCTGCGTTTAAGCTAGATCGATTTGACTTATATGGGCATTATGTAAAAATCGCTAATGATAATTTAAGCGAGATTCTTAATGAACCATTTTATAGCTATGCGTATGCGCTTGTCTCTTACTATCAAGATCGGTATTTTGAGACACTAAGCCCCCTGCTAAATCCAAACTCCATAGATTTTGCTACACAAAACAACCGCCTTGCTGCACATGTTTTTACAATTTTTGGTGATGATGTCAATGCACTAAACCATTTGAAAGCCGCTGCAAATCCAGAAGACAATAAAGCCATAGGGCTACTCTATGCACGCCAGGCTGAATATGCCTCGGCAAAAGCCCATCTCCTGCGCTATCTCCAAGATCACCCCCAAGATATCGAATCTCTCATGGCGCTACAAATCATCGAGCTAAAGCTTGGGAACTATGCAGAAGCTGCTGCAAATCTGGATTCTATCACCTCGCAAAAGAAATTCCAGCAAATTGCCAAAATCACCTACCCTATTAAAGTCGTCATCAATCCAGAGCTTTTTGATGTGAGCATGGCGCAAAAAACTTTCTGGGAGCGCGACTTTGAAAACAAAGACAAAATCGGCTATAAAATGCTTTTCTACTTTGCACCATATCGAGTGTTTGATGCGAAAAAGGCGCTAGAGGAAATCGCACAGGCAAGTAACTTTGCCCATATCAACATTACTGAAGGTAAAAATATTCTCCTGCGTTCTGCGACGACTTCAAAAATTGATAGAGAAATTATCCGCACACTCGTTCAGCTTGAAAGCAAAGATTTACGAGCAGCACTAAAATTCCTCAAAACCTCCACTGCAAGCAATCCAAATCATGCAATTTTATACTACAACCTCGGGCTTGTATATGCACAGCTTGGGCAGTATGAAGAGGCTTATACGAATTTTATCCGCGCGTATTATTTGGATCAAAGTGACTATATTTCTGGGATTTTTGCAGTGCTTAGTGGGCGGTTTAGTCATAAAGATACTGATAGAGTTGTCTTTGACATGGTGCAATCCTACCAAGATCATGAAGCACAAGATCACATCAAAGACACCACCTTGCACACATTCTATGGAAATTTTTTAAATTACCTAAATGACAACCAAATCCAAGAAAGCGACTGGATTGCTCAAGCCAAGGTAAAAGAGCCAATCTACTATGCCCTGGAGTATGTTTATGCGCTCAAAAACAAAGACAAAGAGGCTATGCTAGAGCATATTGGCGCGCTAAAAAATCTTTTTCCTAATGATGTGGTGGTCAATATTCTCTCAATCCTCACAAAGAGCTTTGGCGATAGTGTGCAAGACATTAGTATTAGCATGTATAATCTTTTCAACTCTGATAATCTTGACTTACGCCCGCTGTATTATGGCGGCGCGTTGCCTCGCGAGCTATATGTCTATACGGGCTTTATCACAGGCTCCTTGCAAAATCAAGCCAAAATCATGCAAGCACATCTCACCGCTGGACCACAAGACCCACGCGGCACTATGCAGACACTGGGCTTGATTGGAATCTACCAAAAAGACTTCCAAAAAGCCTATACGATTTTTAATACACTTGTTGATGAGTTGCATGAGAGCGATAGCCACACACGCTTTCTTGCTGCAGTTTCTGCTGTGGGCGCTGGGAACTACGGCGATGCGACACTGCTTTTACAGCTGGCTAAAATGGAGACACCTAATGCCTATGAAGCCCGCTATGCGCTAGGGCTACTCTACCAAGCCGCTGGGAATCTAAAAGCCGCAGCCACGAGCTACAACTTTATCTCGCTTGCGGATTTTCGATCAGAGTTTTTCGACTTCCAAATCGATACGCAAAAAATCTACTCCTATGAGCTAGAATCTCAACAAGATTCCACCAAAAAGCCAAGCACACAATCCCACCAGAATCCACGCACTCTCAACTTCACCCCAGCTATCCCTCAGGCTTTCCCTCCCGCTACTCCAGCTACGCCTATCGCACCAACAGCTACACAAGTGCGCTAGATCATGGATACCATTCTCTCCTCGCTTAATCCCGAGCAAGCTAAAGCCGCACAGCATATCGATGGCGCACTGCTGATTCTCGCAGGTGCAGGCAGTGGCAAAACAAAAACAATCACCACTCGCCTTGCCTATCTTATCAAGGCTATAGGGATTCCGCCAGAATCTACACTTACACTGACATTTACCAACAAGGCTGCTGGCGAAATGCGCGCACGAGCCCTTGGACTGCTAGGCGGAGATATCGCACATCCACCATTGCTTTGCACATTTCATCGATTTGGTCTCCTGCTGCTAAAAGAGCATATCCACCACCTCGGTCGTAAGCCTACTTTCACCCTCATCGATACTGATGATCAAAAGCGCATTCTAAAGCGTCTTGACCCAGCACTCCTCGCGCAATTTTCGCCCGCGCAGATTCTTGGCTTCATCTCCTCGTGCAAAAACAAAATCCTCTCACCAGAATCCGCTCTTGCCCAAGCCAAAACCCAAAATTATAAAGCTTTAAGCAATGCCTATGCGCTCTATAATACATTCCTAGAGCAAAACAATATGCTTGATTTTGATGATTTATTACTGCTTAGCTACCAAGTCTTGGAGTCTAATCCCGACATCGCACGCCAAGTAAGCCAGCGCTACCAATACATCATGGTCGATGAGTATCAAGACACAAATTTCTTGCAAGTTTCACTCCTGCGCAAACTCTGCACCACGCACAATAATCTCTGCGTCGTAGGCGATGATGATCAAAGTATTTATAGCTGGCGTGGGGCGGACATCGATCATATCTTGCATTTTGAAGAGATATTTGATGCACAAACAATCACACTCACGCAAAACTACCGCTCCAGAGAGCCAATCCTGCGTGCAGCAAATGCCCTTATCGCACACAATAGCGCACGCCTGGGAAAAGAGCTTACAAGCACACGCGGGAGCGGAGAGGCTATCACCTTGCTCACTAGTGCTGATGAGGTGCAAGAAGCCAATCTCATCGCCAAAACTATTCAATCCCTGCTTGCAAAAGGCATAAGCCCCAAAGACATTGCAGTGCTTTTTCGACTAAATGCACTCTCGCGAAGCATTGAAGAGGGCTTTAATCGCGCCAGAATCCCCTACAAGCTCATCGGCGCAACCAGATTCTATGAAAGAGCGGAGATTAAAGATGTCTTGGCGTATTTTCATGTGATTATGGATTTTCACGATGATTTCTCTCTCTCACGCATTATCAATATCCCTAAACGCGGCATAGGCAAGGTTACGCAGGAGAAGCTTTTTGCCCATGCGAGCAGTCTTGGCTGTAGCGTATATGCGGCTTTTAAGCAAGGCGAGCTTGCACATTTACTCTCCCCTACACAAACAAAACAACTCCAAGGGCTTTTTGACTCCTTAGAGATTCTACAATCCAAACTTGAAGAAAGTGCGCTTGGTTTTTTAGATACATTTGATGAGATATTTGCACTGCGAAGCGAGCAAAATGTAGCCAATGATGATATTGATAGGCGTGCGAATATTGAGGAGTTCTATGGATATTTTCGCGACTTTTTCTTGCAAAACCCCCATTGCATGTTGCAGGACTTTTTCTACGAGCTAAGTCTTTCTTCTAGCACTGATGTAGAAGCAGGGGAGAGTGTGAGCTGTATGAGCGTGCATAGCTCTAAGGGGCTGGAGTTTGACTATGTGTTTATCGTGGGCTGTGAAGAAGGCTTTTTCCCCCTGCTGCGTGAAGAGGGCGATTTACAAGAAGAGCGGCGGCTAGCTTATGTAGCAATCACTAGGGCAAAAGAGAGGCTATTTCTCTCGCACGCATTTTCTCGATTCTACAAGGGTAAGCGCGAGAGCTTGGGGATATCACGCTTCATCAAAGAAGCGGGAATCTATGACGCAAGCCCAGAATCCACTTTGGGCTCTAGCGTAGATTCTGGTGATGAGATTGCTATCGACACACCATCTGGAAGCACAAAGCTTGCTAGAGGCGCGGCGGTGAAGCATAAAATATTTGGCTTTGGAGTGGTGCAAGAAGTGCAGAAAACTGGCACATATACACGCGTGCGGGTGAATTTTGGTGGCAATGAGCGCGTGCTGCTAGCAGAATTTGTGGAGCTTGTATGATGAGAGCGAGGTGTGCTGCATGGGCGCTTGCAATATGCGCGCTACTAGATTCTGGTGTGTTTGCCAGTGATATGGAGTCTATCAAGCGCCATGTGCGACAAAGCTATGAGAAAGCCTATCGAGCCCATGATATTGCCATTAGTCAAATCACTATCCACTATCCAGAATCCGCTCAAGTCCCCATAAGCTGCCAGCCACCAAATGTCTGCTCCTCCCTATCGCCAGCAGCCCTTGCAAAAGGTAGTGGCACATTTATCGCCAAAATCCGCCAAGGCACTGGTATGCTCTCTGTGCCAGTTTCTTATAGCATTCAAGCAGAGATTACAATCCTGCGTGCTAAAAGTATTATCAATACCAATACAAGTATCGATACGCAAAACACCCAAATCACACGCACCGAGTTTTCTATGGTAAAAAACTCCAGCCTGCTTAGGCTCCTTGCCCCAAACATGCTAGGCAAGGTTTCAGCCAGATCAATCATCAATCCTAATACAATCATCACAGAAGATAAGGTCAAAGAGCGGATTCTGGTGCAAAAGGGCGATATCATCACAGGCATACTAAAAGAGCAAAATCTCCAAATCCAAACCCAAGTGCAAGCTCTCCAGCATGGCATGAAAAACGAGATCATCAAGGTGCGCAACATCACCACGCAAAAAATCCTGCGCGCCAGGGTGGTTGATGAAAAAACTGCAGAGATTTTTTAGACTCTAGACAAGCAAGGCAGAATTCGAAAAGGCTTAATGCTATTCTCTGCTTGTAAGCATGCCAATAGCATGTGCTAAAACAAGGCTATAAAAGGCAGCAGGCAAGCAGATTTGCTTTGTAGCTTATAGAATCTCTAGATTCCGTTTTATTTAGCATCTATATTTCGTGCGCGTTCAAGCAGCAAACACATGAGTCGATGTTTTTCACGCAAGCCTTTGCGCACGATTTTGCACCCAGGGCAGTAGGATTCCACCAATGCCCAAAATCGCGGCGAGTGATTGCTGTGCGCAATGTGGGCTAGCTCATGGATAATGACATAGTCTATCTCCGCTCTTGTCGCAAACACCAGCAAAATCGAGAAGCTCAAGCGATCAATCGTGCAGCTACCAAATCTCGTGATCGAGAGTCGCACACCAAGCTTACTAAACCTAAGCCCCATAGATTCTGCAAGCATTGGCACGCGCTTGGCAAGATAGCTACCTAGAATCCCCCGCAGCTCACGCAGCCCCATAGCTGGCACCCACTCGCCAAATAGCAAAATCTCCCCCGCATGTGCGTCCAAGATCTCCTGCTGACTCTGGCTTTTTTGCACGATTTTGGCGCGTGTCTGGCGTATCCATGGGAGATTGTGCATGGCAAATGCACGCAGCTGCTCTGCACTAGCGACTTTGGGGCAAGTGAGGCTGATATATGGGGGTTTGGGCGCTTGCTTAAATAGATTTTGCGCGAGGTTTGCCATGAGGGTTGGCGAGAGATTTGGGGGTGTTAGACCAATGCGTAGGCGCATGTATTTGGTTTTTTTGCGATAGATGAAAATCTCCAAATCATCTAGGTGCATTATCTCTTCACATTTTTCTGCCACAGCCTACATAGCCTTTCTAAAATCTTTGGAATCTTTGCGCGCCATTACTGCTACAATTACGCCCATATTATACCAAAGGATATGTATGAGAGTTTTGCTACTAGAAGATGTCAAAGGGCTTGGCAAAAAGGGTGAAGTCAAAGAGGTTAAAGACGGATATGGGCAGAATTTCCTTATCGCCAAAGGCAAAGCCCAGCATGCCACAAATGAAGTTATCAATAGATACAAAGCCCAGCAAAAGCATTTAGCTGAGCTTGAAGCACAAGAGCTTGCCCGCCGCAAGGCGCTTGCCAAATCCCTAGAATCTGTCAAGGTCGTGCTGGAGAAAAAGGGAAATAATGGTGCGCTTTTTGGCTCTATCACCAAGGACGAAATCGCCCATGCCCTAGAGTCCCAGCATAATCTCCACATCGATAAAAAAGAAATCGACATCGCCACGCCTATCAAACATATAGGCGAGTTTGTCGTGCTTATCAAGCTTGGCTCCGGAATTAGCGCAAATCTCGCGTTGCAGGTGGTTGAGCTAGCATAACCATGTGCCAAATCCTGCTAGCTCGCTTGCGAGACATCACTTGTTTTTATGCTTTTTCCCAAGTGTTTTGCTCTGCTTTTGTTTTTGTCTCGCTCTCTGGCATGCTGCATGCACAGAATCTCACCCAAATCCCGCCCTCTATCTCACTTTTACCAGGTATTGATCGCCAGGATAAAACAATCTCCACTGCTGGCAATGGGGAGCAAACATTTTTCACCACACAGGGCTTTAGTATCTCTGGCGCACCCAACGCGACCTACACACTAAGCGCAAATGACTCTACTACGCATTTTGAAGCAAGCAGAATCCAGCTCCAAGATGAAGCTAAAGTCGCCCTACTAGGCTATCATACGCTTTCTTTTGGCAAAGCTAGCGCGCTGGTGGTGGGATCGGGGAGCTTTTTTAGCGCGATTTTAAGCGATAAACCCATCATAAACCCCCAGGCAAGTGAATACGGCGGAGAGTCAAAAGTGCGCTTTGGAGAGGGTGCGACGCTTATTCTCTCTCAAAATGCCCAGGCAAATTTTACGCAGCTTCGGCTATTTATCCATGATGGTGAGATAAGTTTGCAGCAAGGCAGCAAGCTCACTATCGAAGCGCAAAAGGCAATTAGATTCCAAGATCGCCTCTATAATCACGAGGGCACAATCACGCTACATGGCAATGTGTATAATGTCGGTGCTATGCGGGGAGACATACCAAACGACTACACCACTACGGCTCATTTCATCAGCGAAAATGGCACAATCACTATTGATGGCGACTTCCATAATGGCGGCGATACGCAAAACGCCGTAGATACTTCAGGGGCAAGCGGTGGATTTAACGCATTTGACCCGGCATTTGGTGGTGGTGGGGATCTCACGCTCTATGGCGGAAGCATGACAATCACAGGCGCGCTTATCTCCCAGCGCGGGGGCGAGCCTATGGCAGGTGGCGAGTGGCGTAATCCCAAAGACTCTAGTATCAATCTCTATGGCAGCGTGCTTGATGTCAAAGGCGGCGTGCAAAATCTTGCTGGCAGCACGATTAGGATTGGTGCGTATGAAGGGAAGTTTGGCACTATCAAGGGTGATGTGGCAAACTCTGGTGCAATCATCATCGACCCCACAGGCGCGACATTTGGCAAGCATATTTTCCTACAAGGCACGCTTAGCGGTAACGGCTCTATCGCTGTGCTCCCTCAGTCAGGCTCGCAGGAGTTTTTGAGCTTTGATCTTGTGGATTCTAGCACCGCGCTAGAAATCACACCAAACACAAGCGCCATAGATACATTCCGCGCAGGGCTTTCACATGAAGAGGGGCTGATGATTGGCGCGCTAGATTCTATGCTTACTGGCGCGCAAAAAGGCACGATTTATGGCTATGGTGGGAGTCGCGAGCTCACAAGCCTGGCACAAGATTCACTCCATACCCTCCAGAGTGAAAATATCACCACACCCATCGCCGCACTAGAATCTATCCAATCCACGCACACCACTGCCACACCACTTACGCCCCAAATCCTAGCACGCCTCACAAACACCCTTCCACACTATGCTCTAGCCACTACCCCATATCGCAAATCCCGCGGCTACCCTACCCCAAGGGGCTATGCCCCATACCAAAACTCCCCATTCACTGCGCCTAGCTATGCTTATACTAAGCGATTTGGGCTTGATGTGCGCGCGATTGGCGGGGGTTCATTTGGCAAATATGGTGCTGGTGGGTTTGGTGGAGCGGAGATTGGTGGGAGCGCGCGTGCTAGTAGGCATACTCTGCGGATAGGGTTTTCGTTTCTCACAAGCACGCTTGCACAGAGTCTCACAAGCTCCGCGACTAAAAGCAGCAATCAAGCCTTTGGGCTTTCGCTTAGTGATACGATCGCGTGGGGTGGGCTTGAGCTGGATATGGGGCTGCTTGGCTCACTAGGGCTATTTGAAGCACAGCACTCACTAAAGCTCGCAGAGACGAATGCAGACTCTCGTGCAAATTTCTTAGCCCAACGACTCATGGGCGAGCTTGCAGTCGGGTGGAGAATCTATATGAAATCGATGTTTATCAAGCCCTATGTCGGCATGCGACACTATCTCTTCTGGCAGGATTCTATCACGCAAAGTGGCACGCTTGTTAGCACTACATTACAAGGCTATCAAGACTATATGGTCAATGTCAATCTCGGCGTGCAGGGGGGCTTTGCATTTGCACCAAGGGCTAGGCAGATAGGAATCATCACCGCACGGCTGGATTATGAGCCGCATTTGTATAATACCAAGCGCCAAGCACTCCTAGAGCTTGGCAGCACGAGTATCCCGCTCACACTGCCTTATGATGACAAACTCTCGCTCGGCGTGCAGGGGCAATATCAGTTCGCGCGCAATACAATCTCAGCAGAGATTTTCTATACCCGCGCATTTGCTGGGCTTCATGCGCTAGGAGTCAATGCTGGATTCTCATATCAGTTTTAGCATTTTAGTATGGTAGTTTGGACGCTAGATTCTACTCTTGTAGATTCTAGGAAAAGCTAGAAATGTGAAGAATCTAAATTCTAAAAAAGCTAGCAAACGATTCATGGTTTGAGCTTGTATGTTGTTTTGTTGTTGCTTATGGATTGCCACGCGGTGTAAGCACCGCTCGCAATGACGGATAAATGGCGTTTTTACAAAAAATGGATTCTGGGATTAAGTAAGAAATATAAAAATGCTAAAAAATGAAAGTCTAAAATCTAAGAAAAGCTAAAAATGTGAAAAGTGGATTCTAGGGTTGAAGTAAGAAATCTAAAAAAGCAACCAAAGGATTCTAGGGTTGAAGCAAATTTTGAGAGTAAAACGATTCTAAGATTTGCGGTGGGGCTGTGGGTGCTTTTTGCAAATTTTGGGTGGGAGTTACCTAAGCGGTAATGACCGCCCGAAATTTGCAAAATCACGCGCATTGCTCACCCAAAGCTGAATCGCTTTAGGCATTAAAAAAAGTAATGCCACCTTACAGAAGCATTATGCGTAATCCCC
>NZ_CALERY010000018.1 GCF_937906905.1 uncultured Helicobacter sp. | reverse complement strand
GGACAGATGGGTGAGTGGCTGAAACCACACCCCTGCTAAGGGTGCAGATCCTAACCGGGTCTCGAGGGTTCAAATCCCTCTCTGTCCGCCACTTTTTATAATCCCTAGTATATAGCTTCTCCATTTACAACGCTTTCTTCCATAACCCCTTCATTATAGATATCTTGTAGCGATTGTGTGCGTCCATTTACAGATGGTATGTTCGAGTCTGTGCTAAATGTGCTAAATTTCCCTTCTAACTTTATTTCTGGCTCCAGAAATTCTATCTGCATATATTGCTCTTGCAAATCGACAAAAAACCGACTCGTTTGTATGCTTGTATCTTGCGCACTAGCAGTGAGCTTCCCATCAAGTCGCGCACCATTGAGCTGCCCCTCAAGCGCAAATCGCCCATCTGCCTGACTGACTTCAAACCCAACACCCCACGAGTCCTGCGCACTATTATTCGCACCAAATGTCTCTAACCCATAGCGCGCAAGATCATCTAGCATGATGTTTAGATTCTCTCCATGAGCTTCAAGCGAGCCTTTTTGAAATGCGAGATTATACACACCCTTGCACCCTACTTGTGCATCAAAGCTCGCAGGCAAACGCAAAAACTCCAGAATCCGCATAAGCGAGAGATTCTCTCCGCTAAATTGCAATAGATTCTCATGCAAGCGCGCGCTCACAAGCCCACCTAGCGACTCGCTTGTCATGTGTAATGCCAAAGAATCCCCAAAGTCAATCTCCCCACGCAAATCAAGCCCACCACCAAGTGTAAATCCAAACACCTCTCCAAGCGCACTCATATCATCGGTAGCAAGCTCGTAGCGCAGCAAAGTATCTGCTATCTCTACTTGGAGTGAAGCGAGCTTTCGCGAGGGGTATTGTGGCGAGTAGAGTGAGGTGTGCAGCACAGAGTCAAGCTCCTGCGTATCGTTTCGTAAGATCAGCTCGCCACTAGGAAGTGCAAATCGCCCAACGAGCTGGCGTGCATGAGAATCTTGCTTGTAGTAGAAATCTACACCAAGCGTCTTACTAGACATACTGCCTAAACCAGATACACCGCTTGATGTATTTCTCAAGGAAAATCCACTGCTTTTCACACCGATTTGCACGATACCAGAATCTGCTTGCATGAGTAGTGAAGCATACCCGCTAGGAGCGATATCTAGCGACAAAAAGCGCGCATAAATCTCCACAGGCAAATCCTGCACGCGCAAGGCATAGTCTTTAGCATGAAAAAAGCGCATATGTGCTAGTAGCGCAATTTGTGGATTGACATCTTGCGCTTTGGCGGATTGTGAAGTGGATTGCAAAGGAGGTAGTGAAGGCGACTGCAGGGGAGAGTGCATATCTGGGTGGATTTTAGTGCTAATAGTATAGTCCCTATAACTGCCCACGATATCAAGCTTAGTCAAAGGCTCACTAGAATCAAGTGCATAAACCTCTGCTACCATATCTACCCCACGCAGAGAATATGCGCCAGAGAGCTTTACAGAAAAGGTCTTATTGATTGTTAGAGTAGATTCAAGGCTACCAAACTTAATGCTAAGCGTGTGGATTTGTGTGGAAAATGGCAAGGAGTAGTTAAGCAGACTTTGGGCAAATGGCGTAAGAATCGTATTGCCAATGGTGCTAAAGAGCAATAGCCCCACACTTACCACGCAGGTAATGAGAAACACCCCAACCCACGCCAGAATCCTACTCATACCCTAGCCTTTGGATTTTGGCGGAAAGAGCTCTGGAGCATATAAATGCCGCTTGAAGGCTGCCACGCACACAAGTGCGATAGTAAGTGCGATAAACACATACAGCCCCCAAGGCACAGGGATAGGATCACCAGCTGCGTAAGAGTGCTTACCTGCGAGATAGTAATTCACCCCAAAATATGTCATCAAAATACTATAAAACGCCAGCACACTGCCTGCTGCAAAGATAAAAGGCATGTTTTTAAAACCGATAAAGCGTAAATGCAGCACGATCGCATAGATTCCAATAGAAATAAGCGCCCATGTCTCTTTAGCGTCCCAGCCCCAGTATCGCCCCCAAGACTCATTCGCCCAAATCGCGCCCAGGAAATTCCCAATAGTAAGCATAAAAAGCCCCAGCATCATACTCATTTCATTTATGGCACTGATAGAGAGGATCGCCTTATCAATGCTTGGCTTACTAGATTTTCGCGTGGCAAATAAAATAAGCGTAAATGCCCCCAGCACGAAACACAACCCCAAGAATCCATAACCTGCGGTAATAACAGAGACATGGATATTAAGCCAATAGGATTTAAGCACAGGGACTAGATTTTGGATTTGCGGGTCCATATAGCCCAAATGCGCGACAAACAAACTTACCCCAGCAAAAAAATTCGTCGCACAAAGCGCAAGCACAAAGCGCGGGAAAAACACCACTCCAGCCATAGCAGATGCCCAAGCAATGTAGAGCATGGACTCATAAGCATTGCTCCAGGGAGCATGATCTGCTACATACCAGCGCACGATAAGCCCAAGCGTATGCGCAATCGCACAAAGTGCCGTGAGCGTAAAAAACCCGCGATAGAGGATTTTAGGAATGGGACGATCTTTGTAAATCCCAACAAGCACGATGACAAAGCCAATCACCCCAAGCAGCAAATATGGGAGAATAAGTGTTTCAAAGACATTATAGTGATTGAGTGCTATCTCCCATTCTACACGACTCTGGCTGATATAGTCCTGCCCGCCATTTTGGGCTTGGTAGGATTCTATCGTGCTAAGTGCATTTATGCCCTCTTCCCACGAGTTTGTGCTAACACCTAAGATGATCCCCATAAACAGCGCATTCATCATAGAATCCATAGGCTGCATAAGATGCCCATACTGCTCTTTGGGGATTTGCCCTGACATAGCCAAAAATGCTAGCTCCGTTACAGAAAACCACTGCTGGGTAGCACTATCTGGGAAAATACGCAAGAAAACAAGACTCTGCAACCCTCGCAGAATCTCATAGCTCTGCGTTACTTGGCGCACATCTTTGTCAAAGACATTCCACTCGCTTTCGCTCTTTTGCTGCACATCGGCAAAATAATTATGCAGCTTAGAATCTCCTGTCGCAGGGTCATAAATATCCAGGAGCGAGACATAGCGCTCATTTGTATCAGTGCCTAGAATCTTGCGCAGCTTGGCGGTTTTGGTCGCGATGAGCTTGGCGCTAGCAAAGTCGTTAGGAAATGCGATTAGACCAATGAGTGCTTGCATATTAGTGAGATTTTCATAGCCATCTTTTTGACGGATCTTATGGATAATATTCATCGCCATGGTATCAAGCGGCTGGATTCTACCGGCATTATCACGCACTTGGATTTTGCCAAAACGCGTGGCAAACTCTTTTGTATTGTTTGCTAAAAGCTCCATGCGCGCTTGCTTGTGAGTAGGCTCAATTGTATCTGGGGACTTTTGCATATCATTCCACGCAGTGGCAAACAGCTGAATCTGCTCTGCTGATAACCCCTTATCTGCGAGAAACTGCGCGAGGTTTGATGGAAGATTTTGCAAGGGATTTTGCATTGATCCCTGTGTCTGCGAAAGAAGAGTGCTAGATTCTGGCTCACTTCCATGCGTTTGGATATTTTTGGGGGTTTGGAGACTTGGGCTAGAATCTAGTGCATGAAGCGGTGTCAATCCCCAAACTAGCCCAAGCGCGAAGACAAGAGAGAGCGTGCTTTTTTGCGAGAGATTGTGCGAGCTTAGGAAGCGTGCTAGGTGCATGAAGCGCCCTTTCTTATCAAACATCAGCCATAGCACGCCCAAAATCAACATTGTATAGCCGATATAGGTAGGGAGTTTGCCTGGGTCATGATTGACAGAGAGCACGCTTGTATAGTTACCTTTATCTTCATTAGGGAAATAATCGCTCTGGTAGAATCGATATCCACCAAAATCTAGCACATGATTCATAAATATCCTAAAAGGCATGATAACCTTGCCCTCACTATCAAGCACCTCAACTTCAGAAGCATAGGAAGATGGGTTGTCCGTGCCAGCATAAGTTTGCTTCTCAAACTCCAAAAGTCGCAATCCAAATGGCAGCTCGACCTTGCGCGCCCCCCAGTGGAAGCTCATTTTCATTCCGCCAATCTCTTCGCGCACGCTCATGCGCTCATTATAAGAGCCATTGCCCCCCATAAGCGTGATAGGCTTAGTCTCGCCATTGTAGCTTACAAGCAGATGGAGCACCATGGGCGCGTTTTTCTTACTCTGCATATCTGGCAAAAGCGCGATGTCTTGGGAGACAATCTCTACACTCTTGCCAAAAATCTGCGCGCTTGCATTGAGTTTGGGCGAGGAAAAAAGCGTTTTAAATACATTGATATTTGCCGGGATTTGCGCGTAGTCTTTTTCCCAATTTTCATTAAGTGCGGCAATGTTTATAAAATTGTCATTAGAGTAGTAAAAATGACTACTTGAGCCCTCCTCTATCCACATCATGCCCTCTTTCCCCAGATAGTGGGTAATCCCAGCACCAATGATAATGACAATAAATGAAGCATGCAGCAGGAGAGAGGCAAACTTCTTACGCGCAATCGCACAAGAGCGGACAAAACTGCCAATAAGCGCAAAGATGAGATAGACATGTAGCGCGATAAACCACCAAGATTTGTAAATAATAGTATGTGCAGCAGGAGCACCATAATCATTCTCGATAAATGTCGCCACCGCGCAAGAAAGCGCATAGAAAAACACCACAGGCAAAATCACTTTAAACGAATAAAATACTTGCAGCATGGGGGCGAATTTTGACACTAGGCTTCTCATAGGGCAAGCGCTAGCTTGGGAAAAGCCTGTCTGTGATTGATGTGGCGTAGTAGAATCTAATCCAGATTCTGGAGCTTGGGGCTTTAAGTTAGATTCTCTGGGTTCTTGGGCTTGTCGCATAATAATCCTTTGTAGATTCTAGTGATTTGGCTTAGATAGCTTGGAGATGTTGTTGGAGCATTTGGGTTAGGCGCTTATCATCACCCTGTGCGCTTTTCCATGTGCCAGAAGCGATGAATCCTAGCAGCGCTTGAAACTGCTTGGGTGGGAGATAGGCGGGATAGGCAAGGATACTTCTACCATCTTTATCGGCAAATATAAGCGTTGGCGTGGGACCTATGCGATAGATTTCAGCAAGCTTTCGCGTGGGGATAGCGTGCTCTTTTGCTTCTGCGCCTCCACCGACTTTAAAGGTGTGGAGCTTGGAGTAGCTTGTATTGATATAGTAGCTCGTAAAATGCGCTTTTAGCTCATCTTTTAGCGCTTGAGTTTGCTTGATGTCGTCCTTTAGATTCTCGCAGTATTTGCAGCCATTTGCACCAAAAATGAGCAGCATATATTTGCCCTTCGTCTCTATGGTATTGGTGCTGGAGAATACATCTTCTAGCCCTGCGTAGGTTTTTGCATCAAGCTCACTAGCAGCAATCTCTTCGTTCTCTTGACTGCACGCACTAAATGCCACAAATACAAAGGCGCACAAGAATGTGTGCCAAAGGGTTGATGAAAATATCTTGCGTGTCATACTATCTCCTTAAAATGTGTTTAGTCTGTGGGTTTGGGCACTTCTGGAACACTTGGGACAGAATCTAAACTTGCAAGCTTAGATTCTACTAGTGCGCAAATCATGCGTGCAAATCCCTCGCTTGCATTTAAGCATGGGCAGACAAGATACTCCAGCACGCCAGATTCTGCTGCAAGCTCTCTATACTGGATATTGAGCTCGTAGTCGGTTTCAGAATTATCAATCGTAAAAGCCAGCGGATAGACAATAAGCCGCTTGCCCCCAGCATGCGAGATGACATCGCTTGTAAAGGGGTTTAGCCAGCGCATGGGACCGACTTTGGACTGATAGGCAAGCTCTATATTCGCAAAATGCACGCCTCTAGATTCCAGCGCCTCTGTCAAAATCTCCACACCCTTTTCACATTGCCTAGCATACGGATCACCAGAATCAACGATTTTCTGCGGGAGGGAGTGTGCAGAGAGAAGCAAGGTAAAGTCAGCGGGGTTTCTATGGGAGTGGGGAGCAGGGCTTGAAAGATCTTGGGCGGATTTTGCGTGCTCTAGGGTGTGGATAATCGTATCGGCGATAAGCTCATACAATGGCGTATGCGCGTGATATTCATCAATCACGCTTACACGCGGGGCATAGGAGAGGGCTTTTAGATTCTCATAGATATCTAGGAGCGATGATTGCGTCGTAGTGGTAGAAAACTGCGGATACATGCTAAAAAGCACAATATCCTGCACACCTTTTGCCTGCAAATCTTGAAGCACATCTCTAGCAAAAGGCGGAGTATAGCGCATAGCATAGGTAAAAATCTTGCTAGAATCTAGCTTGCTAAGCTGCTGGCAGAGAGCAAATGTGTGTGCGGGCAGTGGGGAGCAGCCACCAATTTGCATATAGTTTTGCTTCACAGATTCTAGGCGTTTGTTGATAATGAGCGAGCCCACCATTTTACGCACAAATGAGTTTTTTATCCGTAAAATCAGCGGATCGGCAAAAATCCTGCGCAAAAAGCCCTCCACCCCAGAAATATCCGTAGGTCCGCCCATATTCAGCAGTATTACAGCAGCTTTCCCGCTTTCACCACTACGCCCCCCATTCTTACACACACTCTTGTCCATACTACTCCCTACATTGCTTCTTTTGCGCCCTAAGCCCATTAACTCCAACAATCGCCAAAATATCGCCTGCAATAATAATATGCTAAAATTAACGCACAAGCATAGTGGCGCAATCTGCGAGAGAATCGCGCAATACATTAGATCACATCGACACTGGAGCAAAAGCATGGAAACTGAAATGATTGTAAAAGCTTTTAATGACATGGTGTTTTTTCATGCGTTTTTTATGGCATTTTTCCCTATCCCTCTTATCATCAATCTTTACACGCTTTTCACTTTCAAAACCTATCAAAAAGTCATCATTAAGCTCTGGTTTGTCATGCCTATCATTTTTCTGCTTGTAGCAATTGGAAGCTTCACTGGTGTATTTATCCTAGCAAGCAGGCAGTGGTATATGACCTGGCAAATCGCGCTTATGATAGCGCTCATGGTGGGGATATTTGTCGCAGAAATCGTGCGGATAAAAAAGCTAAAGCTTGCCAAAACAAGCGAGGAGCGTATGGCGAGGTTTGTGCGCTTTTGCAAGTGGATATATGGTATCGAGCTGATTTTTGTGCTGCTTTTTAGTCTGCGAGTGATTGTGTAGGTGGGATAGTGCAATTTCTCTACCACAGGCAAGCGGGCGCGCCTAGAATCGAGCTTAGTGGGGAGGGGTTTGTGCATGTTGTTTCCGCGCGGCGCACACGAGCAGGAGAGAGTCTAGCCCTGCGTAATCTGCGCGACTGCATGCTGCATGGCTATATTATAGAATCTGTTGGCAAAAAAAATGCACTTCTACACCTAGAATCTAGTATTGATTTGCCAATAATCCCACACAAAAAATCCCATCTCATCTGGGCGATCACACAAAGCAAGACCATTGAAAAAGCTCTCCCCTCGCTTAACGAGTTAGGACTCACCAAGCTAAGCTTGTTTTGGGCAGATTTCTCCCAGCGCGGGCAGAAGCTTAGCCTGGAGCGGCTGGAGAAAATTCTCATAAGCTCATGCGAGCAATGCGGGCGCAGCAATCTGTGTGAGATAGAAATCCTAGAATCCACGCAAGCAGCCCTAGAGTGCTATCCTAGTGCAAAGGTGCTGGACTTTGGCGGCAAGGTTATCGGCGGTGATCTTAGTGAAAGTGTGAAGCTGGATTCTGGCGTGCTGGTGGGTGCGGAGGGGGGATTTAGCCAGAGAGAGCGAGCGCTGTTTGCTGGGCGTGAGATTCTGCGCTTTGCCACGCCCCAGATCCTACGATCACAGACTGCTGCGCTAGCCCTGCTGGCTAAAGCGCTCTAGCAATTGCTAGCAAGTCTTTAGCAGAAGTTTCTGGGGTTAAGAGATTAAAAACGCAGATATGAGCTTTTGGACTAGAATCTTGGGGGAGTCTAAAACTTTTGAAAGCAAGTCCTGGCTTTTGTAAAGGCTGCTGATTGTTAGATTCTAGCTGCGGATAGATAAGCAGGGCATTTTTACAATCAAAAGTATTAAGATAGGCTAGCGCTTGATATAAATCTGCATGCTGAATATCGCCCATACAATCTATACGCTTATATTTAGTATCGGCGATTATTGCTTGTTTATCATTAGCAAAATCCAGCACAATATCAGGGCGTATTGCAAATTGCGCGCTGTGTGTAAGCTGTTCTCTTACTTGCATGCGCACATTGATTTCATTAGATTCTACTGCCTCTTTCAAATGCCATGCGACAAAACTTTCAAATAGCACATTCATATCAAAAAGCAAAGAATCTGCGCGTGTTTTTGTGCCACTTGGGCAGAAGCTCAAGTGTTTTAAAAACACTTTGCACCAAGCAAGTAGATTTTCATAGGCTTTGAAATGGCGAGAATTGGGACAGACACTAAAATCAGCTTCAATATTTTGGGCTTCATCTATCTCATCAAAATATAGCAGCAGAGCGAGAATCTGGCTTTGTGTCTTTGGGCTAAAGCCCTGGTTTGCAAGAAAAAGTAGCGTAGTTTTTAGCAAGCGATTAGGTGCGATATTGGCACTAAATTCATCACTAGCAGTGAAAAATCGCTCCTTGTGGATAAAATTTTGCCTCAAATGCTCATTAAAAAGTAGCCTGCCTTTTAGGACATTGCGATTGGATTCTATGCTGATATAATCGCAGCGCAATCCCCTTTGCAAAAGCAGCTTTACCTCACGCACAAACATTAGCACAAGCGCTTCAAGAAGCGGATAGCGCGCAATGTCTTGCACACTAAGCTCAAGGTGCTTAAAAGGAGAGTCGCGCAGAGTTTTTAGCATTTTTAAAAACACTTCGCGTGCTTGTTTTATGCTTCCTTGTTGCTCATCTGTATTTGCTTTAGAATCTAAATCAGCGAGCTTTGGTAAAATCTCCACGCAAAAGCCACTTTTTGTGCTGATAATGCCTACATATTGTCGTGCTTTAAGTGTGTTTGAATCCTTAAATCCTAGCAAATCACGCGCTCTCTCTTGCATCGCAAAATCGCACAAATCGCTAAAGATTTGTTTAGCTTTTTGCTCTAATTTTGCCTTCGATGTAGAGTCTAAATTTTGTGCAGATTGCTCCGCTAGAGCTTTAGCGATTTTTTGCCAATCAATATAATCCCACTCGCGTATGCTAAGTGTTGGTAGTTTTTTCATTATTCGCTTGGCTCATTACTAGATTCTGGGCTTTCTTTAGATTCTGCAGGCTTTGCATTAGTGTCGTATATTTTTTGAAATTGCCATTGCGCCCAGCTACTAGAATCTGTAATGCTCCACACTTTCTTTTGGCTATCTACAAATTCATCATCTAGCTTTATGCCTAAATCTTGTTGCGTTTGGGATTTTATCATTCCATTATCATTTAGCACTGCATTTATCTTGGCATAATCATCATAGAAATACTCTTGTAATAGCGGCAGAATCTTGTTTTTAAACACAGCTTTTAAATCTGTGAGCGTTAGCTCATACTGCTCAATTCCCCTTTCCACAGCTTTTTCAAAAAAGAAGCTATGCCCTATCGTCCGCTCTCTATCAAGTAAAAATTCTATGCGATTATTCATTGCTTTTAAAAGCTCTTTTAAGTCTATTTCTCCATCATCACAAGAGATTTTTTCTAGCTCTTTTGGATTTGGCAGCATTTCTATAAACTCAAACCGCCTACGCAGCGCAGTATCAAGCAGAGCGATACTTCTATCAGCAGTATTCATCGTGCCGATAATGTAGAGATTTTGCGGCACGCCAAACCCGCCATTTTCTCTATCAAACTCATCACCACTATAAGGCAATCTCACGCGCAGCTCCTCCTCCGAGCCTATGCGTTTGCTAGGCTCTAGCAGGGTGATGAGCTCGCCTAAAATCTTAGAAATATTCCCACGATTGATTTCATCAATGATGAGAATATAGGGCTTTTTCTTCTCTTTTTGAGTGGGGGCTTGCGTTGGCTGCCAAAATTTAGAGTTCTCAAAATCTGCTATAGCTTTATAAAGCGTTATATAGTATCCTGCATTGCCGTGTCTATGGGATTTTGACTCGTAGCTTGGCTTCACATCATTCCAATCTTTAATCTCGCCACTTTTAAATCTCTCATAATCACGCTTGATGACTTCTTTAGCAAGGCTTTGCGTAGAATCTGCACCCACCTTTGCCCCTATTTTGATTGACTTAAATTCTCCATTTTGCAAGCGATGCACGCCTACGATTTTCATTTTTGTCTTCCAGCCACTAGTGATAAAATCTGGCTCTCTTTCCTCGTCAAGCTCACGCTCTACATATTCTGCATACGCTTCAAGCAGCTCATCAAGCTCATAGTCTTTTTGTAGCGCAGAAAGCTCTTTTTGGGAGTTTGTGTAGTTTTCTAACGCGCGCTCGCACATTGTTTTGAAAATCCCATTTTTTATCTCATAGCGCACATTGCTAGACTCTATCTCGCCGCTAAGGCTAGGCTTAATCCCCTCTACAAACTCCTCGTAGCCATAGCTTTGATGAAAGGTTACAAAGCCGATTTGCCCGTTTTGTCTAAATTTATCAAAAAGCTCTTTTTGCTCTTTTCGAGATTCTGGGATTAGCTGCCCATAACTTTGCAAAATCTCTAAAGCCTTGTTGATAGAGTGGTAAGTTTTCCCCGTCCCCGGCGGTCCATAAAGAATTTGATTGAGTGGGATATCGCGTGAAGACTGCGGAGAATCTTGTCTATGTAGATTGTCTGTAACACTTACATTATTTTCTTTTCTAAAATCATCGGCTTCAAACGAGTCAAAATATTTACACATTTCTATAAAATCATCTACTATTGTGTCTAATTGAGAATCATCTTTTTTGTATTTATGGTTATATTTTTCTAATTGTTTTTCCATTATATTTACAGCCTTACACCGAGAGTTGTCAATATCTGCCTGTGGAAACCCAAAAGAAAGCTCCAAATATGGCTTATTTTCCAGATAGCCGCCATACGCAATATAGATATAAATACCCTGTCGTGGCGTTAATTTATCACCATTTATGTAATTACTATTAAATATCTTTTCAGGTGCAAAAATAAACCAACTATCATCATTAAGGAACCCTCCTCCATTACCAATACCTACCTTCAATCTATATTGATAATTTGTCATAAAACTTAACAATTCTTTTGCTACTTGAGCTATCGTTCCTTCACAGCTTATCTTGCCCAGCTTTGTCCTCTTATCTCTTGCAATACAATCATCAACCTGTTTTATCAACTCCCTAATTGCATTCTTAAACCTTTCTCTTTCATCACTAAGCCACTGCATTTTTGCTCCTTGTTACAAAAATTATCCCAACATCATAGCCATAAAAAATCTAAAATATGATTATATATGGGGAATTGTCTATCATCATGCCTTACCAAAGCTAAGTCATGATGATAGATTAGGCAAGATAGCTTTGACTCAAAATATCAAATATAAAAACTACAACGCAAATAAATCGCTAAATTCATTAAACGCCATAGATTCTAGCTTGGCTTGATTTTCACACACTGCCTTAATCTGCTCGCATTTTTTGGGGCTAAGTTTTAGAGTGATATTGCGTTCAAACTTCGCCACAAGCACAGGGATTCCTTCAGCCCTTCTGCGTTTATGCCCGATAGGATACTCCACTTCTACCTTTTCGCTCTTGCTGCCATCTTTGTAGAAAATCTGCACTGCATTGGCGATGGAGCGTTTATCCGCCTCTAAATACTCACGCGTGTAGCGATCATCTACTTCTACTACCATCTTATCACGCAGGGCGTCAATGCGTTTATCACTCGCCACAGAATCTTCATAATCTTCAGCGCTCAATCGCCCAAACACAAGCGGCACAGCCACCATATACTGAATGCAGTGATCCCTATCAGCAGGGTTTGCAAGCTCACCGACTTTGTTGATGATTCTATGTCCAGATTCTTGCGTGGTAATCACAATTTTTTCAATAGAATCTAGTCTGTCTTTTACTTCATTATGCAGTTTCAAGGCACATTCTACGGCAGTTTGCGCGTGGAACTCCGCTGGGAAGCTGATTTTAAACAGCACATTTTCCATTACATAGCTGCCAAATTCTTGCGGGATAGTGAGCTTTTTGCCTTTCATTTTCACATCTTCAAATCCCCAGAATTCCGCACTTAACGCACTTGGATAGCCCATTTCTCCACTTAATGCTTTCAAAGCTAGATTTACGCCCCTTGAGCTTGCATCTCCTGCCGCCCAGCTTTTGCGTGAGCCTGTGTTTGGCGCGTGGCGATATGTCCGCAACGCCCCGCCATCAATGAAAGCGTGGCTTACCGCGTTTCGCACTTCTTCAAAGCTCCC
>NZ_CALERY010000017.1 GCF_937906905.1 uncultured Helicobacter sp. | reverse complement strand
AAAGGACACACAATGAAAATCACTTACACACTCACAGATGAATCCCCAGCCCTAGCGACCTACTCATTTCTGCCTATCGCAAAGGCGTTTCTTAATCACGCCGACATTAAAGTAGAGACTGCTGACATTTCGCTAAGTGCTAGAATCTTAGCGCAATTCCCGGAGAGTTTAAATCCAAATCAACGCGTAGAAGACGCCCTAAGTCAGCTTGGTGAGCTTGTCAAAACGCCAAATGCCAACCTTATTAAAACCCCAAATATCTCCGCTTCAATCCCCCAGCTGAAAAACGCCATTAAAGAGTTACAAGCAAAGGGCTATAATGTGCCAGATTTCCCAGATGAGCCAAGCAACGAGCAAGAAAAGGCAGTGAAAGAAAAATATCAAAAAGTGCTAGGCTCAGCGGTGAATCCTGTTTTACGACAGGGCAACTCTGATCGCCGTAGCACCAATGCGGTCAAATCCTACGCACAGAAAAATCCCTACCGAGTAACACCCTTTGATAAAAACTCAAAAAGCTGTGTGAGCTATATGAAAGAGGGCGATTTCTTTGATAATGAAAAGGCGGTGCTAATAGAATCTCCCACGACTGCAAAGATTATTTTCAAAGATTCTAATGGTGAGAAAGTGCTAAAAGATGGGCTAAAACTAGAGGCAAATGAGATACTAGATGCCACCTTTATGGACGCTCAAAAATTGAGTGAATTTTACGCAGAGCAAATTGAATCCTGCAAAAAGCAAGGCATACTCTTTTCACTGCATTTAAAAGCTACGATGATGAAAGTAAGCGATCCAATCCTTTTTGGCTACGCGGTGAAGGCGTATTTTAAGGAGCTTTTTACTGAGTTCAAAGACGAGCTAGAAGCACTAGGTGTGAATGCCAATAATGGCATAAGTGAGCTACTTACAAAGATAGAATCCAGCCCCAAAAAAGCGGCGATTCTTGCGAAATACAATGAGATTTTAGAAAAGTCTGCCAAAATCTCTATGGTAAATTCCAACAAAGGCATTACCAATTTGCATATCCCAAGCGATGTGATTGTAGATGCTTCAATGCCTGCTATGCTAAAAAATGGCGCGAAATTATGGGATAAAGACGGCAAGGAATGCGATGCAAACGCTGTAATCCCTGATAAGACTTATGCGACTATTTATGAAGCCGTGATTGAAGATTTAAAAGCAAATGACACTCTTAATCCTGCGACTTTAGGCAGTGTTAGCAATGTGGGCTTAATGGCAAAAAAAGCACAAGAATATGGCTCACACGACAAAACCTTTGTCGCCCCAAATGATGGGGAGTTTATCATTGTGGATTCTAGCGATAAGGTGCTGCTTACTCATAGCGTGAAAAAAGGCGATATTTATAGAGCAAATCAAGCGAAATTTGATGCGGTGCAAAACTGGATTGATTTAGGGATTGAAAGAGCGGATTTGACAGGGGATAAGGCGATTTTCTGGCTAGATTCTAAAAGGGCTAGTAATAAAATTATGATTGATTTAGTTAAGAAACGCTTGCAAGAAAAGGGTAAAGACATAGCCATTTTAGCCCCAAAAGAAGCGTGTTTAGAATCCTTACGCCTTATCCGTGCTGGGAAAAATGCCATTTCTATCACAGGCAATGTTTTGCGTGATTATTTGACTGATCTTTTCCCAATTTTAGAGCTTGGCACAAGTGCGAAAATGCTCTCCGTCGTGCCTATGCTAAATGGCGGGGCGATGTTTGAAACCGGGGCTGGGGGCAGTGCGCCAAAGCAGGTAGAACAACTTGTAGAAGAAAATCATTTGCGTTGGGATAGCTTGGGCGAGTTTCTAGCCCTGCAAGCAAGCCTAGAATTCTACGCACAAAAGCAAAATAGCCCTAAGGCAAAGGTGCTAGCAGACGCGCTAGATGTGGCTACTTCACAATGGCTTGATAACAACAAAGCCCCTTCACGCAAAGTGGGCGAAGATGACAACCGCACAAGTCATTTTTACTTGGCGATGTATTTTGCTAGAGCGTTGAGTGAGCAAAAAGCGGATTCTAACATTGCAGCATTCTTTAAGCCACTTGCTGATGAGCTAGAATCTAAGCAAGATTCTATTAGGGCTGAATTTAACTCCGCTCAAGGCGTGAAAGTAGATCTAGGCGGATATTATAAATTTGATGATAGCAAGGCAGAAGCCATTATGCGACCAAGCAAGAGCTTTAATGCGGTGATTGAAAGGATTGCTAAAGGCTAGACCACAAAACACTAGTGCAAATAACATCTGCGCACCAAATTAACATATTGTTTGAAGGAGTATCTATGAGTTTTATCGAGCAAATCAAAGCAAAGGCAAAAGCCCAGAAAAAGACCATTGTCCTACCAGAGACAAGCGATGTGCGCACGATTGAAGCTGCGGTGCTTGTGCTACAAGAGGAGTTTGCAGATATTATTCTACTTGGCACAAAAAATGAGATTTTGGAGAAAACCAAATCTCTACACATCGCCCATATTTCCGTAGAAAATGCGACAAAACTCCTTGAAAAAGCCCAATGTATCGACCCAGCACAATCCCCCTTGCTCGATGAGTTTGTCGAGCTATTTGTCGAGCTTCGCGGACACAAGGGTATGACTGCGGATAAAGCGCGTGAGCTACTTGTCAATGATAAGTTGTATTTTGGGGCAGCGCTCGTGAAATCTGGGCGGGCTGATGGCATGGTAGCAGGCGCGATTCACGCGACTTCTGATGTATTGCGAGCAGCATTGCAGATTGTTGGCACAGCAAAAGATTCTGCATTGGTATCGAGCTTTTTTGTCATGGTTGTGCCTGATTGCACTTATGGTGAGAATGGACTGCTTGTCTTTTCGGATTGTGCCTTGTGCCAGAATCCTACTGCGCAAGAACTAGCAAACATCGCCATATCCAGCGCAAAAAGCTTCCAATCCATCATTAAATCCAGCCCGCATGTCGCCATGCTAAGCCACTCTACCTATGGTAGCGCAAAGCACGCAGATGTCGATAAAGTAGTCGAAGCCACGCGCATAGCAAAAGAGCTTGCCCCAGAAATCGCTATCGATGGTGAATTGCAGCTTGATGCGGCGATTGTCCCAAGCGTGGGGGCGTCCAAAGCGAAAGGATCGAGCGTCGCAGGCAAAGCAAATGTGTTGGTTTTCCCAGATTTAGATTCTGGCAATATCGGCTACAAGCTTGTGCAGCGCTTTGCTAAAGCTGAAGCCTATGGACCTATCACACAGGGCATGGCAGCTCCTGTGAATGACCTCTCGCGTGGATGCAGTGCGCTTGATATTGTGGGGGTGGTGGCACTCACCGCATTGCAGGCGCAAAATTAAATCTCACAAGATTTTGCAAACAGCCTTAAGAGATTTGATTCTAAGTGTGTTTTGCCAAAGAAGCTAAAACTTGTCGTGCAAACACAAACAAGCATGACGACAAAATCCGCACCCCATAGCGCAAAGCCAGATTCTGCACGCCAATCAGTCGCGATTGTGCTAGAATTTTGGGATTGTTTATAGAATCTCCATAGCTCTTAAGGAATCACATGAAGATTTTTACTCCCATTATCGCTGTGCTTGAGTGTATCACCAAATATTTTAAAGCCTTTGTGTTTATCCTTATCGTCATTATCCTGCTCATCAGTATCAATCCCCCTGCCCAGCAACCAAATCTCGCTAAAATCCAGCTAAAAGGCATGATTTTAGATTCTAGTATGCTGCGTGCGCAAATCGATGAGCTACACCAATATCCTAGTCTCAAGGGTGTGCTACTTGTGGTAAATTCTCCTGGTGGGGCAGTGGGTGCGAGTGTGGAGATATCTGATCTTATCAAAGAGCTCGCAGAGAAGCTCCCTGTGGTCGTGCATACAGAGGGAGTCATGGCAAGTGGCGCCTACTACGCTAGCATAGGTGCGAGTAAAATCTACGCCAACCGCGGGGCACTCATTGGAAGTATTGGAGTAATTTTTAGCGGAGCAAACATCAAGCCCCTGCTTGACAAAATCGGCTATGAACCCCAGACAATCGCCGCTGGTGAGTATAAAGAAATTGGCACCTACTACCGCGACTGGAGTGCAAAAGAACGCACATTTATCCAAAATCTCATCAAAGAAGAATACGACACATTTATCACAGATGTCGCCAATGCACGCAAGCTTGATCTTGCCAACGCACAGCAGTTTGCTGAAGGCAAAGTATTTAACGCTACAAAAGCCAAAGAGCTGGGGCTTATCGATGATATCCTTTCCAGAAACCAAGCCATAGCCCAGCTAAAAATCCTAAGCGGTGTGGAGAAAGAAGAGTGGCTAGAAAAAAGCTCGTGGCAAAGCTATATAGACTCTGCCCTAGAATCTAGCCTTAGTAGCGTGCTTAGTGCGCTGTTTGGAGTAGGACTACAATGAAGCATATTCTGCTTATTACCACGCGCGATCAGGGTGGAATCATCTACGCAGTGTCAAAGATTCTCTATGAATTTGGGCTCAATATAGAGAAAAATGATGAGTTTGTCGATAAAGAGCGCGGACTATTTTTCATGCGCACAGAGATTGGAGAAGCAAATAAGAAATTTGACAGAGAGGGGGTTTTAGCCGGACTGCATGATGTGCTTGGCAAGGAGGCGAGCATTACGCTAAAGCAAGCCCAAAAAAAATCTCTTCTCATTCTTGCCACCAAGGAAAACCACTGCCTAGGCGACTTGCTTCTGCGCTATGAGAGCGGCGAGCTCAATGCCCATATCCAAGCTGTCATTGCAAATCACGATACCCTAGCCAATCTTGTGGAGCGCTTCCATATCCCATTTCACTGCGTTAGCTCACTAGAGTTTGATCAAAATCTAGATCGCGCAGCACATGAAGAGCAAATAGCACACATCATCGACTCCTATGCCCCTGATGTCATCGCGCTTGCCAAATACATGAGGATTCTCTCCCCCGCATTTGTAGCACGCTATTTTGGCAAAATGATAAATATCCATCATAGCTTTTTGCCTGCATTTATCGGTGCAAACCCATACAAGCAAGCCTACCAGCGTGGTGTAAAAATCATCGGTGCCACTGCGCATTTTGTAACCCAAGATCTCGACGAGGGACCAATCATCACCCAAGACATCACAAAAATCGACCACACATACAGCTGGCAGGATATGCAAAAAGCCGGGCGCGATATTGAAAAAAGTGTGTTTGCCCACGCGCTTGATCTCGTTTTGCATGATCGTGTGTTTATCAATCAAAACAAAACGATTATTTTCTAGCTCTCCCATGAGCTAGACTTTACTGAATAGAAGCTAAACTCCAAGCCAGCAAAACCACATGCCAAGGCGTGGTTTGCTATAATGCTGGAATCTAGTTTTATAATCTTTTTCCAAGGGGTTTGTCATGGATTATTTACATATCACAGGGGGCGCGAAGCTCCAAGGCGAAATCAATATCTCTGGAGCAAAAAACGCCGCTCTCCCACTTCTCTCTGCTACCCTACTCTCCAATCGTCCCGTGCAGATTGATAATCTCCCTAATGTCGCTGATGTCAAAACGCTTGCCAAGCTTTTAGAGCATTTGGGCGCGGTAGTAAGCTGGCTCACTCCTCATCAAGCCCAAATCGATGCAAATCATATTATCCACACCAAAGCCATTTATGACATCGTGCGCAAAATGCGCGCCTCGATTCTGGTGCTTGGTCCCCTGCTCGCGCGCTGTGGGCACTGCGAAGTAAGTCTGCCAGGAGGCTGTGCTATCGGCGCTCGCCCAGTGGATTTACATATTCTTGCCATGGAGAAAATGGGCGCAGAAATCCACATCGAGGGTGGTTATATTGTCGCCAAAGCACCCAAAGGTCTGCAAGGCACACAAATCGTCTTTGACAAAATCACCGTAACAGGCTGCGAAAATGTCATCATGGCAGCAGCACTTGCCAAAGGACGCACGCAAATCATCAATGCTGCGCGCGAGCCAGAGGTCGTGCAGCTCTGCGAAGTGCTCCAAGATGCTGGCGTGGAGATCCAGGGTGTAGGCACATCAGTGCTTGAAATCATCGGCACAGATAGAGAGCCACTGCAAATCCCAACATTCTCAGTGATCCCCGATAGAATCGAAGCGGGCACCTACCTATGTGCAGGCGCGATTACCAACAGCCATATTCGCCTAACAAACGCCAACCCAACCCACCTTGAAGCAGTCCTTGAAAAACTCCGTCAAATTGGCTTTAGACTAGAATCTAATCGCGATAGCATCGAGCTTTTCCCAGCTACGAAGCGCGAGAGCTTTGAGCTTATCACCACAGAGCACCCTGGATTCCCCACTGATATGCAAGCGCAATTTATGAGCCTAGCTACGCAGTGCCATGGCACAAGTGTGATACAAGAGCGGCTGTTTGAAAATCGCTTCATGCACGCCAGCGAGCTACAACGCCTAGGCGCAAACATCACGCTAAAAGGCAATATCGCTACGATCGTGGGCAGCGAAAGTAGCCAACTCGTGGGCGCAGATGTCATGGCAACTGATTTGCGCGCTTCCTCTGCACTCGTGCTTGCTGGGCTTGTCGCACAAGGCAGCACCAATGTGCATAGAATCTACCATCTCGATCGTGGCTATGAAAATCTCAAGCAAAAGCTAACCGCTCTTGGCGCACAGATAGAGCGCAAAAGCGAGTAGAATCCAAATCTACTCTACGCAACCCACTTATGCCACTTCTACTTGCAAGGAGACTCCCATGCTCTACTCATCATCTCTAGCACTTATTGGTAATACGCCTCTTGTGGAGCTATCCCGCATAGCAATCCCAAACAATAACCGCATTTTTGCAAAGCTAGAGTCCTGTAACCCTGCTGGGGGTGTGAAAGATCGCGTGGCACTACATGTGCTTACCCAGCTAAAAAATGCCAACAAGCTACATGCAAACTCTATCATTGTAGAGGCTACTGCTGGCAATACAGGGCTTGGTATTGCCTTTGTATGCTTGCATTTTGGTGTCCGTGCGCTACTTGTAGTGCCAGATAAATTTTCTATTGAAAAGCAGATTCTCATGCGTGCTTTGGGGGCGGAAGTCATCAACACGCCAAAAGCACTTGGCATGCAAGGCGCGATAGAAAAAGCACGAGAGATCCTAGAATCTAATCCCAATGCCTTAAGTCTCAATCAGTTTGAAAACCCAGCCAACCCAGAGACACACTATCTCACCACTGCGCGCGAGATTTATGAGGATATGCAAAGTGCGCTTAGACACTCTGGGCATGACTCTAAAAAAGCGCAGCTAGACTTTTTTGTCTGCGGTGCTGGCAGCGGTGGCAGCTTTAGCGGCATTACGCGCTATCTAAAAGAGCGAGATTCCAGAATCCAAGCTGTGCTATGCGATCCTATTGGCTCTGTGATTGGTGGTGGGGAGGAGGGGTGTGCGAATATTGAAGGTATTGGCAATAACTTTATCCCAAAAACTATGGATATAAGCCTTATAGATTTGGTGCAAAAAATCAGCGATGAAGAGGCGTATCAAGGGCTTAGAATCTTAGCTAGAGAAGAGGGGCTGCTGGTAGGGATTTCATCAGGTGCGTGTTTGCAAGCGTGTTTAAAGCTCGCGCAACAAGTGGAAAACAAACTCATCGTAACACTCTTTGCCGATCATTTAAGCAGGTATTTGAGTAGAAATCTAATAGAGATTCCAAAATCCAGACAAAAGGCGCGCAATGGCAAGTAGCAAGGAGTTTTTAGCATATTGCTTAGAGCAGCTGGAAGCAAGCTTAGATTCTAGCGTCGTGGAGTTTAGCGCAGATTCTACTATGGTGAGCGCGGAAGCCGATATGCTGGAATCTAGTGATTTGAAGCGACGCTATGTTTTTACAAGCCGCAAGATGTTTGGCGAGTATTGTATCTATGTGCAAGATTTTGGCTGCGCACCAGAATCTAGGCTCACAGATTCTGGCTCTAGCGATACGACACCCGCGCACGCCCTAGCCCCACAAAGCCCAAAACCCATATTTCTACTCTGTGATGATACACTTTTTGCCAAGCCCCATAAGATTCTAGAATCTATCTTGCCAAACCATCCCAAAGCCCCGCCATATCCAGGTGCAAGGGAGTGGTATAGTATGGATATTGATAACCTTTTGCAATTACGAAAAGTCATCATCACACTCACGCCGCACTTAGAGCCTGCAAAAGCCAAAAAGAAGCACAAGGAGCAACAATGAAGACCAGAATCTTACTAGCCACTTTTATAAGCACATTGATTTGCAATATCGCTCCAGCAAGCAGTAAAAGCCTGCACAATTTTGCTAAAGAAACGCAGGCTATCAACAGCGCACAGGCAAAAAAGATTGATACCACCTGCACCAAAGAGGTCGCACAGACAAAGCCCAAAATCGCACACTTACACTCCCACGAGCAAACTTACAAACTTGAAATCACGCGCCTTGAGTGCGAGACAAAAAACCTACAAGAATCCTCTGCCTCCACACAGGGAACGCTTGCTATGCTTGAATATATTTATGCGGAATATGACAAGCTTTTAAACAAATACTACAAGCTCTATCGCACCGAGTTTAAAAAGCAAAATAAAAGCACACCAAGCGGAATTTTCAGCCACGAGCCAAGTATCCAAAAAGGGCAAGATACATTACTAGATGAGCAGCGCGCATGGCTTAAGCTCCGCGATAGCTATGCGGCATATTTGCAAGCCGCACACGCGCACACCTATGAGGCAAATGGTGGTGGCACGATATGGGGGATTGAAACAGCAAATGCACGCTTAAAATTCTTGCAAAAGCGAGTGGAGACACTTTTCTGGCGTTATAATGCAATGCTTGCAGATGAAGGGATAGGCTTGGATAGTGTTTTTAATCACGAGCAGTAAGAGGTATTTAGCAAATTTGGTCGCCACTCTGGATACTTAGAACCACAATCTGCTAATTTTACAAGCTAGCCAAACGCGCCAAATCGTAACAATCACGCTAATTCTCGCTCAAGACTAGATTGCATAACATTGCTTTAATACAAAACCTGCTAGAATCCGTGGTCATCTGTCTTCACAATTTCACAAAGGATATTTCATGGATACTTCGACTTCTACTCCGCCTAACAGCTGGGAGCTTTTTCTCCAGGGATTCCACGCAATCGTAGGCGATGTCAGTGGCTTTCTCTATACATATTGGCTCGTTTTCGCGCTTATTCTCTGCGGGCTCTATCTTACAATCCGCACGCGCTTTATCCAACTGCGATTCCTCAAAGATGCTTTTATGGTGCTTAAAGAGCGCAGTCATGAGAAGCATATCTCGCCATTTGGCGCATTGATGATCTCTACCGCCTCCCGCGTAGGGATTGGTAATATCGTAGGCGTGGCAGTGGCGATTGTAGGGGGAGGCGTGGGGGCGCTTTTTTGGATGTGGATCACAGCAATTGTAGGAGGGGCAAGCGCTTTTGTAGAATCTACTCTCGCACAGGTTTATAAGCGCAGTGATGGCGAGCACCGCTATAAAGGAGGACCAGCATATTACATAGAATCTGCGCTCAAGTCCCGCGCGCTTGGCATAGTCTTTGCGATTTCGTTGATTTTGTGCTTTACTTATGGGTTTAATGGTTTGCAGACTTATACGCTCACTTCGGCATTTGAAATTTTTGTCGGCAGTGAGAACTTTGCCAATGGGCATTTTACGATTTTTGTCGGGCTGATTCTAGCGATTCTTGTGTCGTTTTTCTTTTTTGGTGGAGGCAAGGGAAGTGCGACAATCTCCTCTGTGCTCGTGCCTGTTATGGCGTTTGGCTATCTTGTAGTTGCGCTCATTGTTGTGGGAATGAATATCGACAAGATTCCAGGGATATTCTCTCATGTGCTTGAAGAAGCATTTAATTTTCAAGCTATTTTTAGTGGCTTTGCAGGGAGCGCTATTGTGCTAGGGATTAAACGCGGGCTTTTCTCTAACGAAGCGGGTATGGGAAGCGCGCCAAATGCTGCTGCTGCTGCACACACAAGCCACCCCGCCAAACAAGGCATGGTGCAAACGCTTTCAGTTTTCATCGATACGCTCATCATCTGTTCAGCCAGTGCGTTTATGGTGCTTTGCTCAGATCTTGCTAATATCGGCGATCTCAAGGGAATGGCGCTTATGCAAAGTGTTATGCAGGATTATTTTGGTGGCTTTGGGCTGTATTTTGTCAGTATTGCAATTGTGCTTTTTGCCTTTACCTCGCTTATTGGGAACTATTTTTATGCAGAAGCAAATTTCAAATTTATCACGCACAATAAGCTAGCTCTACAAATCTTCCGTGCCTCTGCTGTGGCAATGGTTTTTATCGGTGCGCAGCTTAGCATGGAGCTAGCATGGGATCTTGCCGATGTATTCATGGGATTTATGGCAAGCATCAATATCATTGCAATATTGCTACTTAGCAATATTGCAATCAAAGTGCTAAAAGACTACGAAAAGCAGCGTAAAGCAGGCAAAAATCCTACTTTCAAAGCCGCCGATGTAGGGATACACGATACGGAATTCTGGAAATAGAATCTAGGTTTTAGATTCTATTGGATTCTAAGGCTTGTATTTACATATACAAAACCCGCATACATCAAAAATATCTCTCATTAAGATTCTGCCCATCTCATGATCTCTTTGGCAGAATCTTATTCTACAAACCTTTTAGGCAAATGCTAGCAAGATTTTAGCAAGGACTTTTAATTATCAAGCTCCTAAATTTCCGCGCCTATCACAAGGCATTATGGGAGATTATTGGCGCGCTCGATTATACTTTTGAGCTTTATCTGGATCAAACTTCCAAAATCCCTCATACATTCTCGAGGGCTTGCCAAGCTCATCATATAATCCCGAAGTGCCAAGCTCCTGCACAAGCGTTTTGCCATAGAGCGGATTCCTCCCCAGCCCAAAACTCCTGGTCTCTATCCCTAGAGAATCCAAAATCAATGTCGTAACATCGAAATGCGTGAGTGTCGCACCCCGCAAGATCTCATCACTCAAGGGCTTAGTAAATGTTGGATTGATAAAAGCATTATAGATTCTACGATCCACGCCTGATTCTATGAAATCCTGCTCCATAGTGAGATGATCTCCTAGCAAGACTAAAGTCGTATCCTTTGCCAAAGGACTTTGCAAAAACCACTCCACAAAATCCCCCACGATTCTATCCGAGCAGTGCAAAGAATTTGCATAGTTTGTCTCTAAGTCTTGACAATACTGCTTATCGACAAATCCTGGCGCATGCGTATCAGCTGTAAGCACATAGAATGCAAATGGTTTATTATCGCTATTTTCTCTCGACTGCTCGTAGCGCTCTTGCAGCGACTCGCGCACCTTGGTAAAAAGCAGAGAATCTTTCACTCCCCAGTCGTTTCGCCACCCATCATGCTCCTGCGCCCATGATTCTAGAGCCTTGAGATCTCTCATTGTGATAGCATGCGAGGCAAAAAACCCGCGCGAACCAGCATATTCTCCATCAGCACCTCGAAAAATCACTTGCTCATAGCCCAGAGTGTCAAGCACATCACCCAAGCAAGTAGCCGAGTGCAAAAAGTAGCGCGCGACACTATCGTTAAAACCGGCATTAAAAGGTAGCCAAGTTTGCGGAAATGCGCAGTTATAGGAGATAAGCCCTGCGATCGTCCAGCCAGCACCACGCGTAGCGACAAGATTGCTAAAGCTTAGATTCTGCGTGGCAAGGCGGTCGAGGTTTGGGATAAGGCTATCTGCGGGAAATACCATGCGCGCTTTGTTTGTGTAGCGACCAGGATCGCTATTGCGAAAAGTCGCCTCCATAGACTCCATATAGATGATGAGTAGATTTCTAGGTTTATGAGCTTGCGCTTGTAGTGCGATAGATTCTAGACTTGGCTTTTGATAATACTGCTCATAAAAATTTTCATAAGGCTTCTCGCCTACATTTTGCGCGATAAATTCAGGGATTTTGAGCTTTTTGATCGTGTAGTGCCCACCATACATCAACAGCAGTGCGACAAGCACATATCGCGAAAGGACGGAATGCCCGCGCACAAATTCCAGCACAAAACGCCACGCAGCCTCGCCCACAGATCGCGCTATCCCCCAAATCCACGCCATAAGTCTTGCAGTGGCTTTTGGTGCTGCTAGCATAAGTGAAAGCACAAGTGCTGGAAGTAGCACCACCCCGATGAAGTGCCACACCAGCGCGGTATCAACTGCTTCAGCCCCGACAGGGAAACGCAGATGAAAGAGAATCTGTGTAATCTCCACGCTCCTGCCAAACACTCTGCGTATCCACAATGTGGCAAAAAATGGAAAAAATGCACAAAAGGCTACAAGAAAAATCCCTACATCATATATATATATATATTGCTTTTTAGTTTTTTCACTTGGTTGTCTCCTTGGCTGAAATCGAATCACAAAAATCCACCCACCACTATTCCAGTAGAATCTACCCTACACAATCCACGCTAGAATCTTAAGTATTAGATTCTAGCCCATCGTCTATTGGCTCATCATCTTGTTCAGCCCCGACAGGGAAACGCAGATGAAAGAGAATCTGTGTAATCTCCACGCTCCTGCCAAACACTCTGCGTATCCACAATGTGGCAAAAAATGGAAAAAATGCACAAAAGGCTACAAGAAAAATCCCTACATCATATATATATATATATTGCTTTTTAGTTTTTTCACTTGGTTGTCTCCTTGGCTGAAATCGAATCACAAAAATCCACCCACCACTATTCCAGTAGAATCTACCCTACACAATCCACGCTAGAATCTTAAGTATTAGATTCTAGCCCATCGTCTATTGGCTCATCATCTTGCTCTTTGGGGCAGGTTACGGCAAAGGCGACTTTCTCGCTACCGACATTGACGATTTTCACACCACTTGTGTTGCGCCCTGCTTCGCGGATCGCGTTTGTATCGACTCGTATCATCTTGCCCTTTGTGGTTAGCACCATTAAATCCATATTTTCATCATTGACATTGACGATGCTTACAAGATTGCCCGTTTTATTGGTAAGCTTCATCACAATCACACCCTTGCCCCCCCTAGACTGCAAGCGGTATTCTCCTGCTAGTGTTTGCTTGCCGATGCCTTGCTCGCTCACGGTTAGCAGCTTGTCATTATCACTGCTAATAGTCGTAGCTGCAATCACGCAATCGCCCTTTTCTTTAAATCGTATCCCTGTAACCCCACGCGCCACTCTGCCGATCTCGCGTATATCATCAATACTAAAGCGGATACACATACCTCTATGCGTGGCGATGAAAAGCTCTTTGACACTAGAATCCACGATATTCGCGCTCACTAGCTCGTCATTTTCATCAAGGTTGATCGCACGCACGCCCACAGAGCGGATATTGCTATACTCGCTTAAATTGGTGCGCTTGACAATGCCGTTTTTGGTGAAAAACACTAGCGATTTATCGCTATTAAAATCTTTTGTAGTGATTGTCGCCATAATCTTCTCATCTGGCTGGATATTGATAAGATTGACCACCGCCTTGCCAATAGCCGTGCGCCCAGCTTCGGGGATTTTATAGACTTTGAGCCAGTAGAGCTGCCCTTTGTTGGTGATAAATAGTATCGTGTCGTGTGTGTTGGCGATGAAGAAGGATTCTATAAAGTCATCTTCGTGTGTATTGCCGCTAATCTTGCCCTTGCCGCCGCGATGCTGCTTCTCATAAGTTTTAAGCAGCACGCGCTTGACATAGCCGCGGTGGCTCATTGTAACAACCACTGGCTCATTGGGGATTAGATCTTCTATATCAATGGCATCATAGTCTTCTTCAATCTGCGTAAGGCGCAGGCTAGAAAACTTCTCTTTCACCTCTAGCAGCTCTTCTTTGATAATTTCTTTAAGCTTCTCTTCGCTTTTTAGAATGCTATTTAGATACTCGATTTGCGCGAGCAGCTCGGCGTATTCTTGCTCGATTTTATCGCGCTCTAGCCCTGTTAATCGCTGTAAGCGCATTTCCAAAATCGCCTTAGCCTGCAAGCTACTTAGCCCAAACTTCTCCATAAGCCCATCGTGGGCTTCTTCGGTGTTGGCACTTGCTTTGATAAGCGCGATGACTTCATCGATATGATCAAGCGCGATTTTAAGCCCCTCTAGGATATGCGCCCTAGCCTTAGCCTTCTCTAGCTCAAAAATCGTGCGGCGGATAATGATTGTTTTGCGGTGGGAGATGAAAATATGCAAAAGCTCTAGGAGCGTGAATATCTTTGGCTCTTTGTTATTGATAGCTAGCAAAATAATCCCAAAAGTGCTCTCCATCGCCGTAGATTTATAGAGATTGTTTAGCACAATCTCGCTCATCGCATCTTTTTTGAGCTCAATGACTACGCGCATACCCTCTCTATCACTCTCATCGCGCACTTCGGCAATCCCTTCGATTATCTTATCTCTAGCCAGCTCGCTGATTTGCTCCACAAGCTTTGCTTTATTGACTTGGTAGGGGATTTCATCGATGATGATGATGTCTTTGGTCTTGGTTTTTTCTATATGTGTTTTAGCGCGCACGCGGATCCTGCCGCGCCCAGTGCGGTAAGCATCTATGATACCTTGCTTGCCATAGATGATCCCACCTGTGGGGAAATCTGGTCCCTGCACATAAGCCAGAATCTCATCAAGCGTGGCGTTTGGACTATCAATGACACAAATTAGCGCATCTACAATCTCATCAATCCTATGTGGCGGGATACTTGTCGCCATACCCACGGCAATCCCGCTTGAGCCATTGACAAGGAGATTTGGGATTCTGCTTGGCAGGACATCTGGCTCTTTTAAACTATCATCATAGTTTGGCACAAAATCAACAGTATCCTTATCAATATCGCGCAAAATCTCCTCACTCGCAGCTGCCATACGCGCTTCAGTGTAACGCATAGCCGCGGCATTATCACCATCGATTGAGCCAAAATTCCCCTGCCCATCGACAAGTGGCAGGCGCATAGAAAAGTCCTGCGCCATACGCACAAGCGCATCATACACAGCCGTGTCTCCATGAGGGTGGTATTTCCCTATGACATCACCCACGATACGAGCGGATTTCTTATGTGAGGAGCGCGAGGTAACATTTAAATCATTCATCGCATAGAGAATCCGCCTATGCACTGGCTTTAGCCCATCTTTAGCATCAGGGAGCGCACGCCCCACAATGACGCTCATCGAGTAGTCCAGGTAGCTCTCTTTAATCGAATCATCAATCTGTATGTCAATCACGCTAGAATCATCTAAAAGATTCGTCATGTATTCTCCTAGTAATGGCAAACAGCGCGCATGTATTGGCTTAAATGCGCCTGCTCTGCCAAATTCAAACAAACTCGGGATTCTAGCCAATTTTTGCTTAAAACAAAGAGCTTCTATCGCTAGAATCTAATACTTAGAATCTAGCCTGCTCCACATTCCGCACAACAAAATATAAGCGAGAGAATCCAACAAGTGTAGATTTTATCTTAATAGTTATTCTTATTTTTATAAGTGATTAAGTTATGAATCGCTAGAATCCGCTAATCTTAAAATCACAAGGAGCTTACCATGCTACAACTCAATCCACAACAAGCCCAAGGAATCATCTCTCACATGAATGCCCATCACCAAAAAGAGCTAGAGAGTCTAGTCAAACACTATGGCACAGAGCCCAACCCAAGTGGTGTGCAGCTTGTAGGAGTAGATTTTGCTGGGCTTGATATTAGCTATACCGGCGGTAGTGTGCGTGTAGATTTCCCAGAAAAAGCTACAAGCGACAACATAAAAGACGTAATCATCATGCTTTGCATGAGTGTCCAAAAGCCCAGCACAGATTCTAGCGGGCTCACACAGGAGATTGTAGAGTTTGCAAAGGGCTTTAACTCTGGTGTGCTAGCGACTATCAGCGCCCATGGCGAAGTCCTAGCTACCTATGCGCCAATCATTCACCATGACAATAGATTCTACATCTATATCAGCGAAGTGGCAGAGCATTTTGCAAGTATCAAAACAAACCCTACCAATATCGAGCTGCTATTTCTAGAAGATGAATGCAAGGCAAAATCTATCCTTGTGCGCAAACGCCTGCGCTATCGAGCAGAAGCTCGGTTTGTCGATCGAGAGAGTGCGGAGTTTGAGCAGGCATATAGTAGTTTTATCACACAAAATAGCAAGGATAGCAGTATTACAATGATTAAAAACATGCTTGATTTTCACCTAATCGAGCTAGTGGTGCGTGGTGGGCGCTATGTCAAAGGATTTGGTCAGGCGTATAGTATTGGCACAAATGGCGAGATAACCCACATCGGTGGTGGCTCTAAGCAAAATCCGCACAAATTCACTCACAAATAAACATAAAGCGAGACTACTCATTTGCTAGATTCTCGCACAGCCGACAATCGCTAGAATCTAAACATTTCGCACAAGGCTAAGCCTAGATTCTAGCGATTTAAGCATAGCTTTGACCCTTTGCTCTAGCTCTTCAATCGTGCCATTATTTTCTATCACATATGTGCTACGCGCGATTTTCTCTGCTAAGGGCATTTGCGCTGCGATTCGAGCGCGCGCTTGCTCGTAGCTTAGGGAGTTTCTCGATTGCAAACGCGCGATTTGTAAGGATTCTGGCGCACTCACACAAACGACATGATACACATCATAGCGCGCCCCACCCTCGAAAAACAATGGTATATCCAAAAAATACCACCCCACCGATTCACCAGACCCTAAAGAATCTAGCCCAGAATCTTTAGATTCCATGCTAGATTCTAGCATGCGTGCTTGGCGCAAAATCTCCTCATAAATGCGCGGGTGAGTGATAGACTCCAACAACTTGCGCTTAGTAGCAGAGCTAAAGACAATCTCACCAAGCGCACCACGATCAATCCTGCCAGAATCCTTTGTATGATACCCAACCTCGCCAAAATCGCCGCAGCTAGGATTCTGCGCTGGCTTCTTGTGAGCGAGAACCCTTTCACCAAACGCGCGCGCAAGCTCATCTGCACACTCTTCAAGCACCGCATGTGCAATCTTATCCGCACACACCACGGAGAATCCACGCTTTTGCAGTATTTGGCATACACTACTTTTCCCACATGCTATCCCCCCAGTGATCACCACCGCATGCGCAAGCCTAGTAGAATCCACTCCAAAATCAGTGCTTGATTTTTGCCTCAAATAATTACAGCTACCAAAATCTTGCAAACTAGATTCTGGTGTAGGGGGACCTAGCTTTTCACCCATGCGCGCAGCTGTGTGGCAAGCTTTGTAGGAAGTGCAAAAGCAGCCTCATGGATATCAGCATTATAAAACTCCAGATCATCGAGCAAATCCGCACGCTGTAGCCATAGGTCTGCTAGCGGATGTGTCCCATGGGAGGCAAACGCATAGCATTCATCGCCAAAAAATGGCGTGAAAAATGGCATAAGAATACTGAAATGTGCGCTGGCATGCTGGAGAGACTCTAGGCATGCTGCTTCTTGCAGATATGGGCTAGGAAGTGTAAAAATCAACACCCCGCCCGGGGCTAGCATTCTGCTTATACCATCAAGCTCATGGGCGTTTGGGCTACCTTGATGAATGATGAGATTGTATTTGCGCAATGGCAAATCAATCGCTTTGGCATAATGAGTGAAGCCCGCATGCTCGCGCACAGCTTGAAAATGTGGGAAAAAGCTAATAAGCGAGTCAAGCACTTTTTCATCACTTTGGACATAATCCACAATCATCTCGTGCTTGAAAAGCTCGTGAGCGATTTCAAGGTTAAACCCCCCAAGCAGCAACGCACACAAGCTAGGCTCCTCAAGCCTTAGGCAGCATGCCCCCACATGCGCGAGTAGCTCGCTACGCACAGACAAAAACCGCTCGATAAGAATCTCACGCTCATCAAACATCGCAATTTGCCCAAACTCTTTGCTTTTAAAAATCTCAAGCACATGCTCGCTGCGCACATCAAGCAACTTCTCTGTAATGCTATATTGCCTATGAAAATCTTGAGTGATTTGGTGGTTGATCCACATCATATTGTATCCTTTGTGTATTCTCTATACGCTAGGCGTGATTTGAAGCAAAGCCAGGCATTATAGCAAAATCTAGCACCCTAGCAAGGCGCGCTCATCTTGGCTCAAATCGCCCTGTCCGCTTAGGTAGAAGTATTTGCGCAGCACAAGCAGATTGCACGCTTCTTCTATGCGCGGGTTTTGGAAGGCTTGGCAGTAGGTGTTGGCATTGTGGATAATCTCCTTTGCATCTTTTGGGTGGGCTGTGAAAAACTCTAGCAAGGAGTCAAGATTGCCATAGTCATCATCAAGCAGGGCGTAATGCACATTTTCCTCTAGCTTTTCTTCCATAAACCAGCTTTCATAGCGCGGCTTTGGCATAATGCAAAGGCTATTGCTCCCTAGAATCCACTTGAGGTTGCTTGCGACATCATTGCCCTCTAGGCTTAGGAGGAATTTATAGTGTAAATGCTCTTTTTTGGGGATTTTGGGCTTGGTGAATTCTGGGTGCTCATCTGCGCCGCCTGTATGCCCTAGATCGCAGAGTGGGTGGGAGAAATACTGGCGTAAAAATCTGCTTCTATGCTCCTGCGGACACGCCCCGCGGAAGAAGAGTAAATCGCGCTTTTTCTCATAGGGGATTGGGTCGTGGATAAAGCTAAAGTGGCGGTGTTTTTCGAGCTGGAGGAGGATGCTCGTGTGATTTGTCTGGGGGGCACAAGTATCAGTGTCCAAACCTGCCCTAGATTCTAGTGCAACTTCCACACGAGAATCTATTGGGCGCGTTTTGGTAATCGCCGGGGTGGTGAGATAATAATTCACATCGCTAAACTCGTAGTTCCATTCATAGGAGTCAGGGAAATAGCGCGTCCATTCATAGCTATCGTAGAAATACACGCTTGAATGCTCTTTAGTGAGCTTATTATCGCCAAGTTTGCCATAGTGGGGTTGAGTGAGAGAGAGGCGCGTATGGGAGCCATGAGGAAGCGGCTGCACGGAAAATGCCTCACTAATCTTATGATAATGCGCCACGCGCTTGGCAATTGCCTCTAGGGCTGTATCTGGCAGTGTAAAAATACGCGCGATTGTAGATTCTAAGCGTGCTTGTGTGAGTGCGCGAGGCATGATCATTCTGCCTATGCCTTTTAGATTATACAGAAGCTTGCCACCCATTTGCACTCCTTTTAAGGAAATTAAGATTTAGAGACTTTTATTGAGCCTTGTGTAGTAGCCAAGTGCCACACATACAAGCAGCACAAATGGCGCCACCACACCAAGCTCTGGGAAAATCACACCAGTGATAGCAAACTGACTTAGTGAGAAAAACATTCCCCACACCACCAACGCAAACACGATAAACAAAAATCCAAGCAAGTATAGATTCCCATAGCGTGCTAGGCTTGGGACATAATAGGTGATAATCATCGCCACAAATGGCACAAACAACGGCACAATAATAAGCGCATAGAGCACAGCGCGGATTTTCTCACTACCGATTTTCTGCTCGCGTAGCAGCCGCAAAGAATCTAGCGCATCGATAATTGAAATAGAGGGCTTGGCTTGGGAAAAGGAATCTAGCACTTTTGGATTAAAGTCTTTAAGAATTGGGAGCTTGGCAAAGCTCACAGACTTTACCCCTGCCCCACCAAGCTCCCAACGCTTTGGCATATCTTGCATAAACGCATTATAGAGCATCCAGTAGTCATTCTCAAATGCCGCATTTTTGGCTTGGGTAACTTGAACAAGATTCTCTTTGTCTTGGCTTAGGGTGAAAACGCGGATTGTGTTTGCCTGGCGGATAAGATTGATCGAGCCAAAATACACATAGGAGTTATGGTATTTGACAAACAAATCAGTCGTAGGCACGCTAGAATCTTTAGCAAAAAATTTCTCGACTTTCTCCTGTGCGTAGGCAAATGGCGTGGCATTCAGCCCGATATGGCACAGCGAGATGAGAAAACTAAGCATGAGCATTGGACTAAGAATCCTACGCTTCGAGTAGCCAAGAGCTAGTAGCGCGGTGTATTGGCTGGATTTTATTAAAAAGAGATAGCAAATCACCATAGCCAGCAGCAGCGAGATAGGCAAGGTAAAATTCATCGCGTATAAAAAGTCATAGACAAAAAACAGGATTAAAAGATTCGCAGAGTCTGCAAAGTTATCGATATACTGCAAGCTATCGATACTGACAAAAAACAGCCCAAGTGCGAAAAATATCACCACAAAATACCGCAAATAATAATGTGAGATAAAAAGCCATAGCCGCATGCTAGCGCTCCTCCCCTAGGCTTTTGGGCGCTACTTCTGGGGCTTTGCTAGGAGCAGCTTTGGTGAAGAAATTTTGCGTCGCGGCAAAGTCGCGCGTGCAAGCAAAAAACAATGCCCCGAGCATAGCATGCGTGATAAGAGCACCAAGCTCATCACCCTGTGCTGGCAAAAAATCCCCAAGCACAAACCCCGCAACATCATAGGGCTTGTGCAAGCTAGGATCGCCTATACCAAAACGCAAGCGCGCGTAGCTATTGCCACCCAGATGATCGCTAATGTGAGCGTCGATAGATTTTAGACCATTGTGCCCACCACTACTTCCGCCAAGCTTGTAGCGTAGTGCGCCAAATGGGATATCAAGCTCATCATGGACAACAAGTATGCACGAAATCTTATAAAAGCGCGCAAATGCCCCCACAGACTCGCCAGAGAGATTCATAAATGTCTGGGGTTTTAGCAAGTAGCAGCGAGTAAAACGCGCGAGTGGGCATGTATTGTGGCTTGGTAGCACCGCAAGATCTGCGCGAAATTTTGGCACAGCCTCCCAGCTTCCGCCCAATGCCTCACATAGTCTATCAAGCACCATAAACCCTACATTATGGCGATTGCACGCGTATTTCTCACCTGGATTTCCTAAACCTACGATGAGCACACCAGAATCTACTCCAAAATCTGCGCTGGATTCTGGAGTAGATTCTACTAAGTCTTGTAGCTTTGCTAGAAGATCACGAGGCTGTTTTGCTAAAGCCAAAAACTCTTTGGCAAGCATTTTTAGATTCTGCTGGGATAGACGCGTGGTAGGTTTGATAATAGGCTTGGCTTCTAGAGATTTAACGGCAGGGCTGGGGTTATGGCTGGTTTGATGACTGGAGAATCTAGCGCGCGCGGACATGTTGGCTCATCGCGGCTTCGCAGGGAAGCGCGATTATTTGGCTTTGATACAGCTGATAACTGCGACAGATTCGTTTTCTGTGATTTTCACGCCTTGAATCTCTGGGAGATCGCGCACCAAGATTGAATGCCCCACATCAAGCGCACTCACATCAAGCTCATAGGCATTTGGCAGATTCTCGGGCGCAGCTTTCACGCTTACGCGCTTTTTGGCTATAAGGAGGACGCCTTTGTTTTTGAGCCCTACGGCAGTGCCTTTAGCGACGACAGGGACTTTGTATTTAGAGACTACGCCCTTTTGTGCGACCATAAGATCGATATGCAAGATTGTGTCATACACAGGGTCTTTTTGATATTCTTGGATCACTACATCAAGCGTCTTGCCACCGACTTTGACAGGGAAAATCAGCGAAGTTTTTGTTTTGATTGTGCGGATAAAGTCGTTGATCTTAAACGCGCAATGGATATTCTCCACACCTTTTGCATAGATATTGGCAATTAGATAGCCATCTTTCCGCAAGGCTTTTGCATTTGCCTTTGAAATACTCTCTCTAATTTGTCCTTCTAACATTGTGTATCCTTTCGTTGTTGTCTTAATAAAGCTTCTTGTAGATTCTAGCTAGCATTGGGCTAGAATCCTTAGAAACAGCCCGCGATTGTAGCTGGAATTTGCTTTAGGGAAGCTTTATAGCAAACAACAAGCCCATGCAAAAGCAGCCATTTCGCTTGTTGCTACAAGCATGATTTATGCTATAATCCCGCACATTTTACCTACCCATTTAGCTATCAAATTACGATATCGAGGGATTTATGCGACAAAATATCATCTCTATTGCCATTTTGCAGCAGCACATCACACCTAACTCCCTGCGCACGCTCCAGCTGGCGTTGAGCAAGCATTTTATGTATTTTGAGATTCTTTTGCTAAACCCCTTGTTTGGTGATATGAAAGCTGCTAGTGGCGCTGCTGGCGAGCTACATCTTCCCCCCCCCCCCGTTTTCACTAGATTCTAACGCGCATATCACCCAAGCAATCCCTAACTGCAGAATCCTGCAAATCTCATCACCCATAAGCAGTTATGAGAATCTAGGCTCATTGCAATACACAATTTTCCTGCAAGAGTGTATCGGGGATTATGTATTATTCTTCACCCCAGAAGTCGATCCTATAGATTCTGCCATTGCTATGCTAGAGCGCGCGCAAGATTATGATGCGATTATAGGTGTGCGAGAGACAAAGCTCCACAATCCACTCCAAAACCTCATCTCAAAGATTTTCTACAAGACATTTTCAATTTTTGGCAATGGTGATGGTCAAGAGTCTTTGAGTGAGTTTTGTGTGCTCTCCCGCAAAGTGATCAACACAATTTTACGCACACAGGGCGATATATCTCTGCTTCGTTTTGTAAATTTTGATAAAACATTGCGGATTTGCAAGCTCCCATACACACCGCTTAAACCTGCAAACAAACCAATCAAAAACTCTATCCACTTAGGACTTGACCTTATTATTACCAGCTCTTACAGGCTGCTGCGACTAGGCACTTGCTTATGCTTGTTGCTTGCTCTTTTTAATGGCTTATATACACTCTATATCGTGAGCTCTTTTCTCTTTCTTCCACATATTACACAGGGCTGGACTTCAACTTCTCTTTACATGGTCGTAATGAATACTGGGCTTTTTCTTACACTCTCTATCATGGGAGAATATCTGCGCGTGCTCCTAATACGCCAAAAAGGCGCAACTCCTTATGAAATCATTGATGAGCAAAGCTCTGTGGTGCTCGATATGTATGAGCGCAATATCACAGCAATCCCAAAAATCCCGCCCACTCGCCAACCCTAAGGAGGAGAATCCATGCCAAAAGCTCCTGTGCTTAATATCATATTCCCCGTGCTCAATGAGGAAAAACGCCTTGCAGCAGGTATAGACAAAGCTGCTGCATTCCTATTGCAAGAGCAAATCCCCTGTATCATTACTATCGTAGATAATGGCTCAAGCGATCGCACGCCAGAGATTGCCAAACATCTATGCGCGCGATATGCCAGCTTGGATTCTAGCAAGGTAGATTCTGCAATCCTAGAATCTAAGCTAAAAGTGGAATACCTACGCTTAGAAAAAAGAGGCGTAGGTCTAGCACTACGCAGCGCGATCAATCATAATGCCACACGCAAAGATCAAGAGCCTTGTGCATTTATAGGCTATATGGATATTGATCTATCTACTGACATCAAGCATATCAAAGAAGTCTATACTGCACTTTGTGCTAGCACCCAAATTATCGTGGGATCAAGACTGCTTAAAGGCGCAAAAGTTATTGGCAGAAGCCTAAAGCGCGAAATCTGCTCATGGGGACTTAATGCAATATTGCACGCAGTGCTAAAAGTGCGCTTTAGCGATGCGATGTGTGGGTTTAAATTCTATCATGCCAGCACAGCAGAGCTACTAAAATCACACTGCAGCGATGATGATGGGTGGTTTTATTGCGCACAAATGCTCATTATTGCCGAGCATTTAGGGCTATCCATCACGGAAATCCCAATACAATGGGCTGATGAAGCCACAGAGTCAAAAGTCAAAGTCCTACCCCTTGCGCGCACATATTTGCGTGAGATTTGGCGACTTAGATCTAGGTTTAAAGCAGAAATCCAGCCAAGAGACAAAGCATGAGGCACAAGCAAAAAGCACTTCTACTAGGCAGAGGGTATTGGGGAGAGATTCTAGCTCGATATATTCAGGAGTATTATGATTTACTTGAGATTTTAGGTAGTAATGTGGAGCCAAGCCACCTATACAAATCCCTAGAATCTGCTGATGTCGCATTTATCGCTACTCCACTGCATTCTCACTTCTCTCTAGCCCAGCTTGCGCTAGAGTGCAACTGCGATGTCTTTATCGAAAAGCCCACAACCACAACGCTTGCCCAACTCACAACACTACAATCCTTAGCGCGCAAAAGAAATCGTGTGCTTTTTACAAACTATATCTACACTTTTTCACGCAGTATTGGACATGCGCTAGAGCTACTGGAGCAAGCAAGCATACAATCCATTCATGCCAAGATTTGTCAATATGGCAGATTCTATGCAAATGAAAGTGTGCTAGAAGTGCTTGGTGTGCATTATTTGAGCGTATTTGCCGCTATGGAGGCTCAAGGGATACTCCACAATGTGCGCGTGGTAGAATGTGAGTTTTTCGACTCCGGCTTGCAGAGCGCACGAGTAGTGCTAGAATCTAGTGAATGCCCAATATCTCTGGAATGCTCACTACTAGCACAATCTAAAACCAGAATCCTACAAATACAAACCAATAACACAACTGCGCATAATCAACAAAGCAGCCCGGAAGATACAGATTCTAGGGATTTGACACTTTGTGTCAATATGCTCTCTCCAACCCCGCTTACCATAGAGCCAAGCTCCAAACATAAAAGCTTAAGCCCACTCCCTATCTATGATGAGTCTCAAAATCTCATACTATCCCTAGACAACTTTACAAAAGCAATCATAGATAAACAAACCTACCACTACCATGAGCGCCTTTGCACGCTAACACTCCAGCTCCTAGAGCAAGCCCACGCGAAAGCCAATATCGCCTAACACCAAAGGAAACCAACCATGAACCCTTACTATGCTTCCCCGCGCTTGAAGCGATATGACTGCGTTGTCATCGGGGGCGGATTTTTTGGGGCATGTATCGCGCTGCAAGCTAGAAAATCCTATCAAAAGGTCCTGCTCATTGAGCGCCTAGGTGATCTGCTGCTACACGCAAGCCTTAACAACCAAGCCCGCGTGCATAATGGCTACCACTACCCAAGAAGCCTTAGCACAGCACTTAGTAGCGCGCGACATTTTCGCACATTCTGCACAGAATTTGCACCAGCGATTATGCAAGAGTTTGAAAAATACTATTGCCTAGCGCGCATTGGATCAAAAATCTCTAGCACGCAGTTTTATCGGCTTTTTAAGCAATTTAATATTCCCATAGAGCCAGCCCCTGATACAATCAAATCCCTATGCGATCCATATCGCATTAGTGATGTATTTAAAGTGCGAGAATTTGCTTTCAATGCCAACATACTGCGCGAAATACTCAAAGAAAAGCTAGAATCCAGTGGTGTAGAGATTCTCTATCATACGCGTGCGCATTCCATAGGGCAAGAAGCTCAAGGGCAAGTGATCGTGCATATTACACCAGAATCTACTTCCAAGCCCCATTCATCATCACATCGCTTATGCGCTCCCCTGGTGCTAAACTGCACCTACGCTGGGATCAACACCTTGCTGATAAATTCTAATCTCCCACCCCTATCACTCAAATATGAGCTCACAGAAATGGCTCTTGTGCAAGTCCCTGAAACATTACATCATCTCTCTTTTACTATTATGGACGGAGCATTTTTCTCACTCATGCCCTACCCTGCTCGTGAATGCTATACACTAAGTCATGTGCGCTATACACCGCATTATGCCTGGGTGGATTCCAATACAAACACCCCAGAATCTAAGCATGATTCTCACCCAGATCCTTACAAGCTGCTAGGGGATTTCACACATGCACCGCGTAGTAATTTCCCACTTATGCTAGCAGATGCCAAACGATATATCCCAATCCTAGAATCCCTACAATACATCGACTCACTCTATGAGATAAAAACCCTCCAGACCAAAAATGAGCTCGATGATGGCAGACCTATTGTTTTTGCCAAGGATTATGGGATAAAGGGATTTTGCACGATTATGGGCGGCAAAATCGACAATATCTACGATATCACACATTGCCTACACACCGAGCTAGGATTCATACTCTAGCCCATAGAGTAGCTCTACTAGTAGCTACAATTCTGCTACAATACGCGCCGCACTTGAGCTCCTAAAATTGCGTGCAAAATCTAAGTGCCAATACCACAAAAGGAATGCCGTGGATACTACACAAATGCAAGCCTTGCTCCAGCCAAATCGCCAAAACAAAAGACGCAAGCGTGCGTGGATTATTGGCGCTATCATCGCCGTAGGCGTGGGTGTAGCACTGCTAGCATGGTGGATTTTACATGATCGCACCACCTATATCTATAAAACCACCTCACCACAGAGAGCTTCAATCACTCAAACCATCTCTGCAGCCGGCACACTTCAACCGCTAGACACCGTGGAGGTAGGCAGCCAGATTTCTGGGCGGATTCAGGAAGTTTTTGTCGATATCAACGACCATGTCAAAGAGGGCGAAGTGCTTGCCAAAATCAACCCCGAAAAGCTCCTTCAAACGCTCAATAAACAAAAAGCCAACCTAGAATCCGCGCGCGCGCAATACCAGCTAAGCCTCACCACAGAGAAAACTACCAAATGGAGTTATGAGCGCCTAAAAGCACTCTATGAACGCACAGGCGGGAAATCCCCCTCCCAGCTTGATCTCCACAGCGCCCAGCTTGAATATGAAAGCGCTAAGCGCAATGTCCAAGTTAATGCCTCTAATATCAAAAATATAGAATCCGATGTGCGCAGCAGCGAGATAGACATCAAAAACTCCATTATCATAAGCCCTATAAATGGCATTGTCCTAGAGCGCAAAATCGACCCAGGACAAACCGTAGCAGCAAGTTTTCAAACACCCACACTCTTCAAGCTCGCAAAAAGTCTCGAGCAAATGAGTCTCATCGTGCATGTCGCAGAATCTGACATCGGCAGTGTGCAAGCAGGACAGGAGGTGCGTTTTCGCGTTGATGCCTATCCCGATAAGGATTTTTATGCCAAAGTCGATCGTGTGAGCTACGCCGCCACGCAAGATAGCACAAACAACATCATTAGCTATGAGACGAGAATTCTTGTCGATAATAGCCAAAATCTCTTACGCCCTGGTATGAGTGCGAGCGCGACAATTATTGTCCAAACCCAAGATAATGCCCAAGCAGTCCCTGTGAGTGCGCTATTTTTCGAGCCACCAAAATCTATGGATAGTAGCAAGAAAAAATCTTTCTCCTTTAATGCCCCGCCACCACGCCGCACAAACAGCATTGCCCAATCCAAAAAGCCCAGCAAAACAATCTATCTCCTCGAAAATAGCAAGCCTACCCCGCTAGAAGTAGAGATAGGGATTAGCGATGGTGTGCATGTGCAGATTCTGCGCCCTACTCTCTCGCCAAATACACAAATCATCACGCAAATGCAGCAAAAATGAGCTTCATCTCCCTAGAAAGTGCCCACAAAGCCTATGACACAGGCTACCATGCCCTGCGCGGGGTGGATTTGCGCATAGAGCGGGGCGAATTTATCGCACTTATGGGACCATCTGGCTCGGGGAAATCCACCATGGCAAATATCCTTGGCTGCCTAGACTCTCTCACTTCTGGGCATTATTACTTCAATGGTCTAGAGATCACTACGCTCTCACGCAAGCAGCGCGCGATGGTGCGGCGATTTTGCATAGGGTTTGTATTTCAGGGGTTTAATCTACTCTCGCGCACATCTGCGCTAGAAAATGTCGAGCTTCCCTTACTCTACAAAGGCTTGGATAAAAAATCCCGCCATGCTAAAGCCATGAATGCGCTTGAGCGCGTGGGGCTTGCGCGCTGGGCAGGACATCTAAGCAACGAGCTAAGTGGTGGGCAGCAGCAGCGCGTAGCAATCGCTCGAGCAATCGCGCAAGAGCCGATGTTTCTCATCGCTGATGAGCCTACGGGGAATCTAGATTCTACTCGCTCTGTGGAAATCATGGAGCTGCTCACCTCGCTTAATCGCGAGCTAGGCGTTACAATCCTCATGGTAACACACGAAAGCGATATGGCACGCTACGCCTCGCGTGAGCTGCATTTTTTTGATGGACAAATTCAAATCGATCAAAACACGCCAGAATCTAAAAATTCCAAAGACATGCCATGATCATAAATGCACTAATCCTAGCTTTTAAGCAAATCTACAGAAATATGTTGCGTGCGTTTCTTACCATGCTAGGTGTTATCATCGGTGTGGCGAGCGTGGTTATTATGATTGCCATTGGCAATGGAGTCAAAGTAAATATCCAAAACCAGATAAAAAGCCTAGGTAGCAATATCATCACTCTAAATCCAGCGCGAGGCTTTAGCAGTGCTGGCGGGAGTCTGCAGCGCAATTTCAGCACTGCCGAAGTAGCAATCGTGCGCAACACTTTCACACAAGCGCGCGCCATAGCACCCATAGCTTCAACCCAAACACTCGTGCGCTATGGAGGCAAAAGTGCGCAAGTCATGGTAAGTGGAGTGGATTCTGGCTATCTAGCTGCTACGATGTGGCAGCTAGATTCTGGGCGGGTAATTGAAGAGCGAGAGTATGAAAGTGGGGCGCGAATGTGCCTTGTGGGCACAAGCATGGTCAAAGAGCTATTTGGCACAGAGAATCCGCTCGGTGCTCGGGTGCGCATACGCGATAGCATGTGTGAGATCGTAGGAGTGCTAGAATCCAAAGGACAAGGCGCACGAGGGAATGACCAAGACAATATCATTTTGCTCCCACTAAAAGCCTTCTCAAACTTCGTCTTTGGCACTAGTAGCCCGTTTTTCATCTCCCAGGTGCTCATCTCGCTCGATGATGGTGTAGATAGTGTGCTAGCAGCAGCTAAATTACGCGAGATCATGCTCCAAATCCGCCCACCACAAGAAGGACAAAAAGAGCGCTTTGACATCTGGGACACAAAAGAAATGGCACGGGCTATGGAAGAGGCGACAAAAACAATGACAATATTTCTAGGTGCGATTGCAAGTATGAGCTTGTTTGTAGGCGGGATTGGGATTATGAATATCATGCTGGTCTCTGTTACCGAGCGCACACGAGAGATTGGCACACGGCTAGCTATTGGCGCACTAGAGAGCGAAGTGCTCTTGCAGTTTCTAGTAGAATCTATCGTCATTAGCTCGCTTGGAGGGTGTATCGGGGTGGTGGTTGGGTTTTTTGGCGCATGGCTAGCGAGCTACCTTATGCTAATCCCTTTTGTGTTTGACATCGGTGTGGCAGTGCTGGCATTTGGGATTTCTGCGGGGATTGGCGTGATATTTGGCTATCTTCCAGCAAAAAAAGCCTCCATGCAAGACCCCATAAAAGCCTTGCGCTATGAGTAGATTCTGCTATAATCATCGTAAATCCACTCCTACACAGCAGACTTCCAAGGAGTTCCATGCTAGTTACAATCTCCCACCTAAGCAAGTCCTACGACTCTACCAGAGCCATAGATAATCTCTCGCTTCAGCTAGAGAGTGGCAGGATTGTCGGGCTACTTGGACCAAATGGCAGCGGGAAAACAACGCTCATTAAAGTGCTTCTAGGGCTTTTGCGCCAATATGATGGCAGCGTCCAAATACTTGGCAAATCTATTAGCGATGAATCAAAAGCATATATCTCTTATCTCCCTGATAAAAATCATATTCCCCTGCACTGGAATTTCGAGTATGCGTGCAAATTTTTTGCGGATTTTTTTGTCGATTTCGACATGGGGAAAGCCCTATCTCTCTGCGCACAGCTAGGACTCAATCCCAAACAGAAGCTCAAACATCTCTCCAAAGGCAATAGAGAAAAAATCGCACTTATTCTCATGCTCTCGCGCAAAGCCAAGCTCTATATATTTGATGAGCCAATTGCTGGAGTCGATCCTGTGGCACGGGATTTGGTGTTTAAGCTCATTTTAGAAAACTACGACAAAAATGCTAGCGTGCTTATCGCCACGCACCTTATCCATGATGTAGAGCCTATCCTTGATGAAGCAATTTTTCTCTCCCATGGTCAAGTGCTTGCTCACAAAACTATCGAGGAATTTACTGCAGGAGGACTTACGCTAGAGGGTGCGTTTAAACAAGCATTCGCACACAATTTTGACCCGCAACATACTAGCCCGCAGCACCTAGGCAGAGAAAATCTACGCGCGCTAGATTCTGGTGTGCCAAACGCCAGCACCGACACACCAGAATCTAATCTTATCTCATTGGATTCTACCTCACTAGAATCCAATGAAGCAAAATCCACTTCCCCAAACTCCGCTAGACCAACCCCTACTACACAAAACTCGCAATGGAGTAGCCTATGAGAAAACTTCTCCGCTACGAGTTCTCACAAAGCTATCTTCCACTTGCTGTCATTAGCCTGGCGTTTCTTATCTGCATGCTAGGCATAAGCGTGATTGTCAAATACAACACACTGCATACTTTGGGCTTGGGCATTATGCAGTTTATCTTGGGGCTATGTATTACTGGTGCGGTGCTGCTTTGTTTTATATTGATTATCTGGCAGATTCTGCTTATCATCTCCACATTTGGGAAAAATCTCTTTGGCGATTATGGATATTTACTATTCTGTGTGCCTATGGGAATCGATACAATCCTGCTGGCTAAAATTCTTAACTGCTTTATCTTAATTGGTGCTTCACTTAGCTTTTTTGCATTTGTGGGAGTTGGCTCACTGGTTTTTATCGCCAATATCAATCCATCTGTGATGTTTTCAGTGCTTGGTGAAAACATCGCGCATTTCTTCTTAAATTTTAATGAGACACGCGCATTTTTTACACTCTATGCAATCACATCGATTTTTGGCTTCACGCTGGAGTTTCTCATGTATATCCTGCTAACACTCGCCTTACTAAATATGTGGCGTGTGAGTAGCTTTCGCTTTGTGGTTGGGCTCTTGCTATTTTTTGGGATTGTGATTTGTGGAAATATTATAGGTGCGCTACTAGGACTTGGATTAGCAGCATTTAGTGGAGTAAATACTGCTATTGCCGAATACCTAAATAGTCAAAGCGTAAGTCTAGAGATGTGGATAGTATATGGGTATGTTGTATGCAGCCACTTACTTCTAAGTGGTGCAAGCTATCTGCTTGCGCGCACATGTATCATCAAAAAACTCGAGCTTGAATAAAATCCACCACAATCAAAAAGCAAAGAAACATACCGCCTATCAATTAGAGCAAGAAACAAACAATCTAAAAGCAGAATCTAAGGCTTATCTGGAAGTTCAATAAAAGCAATGGTAGTATGGTGTCAAGGGGGGGACTTGAACCCCCGACCTCCGGCTTATGAGACCAGCGCTCTAAACCAGCTGAGCTACCCTGACACGGAAGCGCGATTATACGCAAAAACCCTGTAAAAAGTCAAGCCACTACCAGAAACAAAATTAAGAAAGTAAATCCTCCTAGCCCAAGTATTTACCAGAATCTGGATTTGGGCTAGAGTGCAGGCAAATGTAATTAAAACGCAGGGACAATTTGACCTTTGTAAGTTTTCTCGATGAAGTCTTTCACCTTTTGACTTTGCATTGCTTTTTTAAGCGCTTGGATTGATTCTTTATTTTCATCTCCTGCGCGCACAGCAATGATATTCGCATAAGGCGATCGAGAATCCTCTAGGATAAGCGCATCTTGAGCAGTAAGCTTGGCTTGAATCGCATAGTTGCCATTGATAATAGCCAGATCTGCATCTTGCATAGTTTTAGGCAATAGAGCAGCTTCAAGCGCCTTAATCTTGAGATTTTTTGGATTCTCGATAATATCAGTCTCTTTTGCTCTTAGGTTGCTTGGATCTTTAAGTTTGATAAGCCCGCTATTGTGGAGCAAAATCAACGCTCTTCCGCCATTTGTCGGGTCATTTGGGATAAGGATAGTCGCGCCATCTTTAAGCTCTTTGATGTCTTTAATGCGCTTAGAATATCCACCGATAGGTTCAATATGCACTTGCCCTACACCTACAAGATTTAGCTTTCTATCTTCGTTCATTTTGTCCATGTATGGCTTATGCTGCATATAGTTAGCATCAAGACTCTTTTCACTAAGTGCGATATTTGGCAAAACATAGTCGGTAAATTCCACGACTTCAAGCTCGATTCCAGCCTCTGCCAAATCTGGCGCAATGAAGCGTAGTATTTCTGCTTGTGGCACTGGTGTGGCGCCGACTTTTAGCTTCTCTGCATGCAACATGCTAGAAAGCGAAAGCGCAAGAGCTGCAGCCCCTAAAATCCCTTTAGAGAGAATCCCTTGAGAAAGTATTTTCATGTATGCTCCTTATATGTAAGATTGAGTAATCATTCTAGCGCATTTTTCTTGCTTTTGCGATAAGAGTATCACCAAAACTCTGCACAAACTGCACAAGCAAGATAATCACGATAGAAGTCGTTAGCAAAATATCCTCCTGATAGGCTTGGAATCCTATGCGTATCGCCACATCACCAAGCCCTCCAGCCCCCACAGCACCACCCATAGCCGAGTAGCCAATGAGCGCGATAATCGTAATCGTCGTAGCATTGATTAGTCCGGGTTTGGCTTCAGCTATCATCATGCGCATAATACGAAGTTTGCTCGCACCCATACTAAGCGTGGCTTCAATAAGACCTTTATCAATCTCCTCAAATGCTCCCTCAAATAGCCGTGCAATGAAAGGAATGGCTGCGATAGAAAGTGGAATCACCGCTGCACTCGCACCAATGCTTGTGCCTACAATCGCACGCGAGAGTGGCAAAAGCAAGATGATAAGAATAATAAAAGGAAAAGAACGCACGATATTTACCACCGAGCCTAGCAGAGCGTTTAGTGAAGGTTGGGAGCAGATTCTATGGCGTTTTGTTACACTTAGCGCCATGCCAAGAGGAAGCCCCAAAATCACTGCGACAAAGGTTGAAAGCACGACCATATAAAGCGTGTCATAAGTAGCTTGGGACAGCTGATTATAATGATAGGCAACCATACGCGCTAGATCTTCTAGCCCACCAGAATCTACCGCACCTACCATACTCCATACACCACATACAAGCACTTGCAGCCCATCTCTAAAGCGCACATCAATCGCGTTTGCCGCAAGTCTTAAGGCAGAATCTAGCCCAAGCGAGCCCAGAAGCACTGCAAGATCTTTTAGCAATGGCGCAACACATAGCAGCACAATCACCACGCAAGCAATGCCTGCTACGATATAGCCGATAGTTTTTTGTATCTTTTTCATCATAGCCCCTTTTATAAATTATGCAAAATGCTCAACGAGCAGCTGCTTGTGGCGCAGATATTCGATCGCTTTTTCTATCTGTGCCTCCTCCCCACCAAACTCTACAAACAAATGCCCCACTTTCGTCGTGCTAAGAGGCTCAATATTGCCCGCTAGAATATTCACATCTACACCAAAGCGTTTAATAATATCTGACATCAGCGGTTGATCAACATACTCCCCGACAAAAGAAATCTTATAACCATTGTGGCTTTGCTCAAGAACTTCTCGCTCACTTACAGCTGGGAGATAGGAAAGCAGCTCTTTGGTGATAGCATGCTTTGGCGCACTAAATATCTGCTCCACACTGCCACGCTCTACGATTTCTCCACCACTCATCACACACATGACATTACAAATCTCGCGCACAACTTCAATCTGGTGAGTGATAAGCACAATAGTGATTCCAAGCTGGGTTTGGATACTTTTTAACAATGCAAGAATCGAGTGCGTCGTCTTAGTATCGAGTGCGCTAGTGGCTTCATCGCAAAGCAAAATATCCGGGTGATTACTTAGAGCGCGTGCGATTGCCACTCGCTGCTTTTGCCCACCGCTTAGTTGGCTTGGGTAGAAATGCGCTTTCTCACGCAAGCCCACAATTTGTAGCAGCTCATAGACGCGTGTCTTTATCTGCTCTTTTTTCCAGCCAGCAATTTCTAGCGCAAACGCTACATTGCCAAAGACATCACGCGATGAAAGGAGATTAAAATGCTGAAAAATCATGCCAATTTTTTGGCGGCGTTTTTGAAGTGCGCTTTCGCTTAGTGTAAGGATATTTTCACCATTTATAAGAATTTCACCACTACTTGGATTCTCGAGACGATTGATTAGGCGAATAAGAGTGGATTTCCCTGCACCCGAGTAGCCAATAATCCCCATAATATCACCTTTATGCACATGTAGTGAGAGCGGCTGAATAGCTTGAAAGCCATTAGGATAGACTTTTGTAACATTATTCAAGTATATGATAGGCTGCGCTGTATCCACGAAAATCCTTGCAATTAAAATCTTAGAAAGCGTGGATTCTATCATAAATTTTTATAAAACACAATATGTATTTACATATTTTTACGAAGTGTTCGTTAGAATCTAATCCAACCAAAGCGGCAAAATCTCCCCAGTGAAGAGAGAAAATGCCAGAAATTTAGATACGACTAATAAACACGACATGCAAAATGCGCTAGAATAATCAGCACTTAGGATTTATCTTAAGATTCTTCATCACCATATTCTAAGGAGCGTTTATGCACACAGCGCATAGCAACCCAAGCGATGGGAAAAAGGTCTATTTCTTCTCCACTTGTATCGGCGCGGCAGCGTGCGCGGATACTTGTATCAACGCCATTAAGCTACTACAAAAAGAAGGGGTAGAAGTCATCGTCAAAAAGGACCAAACCTGCTGCGGACAGCCTAGCTACAACTCTGGCTACTATGATGAGACAAGGCAAGTAGCCTTGCATACTATGCGACTTTTTCGCCACGACTATCCTATCGTGCTAATTAGCGGCTCTTGCACAGGAATGTTTCGCATTGATTATGAAGAGCTTTTTAAAAACACGGAGCATTATGAGGAGGCTAAAGCATTTGCTGCGCGCGTGTATGAGCTTAGCGAATATCTTAGCGAAGTGCTGCAAGTGCGCTATGAAGATGTAGGCAAGCCCGTGCGTATCACTTGGCATAGTAATTGCCATGCTCTGCGTGCGGCGAAGTGTATCCCAGCAGCAAAATCTCTACTAAAAAGCCTAAAAAATGTCGAGCTAGTAGAGCTAGAGAGAGAAGAGGAGTGCTGCGGATTTGGCGGGACATTTAGTGTGAAAGAGCCTGAAGTCTCTGCTGCTATGGTAAGCCAAAAAATCGCTGATATACAAGCGCGCCAAGTGGATTATCTAATCGCTGGTGATGCAGGCTGCGCGCTTAATATCACAGGGGCTATGCGTAAGCAAGGAGTCAATATTGATTATATGCATCTCTATGATTTTCTTGCTAAGCGCATCGGGCTAGCGTGAATTAGATTCTAGAATCTTAAAGCAACTATCCAAAGAGAAAAAGGACGACCATGAGCCACAACACGACAAGCAATCTCTCTGCGCAAAAAGCGCATTTCCACCACGCAATCAACGAGGGGCTGGAAAATAAACAGCTCCGCACCAACCTTCTCTCCGCCATGGATACACTCCGCACCAACCGCAAAAATCTCATCAACGCTCGCTTTGTGCATTGGGAGAGCTTGCGCGAAAAAGGCAAAAGACTTAAGCAAAATGCCCTATCCCAGCTAGATTCTGTGCTAGAAGAGTTTGAGAGAAATGCCACAAAAAATGGTATGCAAGTGCATTGGGCGCGCGATGGGCAAGAGGCAAATGAAATCATCTACAATCTTATGCAAGAAAAGGGTGTAAAAAAGATCCTTAAAGGCAAGTCTATGGCAAGCGAGGAGATACATCTCAATCACTTCCTAGAATCCAAAGGCTTGCAGGCGATTGAGACGGATTTAGGCGAAGTGATTTTGCAGCTCCTTGGTGAGAGTCCTGTGCATATCGTAGTCCCAGCAATCCACAAAAACCGCTATGAAATCGGCGAGCTTTTTCACAAAAAGCTCAACGCCCCGCTAGAGAGCGAGCCAGAGAAGCTAAATGGCATTGCTAGAAGCTATATGCGCAATGAGTTTGAGACTTTTACAATGGGGCTTAGCGGGGTGAATTTCGCCATCGCTGAAGAAGGTGCGATCTGGCTTATAGAAAATGAAGGTAATGGCAGGATGAGCACCACCGCGCCAGAAATCCATATCGCCATTTGTGGAATCGAAAAGGTCGTCCAAAGCTTTGAAGAAGCAGCAATCCTTGATACTATGCTAGCACCTTCTGCGGTGGGAAGTGTGATCACCTGCTACAACAACATCATCACCTCTCCGCGCAAAGAGGGGGAAAAAGATGGACCAAAAGAAGTGCATATTATCCTGCTAGATAATAATCGCTCTGCTATGCTAAAAGACCCCCACTACTACCGCGCGATGAGCTGTATCCGCTGCGGCAGCTGCCTAAACCACTGCCCAGTGTATGACAAAATCGGCGGACACGCCTATCTAAGCACCTATCCCGGACCCATTGGCGAAGTCATCACACCTCAACTCTTTGGGCTAAACACCTGCTCGCCTATGCTTGATCTCTGCTCGCTTTGTGGGCGTTGCACAGAAGTGTGCCCTGTGCAGATTCCACTAGCGGAGCTTATACGAGATTTGCGTAGTGAGCGCGTGGGACAGGGGCGCAAACATATCGCTGGCAATGATGGCAGCACGCAAAGTCGCGCAGAGCAGTCCCAAATGCGCACATTTGCTAGCCTTGCGACTAATCCTAGCAGGTGGCGGCTTGCTATGTCGATGACGAAGTTTGCCCCACTGCTTGCACCCTTTGCTAGATTTTTGCCATTACTAAAGCATTGGACCAAATACCGAAGCTTCCCCACAATTAGCGCAGACTTCCATAAAAAAGTCGCAAACTTACAAGGAGTGATTTATGAGTAGTGCAAAAGAAGCGATTTTAGCTAGGGTGCGAGAGTCTATCGCCTATAATCACACAATCCCAGCCTTTAGTGCGCATTTTGGCAACGCGCTAAAGCTTGACCAAGCAGGTGAGCTAGAATCCAAAAAAGTGGATTCTAGTAGCAATCTTGTGGAAAACTTCATCGCCAACCACACCAACAACAAAGCCATTGTCGTGCAAGCCACAAAAGCTACGCTCACAAACGCAGTGCAAGAGATTGTGCAGCAAGAAATTAGCCAAGGCGCGATCGCACAAGGAGAAAAGCTGCTCTACAACCCTGACATCGAGCTTGAAGTAAGCAAGCTCCAACACATCACGCCCATAGCCTACACACAAAGTGTCGATACTATGCGCACAGAGCTTTTTCATATCCCTATTTCTCTCGTGCAAGCACGATGTGGGGTGGCAGATCTTGGGATTTTGGGACTAAGCTCTAATGAAAATGCTCCACGATTATCATCGCTTATTACCAATATCTGTATCTATCTTTTGCCAAAGGCTGCTATCGTGCGCAATATTTTTAATGGCATAGAGTTTATTAAAGATTATGAGCGATCGCGCTCTGGCTCTACTATCCTGCCAAGTAATATTATCTTTGTCGCAGGACCAAGCCGCACAGCAGACATTGAGCTGCAAACCGTCTTTGGTGTGCATGGACCTAGGAAAACTTATGCCCTGCTTTACTAGCATTACTTCGGTCTTGTAGAGATATTATGGAAGATACCCCAGAATTTGCCCAGATGAATGGGCTTTTGTTCCCATTTCTTGGCTCGCTGCTTTTTGTGGCTATCCATATTATCATCTACTTTTTACTCGTGCGTCATATCTCTAGCCGCGCTTATGTGCGTAGATTGTATAGCGCGATTTTGTGGATCAATCTTGGCTGGAGTGTGGCATATATGTTTATGCGCTATGCCGCTACGCCTAAATGGCTCTTTATGCTCGCTTCTATCTCGGTGGGCGTGGCATTTTCATTTCTCATCGCAGCCCTTATCGCAGGGGCAATCAACGCCGCGCTAATGCTTGCTCGCCGCCACCACCTAGTCCCCAAGGCAAAGCGATATATCCTAGCACTTTGCTGTGTGTATAGTCTCTATGCAGTGTATCACGGACTAGAAGATCCCAAAGTAGAAAAGCTCTCTATGGAGCTAGACAAGCTCGCAGCTCCGCTAACAATCGTGCAGCTAAGTGATGTGCATATCGGCGGGCTTATGGACGAAGAGCGCGTGGCTAAAATCGTGTTTCTAGTCAATCAAACAGAGCCTGATATTATCGCCATAACAGGCGATTTAGTCGATACAAGCCTAGCTAATGCAAAATCCACCCTTGATTTGCTTCGTGCGTTGCGCGCAAAGTATGGCGTGTATTATGTCTTGGGCAATCACGAGTATATCCACGATGTGCAAGATATGCTAGAGTATTTGCCCTCCCTTGGTATCCAAGTTTTACTCAATGAAAATCTCCCCATTGGCACACCACCACTCATCAACCTCGCTGGCAGCGCGGATCTTATGGGCGATCGCTTAGGCTTCTTGCGCCCAGATTTTGAAAAAACTTTCGCCAATCTCAACCCAGCTCTCCCCACCATTCTCCTAACCCACCAGCCTAAAGTCATCAATATCCTGCCAGAATCCTTGCTTGCTAAAGCTGATTTACTGCTCACAGGACACACGCACGGCGGACAGATTTTCCCTATCTCACTAGCAGTGCTTCTCCAGCAGCCCTATCTCAAAGGACTGCACCAAACAAAAACCGGCGGCTATGTCTATGTAAGCGAGGGGACAGGCTTCTGGGGACCGCCTATGCGCGCGCTAAGCGATAGTGAGATCACGCTCTTTGAGCTACTGCCACCAGCCTCGCACAAGTAGATATAAAAATCTACGCTTTATATATTCGTATCTGCTTTAGTGCTTTTTTGATTTAGGCAAGAGAGTTTTTACCGCTCGTTTCATCATGCGCAGCACTGCATAGAGCGTGGGGGCATAGGCGA
>NZ_CALERY010000016.1 GCF_937906905.1 uncultured Helicobacter sp. | reverse complement strand
AGAGCTTTTGATTAGCAATTTTGCTTTATCTAGCCTTTCACTTTTTAGTGCGTAATGTATATGAATTGTGCATAAAACAAACTAGATTAAAGAGATAGAATCTAGCTAGATTCTAATGCTTTTTACTTATCTTTTGGTGGATTATCATCGTGGATTTTTTCTGGCTTGCTAGGCACTATGCTCGCATCATCGCCTAGCTCTTTTGGATCTGGCATTCTGCCATTATCAAGGTGGCTTAATAATGCCTTTTTAAACGCTAAAGTAGAATCCACTTTATAGTATTTTCCGCCGCTATCCTTGCTTAAGCCTTGCAAAAACTCCACTTCTTCGCCCAAAGCAAAGCTATGAAACACCACTTGATTGATAACTTGTTCGGGCTTTCCTTTTGTTATATTGTGGTTTAGATTTTTCATTGTTTTTATTAGCAAATCCGCACGAAATTTATCTAATGGTGTAGGATTGCCTCCAAAAATGCAAAGCTCTTTTACCAGCCCATTATCCTTAGTGAAATATTTCATACTCTCAATCATTGCATCATTTAGCAAATAAAGATTTTCTAAATTCATAGGGATATTTTGGACATTTTTTATAAACATTTTCTCATCATAAAAAGGACCTAAAATATTGATTTTTTCACTTTTATAGTCATTTACCACTGCCTTTGTGAAACAATCAGGCTTATAAATTCGCTTTGCAATATAGGGGGCGATTTCCTTGAAAGCCTTAATATAGGGGTGCAAACTAAAAGTGTTGCAATACACAAAGCCCATTTCTTTATAAGGCTTTTCACGCAAATAGATTCCAAAATCAGCATTTTTTTGCGAGAAATTTACTAGCGTAAAGCTTGTCTTTTTACACACAGAAGTGATACGCAAAAGCCCAGCTCCACTCGTATCAAGGCTATATATAAACTGCTTATCATCACTCATATAGCTCCCATCTTTTTGCAAGATTCCACCATTTAGGATTCTATCTGCAAAGCAAATCCTTTTATCCACGCTAGAAGATTGGATACTCTGCCCATCTTTAGCATAAATCACGCCTTGTTGCTCTTTATGCTGCTCTAAACTCTGCTTAGAGCAGTCCATTCCATTGATAAGATTACTTAGCTTTTCAAACACGACTTTTTCATCATAAGGATCAAAAGTTTTCATAGGTAACTCCTTAATAATAAATTACACTAATATCATCGTCCATGCTTGGACAACAAAAGGTAAATATAAAAATAAATTTTCTATCCCAATAACGCTTGTTTAAAGGAAATGATACGCGCCGTATTTAGAAGTGGCAAAATCTGCCTACAAAGCACAAACACGCCGCTTTGCAGGCAGATTCTCTTGCAAAGGGTTTTAAGTAGTTCTTGCCCCAATCTAGCTCTTAGCACAATTTACCCCCTCGATTCTCGCACCGCCCATAATCTAGGGTGCCTACAATCTCCAAAGTCCCAATCATTTACATAACCTTTACATTTCCCGCGCCATGCTTTTACATAATATACCTATAATCTCCCAAACTAAGGAGAATCCCCAAATGGCACAGACGACAACAAAATCCACACGCACAACCAAACCCAAAACCTCCGCTCACATCTCGCGCAAATCGCATGCACACCAGAATCTAAAAAAGCAGCCCCACCACCACAAAGATCCGCTCTCCACTCTGCTACGCGCTAGCGTGTTTGTGGCGATCACACTTACTGGAGGAGTGTTTGTCCTGCTGGTGGGCTATATTCTCTATAGTGGGCTGCCACATTTAAGCGCGAGCTTGTTTGAGTGGAAATACACCACGCAAAATGTCTCCATGCTCCCAGCCCTTATCAACACCATAACCATCGTTGCTCTCTCCCTGCTTTGCTCCGCACCTGTGGCAATTCTGGGCGCAGTTTATCTACAAGAATATGCCAAATCAGATTCATGGATCGTAGGTGCTATCAATCTTGCTGCCGAGACGCTCGCAGGGATACCCTCTATCGTGTATGGGCTTTTTGGATTTATCGTCTTTGTCATGTATGTTTTTGACAATACCTACACCATGCTAGCAGGGGCATTTACGCTTAGTATCATGGTGCTCCCGCTAATCCTGCGCAACACCCAAGAAGCGCTCAAATGTGTGCCTGTATCATATAAAGAAGCGGGCTTTGGGCTAGGTGCGCCAAAGCTTGTTGTGCTCTTTAAAATCATCTTGCCCTGTGCAATGAGTGGCGTGCTCGCAGGCGTGATTCTAGCCATTGGGCGTATCATCAGCGAGAGTGCTGCGCTGCTCTATACTGCTGGGAGCGTGGCACAGGTGGCTGGGGCTTTGGACTCTGGACGCACGCTTAGTGTGCATCTATACCAGCTGCTAAACGAAGGTCTCTATATCGAGCAAGCTGCCGCGAGCGCAGTTGTGATCCTGCTAATTGTCATTATGCTAAATATCCTATCCAATGTCGTAGCTAAAAAGCTAAGCCCTAGCATGCCAGCCTAATCCTCCCAGAATCTAATCCATAAAAATCCAAGGAGCCACCCAATGCCAAAAGAACAGCCCGCCAAAGATGTTTTCACACTAAAAGCCATGAATCTCTATTATGGCGATTTTCACGCACTTAAAAACATCAATCTCTCCCTTGCCAGAAACGAGGTGAGCGCATTTATCGGTCCTAGTGGCTGTGGTAAATCCAGTCTGCTGCGCTGCCTAAACCGCATGAACGACCTAGTCTCAGGCTGCCAAGTAGGCGGGAAAATCCTACTAGAAGGCAAAGATATTTACAAAGACTATGATGTCAATCTCCTGCGAAAGCGCGTTGGCATGGTATTCCAAAAGCCAAACCCATTTCCCATGAGCGTGTATGACAACATCACATTTGGTCCCAAAACCCATGGCGTGAAGAAAAAAGATGAGCTTGATGAGATTGTCGAGCGCTGCCTGAAAGGCGCAGCACTATGGAAAGAGCTCAAAGATCGCTTGAAAAAGTCAGCCCTAGGGCTTAGTGGAGGGCAGCAGCAGCGCCTATGTATCGCGCGCGCCTTAGCAGTCAATCCCGAAGTGCTGCTTATGGACGAGCCCACCAGCGCGCTTGATCCGATCTCTACACTAAAAATCGAGGAGCTCATAAATGAGCTAAAGCAAAAATACACTATCATTATCGTTACCCACAACATGCAGCAAGCTGCGAGAATCTCGGACAAAACGGCGTTTTTCCTGCTTGGGGAGGTGGTGGAGTTTGATAAGACACAGGCGATATTCAATGCGCCTAAAGATAAAAGGACGAAAGATTATATCGGCGGGCGTTTTGGCTAAGATCCTAGATCGTTGGCTTTTCTGTGCTTTAAGGGGGTTTGCGCTGGGGGTTTTGCTCATCACCACCTTAGGTAGCTCTCGCCCCAGCTTGGCAACCCTTAATCATTAAAAATCCTGTCGCGCAGGATTTTGGATTCTAGGGCGTTTATCACAAACCCCAAGCCCATTAGCTCTAGAAAAGCAGATTCTACTAGAATCTAACAAAACATAAGGAGAATCTAACCACATGATCTATGTCCTAGAAGATGACACTAGTATCCTCGAGCTCGTCCTCTACGCCCTCTCCAGTCAAAATATCCAAGCCCAAGGCTTTGATAATGCACTAGATTTCAACACACAGCTTGCCAAGCAGCTTCCATCACTCATCGTGCTTGACATTATGCTACCCAATGAAAATGGCTTAAGTATCCTAAAGCGCTTGCGCGAAAAAAGTCGCACGCGTAATATCCCTATCATTATCCTAAGTGCGCTAGGTAGCGAATATGACAAGATCAAAGGACTAGACCTTGGTGCAGATGACTACCTATCAAAGCCCTTTAGCGCACTTGAGCTACTTGCTAGGATTCGCGCACTCCTGCGCCGCTATGAGGGAGAGAGCGCTGGAGATTTGGTGCTAGATTCTCTCACACTATCACCCAAGCGCCACACCATAACACTGGCTGGCAATGAGATAAAAACCACGCTAAAAGAATTTGAACTGCTCTACCACCTGCTAAAAAACCCCGATAGGACATTTTCGCGCGATGAGCTACTTGAATGTGTATGGGGCTATGAGCTAAGCGGCGAGACACGCACTGTGGATATGCACATCAATACACTTCGGGGCAAGCTTGGAGAATTTGGCAAGAGAATCCAAACTATCCGCGGCGTAGGCTACAAGCTACAGAGCTAAACGCGCTTAATCGAGATTCTGCTAAATTCTGTGCTTTGGCAAATAAGACAAGTAAAATCTAGCAAGTAAATCTAAGCTCCTGGAATTTACGCTAAGATATGCGCCGATAAACGCCTGCAATACTAAGTCTTACAGGCACAAAGCACAAATATACATATAGTGCTGATTTGAAAGGATTATCATGACACTTGATGAATGCCAATGCGACAAGTCCTACCTCATCACCAAAATCCATATCCATGATATGCTCGCTCAAGAGCGACTAAATTCGCTAGGGTTGGTGATTGGCACGCCAATCACACCACTTTGTGCCTCGGCGAAAGGCGCGACAATCTCCATACAAGTCAATCAAACCATCATCGCCTTGCGTAGCGAGGAAGCCAAGCAAATCGAAGTCGCACCGCTTGCCCCTACCGCAAACTAGCCGATATAAATTAGCAAAGAAATGTCATGAGCACACCAAAATCCAAAAAACTAGAATCTAAAAGTCTAGATTCTACAAATCCTACCACAAACACAAAGCAGCCCCAAAAGCCCAACATCTCTAAGCGCACCACACCCAGTAGATCAACCAAGCCAATCAAAGCACACAGCAAAACCAAAAAAAGAACCAAGGCACAAATCGAGACTATCCGCACACGCTTTCTTGCCCACTATCCACAAGCCAAAACCGAGCTGCGCTATCGCAATCTCTATGAGCTGCTAGTGTGTGTCATGCTCTCTGCTCAATGCACTGATAAGCGTGTCAATCTCGTAACCCCCGCACTTTTTGCGCGCTTTAGCGATGTGGAGCAGCTCGCGCATGCCCAACTAGATGAGATAAAAGAGCTTATCAAAAGCATTTCGTTTTTTAACAACAAAGCTAAGCATTTGCAGCTCATGGCACGCCAAGTGCTAGAGCGATTTGGCGGCGAGATCCCCACCACACAAGCAGAGCTCAAATCTCTCGCAGGTGTAGGGCAAAAAACCGCCAATGTCGTGCTACTAGAATACTGCAATGCCAATGTCATGGCAGTAGATACACATGTATTCCGCATCTCCCATCGACTAGGCTTAAGCACAGCCACTACACCCGAAAAAACCGAGCTTGATTTACAAAAAGCCTTTGTGAGCGATTTGTCTGCATTACATCAGGCGTTTGTGCTGTTTGGTCGCTATACATGCAAGGCACTTAGACCAGCGTGTGAGAGCTGCTTTGTGCAGGAGTTTTGCCTACAACCAATGGAGAGCACACCAAGGCGCTAGTGGTAGTGGCGGCTAAATCCAGTCCTAAAGCACTAAATGCTAAAGCAAACCTAAATAAAAATACGCTACAATGCCCCCAATCCCAAGCACAGATCTATAAAGGTAAAGTCATGGAAATCATAAAAGAGAGCTTTTTTGAAGTGATTAAAAATTCTATCGGTGTAGAGCCAGAGGAGTCGATAATCCCGCTTAAAAAAGGCTATATGACATCAATTGAAATGATTGGCACAGGGAAGAATGTCTTGCTTGTGTTTAATAAGCCTTTCTTGAAAATCATGTGCTTGAACTTTCTTTCGGAATCCGCCCCTACTCCAGAAGCGCTAGAAGACATGGCGCGCGAGCTAGCAAATCTCACCGTAGGACATGCGAAAGTTATCGCACAAGGACGCGACACAAATTTCAATATCTCTACGCCAAATTTTCTAGGTGTGCATAATGTAACAGACTACGATCAGGGAATCCACTTTCGACTTAAAGGCACTGGACACTGCAGCATTTTCCTACGCGCCAAGCAGTAAGCGCATGGGCACTCTAGCACGCCAGATATGGCTAGAGGGAGGCTGAATTTATTGGGAGATAGACCATGGCAGACAAACCGCACTCTATACTTGATAAACAAAAAGCACACACGCAAGAAGAAATTGAGCTTGCCTCCTACCTCGAAGACATGATGGAGAATTATGGCGGACTGCTGGATATGGGCGTAGTTTTTACCGCGGAGCTTGGCTCGTCCAAAATCCCGCTCGCAGAGATTTTAAAATTTGAAAAAGGCTCAATCATCGATTTACAAAAGCCAGCGGGAGAGAGTATCGATGTGTTTGTCAATGGCAGGATTATCGGCAAAGGCGAGGTCATGGTCTATGAGCGCAGTCTTGCAATTCGTTTAAATGAGATTCTGGATTCTAATGCGATTGTGTATTACATCGCGCGTAGCAATCCTTACGACTAAACACCAAGGCAAGTAGGCACATGGAGCGAGCAATGAAAGTGTTTTGGCGATTCTTTGTGTTAGCACTACTGCTATGTATGTATAATGCGCATGCTGCCACGCTAAAGCAGATAAAAACCTACCCAGAACAAGATAAGCTCGATGTGCTTTTGTTGCTAGATTCTGCGTTTAGCGGTGATGTGGGCACAGCAAATGTGCAAAATGAGAAAATGACCATGGTCTCGCACATCGCGAGTGCAAGCAAATGGAGCAAAAGCTTCCAAACTTCACCCATCAAGAAGCTCGAAATTATCCCCAAAAATAATAATCTCTACTTCAAAGTAGAATCCCGCAAGCGCTACTATGTCAAGCCTAGTATTTCTAAAGACAAAAACACCTTGCGCCTAAGCTTTTTTGCCGCGGATTCTGGGATTGTGGATTCCCTGCTTAAATCCCCTACCACCCTTAAACCAGCGCCCATGGAAGAAGTCTTTACACCAAGAGAGCAAAATACACGCCAAACCATGCAAGATAACAGCTCTCAAGGCACCAAGCCAGAATCTAAACCAGATTCTGGCAGAGCAAATTCCAAAAGGGCGGATTCTAGCTCGCTAGATTCTAATGATTCTGGCAAAAATACAAGCCCTTCTTTTAGTGATAGTTTCAAGCAAAATCTAAGCACTCACAGCATAGATATGCAGAGCTATTGGTATTACATCGCTGGGTTTATAGGGATTCTCGCGCTCTTGCTTTATATCCGCAAGCGCTTGCGCGATGGAGCTGGGCGCAATGACTCGCTCAAAATCATCTCGCAAAACCAGATTGACCCCAAAAACAAAGTCATTATTATCGAAACCAAAGAGTATTTTTACATGGTGCTTTTGGGCGAGAAAAGCAACCTCCTACTCGATAAAATCCCTCGAAGCAAGAATCTGCCAGAATCTAGCCTAAACGCACGAGCCAAGCCAGAATCCAGCAAGCCTATTAGTGATAGCAAAGCCTTTAACGATGAGTTTTGGAATACGCTCAAAAATGCGAAATGATGAATTTGCCCCCAGCCTACAAAGCCCTTGTATCGCTTGACAGACGGGATACAGGGCGCTTTTATACAAGCCTTGCGATTGCGATTAGCTTTCATCTTTTTTTGATTTTTATCGGCTGGATACTTTACACGCATCTCTTCCCCAAATCCCCCAAACTCCACAAAATCGACACCGAGAATCTACTTGTGCTAAAACGCGGATCAAGCCTTGATAAATCTGCCAATACGCGTGGCGCGCCAAAACCCCAGCTTGCTAGCCCCGATATAGCAAACACAAGCCAGCCCTCACCAGCCAAGCGCCTCTCACAGGCATTGCCCACCACCCAAACACACCCTAACACACAGCCACAAAAGCCCCCGAAACACACACAAACCTCCCAAACTCCACTGCCACAAACCCAAAATCAAAGCACACAAAATACTTATGATCCAAAGAATCTCCAGTTTTTCGACCCTGCCGCATCAACCCCCCCAATCTCGCAAAATCAAGCACGCCCCAACAGCGCCAGATCCTTAGAGAGAAACAAAGGCTTAGATAAACAGACCCGCCGCGACATCGATGAGCTTTATGGTGATGAGTGGGGCGATCTAGGGAGTGCAGAGCGCGATTTTATCACCAGCAACTTACGCGAAATCGCGCGTATCACGCAGAGCTATCTCTCCTACCCGCCCACTGCTGGCTATCTCAGTCAATCTGGCGAAAATGCGATAGAATTCTACCTGTTGCCAAATGGCGACATCGATGGACTAAAGCTCCTTCTAAGCTCGGGCTTTGTGCTCCTAGATAAAAACTCGACCAAAACCATTGAAATCGCGTATAAAGACTATCCGCGCCCCAAGCAAAAGACGCTCATACGCTTTCATATCACCTATATCCTATACTAAGGAGAATCCATGGAAGAACCCAAGAAAATCACAAGCGTAGTGCTAAAAAACCCGCTAGATATGCATCTGCACCTGCGCGATGGCATTACAATGAGAGCAGTGCTGCCATTTAGCGCCAGAAGCTTTGTAGGTGCGCTCATCATGCCAAATCTCATACCCCCAATCGACTCGCTAGAAAGCGCGCGCGCGTATGAGGAAAGGATTTTAGCGTGTGTCAAACAAAGTGCTTGCGAGAATTTCACACCGCTTTGTGCGCTATACATGACAGACTCTCTCACAACCCAGATGTTAGAAGAATGCGCTAAAGCTGGCTACAAATTTCTAAAACTCTACCCCAAAGGCGCGACAACCAACAGCCAACATGGCGTCTCTAGCGTGCTAGATTCTCATATGTGCGCGCTATTTGAAGCCGCTCAAGCACTTGAAATGATTGTATGTATCCATGGAGAAAGCGGGGGGTTTGTGCTTGATCGCGAGCATGAATTTGGCTCGGTGCTTGTGGAGCTGGCGACCAAATTTCCGCGCTTAAAATTCATCATCGAACACATGAGCGATCATCGCACAATCCCACTACTTGAAAATTATGAGAATCTCTATGCCACACTAACACTACACCATATCACGCTCGATCTTGATGCGCTTGCTGGCGGCGCGCTCTGTCATCATCATTTTTGTAAGCCTGTAATCAAAACTCCAAAAGACAAAGAAGCACTCCTAGATCTCGCGCTTAATGCTCACCCCAAAGTTAGCTTTGGATCAGATTCTGCGCCTCATGGACTAGAGTCTAAGCGCAATGGTGCAGCTGGGATTTTTAGCGCACCTTGCCTGCTTCCCCAACTTGTTGAGCTATTTGAACACCACGAGAAACTAGGGAATCTCCAGGCATTTGTGAGTGATAATGCCATGCGTATTTATGATTTTGCCTCATGGTCGCCCCTAGCACAAGAGTGGGAACGCAATCCTAAATATGTCTATCTGGAAAAGACCCCTTGCGAGATCCCACAAGGTGTGGGCGCATATCAAGCCATAGGCGATGAGCTACAAATCTCCGAAGAGATTATCCCACTACGCGCAGGCGAAAGACTCAAATGGACACAAAAGTAAAAAACCCTACCCCACAGCAGCATGACACAGAGAATCTAAAATACCCCACTCCAATCACAAACACGCATAAAAAGTGTATCCGTGTGGGGATTGTGCGACTCTCATCATTTGGTGATGTGGTGGTTTCAGCAAGCCTGCTTGCAGGATTTCGCGCTGCGCTCACCCAGCTGGCTGTGAAATTAGATTCTAGTGTGCGTATCGAGTGGTTTATTGATGAGCGATTTTCTGGGATTCTCGCAGATAGTCCTGCTATTGATGTCCTCCATGCTCTGCCTATGCGCACGCTAAAAACCCCAAAATCTGTGCGCACGATGTGGCAATTTCTACGGGGGCTTGGGGAGTTTGACATCGTGCTAGATCTACAAGGGCTTATCAAATCTGCTTTGGTGGGCAAAGCACTTAGGGGAAAGCAGTTTGTGGGGTTTAGCTTTCTTGCTGCCAGAGAGGGGCTTGCGAGCCTAGCATATAGCAAGCGCGTGCAAATCCCCTATGATAGCAATATATTAGTGCGAAATTTTGCAATCTATACGCGTGCGCTGGAGCTTTGTGGTGCAGATTGGCATGTGCTAGAGGCGCTGGATTCTAGTCTAGATTCTCGCACGCTAGAATCTAGAGAAACAGCCAAGCTAGAAGCGATATTTAGACAAGAGATACCAGCACACAGCAAAGATTCTGGGGGTCTGTCGGGGGTTTTCGCACGCTGCGTAGAGCTTCGAGCAGGAGGATTTGGCGTGGATATGAAGCTAGCTAGAGCTCTAGTGAGCACACCAGAGTCGATAGGCGAGTCGCTAGACCCCGTGCTAGACCCTAGCATAGACTCTTTGGATTCTAGTGTGTATCGCGTGCTATTTGTCCTAGAAGCCTCCATCGCGCAAAAAACCTACCCACTCCAGCATTTCGCCATGCTTGCCACACTCATGCAGCGCACATGCGGGGCATGCGAGTTCTATCTCATCTACCACAGCGCCAAAGAGCGTGCGCTCGAGCTACGCGCCATGCTACACGCTAGCTGCTTACATGCCCACCTGCTCCCGCCACTTGATTTTACCATGCTAAAACTCTTGCTTAAGCGCATGGACTGCGTGATCGGCGGAGATACAGGAGTAACACACTTGGCATGGGCGCTTGGAAGCGCGCGAGTCATCACGCTGCTAGGCAATGCGGCTACTACCAGCGGGAAAAACATGTCCCAGACTAAGCTCTCTCGTGTGCTGCTGGGCAATCCTATCGCACTAAGCCAGAGCGGGAGCTTTGAAATCGCCTCAATCACCCCCCAAACAATCCATGAAATTTGGAAGACGGAAGTTTTGGAGCAAGAATCTCCAGGTAAGAATCTAAACATAAGCGCGATAACCAATAAACCTAGAAGTGATATATAAGCGAGATTTGCAAATATGCAAATCTGTGCGCAAGATTCCAAGCACCTGGCGCTTGCCAGCTAATACCTAGTTTTTCTCCTTATCCACAAGTTTATTTGCGCCAATCCAAGGCATCATCGCCCTTAGCCTGC
>NZ_CALERY010000015.1 GCF_937906905.1 uncultured Helicobacter sp. | reverse complement strand
CAGCATAGAGATTGAAATGCTCTACGCTGACATTTTTGAAGATTTGGGAGTCGCCATTTGTTAGTTGGTTGAGAGTCTTTATGGTAAGGGAAGCATTGCTTGGTGGGTTATTCTCGTTTGGACCGACTTTTAGATTTAGCTTCTCGCCTTGATTGTTTAAAGTGTCTATGGTGCTTTTACCAGTTGGTTTAAGCTCAAAATACGCACTGCCTTTAATATTAAAAGTGCCAATGGAAAGGTCTGTATTATGGTCGCCGCTATCATTCTTTAGTCCAACCCAGCTAGGATTCCCACTCACATTTTTAAGATTGTATTCAAGGTAATCCACTCTCGCGCCTCGTGCAAACATTACATTTTTGCTAAATCCTCCATCTTTATACGCAGCGGCAATGCTTGCGTAAGTGTAATGCGACACATCTCCATAGCTGTTTGTATCACCAAAATTCCAATTACCCGCCATCGAACCTGTCGCAACGCCTTCCCTGTCGCCAGATTTCCAAGCAATGTTATAGCAGTTGTTGTGGGGACATTGCCCTTGATTTAATTTATCAACAAGGGCATTTGGATCATTTGTAGGTATAGTAGGTGTGGCTGCAGCTGCCATACCACTAAGGGCGAAAAAGCACGCTAGGCTTAGACTCAAGCGGGTGGGCTTTTGAGGATTGTGGGCTTTAGATTCTGGGCTTGTGGATTGCCGCGCTTTGTCTTGCGCCAAAGCTCGCAATGACGATTTTTGTGGATTTAGAGAGAGATTATTCCCCCCCCCCCCCGTTTTTATGAGTATTTAGAGGGCTATTTGTGTTAAGCGTTTCCATAAAAACTCCTTAAAGCAAGAAATCAAAGCCGCGATTATAGCAAAATCAAAAAAAAAAAAAAACGCCCGTGCTTCAATCCTAGTCCATGGCTCCTAGGGTCTCCCTAGAATCTGGAGCGAGAATCTATGCTTACCATATCGTGCAATATCATGCTAAAATACGCGCTTTAGTGCAGCGTCATGAGTAAATCTCACGCGAGCAGCACCACAAGAGCAAGAGGATCTACAAGGAGCAATATGAGAGGTTTCTATACACGCTTTTATCCATACATCAAAGACTACTATTTCTTTTTCTTCTGTGCGATTTGTGCTAGCGCGCTGACTGCAGGCTGCACGGCGTCCGCCACCTATCTTGTGAAGCCTGTGCTCGATAAGATTTTCACTGAAAAAGACGCAGCTATGCTTACCATACTCCCTATGCTTTTTATCGCAGCGTATTTTGGCAAGAGTGTGGGAGCATACGCGCAGGGGTTTTTTGTCAATTATATTGGGCTAGATATTGTGCGAAGAATCCGCGAAGATGTCCTAGCTCACATGCTACGGCTTGATTTGGAGTTTTTCAACAAAATGCGCAAAGGTGAGCTCATCGCACGGCTGACAAATGACATCGGTCTGGTGCGTGCGGCTGTGTCAAATTATTTTGCGGATTTTGTGCGCGAGGGTTTTACGATTATCGGGCTGCTTTGTGTGGTGATCTATCAAAATCCACGCCTTGCATTCTACTCGCTCATCGTCGTCCCTGTGGCTGTTGTGCCTATCCTTATAATTATCCGCCATATCAAGCGTATCTCGCGCAAGACCCAAGCCAAAAATGCCGATATCACCTCCAAGCTCGCCGAAGTGTTTAACAACACTGAAATCATCAAAGCAAACAATGGCGAGCAAATCGAGCTAGAGCACTATAAGCGCGAGAATCTGCATTTTTTCAAGCTTGGGATTAAATCCACGCTTATAGGTGGGCTCAATGGTCCTATTATGGAGACTTTGGGGGCTGTCGCCATTGGGGTGGTGATATTTGTAGGTGGGAGTGCAGTCGTCGCTGGGGATATGACTACTGGGGAGTTTGGCTCATTTACCACGGCACTTTTTATGCTCTATACGCCTATTAAACGCGTGATAGGCATTATCACAAGCTTCCAAGACGCGCTTATCGGGGGGGAGAGAATCGGGCAGATTTTGGACTTGCAGCCAAAAATCATCGATGGAGAGCAGATTCTACAAGAGCCAATCCGTGAAATTAGTGTTACAAATGCGCATTTGCACTACGATGATATCGCTGCGCTCAATGGCGTGAGCCTAGAAATCAAGCGCAATGAGATTGTCGCGCTTGTGGGCAAAAGTGGCAGTGGGAAAAGCTCGCTAGTCAATATGATCTTGCGTCTGTATGATCCAAGTAGCGGAGAAATCGTAATCAATGGGCGCAACCTAAAAAACTTCACGCAAAAAAGCCTGCGCGATCATATCACTATCGTAACGCAGCGGATTTTCATATTCCACGATAGTATCGCGGCAAATGTCGCCTATGGACAGGAGATCGATGAAGCGCGCGTGATAGAGAGCCTGAAAAAGGCGCAGCTGTGGGAGTTTGTGGAGGCTTGTGAAAATGGAATCTACACAATGCTTGATGAGTTTGGCGCGAATCTTAGCGGTGGGCAGCGGCAGAGGATCGCCATTGCTAGAGCAATTTATCGCGATTGTGATGTGATTATCTTTGATGAAGCCACAAGCGCGCTAGATATACAGACAGAAGAAGCCATACGCGAGACAATCGATAGTATCAAAAAGGATAAAATCATTATCCTAATCGCGCACCGCCCAAGCACGATTTCACTAGCCAAACGCGTGTATTGCATGACACAGGGGCTCATCACAGATGTTACTACACCCCAGCGCTACTTGAAAGGACATGCCCTAAACCATGAAATATAACATCACGCTTGAGAGCTTTGTCATTTCCGATACACACTTCGGGCATAAAGCCGTGATGAAAAAGGAGCCTATCCGCAAGCTTACCCTAAAGCAAAGCGGCTTTAAACGCTTTGATGAGCTGCAAGTCTATCGCTGGAATGCCGCTGTGAGCGCAGATGAAAAGGTGCTGCATTTAGGGGATTTATACTTTGATATGGGCTATACATATCTGCCGCGCCTACACGGAGAGAAGCTGCTCATTGTGGGCAATAATGACATCGGCAAATTTGAGCGCGTGGAGAAAATGCACGAGTGGCAAGTCTGCCACAAGCTAAAGCTCCAAATCCCTGAGGCAAAGCGCGTCAAAGAGCGGCTTAAGGCAAAGTTTGGCAAAGCCCAGCTCAAAGACCCTTATGCCAATGCCATTGTGCTAGACCTTGGCAGTGAGCGCGTGATGTTTAGCCATTTTCCTGTGTTTAACCGCAAAAAAGATGATCGATTCTACCTAGCGCGCGATGTGCTTGATGAAGCGTATAAAATCTGTGATTGCAGTCTCAATATCCACGGACACACGCATACCAAAAAGACTTATAATCGCTTCTGTGTCAATGTCTGCTGCGAGGAGCTAGACTTCACACCTGTGCGCCTTAGAGAGATTGTGCGCTAGATTCTATGATATAGCAAGGAGTATTGATGGAACTTGTGGTTGTGCTGGTTAGTATTTTTATAGTGTTTTTGTTTCTTGGTGCGGTGTATGGGTTTATCGCCCACTCTAAGGCGCAGCGGTTTGCTAGAGATTTGGAGCTTGCACATAGTAAGCTTGGGCGCGTGCTGGCAAGACTAGAGAAGCTAGAATCTAGCTTTTCCCTATCACCACAAGCTGACAAAATCGGCGCGGCGATCCACGCGCAACAAAAAGGCGAAAAAGTGGATTCTAGTAATGATTATTCTGCTAGCGCAGAATTTATGGATTGCCACGCCGCTAAAGCGGCTCGCAATGACAGCACAAACACCGCCCACAATGGCGCAAAAGTGGATTCTAAGAGGTCGTGCGATTCTAGCTCGCAAGCGCAATCCCTCGCTAAAGATTCTAGTAAGCCCCAATCCACAGCACGCCCCAGCACACAGCCTACCCCCAAATTCCAACGCCTCCTCCAAACATTCACGCAAAACAGCCTTGCCCTGCTTGGTGGGATATTTTTTATCCTTGCGGCATTTTTCCTTGTCAATTACTCAATCAATCACTCCCTAATCACGCCCCAAGTGCGCATAGGCTTGAGTCTTGCCTTTGGCGTGCTGCTGCTTGCGTGTGGGCTTCTCTCCACGCTTTATCAACACACACTAGCAAGGAAGCTCCAACGCCTAAGCCATAAATCCCCCTCCATAATCGCCCAAACCTGCATTGGCGCAGGGCTGGTGGTGGAGTTTCTAGCAGTGTATGGGGGGTATTATTTTTATAGATTTTTTGGGCTTACAGGGGCATTTGCGCTGCTGGCATTTATCGCGGTATTTGCGCTTGTTTTGACCCTGCGCTATGGGGTGGTGATAGGGATTTTTGGCGTGCTGGGGAGCTTTAGCACGCCTGTGCTGCTCGCAAGTGGGGCATATCACGCTACGATGCTCTTTGTCTATGTGCTTGTGTGCTATTTTTTCGCACTTAGCATTGCGATAAGAAGCAGGCAATTTGCGATATTTCTCATCGCAAATGTATTTGTGCTAGGCTATATGCTAGATTTTGTGCTCTTGCGCGAGGTGGGGCGAGGCGCGCTTGTGCTGCTTGTGTTTGTGGTTGTGGCACTGCTTGGGGCGCATAGTGTTTTCGCGCTTATGTATGCGCCTACGCTATCTACAAATGAGCAAGCACGCAGTGGAGAGTCTAGCAAGGCTATGTCATTGTGGCGCAATGCGCTGGGGCTTAGCTTGGCATTCTCTGCGCTTGTGCTATGCGTGGGGATTGCTGGGATTTTTGCGCGATTTGGCTATATGGATTTTGGCACGCTTGAGCTGGCATTTTTGGCATTTGTGATGGCGTGTTTGTTCGCACTCCCAGCACTCACGCGCTTTGCACGCTATCCTATTAGCCCACTTTATCTAAGCCTGCCTATCCCCTTTGGCGTGCTTATGCTCTGCTTTGTGATTAAGGCTGCTGGGGCAAGCACGCTGGTGGCACTTGGCTTTATGGTAGGCATAGCAGCGGGGCTTTATGTCTATGTGCGCTCTAGGGATTTAGCTTGTGGGCTAGAATCGCGGATTTCTTCGCCGCGCTTGTGCGATAGGCGACTTAGCCTTATCTCCGCGCGCGGCTTGAAAACAAGCGAAGCGGTGCAAGGCGAAGCCGCAGCAGGTTTCTTTAGTAAAAACCACGATTCTAGCTCCACAATCTTAGAATCCCAAAACTCTCTAGAATCCACTTTAGAATCAAAAATGGATTCTAGCCCGCAAGCTGAATCCCCATTAGAAAAAGTGGATTCTAGTGTGGTGCGTATGCGCGTATGGTATCTATGGCTTATGAGCTTTAGCACGCTATGCTTTCTCCTGCTCTCCACGCAGATTGCCTGCCTTGATTGGATTGAGAGTGCTGGCAAATATGCGATGTGGATTCTAGGGCTTGGGGTGTTTGGCTGGGTGTATCGCGCGGTGGTGGTCTATAGGCTCACACCCTATCGCGATGTGCTGCTGCTTGTAAGCGCGTTTGGCGCACTTGGCGCACTTGGGCTCATTGGCGATGATCTCTTACACACGCTTCCACAGGCGATGAGAGTCTCTCTGCTCTGGCTTGCAAGCGGTATTTTGCTAGCCCTGCTTGGGCGCACAAAGATTCTGCCTAGGGGGATTAGCGGCTTTGAGTGGGTGTTTGCTGGCTTTGGGCTGCTGGCGACTTGGGCGCATATTGTGGAGATTGATTTGCTCTATGGGCTATTTGGCAGCTTGCGCGGCTCGTATCTGCCAGAGCTTTGCGTCTTTATGCTTGTGAGTGCGATAAATCTCTGGCTTTTTGCGCGTGCGGTGGATTCTCCTGCTGCTTCTCTCTCCGCCTCTCTTTCCACTTGGCGCAGTGGGATTTTCGCTGCTCTAGCTGGGCTGCTACTTTGGGAGATACTCGCGCTTATCAATCTCTGCGCATTTTGGATTGTGCGACATTGGTTTATAGGGTTTGATGATTTCTTTATGCGCAATGAGAGCCTATCGCGCACGCTAGCAGTTTGTGTGGTGTTTGTCATCGCATTTGGTGCGCTTACAATCAGTGGTAGAGCGCGCGCAAAGCAGAATCTAGCCCAGCAAAGCCAGCTAGCTAATCACTCATCTCGCCAGAATCCTTTGCACCAGAATCCACTTTGGATAAAGTTTTATACGCGCTCAAGCCTAGTGCTTTTTGTCTATGGGCTTGTGGGATTCTGCTCGCTACTTCTCTCCTATAAAGACTATATCCATATCTATGCCTATGCCGCAGTGGAGATAGATATGCTCCAAGCCTCAAATCAATTCTTTATAGCAATCATAGCCAAAGTGGTGCTTGTGGGGCTAGCTGGAGTGCTATGCGCGTGCTACACAAAATCCCTAGCCACATCGTGGCACGCACAAGAGGCAAAAGACACTAAAGACTCTTTTACATTTGCACGCTTCTCACTGCAGCTCATCGCCAATACCGCGGCTCTTGTGGGGATCGTGGGTGCGCTGGTGTATGCGATACGACTATGCTTTGCTGGGAGGGGGGATATTTCCTTTGGCGATATAGTGATAGGCGATAGGAGCTTGCTCTATGAGTTTGGGAGTGCTGGGTTTGGTGAGATTGAGCTTTATACCTACTCTATCGCGCTGGTGCTGCTTGGGATTATTATGCTAGCGGGGTATTTTCTCTCGCGCTATAAGGTGTATAAAATCTATGCGTTTGTGCTCTTTGGGGCTGCCACGCTCAAGGTCTTTTTCATCGATACAAGCAGACTTGATAGCCTAGCAAAGATCGCACTATTTGTCTGTATGGGCGTGCTGTTTTTAAGCGTAAGCTATCTCTATGCGCGATTGGTGAAAAAAGTGGATTCTCGGTAATTCTTGCTAAAGATATTCTAGTATTAGCGCGCTTGTTGGTTTAGGTGGCATTGATAGATGCGGTTATTGTAGCCAAAGATGTCGTGTGCCTGCGTGTAGAGTGTAAATTCAAATCGCTCATAGAATCCACGCAAATCAGTGCAGAGATATAAGCTAGTAAAGCCTTTTGTGCTTGGCAGTCATTTTTAGCGTGGCGAATAAGGCGTTGTGCTATGCCTTTTTTGCAATGAGATTCTGCGACATAGAGTGCGATCAAAAATGGATATAGATCTGCGCAAGAGACAAAATCCTGTAATGCCACGCCCACGCAGCCTACAATTTTTCCTCTAGTAAGGCAAAAAGGAAATGCGGGATAAAGCCCTTTGTATCTATGCTACACTGCAGGACTTCTTCGTAGAACTTCGATGATTTTTCATCTGCCCATGCCTGGAGTAAAAATCTTTGCGCTTGATGTAGCAAGTGTGGATTGTCGCGTAAGGAGCAAATACTAGGAGTCATAGTTCCTTTATGCAGTGAAATCACTCTAGCTTAAGGATTAGTGAAAGATGGTGTAAGCCTACCTAGCTAGACTCTAGCCAACTTGTGTAGTAAATCTAGCTTCTATCTTCTTTGATTCTAGCGGCTTTGCCTTTGCGGTCGCGGAGATAGTAGAGTCTAGCTCGCCTTACTTTGCCCACGCGAAGCACATTGATACTCTCAAGACTCTCGCTATAAAGCGGGAAAGTCTTCTCGACACCGACATTATTTGCGCCAATCTTTCGAATCGTAAATGTTTTATCCACGCCATTGCCTCGAATGCAAATGCACACGCCCTCGAAATTCTGGATTCTGGTTTTGTCGCCCTCCACAATGCGAATCCCAAGCTTAACAGTATCGCCCGCCTTAAATAGTGGCACTTGTCTATCCTGTATCTGGGCTTTTTCAAAGCTCTCGATATATCTATTTTTCATCATGCACCCTTTGTGTAAATTTCCATCGCTCAAATAAATCTGGTCTAAAATAGCGCGTCTTGCAGAGAGCGAGCTGGTTTTTCAAAGCGCAGATTCTACTATGATTTCCCTTTGAATACTCTGAAATAGGAGCGAAATTTTCAAAGCCTTTCGCAGGCGATTGCGTGCGAGCAAATATCGGTGCTTCAAGTAGGCACGACTCAAAGCTCTCGCCTTGTAGCGACTCGCTATTGCCCAGCACCTGGGGAATCTGGCGCGAGATACTATCGCATAAACACAGCGCAGCAAGCTCCCCACCTGTCAAAATAAAATCCCCCACGCTAAACACTTCGTCCGCATAGTGCTCAATCGCACGCTCATCAATCCCCTCATACCGCCCACAAACAAAGACGATATGCTCTTTTTTGGCAAGGCGGATCGCGTCATCTTGGCTAAAAGGCTTGGCACAGGGGGTGAGAAATATGATATGTGGCTTGGGGGTTACAGCAAGAGCTAATGGGAGATTTTTAGCAGAAGTGTGGGTTTGGAGGGCTGGATTCTCGCGCGACTGCGTGTAAGAATCACTACGCTTGCATACACTCTCTATCGCGCGTTGTAGCACTTCAGGCAGTAGCACCTGCCCTGCCCCGCCACCTATCTGCTTGGCATCGGCACTTTTGTAAGAATCTAGCGCAAAATCTCGAAGCGCAATCGTATCAATAGTGATTAGCCCTTTGTTTCTGGCATTTTTTAAAATCGAGTCGCTGAAATATCCCTCAATCAACGAGGGAAAAAGTGTGATGAAGCTAAATATCATGCCAGCCTTTCTCTATCCGCACTCTTTAAGCGTGCTTATTCAAAAAGCAGCTTGGCATTTTGCGTGAAAACGCCACCTCTTTTTCCAGATTCTGCTAGCTCTATATGCAGCACATACTCATCAATATATGGAAGCAAACAACGCTTAGCTTTTTGGCGTTTTTGGGAGCGTTTGGAAGATTTTAGATTTTTTGTATCAGTGGGGCTTTTTGTATCGGCTAGATTCTCCACGATCGGGGCAGAATCTAGAGCAACAACAAAATAGTCAGTTAGACCAATCCGCTCGATATCCTCTACCCTACCAAGCACCACACCCTCCTCTATCACCTCCAGCCCCACCACATCAAAATAAAAAAACTCCCCCTGCTTCAACACACAATACTCACGCGTCTGCGCCTCCGTGGTAAAAAGCCTTGCATTCACAAATTCTTGCGCACGCTCCCTAGAATCTATCTCTACAAAGCTAAGGAGAAAATAGCGCTGCTTTTTTTCTATAGATTGTATGGTAAGTGTTTGATGAAATCTCTCTTCAAACAGCACAAGCCCCACCTGCATAAACTCTACAAAATCGCTTGTCATATAAAATGCCATTGCGCCATGTAGCCCCACGACCCGCCCAAGCCTGCCAACCTCTATGGTATAGGGCTGGTTGGCTTGCAAGGCTGCGTTTTGCAAATTCGATTCTGGCTTGGTGGATTTGTCTGGCTTCATCATTTTATTGGAGTTGGGGGATACTCATGTGGGACTCTAGGAGTTTATAAGCACTGCCACGGAAAAACAAGCTATCTGCTAGACCCTGCCACAATGCTACTTAACAACCCTACTCATGCTCACTGGAGCTATACTACACATAGATAGCATTCTCCTAGCAAGGATGAACGGTGATTTTGTAGGTCATGCCATCTTTTGCTTTGACACCTGAGACAAAAGTTTTTAGCGAGACGATCATTCTGCCATCTTTGCCTATGACGCGTCCCATATCATCAGTGGCGACAAATACATCTAGCAGCTTCAAATCGTTTTCTTGGGAAGATTGTATAGAGACTTTCTCTGGAGAGGAGACAATCTTTTTAATGTAGGATTCGACAAACTGCTCAACCATACACAAACTCTTTATATAGATTCTGGCAGGCTCACGCTATTTTCCAGCTGCGAGCTTTTCGACACGCTCACTCATCTTCGCGCCCACGCCTTTCCAATATGCAAGGCGATCATTATCGATTTTGATTGTGGCAGGCTGAGTGAGTGGATTATAGTAGCCAATGGATTCTATCCAGCCGCCATCGCGTCTCTTGCGAGAATCTGTAACTACCACGCGATAAAATGGCTTTTTCTTTCGACCCATACGAGTTAGGCGGATAACGGTTGCCATATTTGCTCCTTAATTATTTAATAAAGTGCGGATTATACACATAAAAAGATATGTTTAGCCTTAAGGTTTCTTATAAGATTTAGGGCTAGCGTCTGCCTTTCATCTGCCCCATTAGCCCCATAAAATCCTGCATACTACCCTTTTGGCTAAATTTCTTAGCCATTTTTGCTGCCATATCAAACTGCTTGACAATGCGATTGATATCAGCTACTTCAAGCCCCGCTCCCTGCGCTATTCGCTTGCGTCTTGAGCCATTGAGCAAGTCTGGATTCTCGCGCTCCTTTTTTGTCATAGAATTGACCATCGCGCGGATATTTTTGAGCTCCTTAGAGTTATCCAAATCCACATCTTTTAGCTGCCCAGCCACTTGGGAGAGCCCCGGGATCATCGACATAATCGAGCTCATCGAGCCAAGCTTTTTGACATTTTCGATTTGCGCTAGAAAGTCTTCAAAGCCAAACTGCCCTTTTTTAAGCTTTTTGCTGATATTTTTTGCTTCTTTTTCATCAATGATTGTGGCAGTTTTCTCTGCAAGCGAGACTATATCTCCAGCTCCCATAAGCCGTGAGACAATGCGATCGGGGATAAAAATGTCAAGATCGGGGATTTTCTCGCCATTACCGATAAAGCGCAGCGGGATTTGGAGCTGGTAGGCGATATTGAGCGCGATACCACCTTTTGTATCGCTATCAAATTTTGTAAGTATCACGCCACTAAGCCCCACGCGCTCGTGGAAGCTCTGCGCACTTCTAATGCCATCTTGCCCGCTAAGAGAGTCTGCTACATAAAACACCTCATCAGGGTGCAGCTCATCGCGCAAGCTTTGCAGCTCACTCATCAGCCCTTCATCAATCGCCAATCGCCCCGCAGAATCCACAATCACCACATCAAAGCCCCCTTGCTCTGCGCGCTTTTTAGCAGCTTGTGCTACTGCTATGGGGCTGGATTCTGCTGGCATAGAATCTGGGCTAAAGACTTCTACCTCGATTTGCTCTCCTAGCACTTGGAGCTGCTTGACTGCCGCAAGGCGTGCTAAATCACACGCCACAAGCAGCACCTTTTTGTTGCGCGTTTTTAGGTAGTTGGCAAGCTTGGCGGAAGTGGTTGTTTTTCCACTGCCTTGCAAGCCGCACATAAGCACGATTGTGGGAGGCTTTGGCGCATACACAAAGCCATAATGCCCACTTGTGGTTAGAATCTCTAGCAGAGCAGCTTGCAGCGCGTCTAAGAAGCTTTGCTTGCCGATGCCCTTCTCCCTTGTTTGTATAGCAATTTGATCGAGCAGAGATTTGGTAACTTTGTGATGGACATCGTTTTTTAGCAGGGTTTTTTTGAGCTCATCTAGGGCGCGGTTAAGAGCCTTGTCATCATCATTAAAGCGGATTTTAGAAGCAATGGAGCGCAGAGAGCTGCTAAGGGTGTCAAACATAGATTCTCCTTTTGGGATTTGTCTCTAAAATTATCGTGGCATTTTCACTGATGAGCTTAAGCACCTATAGCAAAGCTTGCTGATTGGATTCTGCGCTCTGGTGCTTGGGCTAGCGTCTATCATTCAAAATAGCGCAAGATGTTGTAGCCATTATCTTGCAAGAATTTTTCCTTTTGCATAAGCTTTATATCGCTTTGCATCATATCTTTGACAAGCATTGACAAATCATATTTAGGCTTCCAGCCTAAAAGCTTTTGTGCCTTGGTGGGATCACCCAGGAGCAGATCTACTTCTGTGGGGCGGAAATACCTAGAATCCACTGCTACCACTTCTTGCCCCTGTGGCAGCTGATACTCACCCCTGCACGCTTTGACTACGCCCACTTCATTGACTCCCTCTCCAAAAAACTCCACTTCAATGCCAAGCTCCCCAAATGCTAATGCCACAAAGTCGCGCACCTGTGTCGTAACGCCCGTGGCGATGACAAAGTCCTCTGCCTTTGGCTGCTGCAAGATAAGATACATCGCCTCTACATAGTCCTTGGCGTGTCCCCAATCGCGCTTGGCAGAGAGATTGCCTAGATAGAGTTTATCCTGCAAGCCTAGGGCGATTTTGCTAACCCCTCGCGTGATTTTGCGCGTTACAAATGTCTCGCCGCGGATTGGACTCTCGTGGTTAAACAAAATCCCATTACAAGCAAACATATTATATGCCTCTCGGTAGTTGATCGTAATCCAGTAGGCATAGAGCTTGGCGCAAGCATAGGGCGAGCGCGGGTAAAATGGCGTGCTCTCACTTTGAGGCACAGCTTGCACTAGCCCATATAGCTCGCTTGTGGAGGCTTGGTAGATTTTGGTCGTATCTATCAAATCAAGCAGACGCACGGCTTCTAGGATTCTAAGTGTGCCTATGCCATCGGCGTTTGCGGTGTATTCTGGTGTCTCAAAGCTTACTTGCACATGGCTCATCGCTGCGAGGTTATAGATCTCATCTGGGCGCACTTCTTGGATAATGCGGATAAGATTTGTCGAGTCTGTCAAATCCCCATAGTGTAAGAAAAAGTTGCGATTATCGATGTGGGGGTCTTGGTAGAGATGGTCAATCCTATCAGTATTAAACAGCGAGCTTCTACGCTTAATGCCGTGAACCTCATAGCCGCGATTTAGGAGAAATTCTGCGAGATACGCGCCATCTTGCCCGGTGATACCTGTGATTAGAGCTTTTTTTCTCATTGAAATACCTTTATATGTGGATTTGTGCGTTTTAGATTCTGGGAATTATAGCAGAGTATTGGGAAATTTACGATGTGATGGTGGCGTTTGGACTTGTGTAAGTTTTTAGATTCTGGCGGTTTTGGGCAAAATCTTTTTAGAAAAATCAATAAGCTCTTTTGTCGTGCGAATGGAGCCTGGTAGGCAGTAGCAGGAGATTTTAAACACTTCTAGTGCAGTGAGTGCGTCTGCATAGGCACGATGAGCAGCTGGAGTGTTGATCCCTAGTGATTGATTAAGATACTGAAGCGAGTAGCGCTTGGAGAGAATACATTGGCGCGCAAGATCAATTGTGCAAAGCCGCGGGTTTAGCAGCACACCAAGCGAGCAGGACTCTAATGCATGGCTGATAAAACTATAGTCAAACCCTACATTATGTGCCACAAACACATCATTTCCTAGGAATACCCGAAAATCTTGCAAAACCTCTTTTACCCCACGCGCATGGCGCAGCATGGAGCTGGTGATCCCTGTGATTTCTGTGATAATCTCTGGCACAGATTCTGCATAAATAAACTCCTCAAACCGCCCTGTAATCTCACCCCCCTCATACGCAATCGCACCGATCTCGATAATCTGGGCATTCTTGGGTTTAGCACCTGTGGTCTCAATATCTACAAAACAAAATCGCTGCTTGGTATAGGGCGTGGTCGTGGTGGCGAGATAGTAGGTAGAATCTTGGGTGGATTCTAGCGGGAAGCCCTGCGCGCGCAAAAGCTCAAGCACCAAATCCTGCTCTAGAGAATCTAGCTCACTAGAATCTACCCCAGAATCCACTCTAGCACTTGCAAGCAAAGCTCGCATATCATCATAGGTGAGAGGGCGATCTGCTAGTCTTGTGCTAAGGAGTTTAGCCAGTGCTTGTATATCCAAATCTAGCCTACAATACTCTAAGATTCTAGGCTAGATTCTGGCGTAGAATCCACTTTAAGCGAGGTGATAGCCTTGGCGTAGTTTTTGCTACCAAACACATAGCTTCCTGCCACGACGATATCCACCCCTGCTGCGCGTAGATCGTGGATATTATCCGCATTCACCCCACCATCGACTTCGATGAGGCAGCGAGGATTTTTTGCCTCGATAAGATCTTTGAGCCTGCGGGCTTTCTCTAGCACACTTGGGATAAATTTCTGCCCGCCAAAGCCTGGATTCACACTCATAAGCAGCACCATATCCACATCTGGCAGGATATAGCGGAGACTCTCCTCGCTGGTGTGGGGGTTTAGCACTACGGCTGGGCGAATACCCTTAGAGCGTATGTGAGAGATAAGCCTATGCAAATGCGCCACCGCCTCGATATGCACACTTATAAACTCTGGCTGCAGCGGCAAAAAATACTCCACAAACCACTCGACTCTCTCTACCATGAGATGCACATCAAGCGGGATACTCGAGGCACGCGCGACTTGAGTAATGATAGGCATGCCAAAAGTCAAGTTTGGCACAAAATGCCCGTCCATGACATCAATATGCAAAAAATCTGCACCACTTTGGCAGATAGATTCTACCTCCTGACCAAGGCGCAAAAAATCCGCAGACAAGATACTTGGAGCCACCAGCATAAGCCACCTCTAGGATAAAATAGATATACTAAAGAATATCATAAATTGCTTTAGATTATAATCACGCAAAACTTCATCACAAAATCCAAAGGAACACTATGAAGCCACATCATGCTCGACACGCCCATGCTATCCAGGAGATTCTCGCCTGTATCCAGCACTGCGCACTTAGTGTGCGTGAAATCTTGCAAAGCGATACTTCAAGCTATCTTGAAAGCACCAATGCCAGCGGAGATACACAGCTAGCAGTAGATGTGCGTGCAGATAGACTCTTTGAACAAGAGCTTTTGAAGCTTGCGTGTGTGCAGGGCGTATGTTCGGAGGAGAAGCCAGAAGCACTCTATAAGGCTGATCCAGAATCTAGCGCCAGCGCGATGATAAGCTCGCCAAGTTTAAGCGCCCCCCAGAGTGAGCAAGGCGGGATTCTCATCGCTTATGATCCACTTGATGGCTCAAGCTTGTTTGACTCTAATCTAAGCGTGGGGAGTATTTTTGGGATTTATGAGGGGAGCTTTAGTGCTGCTTCACTTATCGCTGCAATCTATGTAGTCTATGGTCCTAGGCTCGAGCTTGTGCTAGCATACAACGAGCTAGCACACTATGCGCACAATAGCGCACAATGGGAGCGTCGCCAAAACCTAGCGCTAAAGCCCAAAGGCAAGCTCAATGCGCCTGGTGGCACACAAAAGCACTGGCATAAAGCACATAAAGCTCTTATCGATGATCTTTTCGCACAAGGCTATCGCCTACGCTACTCCGGGGGCATGGTGCCAGATTTGCACCAGATTTTGTGCAAAGGCGGTGGGCTATTTAGCTACCCTGCGACAAGTGATGCGCCCAGAGGCAAGCTCCGCAAGCTCTTTGAAGTGTTTCCTTTCGCGCTTGTGTATGAGCTCGCAGGCGGCGAAGCAATCGATGGGCACTTGCGCCTGCTCGATCTTGCATGCGAAAGCCTGCATGATAGCACGCCCTGTTTCCTAGGCAGCAAGGAGGAGATCGCACAAGTGCGCGCCACTTATGCCAACATTTCATAAATCCCAAGAGAATCCAACACACCAGTCCAATCCATAAATCACCAAAGAATCCAAAGGAGTCCCCCAATGCCACAACCACAAATCACTCTCCTCCACCACACCCCCCTAGAAGTCTGCTCGCATGCCATACGCACCTGCTGGGATAGCCACGATAAAAGCGATCAAGGTGGCGAGAAAGATAGAGAGCTTATCAATCGCGTGGGGAATATATTCAAGCATGCTTCTACTTTGGAGCATTTAAACTATACATTTTTTATACAAGGCATATCTAGAGCATGTCTCCAAGAGCTCGCGCGCCACCGCATGGCTTCCTACTCTGTGAAATCTAGCAGATACACACTCGCAGAGCTAAAGCGCGCGGATATTAGCACGCTAGATTCTGCCAGCCAATTTATCAAACTCACAGCCAACGACAAGGTCAATCGCGCCAGCCACCAAGCCCTACAAAATCTCCAAGCCTTGCTGCTTGATCCTGATACTACAAACGACATGGCAAAATACGCTATGCCAGAGTGCTATCTCACAGAGCTTACCTGGAGTATCAATGCACGAAGCTTGCAAAATTTTCTCTCGCTGCGTAGCGACAAGCGCGCACTCTGGGAGATCCAGGAGCTTGCACATGCGATTTATAACGCCCTACCAGTGGAGCATAGGTATTTGTTTGAAAAGTGCATGGGAGAATCTAGTATCTAAATCCACAAAGCCGCCTAGAATCCAGATCAAGGAGTGATAATGAAGTTTTCAGTCGTGATTTTAGCAGCAGGGGTTGGCAGCAGAATGAAATCCCCCAAGCCAAAGGTTTTGCATAGGATTTGTGGCAAGTCGATGATAGTGCGCATTACCGAAGCGGCATTACAAGTAAGCGATGATGTGCATATCGTGCTATATCATCAAAAAGAAGTCATAGAAGCGCATTTGTGCGAGTATTTTGGGGACAAGCTAGAATCCATCTCGTTGCACACCCAAGATTGCCAAAATTTCCCCGGCACTGGTGGCGCGCTAATGGACTCTAGCGGGAAGCTTATCGATCTTGCACACGATCGGCTTGTGGTGCTAAATGGCGATATGCCTCTAATCAGCCCAGAATCCATCGCCGCAATCGCCCACACGCAAGCCCCAATTGTCGTTAGCACGATCACGCTGGAGAATCCTAGCGGCTATGGGCGTGTGCTAGTGGATCCTAGCGGGCAAATCACGCAAATCATCGAGGAAAAAGACTGCAACCAAGCGCAAAAAGCCATAAACCTTGTCAATGCCGGAATCTATGGCTTTGATAGAGAGCTGCTAGAGCGCAGCCTGCCTAGACTTAGCAATGATAATGCGCAGAGGGAATACTATCTAACCGACATTATCGCGCTAGCTAGGAGTGGGGATTCGGCTTTGCGCGATAAATCTTTGATTGCATCGCACGCGCGGCGGTTACATACGCCAAGTATGCGCCCTTGCGCGCGCTCGCAAAGCAAAGATTTCTCATCGCAAATCCTAGAATCCTGCCCCGAGATGGATAAACAAACAAGCGCAATTCCTAAAATCCTAGAAGAAGACAAACAGGCTGGGCGTAAAAAATCCTGCCGCGAGCAACTTCAACTAGAATCCACTTTTGACACCGCCACACTACACGAGCCAGCAAAGGATTCTAGGAGCTTCGCCCAAAATGCTCAAAATGTAGCCACGCCGCAGGCGGAAGGATTTGAGATGAGAAATTGTGGCTTTCAAGGCGGGGGCGAAGGGATTTTACTAGGCGTAAATGAGCAAGCCCCCGCCGCAGAATCCACGATTTGTCGCTCAAAGCCAACGCCCAACACACTAATCGCGCCATTTTATGGCAATGCGCGCGAGTTTATGGGCGTCAATTCTAAAAGCGAGCTAGCCCAAGCAGAAGCGATCCGCTTACAAGAGCTTAGGCGAAGGGCGATGGATCAAGGCGTGATTATGCGGCTGCCAGAGAGTATTTACCTAGAGGAATGGGTGGAGTTTGAAGGAGAATGTGAGATAGAAAATAATGTCCGCATTTGCGGCAGAAGCACTATCAAGCACTCCCACATCAAAGCTGGTAGCGTGGTAGAAGATAGTGTAATAGCACATAGCGACATCGGTCCTATGGCGCATATCCGTCCCAAATCACACATCTCCCACACACACATCGGCAACTTTGTAGAGACAAAATCTGCGCATTTAGAGGGCGTGAAAGCGGGGCATTTGAGCTATCTTGGGGATTGTGAGATAGGGTCTGGGAGCAATGTGGGTGCGGGCGTGATCACTTGCAACTACGATGGCAAATCCAAGCACAAAACACATGTGGGCGAGCATGTCTTCATCGGCAGCGATTCCCAGCTCATCGCACCTTGCAACATAGAATCTCACTCTATCATCGCTGCTGGCAGCACAATCACCGATAAGGTCGCTAGTGGAGAGCTAGCTATCTCGCGTGTGAAGCAAAAAAACATCGCAGGCTTTTTCTTTCGATTTTTTGGCAAGTCGCGCGATTAGGCTATATCTAGCTCTACTTGGGGAAAGGAGTATCCGTGCTAAAGACATTTCGTGCGAAAATGATTTTCACATTGGTTGTGTTTTTTATCGTTGGGGTGCTGGGGCTTATCGCGCTATTGCGTAGCAATTTCAATAGCCTTGCCACACAAGAATCCACTCGCACTGCAAATATGCTTAGTCAATCGATTTTCTACACAATCCGCGCAGGTATGAATATCGGCTCTCGAGACGCGATTAACGCCAGTGTGGAGGACTCTAAAAGTATCCCGGGTGTGGAAGATGTCAAAATCTACCAATCCTCAAGCGTAGTGGAGCTATTTGCTATCCAAGAGCCACTTATCCCAACAGCAATCGTGCAAAATGTCCTTGATACCAAGCAGCCCATATTTGAGCGCACACAAGAGGGAGATACACACATTGCAATGCTCTATGAGCCTCTCATCGCCCAAGATAGCTGCCTCATGTGCCACGCCAATGCGCAAAAGGACGATGTCCTAGGTGTCATGGAGCTGAAAATCTCGCTCACAGAACTGCATGAGGGGATTAGCAAAAGTATGTATTGGGTGATTGGGACGACGATTTTGGCTTGCCTGATAGCAATCGGTGGGCTTTGGGTGTTTTTTGATCGCGAGCTGATCCGTCCGCTTGGCTCCCTGCGATCCATGGCGCAGGATCTTACCAGCACCAAAGAGGGCGATCTCACCAAGCGCATAGCCATAAAACGCCAAGATGAAGTAGGGATCACTTCGTCATTTTTCAATCGCTTTATAGAAAAAATCCAAAACACCATACAAATCGCCAAAAATGTCTCCACCGAGAATCTCCAGACGATAAACAATCTCAACGAAATCTCGCTTGAACTCTCCAAAAACTCCGCCATACAAGTCGCCCATATTGACTCAATCAACACATTTTCTAAAGACATTGCCAGCCAGACTCAAGGCGTGAAAGACGATGTGGATATGATGATCAAAAATGTGCTAGGCACGCAAAATGCACTTGATGAGTTTATAAAAAATCTCGAAGATGTCGCAAGCAAAATGCAAAAATCTAGCCAAGATCATCAACAGATTTTTGAAAGCTCCAAGGTGCTTATAGAAAATGCCAATCAAACGCGCCAAACACTTTCGTTTATCGCAGATATCGCTGATCAAACCAATCTCCTAGCGCTTAATGCCGCTATTGAAGCAGCGCGCGCAGGCGAGCATGGGCGAGGGTTTGCCGTCGTGGCAGATGAAGTGCGTAAGCTAGCTGAACGCACACAAAAATCGCTCAACGAAATCTCTGCGATGACAAACGCCAGCGTGCAGAGCATACAAGAAGTAGGACAAGAGATCCAAACCACTGCGCAAGAAGCCGAGCAAGTCGCCGAGCTGGCAAATGAGCTTATCAACAATGCACACGAGACAAAATCCCTGCTTGAAGCCACACTATGCTCATCCAATGACATCGCAACGAAAAATAACGAGGTGTTTGTGAAAATCAAAAACCTAAGCGAGAAAATGAATCAAATCGTAGATCTCTCCTCGCGCACCAAAGAGCTTGGCAACGAAGTAGAATCTATCGTCAAAAGCACGGAAATCAAGACAAAAGAGCTTGATTGCGGGATATCGACATTTAAAACATAAGGCACTTAGGGCTCATTGTGTCTATCTAAGTGCTTTGGTAAGAAGCTTTAGGCGATTGACTTACTTTGACTTACTAGGTGGATTTTGCGGCATGGATTTGGGAGGATTCTAGTCCCCAATCCCCAGTGCATGCAAGAGCTTGATAAATGCTGCGCTTCGTAGCTGCACGCCTTGTGTGTTTAGGTGGTAGCCCGTATCGTAGAAAAACTTACGCTCAAAGTGAAAATCGCGAAAATCCCCCACGATCTCTATGCCTTGTGCGGCAAGCTGTGCGGCGAGATTGTCGATTTTCTCCATGGTCTTTGGGTCTTTGAGGCTAAAAGATGGGTTTTCCATGGTGGGTGGATAGATGAGATAGAGGCGCATGTCATTTGCCTGTGCAAACTCGCGCAGCCGCGCGAACTCCTGCACAAAAAATGCCGAGACTTTCATATCCCCATCAAAATAATCATTCGTCGCATTTAGCATGTGCGAGCCACTTTGCCCACAAAAGTCGCCATACATATCGATTGACTTATAGCCATAGTCTATGTAGTGTGGATTTTGGCAGGGCGTGAAAATAAGTCCGCTAGAATCCATATCTTCAAAATCCACTCCCTCTAAAGCGCTAGATTCCGCCCTAGAATCTAGCGCTTTAGAATCCCTACCATGCGCAGCCATGTTTCTCTCAATAAACTCCCGCACCTCCTCTTCGCTCACGCCCTTGCGCAGTAGCCAGCGTATCGACTTGATGATATCATTTGCCATGTAGCTTTTGAGCTCTTGAGATAGGGTGATATATTTGCGATAGTCTTTTTGCCATGAGAGCATATTGTGGATATACCAGTAGTCGCCAATTGGTGCGCTGCTACCATAGGCATCAAATGTCGGGGAGAAGACCAGCACATCTCCGCGCTTAGCATGCTGCATAATCCTATCGATATGGTAGTTTATAGGCAGTCCGCCATGCGTGCCGTAGTTGATAAAGCGCACATTGGCGTTTGCCTCAATCATCGCGCCATTAAAGCCAAAGAGATTGTTCGACCCGCCAAAGACGAGCACACGCTGCTTGGAGGTGGGGATTTCGTTTATAGCATCTTTTACCATATAGATATCGCGCACCCATGGCTCGGCATTGCTTAAAAACACCCTATCACTCCAGTGCGTGAGCGCTAGACATGCCCCTATATACAAAGCCACGCCCGCAATCACCGCCAGCGCAAACACCCACACCTGCTTTATCCCAAACCCGCAATCCTCGCCCACATGCAGTGCTAAACCGAGCTTTAGCTCTTTTATGTTTTGTGGATTTTGCTTCATCACTCCCTCCTAGAAATTGAAATACAAAAACTTCGGCGTATAGGAGCTACCTGCAATCACTATAAGCGCATAGGCAAACAAGCAGCCAGCAAGCAGCATTTTGGCATTGACACGCTTGGCTAGCGAATCTGTCATCTCCACACTATTCCTACACACAAGACACAGCGCAAATGCCCCTAGAATCCACACCACTATCGTAAAATCCCCTTTAATCCCTTCAAGCCATAGACCAAATGAGAGATTTACCACTTCCCCAAGCCTAGATTCTAGACTTTTAGGTAGCACCAAAGAGCCAAAAAACATTCCTTTAAGCAGATTTAGCGCGCCTTGTAGATTCTCCGCGCGGAAAAACACCCAAGCGATATTGACAAAGTTGAAAGTAAGAAACCAGCAAAGCACGATATAGAGTTTAGATTCTAGAAGTGTTTGCACAAATATTTTTGCACGCTGGCTTGATTGCTGCGCCCAATCTAGCATAAACATATAGGCTCTATGTCCCACCATCGCTAGCCCGTGCAAGCTCCCCCATAGCACAAAGCCCCAGCCAGCGCCATGCCATACTCCGCTTAAAAACGCCACGATAAAAAGATTTCTTAAAGTAAGTAGGTTATTAAACCACGATTCTTTTTTCTGTATTGCAGGCTCGCCATTTTTAGAGACAACGCGTTTAATATTTTGATTACCCCCTAATGGGATATAAAGATACTCTTTTAAAAACCTCCCTAGAGTGATATGCCACTTTCTCCAAAACTCCGCGATATTGCGCGATTTATAAGGCGAGCTGAAGTTTAGCGGTAGCACAATGCCAAAAAGCAGCCCTAATCCTATCGCCATATCACAATAGCCGCTAAAATCGAAGTAGAGTTGAAAGGTATAGCTTAAGCTTGTCGCCCATGACTCTAGGAGATTTAGCACACTCCCACTCTCCACCGCACTAAATCCAGCATTTGCCCACTTGGCAAAACTATCGGCGATGACGACTTTTTTAAACAAGCCGATGGAGAAGATGAAGAGTCCTTTAGCAATGTATTCCCAATTTATGATATGGAGCGATTCAGCTTTTTTGGTGGATTCGGCTTTGCGCGATAAATCGGCGATTCTGCACGATTGTCTGCGGTCATTACCGCTTAGGTAACTCCCTTGCCAATCGCTTGAAAGCCCCGATTTCTCATTGCAAATCCTAGAATCCTTTGCTGACTTGCTTAGATTTGTGTCATTGCGAGCGGACTTGTCCGCGTGGCAAAACAAGGGACACCGCTCGGCGTTAGCCGATGTTTCTTTAGAATCCATACTAGAATCTAGCTTTTGTGTCTTTGTGTGGATTGCTTCGGCGATTGCATCGCCTCGCAATGACAAGGGCTCACCCGATACTGAATCCCTCCTGTTCATCGCATGAAATTGCGGCATCATCTCTCTATGATGCACAATAGGTCCAGCAATGAGCTGAGGGAAGAAGGTGATGAAAAGGCAGTAGTCTAAGAAATTGACATCTGGGATTTCTTGTGTTGGATTGTTAGATTCTGCTCTGTCTGTGGCTTGCCTATAACAATCCACTAAAAACGCGATTTGCTGAAAGGTTACAAACGATAAGGCTAAAGGCAGAAGAATATGCGGCAATGGGATAGTAAAGTCTAAGGCTAAAAGCTTGGTGAAAAGATTGAAATTCTCTAAGAAAAAGTCCGTGTATTTAAAGATACCAAGTAGGCAGAGATTAAAGATAATGCCGATGATAAGGAGTGTTTTAGCAGAGAGGGTGTAGGTCTGCTTTAAAGATAGTTCCCCCCCCCCCCCCGCTTTTTTTTAATGTTTGTTTGTTTGTTTGTTTATTGAAGACAGAGTGCAAACCAAGAAAGGGCAATGAGAGATGGAGGGAG
>NZ_CALERY010000014.1 GCF_937906905.1 uncultured Helicobacter sp. | reverse complement strand
CTTTAGGCATTAAAAAAAGTAATGCCACCTTACAGAAGCATTATGCGTAATCCCCAGCTCCCCACCTACTACCACATAGCCTGCAGAGAAGTTTCCTGCTTTTTGTGTGCGGTAGTGTAGCATGGCAGTGCCTTGGTAGAAGTAGGAAGCTAAATGTGCTATGGCTGCTTTGCCTGTCTTTTCATCAGTCATATAGGTCTTGCCATTGAGTGTTGGCATAATCCCCACTTCATTATTGAAAAGATACCTAAACCCTCCACCAAGTATGCTTGAGAATCTTTTGCCATATTCTTGGTAGTAGTTGAGATTTGCTTGGGCATAGGTTACTCCATAAGGTAGAGCTAGCCCACCATGGCGTAGCCCACCTGCTTTTTGTGTCTTCATTTCAAACTCCCCGATATAGCCACCCTCTACACCTACACCAAGAGATGGATTAAGCACAGATTTGGTGCCATACATACGCACTGATGATCCTAGGCTAAAGGAAGAGCCAATATTGAGATTGCTGATATTTGCTCCAAATCGCAGTGCATTCATATCTTGGGTTAGGGATATATCTGTATAGCCACTATTGACATCTGCAAGGTAGTAGAAGCCTGCGAGCTTTGTTTTTGCAAAGAGATGAACAAAGCGCAAGCCTACAAAGCCTGTATGTCCTTGCGCACTGATATGGGCTTGCTTATAGCCATTGTGTAGATACTCATAGCCACCATAGAAGCCGATATTCCCACTTGTTTGTCCAAGGGGCAAATGCCAATTTGCTCCAAAGAGTGTGCCCACACTCCAGGAGTCAGTTTGTGTGCCATTGGTTGCTTTATGTGTGCCAGCTCCACCATAGGCTCTAATAAAGAAATCCCCTTGGACTTGGTATTTGGCTAAGAGCTCTGCGCTTATTTCTCCAAGCTGTGGTTCTTGTGGCATGATAGGTTTTTGTGCGACAATCCTAGGCTTACTAGGAGCTTTAGGCTCTGTGGGGGCTTTTGTCTTGTTGGTTTTTGCTAGGGCTTGGAGCTTTTTTATCTCCTCATCATAAGTCCTTTTATCTTGCTCGTATTGCTTGAATGCTTTTACATAGTCTTTGCGCGCTTGCCCATAGGCTGCCATAGCTTTTTTATAGTCTTTGTGGTTTGGCTTGATAGCTGGGCGCACAGGAGCTTTTGGCTCGATAGGGATTGTAATGCTGGTATTAAGCCTATGGGTTTTAGCTAGGGCTTCTAGTCGCCTGCTTTCTTTCTCATAGTCCCTTTTGTCCTGCTCATATTGCTTGAGGGCTGTTTGGTAGGCTCTTTGGTTTTGCCCATAGGCTTCCATAGCCCATTTATAGTCTTTGTGGTTTGGTTTGAGGTTTGGTCGCACTGGAGCTTTAGGAGCTATGGGTGCTTTGAGATTGCTTGCTTTTACAAGCACATCAAGCTTTTTCATCTCCTCATTGTAGGTTTTATAGTCTTGCTCATATTGCATGAGGGCTTTCTCATAGGCTTTATGCTCTTTATCATAAGCTGCCATAGCTTTTTTATAGTCTTTATGACTTAGCTTTAGAGTAGGAGCTATAGGAGCTTTAGGCTCGATAGGGGCTTTAATCTTTTTGCTTTTGCTCATAGCATCAAGCTTTTTCATCTCATCATCATAGCGCTTTTTATCTTGCTCGTATTGTCTATATACTTTTTGATAGGCTGCTACTTCTTGCTCGTATTTGGCAATTATAGCTTTGTTCTCTTTGGTGCTAGCAAGTTTGTCCCACGCTGCTTTGTCTTTGTTGTATTTAGCAAGATCGATTTCATAGCGAGCTTTAGCCTTACTTAGGACAGCAAACTCTATGCGCTGTTTGGTTGCTTCATCTTTATCAGCAAGACTTCTTCTGCTTTGTTCAGAGAGATAAGTATCAATAAGCATTTTTCGTCGCATGCTTTGACGGATTATTAGGTTTGTCGCACTTGCAGCTATGGAGTGATTAAGATCAAAGTGTGGTGTGCCATCAGGACCAAACTCAATCCCTATGCCACCTAGCTCTGGGCTTGATTCAAAGGTGGGCTTGCTTGATCCAACAATATAGTTTTGACTACCAGCTGTTACATAGTCTTTAAGCTCTGTGCTAATGCCTTTACTTGGGTCAAAGGTATCATCAAGATGAGAGATGACTATCTTATTGACAGCAAATTCTTTTCCTTTACCGTTACTATCATCATCATTGATTGTTACCCTCTCTATAGCTTGGTTGCCTTTGAGTCCTACGCTTAGGGTATCAACGGTGAGTTTGGCGATATTTGCAGTTATCTTGATATTAGAGAGTTCATAGGACTTTGCGCCTGCTGCTTGTCCTACACCATTGAGGCTATTGATAGTGGATTCTCCGCTTTTGACATCAAGATTTTTTATGATACCGGTGTTGGTTACCTTGGAAGACTCTTTGAGCTCTAGCTTATCGATTGTGCCAGCATTAGTGATAGTGGATTTGGTGCTTGTGGAGAGTGTGCCAATACTTGCAGTAGTAGCGTTGCTAATTGCAATGCTACCGCTTTTTTTCTCTACATTGAGTGATGATACTTCTCCATTATTAGCAATATCGCCAGTGGTATTATCGATAGTGAGGCTGCCATTGGTGAGTGTGGTAGTGATTGTGCCATCAGCCTGACTATCCCCTAGCTCTATGGTGTGCTTACCACTTACTTGTTTTTCAATCTTGGTGATAAGACCATTGTATGATGTGCCTTGGTTGCCATTTTGAAAGTTATTCTTAGTAGTGAAGCTTGCTGCCTTTTTATCACCTGTGAGGGTTATGCTTCCTATCTCTCCTTTGTATTGCTTGAATGTCCCATCGGCTAGGACTAGATTGCCTATGGTGCCAGCTTCTTCAGCAGCAGCAATACCATCTGTGGCTCCTAGGTGGTATTCTCCACCTAGGAGGTTTAGTGTCTCTACTTTGCCACCTCGTTGATAGGATTTACCAGCATAGAGATTGAAATGCTCTACGCTGACATTTTTGAAGATTTGGGAG
>NZ_CALERY010000013.1 GCF_937906905.1 uncultured Helicobacter sp. | reverse complement strand
CGCTCTAGTATGCGCCCTTGCACGCGCTTGAAAAACCCCGATTTACTAAAGAAACTGCGGCTACGCCTTGTTTTCTCATCGCAAATCCTAGAATCCTTTAGCTACAAAATGGGCTTTTACCCTAGAATCCAACTTTAGAATCCACTTTTTAAAATCTTGTCGCCTGTGAGTTTTTCAGTGTTTGACTCGTCATTGCGAGCGGATTGAAAATCCGTGTGGCAATCTATAAGCAACAACAAAACAACATACAAGCTCAAACCCTAGAATCCTTTGCTAGTGTTTTAGAATTTAGGCTTTTTACATTTTTGGCTTTTCCGTAGAATCCACTTACTTACTCTTTTATATTTTTTAGAATCCCTAGCATACAAAACTCTATACCCCAGCCCTCACACCATCTAGAATCTGCACAATCACCATTCCAGCAACTCCATCAAAATGCGCAGCCACACCACCACGCACGATAAGCTCAAAAAGTGCAACTCCCATAAGATAGACATATTCCATAATACAGCGCAAATACAAAACTAAGCCCCGCGCTAAAGGCTGTCCCTGCGTGCTTATAGGCTTCATTTAGGCTGACTTGCCTGCTATATCCCTTTGCCCCACAATCCCAAGCGTGATAGCACTAAAAGCGGGAGCAAGACACACCGCGCATAAGGCAATGGCAATTTGAGCCATAAGCGTAAAAATAAAATGCGGATAAAAATAATTTGCCCCTGTGGCTAGGACAATCCCCACAATACACAATGCAATAATCCCACGCTTAAAACGCGTTTTATCAATGAAAATCCCAAGTGGAATCCCAAAAATTAACGCACATAAAGACGCACTTGTAAGCCCGATATGCGATTCGCCAAATTGATGCCCTTTAAAAACACGCCAAGATAAGGACCAAGCCCATCTCTAACATCAGCGATGAAAAAATTTAGCCAAGCAAGCGCAGCATAAGCATTCATATTTCCCCCCTTATAGCAGTGTGTAAAGATAAAGCCCCAAAAGCCCCACACACAGCATAAGCGGCACAACAAGCATTGCCACTAGCATATACTGCCAAAAGCTAATATAAATGTCATATCGCTTAAGACTAGCAAGCCAGAGCAAAGTCGCCAGCGAGCCAATAGGCGTGAGCTTTGAGCCGACATTGCAGCCTAGTAAATGCGCATACATTAGCAGCTCCCTAGAGCTAGAATCTAGCCCCACAAAGTCGCTTAAAGCAAGATTGCCAAGCATAACCATAGGTAGATTATTGATAATACTTGAGCCTAGTGAGCTTCCTAGCCCCACGCTAAAGATCCCCAAAGGCACGCTAGAGAGTAGATCTTGCAAGGGGTAGGCTTTTTGCACGCTAAAGACCACGATAAAAAGCCCCAGAGAAAATGCCACAATCCCAAAGGGCGCGCCCTTAAGACAAGGTAGAATCCTAAGCCTGCCATATAGAAGCAATGCCCCCGCACACACCGCTACCACCGCGCACAAAGGCACGCCAAAGCTCCTACCTTGCAGCACGCCAAGTAGCAGCACTCCCAAAACCCCAAGGCACACTAGAAAGCCCCCATTTGTCATTAGGACTCTCTCTCCATAGTCATAAAAGCGCAAAATCGGCGGCAAATATCGGCGCACAAGCACATAAAGCCCCAAGCACGCTAGCAGGATACTTGCTTGTGGTAGGAGCATTGCCCTTGTGAAGTCTCTGCTATCAATGGAGAAAAACTGCGCGGTGATGATATTGGTAAGATTTGAGATCACAAAGGTATTTGAAGCAAAATCACTCACAAAGCACACAGCCAGCAAGCACACCACAAGCGGTGTGAAAGCCCCGCCCTTATGCCCACTCTCTTTGCGCGCTTTAAAAAGTGCTAGGACAAATGGCGTTAGGATCAAAATCGCCCCATCATTGGCAAACACCGCCCCCAAAGCCCCGCCAAAAAGCACGAGAAACACATAGAATCTAGCGCGAGGCACAACATAGCCATAACTCCCCTTAGCCCCTAGCGCGCGGATACAGAGCATCGCTACATATTCAAAAAACAGCAGTTTTTCTAGCATAACAGCTAGCATAATGAGCCCCACAAGTGTCAGCGTGCTATCCCACACCATAGCCCACACGCGCATAATATCGCTAGAATCTAGCGCGGAGATTGCCACACACGCCAAAGCCCCAAGAGTGCTATACACCCACAAAGGCAACCCAAAAGGTCGCCAATATAGACACACCATCATCACCACAAACACCCATAGCACCATAGATTACCGCCCTAATACTCGATGTGCAATACTAGCTTATTGCACATGAATAATGTATAATTCTTGCTCTAGCCCATATCTACCACAAGGACACACAATGCCTAAAATGCCACCACTCAATCAAGAAGAGCGATCAATCATTATTGACAAAGCTACCGAGCCAGCATTTAGCGGAATCTACACAGATCATTTTGAAGCAGGAGTCTATCTCTGCAGGCAGTGTGGCGCCAAACTCTATGAAGCTAAAGATAAATTCCCCAGCCACTGCGGCTGGGCGAGCTTCGATGATGAGATAGCAGGCGCAGTAACAAGACAGCCAGATAGCGATGGTAGGCGCACAGAGATTGTATGCACAAATTGCGGCGGACATTTGGGACATGTGTTTTTGGGCGAGGGATTTACTCCCAAAAACACTCGCCATTGCGTGAATTCTCTCTCATTATTTTTTGCAAAAGCCGATTCCTAGCCATTAGTCAAATACAACAATCCTAATGGATTCCAGCACAGAATCCAGGCTTCATTGCGACATGGCTTTGTAGTAGAATCCTCCCCCGAAACCACCCTAAGAATCCGCGCTATGCACGCATAGTGCGCATGGCGTTTGCAAGTGCTAGCAGTGCCACGCCCACATCGCCAAACACCGCCTCCCAGATACTTGCCACGCCCACAATCCCCAGCACCATGAATACTGCTTTTATCCCAAGTGCTAGGGCGATATTCTCATAAATGATACGCTTTGTTTTTTTAGCGATGATAATGGCGCGCTGGAGAGATTCTAGCGAGTTGTTTAAGATGATGACATCAGCATGCTGGCAAGAGAGATCGCTCCCAGAGGCAAATGCTATCCCCACATCTGCCAGGGCAAGGGTTGGCGCGTCATTTAAGCCATCGCCTACGAAGCCTACTTTCCTAGCTTTTGTATTGCTGCTAGATTCTGCGTCCCTATCTTTTTTGTCATGATTTGGCAAATTTGTCGCTTTAAGCGCGGCAAAATACTGCGCTTTATCTTGTGGGAGAAGCTGGCTTTGATATGCTATCCCAAGCTTCTTGCCAACAAGCTTGCAGGGATACTCCCCATCTCCACTTAGCATGATAGGCGTGATTTGCGATCTTTTGAGCCACTCTATTACGCCTGGAGCTTCGGGCTTGAGCTCATCGGCGATGATAAGATAGCCCAAATAACGCTTATCCACACTGATATGCACAATCGTGCCTTGTATATCGCATGTGCCATGAGGGATAGCAAATTTATGCAGGATTTTGTCATTGCCCGCGATGATTTCTTTCCTATCACATACGGCGCGAACCCCAAGTCCAGAAAACTCTTCAAACTCACTGATATGGTGCGTGTGTGCAAGATTTTGGTAGGCGTTTTTGATAGATTGGGCGATTGGGTGGGTGGAGAGATTTTGCGCGCAGGCAGCAAACCCTAGCAGCTCTTTCTCGCTAACCCCCGGTTCTGGGACAATTTGCGTAACTTTGAAAATCCCTTTGGTAAGCGTGCCTGTTTTATCAAACGCGATTGTATCGAGCTGGCTTAGTGCTTCTAGGTAGTTTGAGCCTTTGACCAAAATATGCGCCCTAGAGCTTGCGACAATCCCGCCAAAATATCCAAGCGGCACAGAAATCACTAGCGCACAAGGACAGCTCACCATAAGCACCACAAGCGCACGATACACCCATTCATAGAGATTCGCACTAAACCCTCCAGCAGCAAACATCGGCGGGACAAATGCAATAAACAGCGCGATAGCAAAGACTACTGGCGTATAGTGGCGCGCAAAGGAAGTGATGAAATTTTCTGTATGCGCTTTTTTGGTTGTGGCACTCTGGATAAGATTGGTAATCTTAGCGATTTGGCTTTGCTCATAGGGACGCCTCGCACGCACGCGGATCGCACGATCAAGTGCAATGCTCCCTGCGAGAATCTCTTCCCCCATCTGCGCACTTACAGGGAGCGACTCACCACTAAGCGCGCTAGTATCAAAGCTCGCTATCTCATCGCACAGCTCGCAATCCACCGGCACGCTTTCGCCCGCAAATACAAGCAGCAAATCCCCTGGCAGAATCTGGCTTGCTGGGATATCGACATGGCTAGCAGAATCCAGCGCCGCAGAGTCTATACTAGAATCTTGTAGCTTATGGGCGAGATCTGGCGTGAAGCTCGCTAGGGCATTGAGAGATTCTCTACCCCGGCGCACACTGATATTTTGCAGATATTCGCCCGCGGAGAAAAACAGCATAATCCCCACCGCTTCCTCACTCGCGCCGATGAGAAATGCCGCGATTGATGCCACGAGCATAAGCACATTTTCATCAAAAAACTCTCTCTGCCTTGCACTTGCCACCGCTCGCTTAAATACTTCTCTAGCAGCGATTAGATAGATGATGATATGGACAGCAAGCAGCCACACATGCGCGCTAGATTCTGCCTTAGAATCTAGCGCTAAATCCGTAGCAGGCAGCAAAGACTCAATCACAAGGCTTAGGAGAAATACGGCAATAAGCCCCAGCAGCACAAAAAGCTCTCTAGTGAAAATACTACTGCGCTGATGTTGTCCTGCTTGCTTTTGCTGGCTTTGTGTGCCAGAGAGTGGCACGATACGGACATCAGGCTCTAGGGTAGTGATAAGCTTTTGGGCTTTTTGTATATCATCGCATTTGATTGATAAGCGCTCTTGCGCGAAATCCACGCTCACTTGCTCCACGCCCTCACAGCTCTCAAGCGCGCGCTGAAGCTTGCTCGCACAATTTGCGCAGTCTAGATTCTCTAGTCGATATTGCTGCATGCTATTTGTCTGTGCTTTGTGGCTCTTTTGCATTCTGTGCATGTTCAAAGCCTTTGATAAAAAACTCACGATCACTGCATGAGATCTCATAGCGATCCGCGCTTTGCAAATCGATGAGATAGCACTGCTCTAGGGTCTCGGCTTTTGCTCGATCAACCGGGATTTGACGCATACGCGCATACACTTCATCAATATCCTCGCACAATGCCGGGAATCCAAACATCACAAGCTTATAAGACAATGCCATAATCACTCCTTGCTACCGCTAGCTGACTGCATTATAGGTTTGCTAGCGCGAGCTTAGCACACAAGCTTACACAGCGATTAAATCAAAGCTGAAATCTGCTACAATGCGCCCAAATCAAGCCAATAATGCCCAAAAATATCCAAAGGAATGCGATGACACCTTTCATCTCCACGCGAAACGCCCATGCTAAGTCTGTGGATTTTACCCAAGCTATTCTCTCTCCTACTGCTAGCAATCGCGGGCTCTATACACTTCCAGCCTTAGCGCATATTGATTTTTCTGTATTTTTGGATTCTAGCTATGCGGCGCTGTGTGAGCATGTTTTTCAAATTCTTGGCATAGAGGTAGAATCTGCAATCTTACACAAAGCTCTAGCAAGCTATGAGCGCTTTGATACACCAGAAAACCCAGCGCCTATTGCGAAGTTTGACAATGCGTTTTTTCTCGAGCTCTACCATGGACCAACCCGCGCGTTTAAAGATATGGCGCTCTGCCCTTTTGGAGAGATTTTTAGCGCATTAGCACTGCGACAGGATAAGCGCTATCTCATTCTCACAGCTACTAGTGGTGATACAGGTCCAGCCACCTTGCATGCCTTAGCCCATAAGCCAAATGTCAAAGTCATCTGTCTCTACCCAGAAGGCGGCACAAGCGAGGTGCAAGGACTACAAATGCAAACGGCAAATGCGGAGAATCTCAAGGTGCTTGGGATTAAGGGGGATTTTGATTGCGCACAAAGCCTGCTGAAATCCCTTCTGGCTAGCCAAAGCTTCCAAGACTCTATCGCGGAAAAAGGCTATGCACTCTCCGCGGCAAACTCGGTGAATTTTGGCAGGATCGCATTCCAAATCATCTACTACATCTGGGGCTATCTCTCTCTCGTGCGCCAAAAGGTGCTCAAATACGGCGAGGAGATCTATGTCAGCGTGCCAAGCGGGAATTTCGGCAATGCGCTTGGGGCGTTTTTCGCCAAAAGCATGGGACTACCGATAGAGAAAATCCTCATCGCCAGCAATGCCAACAACATTCTAACCGAGCTTATCACAAGTGGCGTGTATGACATCTCGCATAAGTCCCTGCATAAAAGCATTTCGCCTGCTATGGATATTCTAAAAAGCTCCAATGTCGAGCGCGTGCTTTTCGCGCTTTATGGCGATGAGCGCACAAAAGAGCTACTAGAATCCCTAGAATCCACCCAGCGCTATGCGCTCACACCTAGCGAGCTTGCTCTCTTGCGAGATCATTTCCAAGCGTGGTGGGGTGATGATAAGCAGACAAAATCCCTTATCAAATCCGCCTACCAAAAGGGCTATCTCCTCGACCCACACACAGCGCTTGCGTATGGTGCGTATAAACAGCTAGGCGACGGGAGAAAAGCTCTTATCTGCTCTACGGCAGAGTGGAGTAAATTTGCTCCAAGTGTAGTGGAAGCGATATTTGGGGAGTGCTTAGATGATAGGGGCGCGATAGCCAAAATGCTGGAATCTAGCCAAGCCAAAGGCGGCGTGAAAGTCTCTATCGGTGCGGATATTCAAGGGCTTTTTCATAAGCCCAGAATCCACACGCAAGTGCTAGAGCCAGGCGAGGTAGAGAGCGCAATCCTCCAGTGGCTTTAGGCTAGAATCCACCCTGCGCGTTAGCTAGGTGTTTTACACTTTGCAATGAGCTTCAAGCTCTCTAGTAGTATTTGCTTCTATATTCGCCAGATTCTAGGACAAAGCTGGATTGATAGCAAAGTAGATTCTAGCGATAAAGCACAAATTTTGTCATTGCGAGCAAGCGCGATAGCGGTCGCGAAGTAATCCATAAATCAAACACTAGAAAATCCCAAAATGTGAGTGAGCGGTAGGCGGAAGTAAAACA
>NZ_CALERY010000012.1 GCF_937906905.1 uncultured Helicobacter sp. | reverse complement strand
CCGATGGGCGATTTAGCGGGGCGACAAGGGGGGCTTGTATCGGGCATATAAGCCCAGAGGCTGCTGAAGGGGGACCTATCGCACTAATTGAAGATGGCGATATTATAGAGATTTCTGTCTCGCGTGGGAGCTTGGAGCTGAAAGTGGATTCTAAGACTCTAGAATTGAGAGGGGCAAAATGGAAGCCAATCAAAAAAGAGATAACAAGCAAGTGGCTTAAACGCTACTCACTGCTTGTAAGCAATGCCGCAAATGGTGCAGTGTTAAAAACGGAGCTGTAGGGAGTTTTGTCTTTCATGCATGTATTTGCAGAAGCCATTCTATCTATGTTTATTGCAACAAGCCCAAGATTCTGCCACTTTTAGTGCTTTTGGCGGAGGGTTTGCGAAATTTTGCTACTATTATGGTTTTGTATCGATTCTAGGGAGTGTGGCTTATGGATTCTCATCTTTTTCTTATTGATGTTACATATACAGCAGATCTGGCTGTGATTGAGGCGCATTTAGCCGAGCATAGAGCCTACCTTGCCAAGGGCTATGAGACAGGATTTTTGCTCGCTTCTGGTCCTAAAACCCCGCGCGTAGGCGGTATGATTATCGGGCGTTTTGCCTCGCTCGCAGCTGCACAGGAATTTGCCAAAAACGATCCGTTTGCTCTGCGCCAAATCGCTAGCCATAGCATTATCGAGTTTGAGCCAGTGCTACACGCACAAGCGATCACAGGCTTCCTAGCCCAAACCAACCCTTCTCAAATCTCGTAAATACCAAAGGCATTATCTCATGAATGAAATTATCCATTTTATCGTCGATACCGTCGGTGCGCTGGGATATGTGGGGATATTTTTAATGATGTTCCTAGAATCCAGCTTTTTCCCTTTCCCCTCCGAGGTGGTTATGATACCAGCGGGCTATCTTGCCTATAAAGGCTCGATGAATATGGGGCTAGCGCTATTTTGTGGCGCAGCAGGAAGTTTAGCTGGCGCAGTGTTTAACTATGTGCTCGCACTCTATTTTGGGCGCGCATTTATCGTGCGATTTGGGAAGTATGTGTTTTTCAGTGAGCAGAGCATGCAGAAAATGGAGCGCTATTTCTCTCGACATGGCGAGATTAGCACATTTCTAGGGCGACTTATCCCTGGTGTGCGCCAGTATATCTCTCTGCCCGCTGGACTTGCTAGAATGAATCTCTGGAAATTCAGTATCTACACCACACTTGGTGCGCTGATATGGATTACGATTCTGGCGATATTTGGCTACTATGTAGGGCAAATGTTTGGCGATGATTTGAGCGCGAGCGGGATTGCCAATGTCTTAATCGACAAAGCTAGTGAATTTGATATTCGAAAATCGCTACATTACATTGTGCTAGCTACGCTTGGCGCTGTGGCATTGATTGCTACGATATATATCATCTGGTATAAGAGAAAAACACGCAATGAAGCCTAAAACCCCGCAGCTTGTCATCGCCCTAGATCTCCCAAGTCTTGAGCAAAATCTCCAAATCGCCAGAGTCGTAGGCGAGAAAATGCGTGCAGAGGCACATATAAGCCATAGTAGCAATATCTGGCTCAAAGTAGGGCTACGCGCATTTATCCGTGATGGCAAGCTAGGGCTAGAGCAGATTAGACGCGAGAGTGGCGCTAGAATCTTTTTAGATCTTAAGCTCTATGATATCCCAAACACCATGGCAGATGCAGCCCAAGAATGCGCCGCGCTTGGCGTGGATATGATCACACTCCATGCGAGTGCTGGGGTGTATGGTATGCGCGCAGTCATGGAGCGGCTTGATAGGCACAATCAGCACATGCTTGTCATGGCAGTAAGCGCGCTTACAAGCTTTGATGATGAAAGTTTCGCGCGTGTGTATGGTTGCGGAGTAGATTCTGGCGTGCGTGCGCTTAGCAATCTCGCAGCAGACTCTGGTGTTAGCGGCATAGTTTGCTCTCCATTAGAATCTAGCACAATCAAATCCGCCCACCCCAATCTCCTAACCCTAACTCCAGGCATTCGCCCAGCTCCAGAATCTAGCCCCCAAGATTCTGGGGATTCTAGTGTGAGCGCAAAGCCAGATGATCAAAAGCGCATCGCCACAATCACGCAAGCCGTGCAAGCACAAGCTGATTTTCTTGTCATCGGTCGCCCGATTTACCACTCCCACAACCCAGCAGCTGCCATAGAATCTGCACTCGCACAAATCAATCATGCCAGCAAGCACCTAGCCAAAAACGAGAATCCATTATGACAAGCCAGCCGCCAATCCTTCGCACAAAAGATGAGCTGCGAGCCTTTCGCGCCCAAATCGATTGTGAGTTTGATAGGCTTTTGCACAAGTCTTGCTCTACGCTAGATTCTAGGGCAAGACCTAGCGTAGGGCTTGTGCCTACCATGGGCGCTCTGCACGCCGGGCACAAATCGCTCATACAAAAAAGTCTCACACAAAACTCCCACACAATCGTCTCAATTTTTGTCAATCCCACGCAATTTGCTCCGGGGGAAGATTTCTCGCGCTATCCACGCACATTTGAGCAAGATTATGCGATGTGTGCTGCGCTTGGCGTGAGCGCGGTGTTTGCACCAGAAGCACAGGAGATGTATGAAAAATCTAACCAAAGCCTGCCAAGCTCCCCGGAATCTAACCCCAACAAATCTACAATACTAGATTCTGGTGCTACAAGCGCGCTTGATGAAGTCAGTCTCTTACCGCCTAAATCCATGGGCTATGTGCTGGAGGGTTTCGCACGCCCTAGCCATTTTGCCGGGGTATTGCAGATTGTGATGAAGCTCTTTATGCTAACGCGCGCGCACAATGCCTATTTCGGGCGCAAAGACGCCCAGCAGCTACTCATCATAAGTCAAATGGTGCGCGATCTGTGTATCCCTATCACAATCCATGGCTGTGAGATTGTGCGCGATGATGACGGGCTTGCACTTAGCTCGCGTAATCGCTATCTCCAGCCAGAGGACAGGACAGCCGCGCTAGCTCTCCCACGCGCCTTAGAATCTATCCGCAACGCCCTGCATAATGGCACTACAAAAAGCAAAGAGCTACAAGCTATCGGGCTACAAGCGCTAAAAAACATAGAAGTGGAGCATCTGGAGATTGTCAATGAGAGACTAGAGCTTATAGAGGAGGTTGGCAATGGGGTATGCGCGATCGTCCTGCTCGCCGCGCGTGTAGGCGGAATCCGCTTGCTAGATAACCTATGGCTAGAATCTAAAGCATGAAAAAGGGAGCATGATGAAAAGTATTTTTTCTGTGGTGTGTGGCGTAGCACTATGTGCGCAAGTAGCACTTGGCTTTGAAAGCATTGATGAAGCACTCAAAAATGGCGTAAGCAAAGGCGATGTAATCTTGTATGGGAACTATGTCGGGCTACAAAGAGGGGGTGCGATGAGCGTAGGCGATGAGGGGATAGGGCTCGCACACTACGCATATATGGGTAATCTAGGCTATCTCGTGGGTAATGTTGGGCTAAGCTATACTTCTGGATTTTATAAAAACTTCCGTGCTTCGCTTGGGTTTCGCGCGGTGGCGTCATTCTACGATGCGCATACTGGGTTTTTCGCCCCCACAGGCGGCAGAGGCGATACGCGAGCAGACTTTTTTAACCAAAATCAAGCAGCTATCGCAGAATCTTTTATCGAGTATTTCGATGGCGATACCAGCGTGAAAGCTGGACGAATCGCCATCGCAAACGACTGGGTCAATATGCTCACAGACGGGGTCTGGGTGCGAAATCGCTCATTTGAAAAGCTATTGCTTGAAGCATTTTGGGTCAATGACTATGGACGAATCGATTATTACCAGATGACACGATTCTACCGCCCTACAAAAGTCGGTGTGTATTACACAGGGCTAAAATACTACATCTTAAATGACACACTAAGCGCAAAACTCTACACCTACTTCGCTCCGCCCATTTTCACCGCCGTAGGTGGCAGAATCGATAGCAAGGTGTCATTCTTGGATTTTGAGCTAAAGGGCAATGTCGGCTATGCCTATAGTATCGAGCATAACAACACCCTAGCCACAAGCGGGATTATCAATTCCCACAAAGATGCCAACGCACTCTATGCCCAAGCTTCATTTGGATTACCAAATGTGTTTGATGTCGCAGTAGGCTATATCCACACGGGCAAAGAATCTGGCTGGGGAAGCTTAGCAATGATGGGCAATACGATTGATCCATTTTTTGTCTGGGGTGGTAAAGTGCTAAAAACCCAGCCAAATGTCAATCTCATCTATGCGCAAATCGCCACAAAAGTCGAGCGATTTAATTTTCTGCTCACCTATGGTGCGAGCTTTTATGACTATGTATCTGGAACCACTCGCACCAAAGCCAACCAAAACGAGCTCAATCTCGCCATGGAGATTGGCTTCACGCATAATGTCATTGGCGTCATCAATGTGCTAAATACACATATGGATTCTATGGGCGTGCCCACGATGACACAAGTCAATGGTGGTTTGCGTTTGATGTTTTAGATCTAGATTCTAGGCAAAAGTTACCCAAAATCTCATAGCACAGAATCTAAAGCCTATATCTCATCACCAAAACCAATCTCAAGCCTAGCTGCCAAATCAAGGAGTGTAGAGATGTTTTTGCTCGTGCTATATATCATTGGCATCACAGCTGAAGGCATGAGCGGGGCACTGGTAGCTGGGCGATATAGAATGGATCTCATAGGTGTGCTATTTATCGCGCTCGCCGCAGCCATAGGCGGAGGCTCGATACGCGATATTCTCTTTGACCACTACCCTCTAACTTGGGTTGCCCACCCAGAATACATCATCGTCGTCTGTGCTGCTGCCCTACTTACTACACTTATCCCAAGCGTGATTGCACGATTAGAGAAGCTATTTTTGGTATTGGACGCACTAGGGCTTGTGGCATTTGCAGTCATTGGCGCAGAAGTGGCGCGCGCGCAGGGGCTAGGTGTCGTGCTGGTGGTAAGCTCTGGGGTGATTACAGCAGTGTTTGGAGGGGTGCTGCGCGATATTTTCTGCGGGATCGTGCCACTAGTATTTCGCAAAGAGCTCTATGCAGGCGTGGCGATTCTCACTTCACTTCTGTATTACTGGCTGTGTATAGCTGGGCTAGAGGCGGAAGTCGCGAGTATAATTGCAGTAGCGTGTGGTTTTATCATTAGAATCTGGGCGATTTGGTATAACATCTCTGTGCCTGTATTTTCCTATGGCGACAGAAGCGATGGAGACAACAAAACACAGCAGAATAATACATAAGGAGGCATAGATGATTTGCGTATTTGATATAGAAACGATACCTGATATCGAGCTAATCGCCGCAGAATACGGCTTGCAAGATAAAAATGCTACTGAAATCTGTGAGCACGCGTTTCAAGTGCAGCTAGAGAAAACAGGATCAAATTTCCTCCCTATCTATTGGCATAAAATCATTGCGATTGCAAGCGTGATATGTGATGATTATGGGAATTTCGTCAAAGTGGGCAGCTTTGGCAAAAGTGTGGGCGATGACATAGAGCAAAATCTCGCGCTAGATTCTCAAGTGGCACAATTAGCGCAAATCAATAGGCTTGAGCGCTGCTTGGTGGAGGAGTTTTTGGAATTTTTAAATACCAAAGAGCCACGACTCGTGAGCTTCAATGGCAGGGGGTTTGACCTGCCAACAATCATGCTAAAAGCCATGCGTTACAACTGCAGCGCATTTAGCTATTTTGAGACAAATAGCCAAGATCGCAGCAAGAGCAAATGGGAGAACTACCGCGCGCGATATAGCGAGTATTGGCATACAGATTTGCTGGATTCTCTGGGGCATTTTGGCGCGGTGCGCGCACTCAAGCTTGATAGCGTATGCAAAATGCTAGGGATTGTAGGAAAATACGATGTGAGTGGGGACTTAGTGCATACGCTTTTCTATGAGCAGCACGATTTGCAGGCGATCAATACCTACTGCCAGAGCGATGTGTTAAACACTTACTGGCTCTATCTCAAATACGCCTTGCTAAAGGGTGAGCTACACAAAGACCAATACGCTGGGATATTGGAAAATTTTGCCAAAAAGCTTGATAGCAATGCGCCATATAGTGGTGTGTTTATCAACCATATTCAAGCAGAGCTAGAGCGACTACAACATGCCTAGGGATTTAATCCTGCGCGATAAACGCAAGGTATTTCAAAATCTTGCTGCGATATAGTTATGAAGTGCGCTTTGGGTGTGATTCTCGTAGGACTATGATTTTGCCTGCTCGATTTGGGGCTACCTTAAGTCCGGCAAGATGGGCGAACTTTAGGAAAGATTTATTGCCTTATTTAAACAAATTTGGCATATTTAGGCTTCAATTTCTAATAAAGGACACAAATGGAAAAAGTTGGAATTTTCTTTGGAAGTGATGGCGGTAACTCAAAAAATGCAGCAGAGCAAATCGCAAGCGAACTAGGCAATGCAGAGCTCATCGATGTCGCAAGCGCTAGCAAAGATCAGCTCGCTTCGTTTAAAAATCTCGTGCTTGTAACCCCTACCTATGGCAGTGGCGATCTCCAAACAGACTGGGAAGACTTCCTAGACTCACTAAGCAGCGCAGATTTTGCAGGCAAAGTTGTTGGGCTTGTCGGGCTTGGTGATCAAGACACCTATGCTGATACATTCTGCGATGGTATCTCCCATATCTACAACAAAGCTAAAGACAGCGCGACAATCGTAGGTCAAACTTCCACAGATGGCTATGATTTCTCTGATTCTCAATCCGTAGTCGATGGCAAATTCGTAGGACTTGCGCTTGATGAAGATAATCAAGATGACAAAACAGCTGATCGAATCAAAGCGTGGGTCGCTGACATCAAAGGCAAACTTGCATAAATTTTTGGCAGGTATCTGCTCTCCACTTTGTATTTACGCCCCAGAATCTAGCTAGATTCTGGGGTATTCTAATGCTTTAAGATTCTGCAATCTCCTTGTTGGAGTCGCTTGTGAAAAAACATCGCCATTCCCCTATTCATCATAAATTCCTTAAAAGTCTCGTATTTTGGGTGCTGCTTGGGCTGGTGCTTGGGATTATCTGCGGAAGTATTGGAAACTTGTATGAGCCAGATTCTGGCATGATTGTGCGCTTTTTTTACCATTTCTCCATAGAGTCCAAAACCTACACGCTTGATCCATTTATCAAGGGTCTCAAACTACTCATGGGTCCCATCATCTTCTTGACCATCATTACTGGGATTATTCGGCTTGAAGATCTTAAAACCCTTGGCGCGCTAGGGTTAAAGACACTCATATACTTTGAAGTGGTGAGCACCTTTGCGCTTGTAATTGGCGTGCTGTTTGGCAAGTGGCTAAAACCTGGAGCTGGCATGCATCTGGATATTGCGAGTCTTGATATCTCAAGCGTGCAGGACTATATCGCACAAGGTAGTGCGCAGGCGCGAAGTGTGGGGCAGGAGCTCTACCATATCCTGCTAAGCGCGATTCCACACGATCCTATCTCGCCTTTTGTCGAGGGCAAAACACTCCAAGTGCTTGTTATGGCGCTGTTTATCGCAGTAGTGCTGTCATTCGCGCCAAAAGAGTTTAAACAAAAAGGCGTGAAATATTTTGAAAGCATGCAAGAGACATTTTTCCGTGTGCTAACAATTCTTATTTGGTATAGCCCACTAGCCACCTTTGGGGCGATGGCTTATCTCATCGCGCATTTTGGCTTTAGCTCCATTGGCGGCATGATTATGCTGCTTTTGACCATGGCGCTGGCGATTTTGACATTTATTTTCGTAGTGCTTGGGGTCATCTGCTATATCGGTGGGATCAATATCTTTAAGCTCATGCGCTTCATCTATGCCGAAGTGCTGGTTGTATTTGCCACCTCTAGCAGCGAGACAGCGCTTGCCCCGCTCATGCGCAAGCTCGAGCGCGCAGGCGTGCAAAAAGCCAGCGTAGGTCTCATTATGCCCACAGGCTATAGCTTCAATCTCGATGCGACAAATATCTACCTAAGCCTGGCAGTGATTTTTCTCTCCCAAGCCTTTGACATACAAATAAGCTTCGTGCAGACCATGACGCTTATCCTTATTCTCATGATTTCCTCCAAAGGTGCAGTGGGTGTTACAGGAAGTGGATTTATCGTGCTAGCAGGCACACTGGCGACACTCACCTCTCCAGATGGCACACAGCTTATTCCCGCAGCAAGTGTGGCGGTGATTTTGGGGATTGATAAATTCCTAAGCGAAATGCGCGCCGTGGGTAATCTCTGCGGCAATGTCATCGCATGTGTCATGGTGAGTATCTGGGATAAGCGCATTGATAAGGAGAAGTTCCTTTACGCGCTTGATCACCCTAAAGAGTTCAAAGTCGTATGAAAGCAGTAGAATCTAGTGCCAGCAGGCTTAGAGGCGTGTCTTGCGCATGTGATTTAAGTCTCTATCTCGTAGCCTCTCGAGGACAGCGGAGCGATGAAGAATTTCTACAGATTGTGGAGCTAGCACTTCAAGGCGGAGTGCGTGTGGTGCAGCTGCGCGAGAAACAGCTAGATTCCAGGGAGTATTACGCGCTGGCATGCAAACTCAAAACACTCGCAGATAGATTCCACGCCGCACTTATCATCAACGACCGCGTAGATATTGCGCTAGCATGTGGTGCAAGTGGCGTGCATATTGGCACAAACGACCTCCCACTACAAAAAGTGCGCGAGATTTTAGGCGAGCAAAAACTCATCGGCTGCTCCCTGCGTGATCCTGCACTTCTGCCTAGCATGGCTGGGGCGGATTATCTAGGCGTGGGCGCTGTGTTTCCCACGCAAACAAAACAAGATAGTGTGCTTATCGGTATCGATGGTGTGCGCGAGATTCTCATGCAAATGCGCCTACAAGGCATGCACTTGCCCGTAGTGGCGATTGGTGGGATCACGCAAGATAATCTCCCTGCACTCACACCACTAAAGAAGCTTGGGCTAGCAGGCGTGGCGGTGGCAAGCGCGATTATGGAAGCAGAAAATCCATATACCACTAGCCAGAATCTACGCCTGTAAATGCCAGCCTTTGCGCACTTGAAAGCACTCTATGAAACTTGGACTATAATGCCCCTACAAAATCCCCGCGCAACCACGCGTGAAAATCGTGATATGCAGCAAGATACTTCTACAAACACTCCACGGAACTTAGCTTTTGCAAGAATCTAACAAAGCAAGTAGGCTTTCTCTCCTAACAAATCTCGCTTGAGATTTCCACCAAGCTCGAACCCTTACAAATCTGCATAATTTCTCCAAAAGTTTAAGCTGTTTTTTTTTTTTTTGATTTGTATAATCCTGCTTCGCTCGCGTATAAATCATTATCGTGGCACATATTTTTTAAGGAGTTTTTATGAAAAAGTCTCTTGTATTTGGTCTTATAGCTGCAGGGTTGTTTTTCACTGGCTGCTCGCAGAATCTAGCGCGCTTTTCTGTCGCTTCTACAGGGAATCTCCCAATGCAAAATGTAGAAAAAGGCGATTATGTCAAAGGTAAAGATTGCGTGTGGCACTTGTTTGGATTCCCGCTTGGCAACACGCAAAACCGCGTAAGTGGGGCTGTGGCAAAAGCACTTGAGCAATCAGCAAAAGGCAAGGGAAATGCGGGCGCAGATGCACTGACAAATATCGACATTAGCTCATCATTTTGGTCGCTTATTATCATTGGTAAATCTTGTATTACCGCTAAAGGGCAGCCAATCTCTATTAAACAATAGCCCCAAATCCATAGGCGGATAAACTGCCTATGGCTCTCCACCAAGCCACTCCCACACCGCAATCAAGCACAAACCCATAAACAAGAAAACCATAGAATCTACCTCATCGCATTTTGTAATCTCTATAATTTATTTCTCTTGTGATTTGTATTATAATAGCGCTTGCGAGTGTTGGATAGCCTCATCGCTTACTAATCAATTCAAGGAGAATCTATGTTTGAACTACGCAAATTACCTTATGAAAAAGACGCTTTTGGAGACTTCCTAAGCCCGCTGACTTTTGACTTCCACTATGGCAAGCATCATCAAACTTATGTCAATAATCTCAACAACCTAACAAAAGGCAATGAGTTTGAAAATGCCGAGCTTTATGACATTATCAAAAAGTCTAGCGGCGGCGTGTTTAACAATGCAGCCCAAGTGTATAACCACGACTTCTACTGGGACTGCATCGCGCCAAAGTCAAGCGAGATGAGTGCGGAGCTAAAAGCTGCGATAGAGAAAGAATTTGGCAGTGTGGAGGGCTTTAAAGAAAAGTTTATCCAATCTGCTACCACACTCTTTGGCTCTGGCTGGTGCTGGCTGGTGTTTGACCCAAAATCTAGCAAGCTAGAAATTGTCCAAACAAGCAATGCTGCTACACCTATCACAGAAGATAAAGTGCCCTTGCTTGTAAGTGATGTATGGGAGCACGCCTACTATATCGACCATAAAAACGCTCGTCCAGCGTATTTAGAGAAATTCTTCAGTCATATCAACTGGGCGTTTGTCTCTAGCGCGTTTGAATGGGCGCAAAAAGAAGGCACAGGCTCGATTCGATTCTATATCAATAGCCTACATAAAAAATAGCAATCCACTTACCCACCATTATTGACACAATGACTGGCGCTACTTGCGCCAGCGGGGCGTTTTTTGTTTGATTTTTTTGCGATTTTCGCTACAATCGCATTTCCACATTTCATTCCCCTAGATTCTAGCATTTGTGTTCGTGCGTTTTATCATCTCTCACGCTTTTCACATGCGCGTATCTATATTTAAGGATTTTTAATGGCAGATCACTCTCATAAACGGCAGCAGCATATCCCTGTGGAAGCTTATAAGCTAGAAGAGCTCAATATCAAACCCATAGCCGAGCTCATCGCTATCGCCCAAAGCCTATCAATCGACAACCCCCAAGAGTTTAAGCGACAAGATTTGATGTTTGAAATCCTAAAGACCCAAGTCTCTCAAGGTGGCTACATACTCTTCACCGGGATTTTAGAGATTACCCAAGAAGGCTATGGCTTTTTACGCGCTATTGATGAGACATTCACTGATAGTAAAAACAACACCTATGTCAGTCAAACGCAAATCTATCGCTTCGCCCTGCGCAATGGCGATATTGTAACAGGGCAGGTGCGTCTGCCTAGGGAGCAGGAGCGTTACTACGCGCTACTAAAAATTGAAGCAGTCAATTACAAATCCCTAGAAGAGATGAAAAACCGCCCCCTTTTTGATAATCTCACCCCACTTTTCCCCACACAGCAGCTCCGCCTAGAATACCAGCCCACAAAGGTTACAGGGAGGATGCTCGATCTCTTTAGCCCCATTGGCAAGGGGCAGAGAGCCTTAATCGTAGCCCCTCCTCGCACGGGTAAAACCGAGCTTATGAAAGAGCTAGCGCACGGCATTAGTGCCAATCACCCAGAAGTAGAGCTTATGGTGCTGCTAGTTGATGAGCGACCAGAAGAAGTAACAGATATGCAGCGCAGTGTGAAAGGCAGCGTGTATAGCTCGACCTTTGATATGCCCTCAAGCAGCCATATCCGCGTGGCAGAGCTTGTGCTAGAGAGAGCTAAACGCGAAGTGGAGAGCGGCAAAGATGTGGTGATTTTGCTCGATTCTATCACGCGGCTTGCACGAGCGTATAATGCCGTAACGCCAGCTAGCGGCAAGGTGCTAAGTGGGGGTGTAGATGCAAACGCGCTGCATAAGCCTAAGCGATTTTTTGGCGCAGCGAGAAATATCGAGCAAGGCGGTAGCCTTACCATCATCGCCACTGCGCTTATTGACACAGGCTCGAGAATGGATGAAGTGATATTTGAAGAGTTTAAAGGCACGGGCAATGCCGAAATCGTGCTAGCGCGCAATATCGCTGATCGTAGAATCTACCCTGCCTTTGATATTCTTAAAAGCGGCACGCGCAAAGATGACTTGCTACTTGGCAGAGATAAGCTCACAAAAGTGTGGATGCTACGCAATGTGATGCAGCAAATGGACGATATAGAAGCCCTATCCTTTATCTATGCCAAAATGCAGCAAACCAAGGATAATGAAGAGTTTTTAAACAAAATGAATGAAAAAGAGTAGGCAGGGCTGTGAAATCATATAAACGAGTGGGGATATTTGATAGTGGCGTGGGGGGGCTTAGTGTCGCAAAAAGCGTGCTAGAATCCACTTTGTTTGAGAGTGCGGTGTATTTTGGCGATACGGCGCGCGTGCCTTATGGCGTCAAAGATGAGAAGACCATTGTAACCTTTGCCCTAGAGTGCTTGGAGTTTTTCCGTGCGCAAAAGGTAGATATGCTGCTTGTGGCGTGTAATACCGTGAGTGCGTATGCGCTAGAATCTATGCGATCTTGCGCGAGCTTTCCCATTATCGGCGTGATAGAGCCAGGCGTGCTAGCTAGGATTAACGCCAATCCAGCCCTAGACTCTAGCACGCTAATCCTAGGCACACAAGCGACTATCACTTCAGCACGCTATCAAACGCTGCTGCAAAAAGCTGGATTCTCGCGTCTTTGCGCGGTGGCGACAGGGCTGTTTGTGCCAATCGTAGAGGAAGGTAGCTACCGCACGCCAAGTGGCAAAGCTATCTTGCAAGCCTGCTTAGATCACTATTTGCGCCCATTTTTGCAAGCAAGCGAGTTTGGCGGCAAAGCTCCTGATACGATTATTTTAGGCTGCACGCATTTCCCGCTTATCGCTAAAGAAATTAGCGCGTATTTTCAGCACCAAAGCACGCTTATCCACTCTGGCGATGCGATTGTAGAGTATTTGGTGGAGCATTTTTCGCTTACGCCCAATGCATATAAGAAAACGGCAATAGAGTTTTTTGCCTCAAGTGATGTAAGCGGGCTAAAGCAGCGCGCGCAAAAGTGGCTCTACAATAAGGAGTAGTATGAGCAATCACAAAGTCGTGCGATTTTCTATCTCTTTAGAGCCAAGCTTGCTAGAAGCTATGGATACGCGCTTTATCAAGCAGGGCTATACCTCGCGCTCTGAGCTTGTGCGAGACCTTGTGCGCCAGAAGCTCGCCCAAGAGCAGTGGCAAGATGACACAAGCACCCAAACAGCCGTGCTAGTCATCGTCTATGACCACCACCAAAGAGAGCTCAACCAAAAAATCATTGATTTAGGGCATAACGCCAGCCACAATGGGCTAGAGATCCTCTGCACCACGCATATTCATATCGATGCGCACAACTGCCTTGAGACGATTATTTTGCGTGGGCTAGGCAGGCAGATACAGCAATTTTCTCTTGATATGGCAGGGCTTAAGGGGGTGAAGTTTAGTAAGCTTACGCGTGCTAGCACTTTTGATATGGAGGAGTGAAGCTATAATGGATTCGGTCTTGGGTGAACATTCCGCAGATTTTGGAGATTTGGAGGCAGCCGCAGACCATCAGTCTTGCTCTACCCCCAAATCCCCAAAAAACTACGAAAGCCCCACCGCAATGCCTAGAATCCGTGAAGAAAAACAGGCTAAACGAGCAAAATCCGCCGATCATCAAAACGAGGATTCTAGGGACACTCTTTCTACCGCCGCAGAATCGACAATTTATCGCAAAAAGCCAACGCCAAAAAGAGAAAAAGCCCAATCCGCCAGACAAAACACACACTCCCTCGTGCTTTTTGGCGGGAGTTTCGACCCTCCACATATCGGGCATGTAGAGATTATCACTGCTCTACATGCCATAGCCCAGCGCCTCATTATTATCCCCGCTTTTCGCAATCCTTTCAAACCCATGCCAATCGCACCAATCCAAACGCGTATCGCATGGCTACAAATGCTCTGCGCACATTTATCTCGAGTGGAGGTAAGCGATTACGAAATGCGCGCGCAAAAAAATAATCAAGCTATTTATGCCATAGAGTGGGTGGAGTATTTCGCACGAGAATCTACAATGGATTCTCGGGATTCTCACACAGACGCTGCCACCAAGCCCCTGCTAGCACTTGGTAGCGATTCACTTGCTTCACTGCCACGCTGGAGAGAAGCTACAAAGCTCGCAAGACTTGTGGAGATTTTGCCAATACTTCGAGAATCTAGTGCGCATGCCATAGATTCTAAGCTAGCAGAATCCAAAGCACTCTCCCACGCAGAATCTAGCATAGCATTTGCACACACTCTTGAGCATATCCATGCGCTGGGCTTCACTTGCCATGCGCCTATTGCGCTTCGCCCCTATGCGATCTCATCGAGTCAAATCCGCGCTGCAATCGCGCGCGGAGAATTTACGCAAATCGCCCATGCTCTGCCCCAAAGTATCGCCAAGCTTGTAAGAAAAATATACTAAAATACGCCAGCATTTTATCCAAAGGACACACATGACTCCCGCACTTTCCAAACGCACGCAAACCATAGTTCAAGCCCTCGATGAAAAAAAAGCCCAAGACATCACAATCTTTGATGTGGAGAGCAGTGAGTATATCACTGATAGTGTAGTTATCGCCACTGCGCTTGCTGGCAAGCATTCTCATGCACTGCTTGATCATCTAAAATCCACTTGCAAGCCCATGGGCGAGGTGTTCTACCATGTCGATGAAGAGAGCGAAGACTGGATTATCGCAGATCTTGGTGAGATTATGGTGCATATTTTTACCGAGCATACGCGTGCGCGCTTTAACCTCGAGGAGTTTTTGCAAGAGCATTTTTGCAAATCTCGCGAAGAATCCCACAATACTAAATCCAAAGATACTAGCACACAAGCGAGCGCTAAGGTTTCTCGAGCATAAATATGCGCGTAGATTTACACAATCACACCCCGCTATGCAATCACGCACAAGGCGAGCCTGAAGAGTTTGTCGCACGCGCAAGGGATCTTGGCATAGATATATATGGGTTTGCATGCCATGCGCCCATGCGTTTTGATGAGCGCTATCGTATGGGCTTGGCAGATCTGCCTGGCTATCTTGCACACATCAAAGCACTGCAAGCTGCTACTAAAGCTGCAGGGGGTATGGAGATTCTCTGTGGGCTGGAGGTGGATTTTATCCATGGCAGAGAAGAGCTGCTAGAGTCTAGCGTTTTGGACGCGGAGATTGATTACCTGATTGGCTCGGTGCATTTTTTAGACTCCTGGGGCTTTGATAACCCAGAATTCATCGGCGAATATGCCAAACGCGATATGGTGCAGTGCTGGGCGCAGTATCTTGAAGCGATAGCAGCAATGGCGCGAAGCGGGCATTTTCAAATCGTGGGGCATTTGGATTTGCTCAAGGTTTTTGGCTACCACATGCCAGAAAGCCTAGAGAGCAAGCTTGATTATGCGCTTGGGGTAATTGCAGAATCCAATATGAGTATAGAGATAAACGCTGCGGGCTTGCGTAAGCAAGTAGGCGAAATCTATCCAAGCCCAGCGATTTTATATAAAGCAAGGAAATGCGGGATTCCTATCACATTTGGTTCAGATGCGCATAATATCCAGCAAGTTGGCGCTGGCTATGAGCACTGCATAGAAATTGCACGAAGCGCAGGCTATGAAGAGTGTGTCATCTACCGCAATAAGCGCACATATACCCTCCCGCTCTAAGTGCTATTTGGCGTGCGCTAGATTCTACAAACTTCCAAAATATTCTAAAAGCTTAGGGTTACAATCCACAAATCACCGCAGCCAATATACTGCCACAAAGTGCTAGATTGCTTATAAATGGAATTATTTTTGCTTTGATTTTGCAAATTTCTTAACAAGGATTATGCGTGTTGGAGCAAGTAAGCAATCTCGAAGCCGTGAAGAAAGCCCCATTTATCGTGGATTCTCCCAAGTCTGTGGCAAATCCTACTGCTAAATCTAGTGTGCCAGAATCCACTCCAGATTTTAAAAGCGTGCTAGAAAAATCGCTCAAAGCTCAAGCCCAAGCAGGAGGTCATTCAAATCCAAGCGCATCTCAAAACTCGCCAGCGCTTAAAACCGGCACACAAAGTGCTATGCCAGGAGCTTCCAAGACTACACCGCAAGCTACAAGCAAAACCAATAGCGCACTCACAGGCGCTGGGCTAGATTCTGGGCTCTCCACCATAGCACCAAAGCCAAAAGATGAGCTCGCGAGCTTGCTGCAAGAGAGTGCGCGAGAGGCGCAAAACCCACAAAGCCCAAATGCAGCGCCAAGTAGCGAAGCCACAAATGCACCTAAGAAAAAAACGCTCAATGACATGGCAAAGCAAGAGCCACAGGAAACTTTTCTCTCCAAAATCACGCAAAATAAGCTTGAGTCTGCGCAAAATACTCCAAGCGCACAAAACACCTCAAGCGCCACACCCGCTACACCACAATCATCAATCCCGAGCGCGAAAGCAGGCGCACCAGAATCTAAAATCCCTGCAAACATGCCAAATACAGAGCCTAAAAGCACACAAGGCGCTGGGACAAATGCTAGCAAAGCACTTGGCGGAAATGCCGGAAACTCTAGCGATCGTGAGCTTGGAGATACGCAAGCTGGCATGCCAGGAGCGATGAGCGGGCTTGGTGCTAGTGCAATTGCGCAAGCACTTGCGGGCGAGATTGCACAGGGCAGCCAGCCAAACACGCCAGGTATAGCAGGAGCAAAAGCCACACCCCTTGCTAAATCTGGTGCGCAAGACTTAGGCGCAAACACAAAAGGAGAATCTAAACTCACTGGAGCAGCAGCAAGTGCGGCAGGGGCAAAAACACTTGGCGATGTGGTGCAAAAGGCACAAGATCTCGGGCTAAACCCTAGCAAAGCAGAATTTCATCAAGGCGGGGAAAACTCTGGGCAAATCTCTGGAGAAGAGGAGTTTAAAAACTCCCTGCAAGCGCGCACCGGTATGCGCCAAGCCCCAGTGAGTGAAGGGATCAAGCAGTTTTTTGACAAGCAAGATGAGGTGAGCTTGCGCCCATTTTTTTCTATGCTTAGCGCGGCAAATGCCCTTGATGCCGCAGCGCGCAGAAGCAGCAAGGCTAATCGCATAGAATACGCCATTGAGAGTAAAACAGAGAAAATCGCCATCATCAATCGTGGCAAGATTCTGCCTAAAAACATCACAGAATCTAGGATTAAAAACGAGCGACAAGAAAAAGTCTTTGAGCAGATACAAAAGGACATTATCGCAGGCAAGGAGCTAGACTTAGAGCAGATAAAGGCAGAGCTTTTTGCTTCAAATCCTATCAAAGACGCCTTGACAAGCCCCATGCCCAAACCCACGCTTGCCAAACAAGCACTCAACACAGCAGCAGGGGCAAGCGCGACAATCGCTACCCAAGCAGGCGTAGCCGCACTTGTGCAAGAGGCAAAAAGCCAAGGCAATGCACGCAGAGATTCTCAAGGCAAATCGCATGAGAATCTAAAAGAGTCAATCAAAGAAAACGCAAAAGCCAAAGGTGAGTCAGCTAATACCACGGCTAATACCACAAGACTAGCCCAAGATCCAGAGCTTGCCAAAACAAGTCAAGATCTGGATCTTGCTGAATTCTCGTTTGATGAGCAGGGATTTGCACCACAAGAGCACACGGAGCAAATACTAGAAAAAACTACCACACCAAAGACAAGCGAGAGCGCCGCAAAACCCGAAGCCAAACCAGAATCTAAACTCGCTGCAGCTGGCGCAGGACTAGGGTCAAGCGCGCTAAAGGGTGAAAGCAAGCCTATGGTGAAAGAGGCTATCGCGTCCTTTGTCTCACAATTTGACCAGGAGATTAAGAAATTCAAACCCCCGATGAATCGTCTCTCTATGGAGCTCTCTCCTAAAGAGCTTGGTAGTATCGAGCTTACAATCACACAGCGTGGGAAAAATCTCCAAATCAGCGTGGTGTCAAACCCCCAAGCGCTTAATCTTTTTGCGCAAAATCAATTCGAACTGCGCCAGAATCTCATCGCGCAAGGCTTTGAAGGTGTGGATTTGAGCTTCACAGATTCTGGTGGCGGAAGCTTTAGCGGTGGCAATAGAGAAGACAATGGGCGCGATAATGATCGAGGTGGCAGTGATCTTACAGGCGAGATCGGGCTTGATGAGATCGCCCAAGCCCCAGCGCAGATGAATATCACGCTGCCACTCTATGCGTAGAATCTAAATTAAGGAGAGAGTATGGCACTTGATTTGGCAGAAGTTACAGGAGCAAAGCAGGCAGAGCAAATCAAAAAAACGCAAGAAAAGTCCCCCAAAATCGCCAATGGGCTAGATAAAGATGCCTTTATGAAGCTCTTTTTAGAGCAGCTCAAAAACCAAGACCCAACCGCACCTATGGAGACGGAGAAAATCATCACCCAAACCGCCCAGCTAACCCAAGTAGAAATGCAAGAAGAAAACAAAAAGGCGATGAAAGAAATGGTGGATTCTATGAAAGTTATGCAAGAGAGCAATGAAGAGTTTAAAAACTTCCAATCCACGCTTAAAGAGACTATGGACAAGCTTGGCGAAGGTGTGGATAGCAGCATTGAAGCAGCAGGGCAGATGGCGCAAAGCTCGGCATTCCAAAGTGTGGCGATGGTGGGCAAAATCGCTGAAACTGATGTGAGCGGTGTGAATTACACAGGGGAGAGCAAGGTGCATTTCTCACTCTTTTTTGACCGCCCCATTGATACAAGCAAGGGCAAGGCAGTGGTGCAAATCTTTGATGAAAGCAAGCAGCTTGTGCGTAGCATTTCACTTGATGATAAAAACGGGCAGCAAGGGTATTTAGACTTTGCTTGGGATGGGCTTAATGACAGGGGCGAGCAGATGGACTCTGGCAGCTACTCTGTGGAAGCAGAATACAACCTTGACCCAAAGACCAACCACTACCTAACCACGCGCGTAGGGCGAGGCGAGATCCAAAGCGTGCTATTTGATAAAGGCAAGCCGCTTATCCGTATGGGCGAGCTGATCTTGCCCCTTAGTGCTGCGCTTGAGTTTTATGACAAAGATAAAGAGCTAGTGCGATAGGGTGCGTGAAGTAGCGTGGAGAAACTAGGGCAAAGGAGCAAATATGGCTATGAATGACACGATTTTAAACTCATATAGCGGTATGAAAACCCACCAATTTGGGCTAGATTCTATCGCTAATAATATCGCCAATGTCAATACCAATGGCTTCAAAGAAAATGTGCCTGAGTTTAAAAATCTCTTTAGTGCGCAAATGGACGCGCTCAACTCCAACACCATCACCAACAACGACCGCTCCTATGGAGCCACAGGGGCTAGCAATGCTATTTCTACTAAAAATGGCAACTACCACCCAAGTGATGGGCAGTTTGATGTGGCGTATATGGGCAAGGGCTGGTTTGTCGTGGGCGAGAAGCAAGATGGCAGCTTTGCGGTTAAAGAAGATGGCTATGAAATGCCCCAGCCCATCTACTTCACGCGCAATGGCGGATTTAACCGCGACTCTGATGGGTATTTGGTAACTTCTAGTGGGCAGTATGTCTATGGCGTAAATTTAGGGAAAATCGATAATGGGATTTTTACTTCATCTCCTAGCGAGCAAGATCTCTCCTCTCTGCCAAGCGGGCAAATGCAGCCCCTGCAAATCCCCCAAGAGCTCAAATTCCACCCGGTGGTAACGACCAAAGTCGATGTGGCTGTCAATCTCAACGCCAAGTCCAACTTCAAAAGCGCGCAGGAGCTGCTTGTGCCAAATGGCGTGATTGATGAATCGCGTGTAAAAAGCCAAGATGTCGCATCGTTTGCTGATGATGATGGGCAGCCCTTCGACCCGCGCGCATTTAGGGATATTATCATCACGATTAAAAAGGGCGAAGAAGGCAGTGAGAGTGAGGAGAGCCTGCGCTTCACTTATGGCAGCGGCGGGGCTAGTGCCAATGAATTTCGCACCATAGGCGAGCTTATGGAGCTCTTTAAAAAAAGCGGGCTAGAGCTTACTCCAACACTTGGGGCGCGTGGGAATCTCGCTTTTAATGTCAAAAACCCCCAAAGTCAAAGACTTGAAGTAACCATTGGCGGCGCACTCTCTAATCGCATAGGCATTAGCACCGCTGCTGTCCCGCTTGCCCAAGATGAGCAGCTTCAGTCCAAAGATCTAAAAATCGCCACCTACACTACTTCACTTGATATTTATGATGAAGATGGGGGGAAATTTTTGCTAAAGAGTGAATACTATCTGCTTGATGCAGGCGACCCTACTAGCACGCCACCAATCCCGCAACGCTGGCTTGTGCAAAGCGCAGTTTATGACTTTAGCGGCGAGTTTATGATAAGCAAAGAGCCTATAACGCAAGAGCTGACATTTGACAAAGACGGCAAGCCAGAGTCCGCACCTATGGAGCTTGACTTCAAAGACTCCAAAATCGCCTACTCTATCACAGGCAGCAATAAATACACTTCAAGGAATCTGCCTTATGAGGATTCTAAAATGCTTGAAGCAAGCCAAGATGGCAAGGCAGAAGGCTCGCTCAAAGATATTAGAATCGATGAAAATGGCATTATTTTTCTAGCATTTAGCAATGGCGTGAGCGAGCCTATGGGGCGGCTAGGCGTGGTGGCGTTTGTCAATGATCAGGGGCTTAAAAAAATGGGCGATAATGTTTATAGCCTAGGGACAAATGCGCTAGGCGGGCAAAACAGAGTCCTAAGCGGCAACCCAATCCTAGGCTGGAGCGATGATGGGAATCTCAAATTTGGGCAAATCAAGCATAAATACCTAGAGACAAGCAATGTCGATGTGGGTAATGCGCTCACAAATCTTATCTTGTATCAGCGCGGTTACTCAATGAATGCTAAGGCGTTTAATACCGGCGATGATTTAGTCAAAGAAGCCATCGCACTGAAAAAATAGCATAGCTAGATTCTACTAGAATCTAGCACAAATGCCACAAGTGCGCTAGATGTATATTTAGCTACAAGGAGCTTCTATGCAAACGCTACTGCTTTTTTCACACACATTTTGGGAAGATTCTAAGGTCAATAAGGCATTACTAGAATCCGCAAAGTCTCACCCCAATCTCACAATCCACAATCTCAATGTAGCCTATCCAAGCGGCACAATCGATGTCGCCAAGGAAGTGGAGCTGCTCACAAAAGCGCAAAAGATCATTTTCCAATTTCCGCTCTTTTGGTTTAGCACACCGGCGCTTATGAAAGAGTGGCAAGACCGCGTTTTGACACATATTTTATACGGGGAGAATCCAAAGCTTCTACACGGCAAAAGCTTTCAAGTCATCACCACTTTAGGTGGCAGCAAAGATAGCTATGATGGACACCACGGATATAGCCTAGAGACGATTTTATCGCCGCTTACTAGCACCTTTAGCTATTGTGGCTGCAAGGTTTTAGAGCCTTATGCAATCTTTAGTGCCAAGCTAGACTCTCTCCCCACGCAAGAGTATCTCTCGTATTTAGGCTAGCGCGTGGATCTTGGGGCTGGCTGGTATATCACGCTCTTTATCGCCTCTATCATCGGCGGGCTAGTAGGCTCGCTCTCTGGTGGAGCTGGTATGGTTACAATGCCCCTGCTTCTGCTTAGTGGCATAAGCCCCCTGCAAGCCCTAGCGACAAACAAGCTCCAAGCCTGTGTAGGCTCTTTTACAAGTGCGGCGCATTATTATCACAGCGGTTTGGTGGATTTTGGGCAGAGTCGCGTGCTTATCGTCATCGCGGTGGTGTTTGCGAGCCTTGGGGCTTTTAGTGTGCAGTTTATCGCGCTAGAGCTTTTGGCTAAAGCCCTGCCCTTTGTGATGATAGGGCTTGGGATCTACTTCTTACTCTCGCCAAAAATCAGCGAGCAAGACCGCGCCCACTCTATCAGCAAGCCTAGCCTCTACGCCTCTTGCGCGCTGGCTAGTGTCTATGGCGGATTTATGGGCGTGGGGATTGGCTCATTTATCCTAGCGATTCTTGTAGCAGTGGCTGGCTATGGACTTAGCAAAGCTTTAGCACACTCGCGCTGGATTGTCTTTAGTATCAATCTCTCTTCTACGGCGTTTTTCTTGCTTGGGGGGCAGATATTGTGGATTCTAGGGATTATGATGTGTGTGGGGCAGATGATTGGCGCGAGTCTTGGGGCGAGACTTGCTATCAAGCACGGAGCTAAGATTATCCACCCAGCGGTGATTGTGCTGTGCTTTGCTATCTCTACCCAGCTGCTTATCAAAGAGTTTTTCTAAAGCCGCTAGAAATATAGCCCCACGCTTGCATTGGCATTGATAGAGTAGTAGTCTGCGCCTACTTGTGATGCAAGTCCTAGCCGCGCAAAATACCGCTTATAGTTTATCTGCGCATTAAGCCCACCATAAAATCCGTGCATACTTAGCTGATGATTTTGGCTAAACCACAAATGCGAAAAATCGCTAAATGCGCTTTGACTCTGCAAGTTTGTCAAAAGGCGCAAGGTGTAGAATCCAAATCCATTGACACTAAAGCTAATGGATTCTAGCGACTTAGCATAGCCGATATGCAAGCCTAGGCTAGAGCCTAGGGTATTGTAAGTCGCGCTTGCATACGACTTGGCAAAGATACCGCCTTGCTCGGCGTAGCTGCCTTGCGCGACTAGAGAGTAGTTGAGCAGTGCCATAGGCTTAAACACCACAGCCTTGTAGGCAAAATCCTTAGCAACCCCAACTTGCGCATTGAGCAGATACTGCATAAAAGAGCTTTGCAAGCTGGATTGAGAAGCGATGATAGAGCGCGTGGTGGCGTTTGCGCCAAGCCCAGCACTAAGCGCGCTTATCAAGCTTATATGCTTCAAATCCCACATCGCACTACCACCTAGCGAGAAAGAGTTCGCGCTAGCTTGCGTGTAGGTGTGCTTGGCTTGGTTATTAGTGAAGTCTAAAAAGCCGCCGATTATGAGAGAGCTACTCATCGCGCGCTTTGCTTGGATAGTGGTGGAGACAGCATTAGAGTAGTAGGAGCTATGCTTAAAATGTGTGTAATTGGTGCTAAGGGCTACTTCATTTTTCTTACCTGCAAGAGTGCTAGTAATATCAGCAAGCAGCTTTGTTTGCAGCATATTTGTGCCAGCCACAGCCGCAAGTCTTGGGAGCTTGCGGAGTGCCAAAGGCGCAGGGCTTGCAATCGCAGAGTCCGCCAAAAACGCAAGGCTATTGATAGAGAGACTTTCTTGGAGTGTAAGTGTGTCTTGCATAGCTTGGAGTGGGGCGTTTTCCGCAAGGCTATCAAGGCTTGCTTGATACAATGGGCTAGCGGCGTTTGTGATAGCCCCAAAGTAGTCTTGGTAGTCTTTTGATAGGCTAGGATCTTGAAAAATATCTTTCAATGTCTCGCCCATAGTAGAATCCCCACTTGGCTTAAAGGCGTCCGCTCTAAGCGCGGTGCTAAGGGTTTGCTCGGCGTGATTGTAGGTAAAATTTAGGACATTATTGCTCTGTGGCAAAATGGTGTCAAATTTATCGGTGTGATCTTTGAGCGAGCCGAGATTTAGCTGTATCGTTTTCCCAGCAGTGAGCAAGCTTCCCTCTCCACTATATATGGGAACAAACTCTAGCGTGCCGCCTTGTATGGTGTAGCTTGTCGCTTCTAGCTTGGAGTTGAGATTGCCACTAAAGGCGATTTGCAGCTTTGCGTGAGAGTCTTGCGTATAAGAGCCTTTGATTGTAAGGGTGTTTTGTGTAAGGCTAGTAATGGGCGCAGCTCCAAAGCCTGCCATTACTACACCGCCTAGATTCTCCACCTTGCTTGTGCTTGTCTGTATCTCACTTCCTGCTTGTATGGTGCCAGAGCCGGCTAAGACTCCGCCATTTGTGAGCTTCACACCAGAGGTGGCAAGTGTCGCGCCGCTTGTGTTTGTGCCATTTATCACAGAGCCTAGCTGGATTACTCCGCCATTATCCGCATAAGTCGTGCCTTTAATTGTCGCGCTATTTTCAATATGCACGATTCCAGAATCTTTGGCATAAGCGTTTTTCTCTATCACGCCATTATTTTGCATAAGCAAGATTCCGCCTTTTTGTGCATAGGCATTATTTGCCACATTTCCACCATTGAGTAGAAAAGTCCCACTGCCCTCCGCATAGGCATTGCTATGGACAAGCTTGCCGCTTTTACTTAGCTCTAGCACACCTTGCAAAACGCGTGTCGCACCTTCATAGGTGTTTGTCCCGCTTAAGGTTAGCTTCCCAGCTCCTACCTTGATAAGCCCTGCTTTTTTGATGTCTTTTAGCTCTTCTTTAGGCGAGTTCCACGCACCATCTATATGCCATTTATCTTCCCATAATCGCTGGTCTATATTGTTGCTAAACTCGCCGCTTAGGCCCTTTGTATCAATGGTATAAAAAGCTTGATTTTCGCTTTCAAAATTTTCTACACTATTTTTATTCATACGATTGACATCAAGTCGTGCTAAACCCTTAAGGGCTTTTTGCACATCTAAAATCCCTTGCCCAAAGACTTCTTCTTTGCTAAGCTTGATAATGCCTTCAGGACTGCCATCTACTTTAATAACATTCTTTAAAATTTTATTGAGAAAAGCCTCATCTTTATAGCCTATGGCTTGTAGGTCCCTCTTCACTTGGGCTTCATCTATCTTGCCATCTTTAGTTTTTGGTATCTCTCCGCCTACATAGATAATATTAGCTAGCACGCCTGTGCCAAAGTATTTTAATATAAGCTTTGGGGGCTCGAAGTCATTATTTGCTGTGGTGAGTAGCACATCGGCGATCTGCGCTCCACCTAGGAAGCCAAATTTCTGCTGCACGAGCATTGCCGCACCACTTACCATAGGCGTGGCTTGTGATGTCCCACTCATACCGCAAAACTCTTCTTGTTTTCCACCGCTACACATACCCGCAATAACCTCTCCTTCTAAAGTATCTTTCTTATCAAAATACGCATTTGCAGAGTCTATTCGACTCCCAGGAGCTGTGATCGCATAGAGTGCCGCACCCTTAAAAGCATTGCTATAAGGAGCCAGAGCATGGCAATCATATGAAGCGTTATTGTTAGCATTTTCGCAAGTTTTTATATGCAATGTCTTTTTGCCATTTTCTTGTTTAATGTCAAAACCATCAGCATGCAATGCTCCCACCACAAGCCACGCACGCAGCTCCTCATCATAGCTTGCCGCCACAGCCGCAGCACTTGGGCTAATCCTCCCATCATTCCCAGCACCCCAAATATTAAGAATGTCTTTTTCCTTAGATAGGCGGATAAGGTGTAGTGTGTCGTGTTGCTTTCCATTATTGAGCTTATGTCCTAAAAGTGTATTGAAATAATAATCTGCATTGATACTGCTTGTGTCTTTTTGGATAGGCTGATAATCATTTGTAGTAATATTGATAAGCGGAAAATAGTATGGAGACTCCCAGCTATTGTTAATAATTTTGACATCCCAATCTTTTATATCTTCATATAAATTGCCGGTGTAAGTGTAGCCCGGATTATTTTTGCCAAGCCCATAATACCTGCCATTATAGGCAATGCCGTGTGGGTCGTTGTCGCCTAGCTTTTTGCCAATGGCAATGCCAGCTACATGCGTGCCGTGCCTTGTGCCATTTTTATCGGTCCTATTTTCGTCAAAACTATTGTTAATGAGTATATTATCTTTGCCATACAGGCTTCTAAGCGCGTCATTAAAGACAGAATCTATAATGCCAAGATTTATTCCACTGCCATCTATAGTTGGATTTTCTGCATAAGCTTCATCAAGATTGATAATCTTCCAGGATTTTCTCAAGTTACTGATCTGATCACTAGCTTGTAGCCCAAATGGCATAAAAGCTACACAAAAGGCTAGCACATACTTTTTCATCACAATCCCTTAAATTTTTGCGAGATTCTAATCAAAAAAAAAAAAAAACGCCTTAAATAAAAGGCAAAAGCCTTGCTATATCCCCAACAGCCCAGAATCTATGCCCGATATTTCCCAAGCTACTTGATATAGCCAAGCTTATAAAGCTCATTTGCCAAGCGCACCATGATAGGTCCAGCATTCCCGCCGCTCTGCCCATGCTCTATAAGAATCGTAATAGCATATTGGGGATTATGCGCTGGGACAAACCCTGTCATCCAGCCATGTGAGCGGTGAAAGTAGGCTAGCTCGCTTTCTTTGATCCGCTTTTTGACCTCTTGGGGGATAGAGGTTACTTGCGCGGTGCCTGTTTTGCACGCGATTTTGACTTTGGCGCCATACACGCGGCGCGTGCCAGTGCCACCTTGTGCGTTGCACGCTTCAATCATGCCCTTTTGGATAGCAGGGAGTTTGGATTTTTGAAAAGCATTTAGCACATCTTCTGGCTCGACAATATTGTCATCATCGTTTTGTTTTTTAAGAAAATGTGGCGTGGGAAGCTTGCCAGAAGCTAGTAATGCAGTGTAGCGCGCGATTTGCATAGGCGTGGCGAGAAAATACCCCTGCCCAATAGATGCTTGCACCGTGTCGCCCACATACCAAGTGCGCCCATAGCGCCGTGCTTTCCAATCTGGTGTAGGCAAAATCCCTGCCGACTCCCCAGGAAAATCCACGCCGGTTTTCATACCAAAGCCCATAGTCTCTAGCACATCGGTCATGTTTTCAATCCCTACTACTTGGGAGAGTTTGTAGAAATACACATCTACAGATTCTCGCAGAGCTTTAAACATATCCGAGCTGCCATGTCCGCCCACTTTCCAGTCGCGGAACTGCCATTCGCCGATTTTCACAGAATATGGCGTGTCGATTTTGGTAAATTCATTGACATTGCCATACTCCAAAATCGCCATTGCCACGCCCATTTTGATAACAGAGCCTGGCGGGTATTGACCATTGATGAAACGATTGATAAGCGGAGTGTGGGGGCTATCAGTCAGCGCAGTCCATTTAGGCACGCTAATCCCGCCCACAAAGTCATTGAGATTATACTCCGGGTAGCTGCCAGCTGCTAAAATCTCCCCGCTATGCACATCAAGCACCACCACCGCACCATTTTGCTCGAAGTATTCTTCATCGACTGCGCGCTGAAGCCTAGCATCGATTGTTAGCGTGATGTTGTTTTGCGTTTGTGGGGAAAATTCCTCTGCTTCGGCGACACGCTGATTGTAGGCATTGACGATACTTTTTCGGTAGCCTAGCTGACCTTGCAGAATCGCATTATAATGGCGCTCAATCCCCTCTTTGCCGATAATTGCAGTGTATTTGCTCACAGGGTCATAAAACACATCATTTTTATCCGCCACGCCCACATAGCCGATGATATGCGCAGCCAGAGAGTCATTAGGGTAGAATCTACGAAATGTCGGGCGCACCTGGATATTGTCATCTTGTATAAGCGTAGCGTAGGCTGGCTGGATATCGTGATTTTGGACATAATCGATAACCTTGATAGGGTCGTGGTTGTAGGAGGAGTCTTGCTTGGTATAGGTTTGCATAAGGTCATCAAAGTTTTGATTTGGGAGATATGTAACAATTTTGCTAATGGCATTATTAAGGTCGGTGGCATTGAGTGCTGGCTCTAAATACACGCTAAAAAACAGCTCATTTACTGCTAAAGGCTCGCCATTCCTATCAAATATGAGTCCGCGTGCTGGAACGAGCACTTCTTGCTTGGAGATATTGCGCTTGGCGATTTTGTCATAGTGATCATGGCGCTGGATTGTGATGACAAAAATCCGCAATATCAGCACGATCCACACTAGCACAAACACCAAGATTGTGATTTTGTAGGGGATATTGATATTTTTCATGCTGGTGTTTTAGATCTATATTGAGAATTCGGGCGGATTCTAGTATTTGAGCTTCTCATAAAACAGCCCCACAAACGACTCACACAAAAAATACACGACAAAAATCCCATGCAGCTTAAAGCCAAGCCCCGAGCCAAACATATCAAACACATAGAGCACAAGGAAATATGCCGCATACAACACGCCCACATACCAGAAGACAAAAAGCACATTATGCCCAAAGATGAGATTAAATTTCTCTGTGATGATATAGCGCACGACAAGGAATACAATCCCAAGAACCCCTACTGGCAGCTGGTTTTGCACCTCAAAGATGACAAGACACACCAAAATCCCGATAACACTTGTGGTGTTTTTTTTCTGATACATATCCATAAACAAAATAAACAATAGCCCAATCATAGGTGGCAGGACAAGAAAAATACGATTAAACACGCTCCAGAGAAAAAACACAGCGCATAGGAGCGTAGCTTTGGCGATTTCTTTGTAGTTGTTGTTTTGCTTTAGCTCATTTACAAAGCGCATGAGATTTGGTCCTAGGATTCTGCACTGCGCTCTTGCGCCATTTGCTCCACTTCTGCGACAAAGGATTCTAAAAGCTTAGATTCTGGGAGCTTGCGTAGGACTTCGCCCTCTTTAATGATCATTCCAGACTTATGCCCAAAGGCTATGGCAATATCTGCGTGCTTTGCTTCTCCTAGCGCATTGACCGCACAGCCCATAACGCTCACTTGCAGCGGCGTTGTGATATGGCTTAGTCGCTTCTCCACTTCTTTGACCATACTGACCAAATCCGCCTGTATGCGCCCACAAGTAGGGCAGGAGATGATAGTGATACCTTGCTTCTGCCGCCCACTATATCGCAAAATCGCGCGCGCAAGGGCGATTTCTTGCTCTAGCTCGCCGGTGATTGAGCAGCGCATAGTATCGCCAATGCCCTCCATAAGCAGCCCCCCAAGTGCCATAGAGGACTTAATCGTGGAGTGAAACATCGTCCCTGCTTCTGTAACGCCTAGATGAAAGGGGTATGCCACAAGTGGGCGTAGCATTCTATATGCTGCCATTGTGCGCTCCACATCGCTGGCTTTGAGCGAGACTTTGAGGTTTGTGAAGCCAAAATCCTCTAAAAGCTTGATATTGTATAAAGCGGATTCTACCATTCCCTTTGGGGTCGCGCCATACTTCTCATCAAACTGCTTCTCCAAACTGCCGCCATTAACACCTATGCGGATAGGGAGATTGCGCGCATTGCACGCCTCTGCTACGGCTTTGATCTTATCCTTTGAGCCGATGTTGCCCGGATTTATGCGGATACAATCCACCGACTCTGCGGCGATAAGCGCGTATTCATAGCGGAAGTGTATATCAGCTACGAGTGGGAGGGGGGAGATAGCGCGCAAGTCTTTAAGCGCGTGGGCGTCTTTGAGATCGCTTACTGCCACACGCACGATGTCCGCTCCTGCTAGAGCGAGCCTGTCAAGCTGCTCTTTTGTAGCTTGTATGTCCTTAGTCTTGGTAAATGTCATACTCTGCACAGATATAGGCGCATCGCCGCCGATGGCGACATTACCTACTAGAATCTGCTTTGTTTTGTGGCGGGGTGGGAGTGTGGGAGAAAGCGCGCTTGAAGCAAGTGTATTTGAGATAACCGGATTAGAAGAATCTATTTGTGCTGACATGGAGATGTGTCCTTGAGTGATATTGCAGAATCTGGCTTTGTGGGGGCTATTATAGCAGACTTTGTTTAGATTCTGGCGCTAGAAACCTTATAAGCAAGCTCTTAAGAATCCTTACAAATGCACGCCAGAATCTAACCCAGCAAAAGCGACTCTATGATCCCTGTCTGCACAAGCCAAGCATAGCCAAGTGTTCCGCCAATCACTGCTAGCACCCCCACCCTACTGATAAGATAAATCGCGCTAGTGATAAAAAATCCTACTAGTTCATTTAGCCCAAAGGGTGAGTGCGTGAAATCCGTGCTTGCGAAGCAATATACCACCAGCATGCCAATAAGAGCTGGGGGCAGCAAAGAACCAAGCGTGATGATAAAGCGCGGAATCGAGCGTCTGGCAAATACCACAAATGGCGCAAACCTCGTAAAAATGGTGGTAAGAAAGACAACAAAAAGTATCAGCACGCTATGGATAATGCCCTGGTGCTCTGCGTAAAATCCTTGCAGTATATTCATGTATGCCCTACTTGCACACTACTTGAAGCCCTGCACAAGCGAGCCGATGAGCAAATTAAATCCATCTACCAAGATAAACACTAAAATCTTAAAGGGCAGTGAAATCATCACAGGTGGGACCATCATCATACCCATCGCCATAAGAATCGAGCTCACCACCATATCAATCACCAAAAACGGCAGATAGAGCAAAAAGCCTATCATAAATGCAGTTTTTAGCTCGCTAATCATAAACGCCGGAATCGCAATAGTAAGCGGCACATCGGCGGTGGTTTGGGGATTAGGCAAGTTTCTAATGCGATAGAACAATGCCAAATCTTTCTCGCGCGTGTTTTTAAGCATGAATTTCTTAAATGGTGCAACCGATCGTTCAAATGCCTCTTCATAGCCAATTTGCTCTGCGACATACGGCTTGACCCCTGCTTGCCACGCTTCTTTCCCAATGGGCTCCATAATAAAAAATGTCAAAACCAACGCCAAAGACACTAGAATCTGTGTGGGCGGAGATTGCTGCGTGCCAAGCGCTGTGCGCAGGAATGAAAACACAATAATAAGCCGCATAAAGCTTGTCATCACAAGCACAAGCGAAGGTGCTAGAATCAGTAGCGTTAAAACAACAACGACATTAAGCGAAGTTACAAGCTGCTGGGGCGTATCAGGCGCGCTTAGAGAGAGATTGATCGTGGGGATCGTGGGCGCAGCGCCAAGCACACAAACCGCGCCAAGCATTACGCAAGCCGAGATAAACGCCTTAGTGCCAGCGCCAACTCTCATTTTAGTTTTCATGGTTTGCACCCCACACGCCCCCACTCAATCCTTATTGCTCACTTACTATACGCATATCGCCATTTTCATAAATGACATAGAGAATCTTATAGCTACTTGATGTATAGCTGGACTTGCCATTTTTATATGCACGATAGTCCTGCGTGAAGCTTATACGAAACATCTGCCTATGCTCTTCGTTAGGGTAAGGCACGACACTAATATCACTAAAATTTATGACTTTTTCTTCGTTTTTAGCAAAAACCTGACGCTTATAAGATGCAAATGCGTTATATTTCATGCCATTAGGGCGTGCAAACTCACGCGAGTAAAACCCCAAATATCTCTCTAAATCATTTGCCAGCCACGCTGCGCGCCAGCCATAGAGCTGCGCGAGAATCTGGGCAAGCTCATCTTTGCTTGGTTTGTGGATTTTTTGCTCATAGGAGATAAGGAGTGCTTGTCTATAATCCACCAGCTTGCCAAAATCACTTAAGACATTATTATCAATGGCAATACAACCCTTAGTATTGAGCTCCTCACGATTGCCATCAAGCGGGAGTCCATGGATCCAGATTCCATACCCTGTTTTTTTGAGCGATCTATCGTAGTTATTAGGATAGTCAGTCGTGTAAGCAAGCGGACCATAGTAGGGCGGTAGTTTGGTGAGCTTATCTGTAAAATCATACACACCAATTGGCGTAGTAAGATCGCCAGAGAGTCGCTTGTTGCCCTTGCCTTTACCTACGAGCGCGGAGACTTCTTTGACTAATTCAAGCTTGCCATTTGGGGAGATAGTGTAGAGCATGAGATTAGGCAAGCTCTTATCCGAAATAAAAAGATACTTATACCTCTCGAAATAGCCATACTCCGTGTCGCGCTCTTGCAGAATCTGCAGCCAAAACGCTTTGTCTTGAAGATATGTATCAAGTAGCTTGGCGGTGTTTTGTAAGCCTGTGGTGCGGTATGTCTGGATAATTTTCGCAGTCTCTGCATCAAACCCATGCAGCATGCAGCAACTAAATGCCGCAATTACAAAACGCCAGATTCTCATACATTTCCCTTATCTTAGAATCTATTTCCCTTGCGCTCCCGCGATGTAGTGCGGATTTTCGCAGGATTTGAGCTGGATTTAGAGCTGCAAATTATACCCAAAAGTCTTAAGATTATTTGCGTTTTTTGCCCACTCTCTATCGACAACCACCTGCAAATCCAAAAACACCTGCTCGCCCAAAATCCGCTCGATACTCATGCGCGCTTTAGCACCAATTCTGCGAAGCGTTGCCCCACCTTGACCGATGATGATTTTTTTTTGCGAGGGCTTTAGGACATAGATTTTCGCACTAATGTATGTGATCTCCCCACCGCTACGCTTAGGCTTGCGTGTGAATTGCGTTACAAGCACATCGCTCTCATAAGGGATCTCATCGCTTAGATTTTCAAAGATACTTTGACGCACCATTTCTCTAGCGATTTCACGCATTGTGTGGGTTGTTATATCTTCTTCATCAAAAAGCGCAGGAGAGTGTGGCAGTAGCGCAGATATGGATTCTAGTAGCTCTGTAATATTGCGCGATTTTTTTACACTTATGGGAATGAGTGCGCTAAATTTATCGCTAAACTTCGCATATTTTCCAAGCACTTCTAGGAGCTTTGCAGGTGGGAGCATATCGATTTTGTTGATGACAAGAATATGCTTGCGGTGCAAGTCTTGCTCATAGAATAGCTCTAAAAACTCTTCATACTGCTTTGTATCATCAAAGGCTGATGCCATAAACACGCACACATCGCAATCTCGCATAGTCTTTAGCGCAGCTTCTAGCATAAATTGATTAAGAAGCTTTTCGCGCTTATGGAGTCCGGGCGTATCGACAAAAACAAGCTGGCAAGCAGTCTTATCTCTTGTGGTGTAGGGGATAATAAAGCGCATAGTATTACGCGTAGCATTTGCCTTGTGTGAGATCAGAGCTAAATGCTCGCCTGCTAGCAAATTTAGCAAGCTAGATTTCCCAGCATTAGGTCGCCCCACCACGCTGACAAACCCAGCTCGCGTAACCCTAGATTCTAGCTCCTGTGTAGCTCCTACACTAGAATCCTCGTTTTTGCTAATGCCGTGTTTGTCGTCATTGCGAGCGGTGCTTGTGTAGGCGTTGTTTTCTCCGTCATTGCGAGCAAGCGCGGTAGCGGTTGCGTGGCAAAGCGTAGCTTCTTTAGAAAACAAGCGACAGCGGTGCAAGGCGAAGCCGAAGCAGGTTTCTTTAGAAAACAAGGGATACCGCTCGGCGTTAGCCGATGTTTCTTTAGAATCCATAGTTTCTGCGCTAGCAGAATGTATCTTTTCAATCACGCCGCAAGGCGCAGCCGCTTCTCGCCCGATTCGTGGTGCGCGAGTGCGGAAGTAAGGCGGGCAGTAGTGTCCCGCCACCGCGCGAGTGCTAGAATCGGGAGTGCGAGGCTTCCCCCTTGATTGCAAAAAGAAAAAGCGGTCGCTTTTTCTTTTTGGGTTAAGGGGGACGGGAGGGGGATAAACCTTTTTCTTTTTGCGGATAAGGCAGAGCAAGCTTTTTGCGATAGATAGAGCTGAATCGTAGATGAAATTGGCGCGATTTTCACATACACTAGAATCCACTTTTTGATTATGGATCGCCACGACTTCCTTGCGGAAATCTCGCGATGATAATGAAAGGGCGTTATCCCTAGAATCCACTTTTTGCGTTTTGTTAGCATTATTTTCAAACGAGGATTCTAGGGTTTGTGGCTGTGTTTGAGTGGATTGCCACGCTTTGTCTTGTGCCAAAGCTCGCAATGACGATGAAAGGTTAGCGACCTTAGCGGTCGTGCCTTTCACAATTTTTGCAACACTGCCGCATTGCCTACCCAAAGCCCAATCCATAGAGCAGCACTTCATAAAATATAGCGCGACATATCGGCATTGCTCACTACATCGCCTAGCTTTTGCTCTACAAGCTCTTTGGTAATCGTGGCTCTGCCCCCAGCATACTCCTGCGCGCTAAAGCTTATGTCTTCTAGCACGCGCTCTATAATCGTATGCAGCCGCCTTGCGCCGATGTCCTCTGTCTTTTGATTTGCCACATAGGCAAAATGCGCTAACGCACGCAAGGCTTCTTCTTCAAACACCAGCTCCACGCCCTCTACGCTAAGTAGGTGAATGTATTGCGTGATGAGAGAATTGCGCGTTTGCGTAAGGATCGCATACATCGCCTCTTCGCTTAAATTATCTAGCTCCACACGGATAGGGAATCGCCCTTGGAGTTCAGGGATAAGATCACTTGGCTTGCTTAGGTGAAACGCCCCTGCTGCGACAAAGAGTATATAATCAGTGCGGATTGTGCCGTATTTTGTGCTAATTGTGCTGCCCTCGATAATTGGCAGCAAATCGCGCTGCACGCCCTCTTTGCTAGGATCTAGGCGAGAGTCTTTGGTGCTTGTGGCGATTTTATCAATCTCATCGATAAACACCACCCCACTCTCTTCTGCCCTGCGCACTCCCTCTGCTTGGATCGCCTCCATATCAAGCACACTCTCACGCGCTTCTTGGAGCAGGGCTAGCTTGGCTTCCTTGACACTTAGAGACTTTTTGACCTTTTCTTCGCGCTGCAAGACTTTGATGATAGACTCCTGCACCCTAGCAATATCTGGGGGCATACCATTATCTAGCGATTCTGCTCTTTTTTCTATCTCTACATCGATTTGCAAATGATCTACTTCGCCATTTTGCACCCTTTGGCGCATTTTCTCTAGGCTTTGCTCATAGTCTCTCTTTTTCTCATCGCTCACGCCCTTTGGCAGTGGGGGCAGAAGTAGGCGCGAGATTTTATCTGTGATATATGTTTCTATGGCTTCTTGGCTTTTTTGCTGGGATTCTTGCTGCGTAAGCGCGATAGAGGCATTGACTAGATCGCGTATCATCGACTCCACATCGCGCCCCACAAAGCCTACTTCTGTATATTTGCTCGCTTCGACCTTGATAAAGGGCAGCCCCATAATTCTCGCCATTCTGCGTGCGATTTCTGTTTTGCCCACGCCTGTGGAGCCTATCATTAAGATATTTTTGGGCGTGATTTCTTCTTGCACTTCTTTGGGCAGCTGCATTCTGCGGTAGCGATTGCGCAAGGCTAATGCTATGGCACGCTTGGCATCATCTTGCCCGATGATATAGTCATTAAGAAACTCCACAATCTCCGCTGGGCTCATACTTGCTCTACTTTGCTGCTTATCCATTATCAAGCTCCAAGATTGAGATATTGGTATTGGTATAGATACATAGCTCCCCAGCGATTTGTAATGAGTGCTCCACAAGCTCCCTTGGTGCTATGCTAGAATGCCTGTCCAACGCCCTAGCCGCGCTTAGCGCGTAGCTCCCCCCACTGCCAATGGCGGCGATCTTGCCATCTTCTGGCTCTAGCACATCGCCTGTCCCACTTAGGATAAAAATATGCTCTGTATTTAGCACAATCATCATCGCTTCAAGCTTGCGCAGATACTTATCACTACGCCACTGCTTGGCAAACTCCAGCACTGATCGCATTAAATCCCCCTTTCTCCCCTCTAAAATCCGCTCAAACGACTCAAATAAGCTAAACGCATCAGCAGTGCTTCCAGCAAACCCGCTTAAAATCTGCCCATTATAAAGCGTGCGGATTTTTTTGGCATTGCCCTTCATCACGCAGTTGCCAAAGCTCACCTGCCCATCTCCGCCGATGACTGCCACGCTCTTACCTTGATATACGCCCTTGTATGCAAGCATGGTTGTCGCTTCAAACATTCCCTAATCCTTGAGCTAATTCTTTTAGATTCCACCTAAGCCAGCAAGCCAGAGTTAAGCTAGTAAGCTAGAATCTAGCCCCTTAAGCAAAGCCCGAGATTGTAGCATAAAAAGCCCATAGATTCTAGCGCGCCACTGCTAGCACCAAAAGCCTAGAATCTAGCCCCTACTATGAGCGATTTAAGCAGTATTTCACAAGTGGCTATGCGAGTGGGCTTTTTAGCTTTGAGCTAGAGAGCTATGAGAAGGCTAAGGCATTGTGCGATAGGCTAAAGCTCTTTTGTATCAGCGCAAATATCGGCGATGCCAAATCACTTGTGATCCACCCCGCTTCTACCACACATTTCCAGCTCTCCCAAAGCGAGCTGCTATCGGCTGGGATTTCACCTGCGTGTGTGCGTGTGTCGGTGGGGCTTGAAGATAGCGCGGATCTAATAGCCGACCTAGCGCAGGCGTTAAAGTAAAATTAAGATTCAGCTTTGGGTAGGCAATGCGATTGATTACGCGATTTTTAGGGCAACCACAGACCTCTAGTCTAGCTCTACCCTAAAAATCGCGTAAAGCAACCACAGCCCCACCGCAATGCTTAGAATCTTTTTGAAAGAAAGCAGCTTTTCTTGTCATTGCGAGCCGCGCAAGGAGATAAAACTTGGAGGTCTATCGAGCGGCGATGAAATCCCCAATTTATCGCGCAAAGCCGAATCCACCAACCCAAAACTAAAACTAAGGAGACCCCTATGCCAATCATTATCCCCAAAACCATCCCCGCATTTAGCACCTTGCAGGTGCGTATCACACTGCTAGCCACGCAGAGCTACATCGGCAAAACACCCCCCAATCCCACCTAGAGAGATTCTACAAATTACTTTAGCGAGATTGCGCATAATCGCTTTGATGGCGCGATTACACAGGCGCAGGGGCTATCTGTGCTTCTAGCAGGGGAGCAAAGTGGGGCTACAATGCTTAAAGATAGCAAAGATGTCTTTATCCTAGGGCATCCAGAATATGCCAGAGACACGCTCGACAAAGAATATAAGCGCGATCAAGCAAGCGGACTTAGCACGCCTAAGCCTGTGGGGTATTACGCGCCAAATGGGGAGATTATGTTTCAATGGCGATCAAGTGCGAGTGTGATCTTTAGTAATTGGCTAAATCTCGTCTATCAAGACACGCCATTTTTGCTCAAAAATCATTCACAATAAAGCAAAGCACGCCCGAAAGCCACAAACGCTGCTTTGATTTTTTATCATGGTTTTATGGAGAACTTTTATTATTCTTGTATTTTTTATCACTACAATCAAAGGGCTTTTAAGCCTATGCAGTAAATTTCTTTACAAGGATTTTATGAATCATGCACAATACAAACGCGGGTATTTTATGCCCACGGATTCTAACAAGTTAGATTCTAAGCCCTATCACACAGGATTACCTCGTGCGCTGGATTCTAGCGCGATAAACTCCTGCTCTACGCGTGCAAGAATCTCCTCCATAGCGCAAGCCAGACTACGATCTGTGCCAGCACACTCACGCATGCTTATACCATAGAGAATTGGGCGTAGGCGCGGGGGGACAGCATGCTTGCGACAAAGCTCTTTAATATGTTTGGGCATAGGCTGGCTAGGCGGGAGGGTTAGCCCAGGGACTTCAGTAGGAAGTAGATTCTGTGCGATGATGAGAATCCGCAGGCTAGGGGTGCTGGATTCTGCCACACTGGATTCTAGTGCGGCAGAATCTGCGACGGATAATTCGACACACAAGGCAGCGGGACACGGCTCGATATAAAATGCACGAACGCTAGTGCGAAACTCGCAAGAGAAATGCGCACGCAAAATCTCTTCGCGCTGCTTGCGTGATAAGACATAGCCACAGGTCTTTAGCGCAGTGGCTATGTGATGGAGGGCTTGGAGCTTGCTAAAAGCACTCACACAAATAAGTCTTGCACCAGAATCTATGGATTCTTTGGGTGGCGGAAGCGTGCTAGAGCCGGGCTGCTTTGGCGACTTGATGTGCTTTAAGGGTGTGGTGGAGTATGGGGGGCTAGATGGTTGTGTAGGCTCTAGGTGTGCTGCTACAATCCTAAATCCTCCTTGATAGAGCTCATCGCGTTCAGCAGCAAGGAGTTTGAGACTCTCTTGCAAGCCTTTGTGATAGTGCTTGATAAATACATTAGCGAGATGATGACGGATAAAATTGCGCTCGTAAGCGGTGTCATTATTGCTACTATCGGTGAAAAATTGCAAGCTATTTTGATCGCAATAAGCTAGAATCTCCTCTTTGCGCGCCCAAAGCAATGGACGAATGATAGGATACGGAGCAGCATGAGTGGGGTAATACCAGCCAATCTCATCAAACCCAAGCAAGCCTGCAAGCCCGCTTCCTTTGCCAAGCCGTAGTAGTAGCCACTCGATTCTGTCGTTTAAATGATGAGCTAAAATCAAGCCATCATAGCCATGCGTAGCAATGAGCGAGCTGAAAAACTTATAACGAAAGTCGCGCGCATTTGCTTCAAAATTGCTTGCAAAAGTCGGGGATTTCACGCTGAAGCAGCGCTTGTGATGGGATTTAGCCAATGTGTGTGCGGAGACAATTTCCTCAACACTCTCTGGGCGCACACCATAATCAACAATAGCAATGTCAAACTCTACATGAGATTCCAGTAGAAGAAAGAAAAGTGCTAGAGAATCCGCCCCACCAGAGAATCCAAGCAAATACTTCCCCTGTGCTAAAAACGGCATACAAGCTAGCTGCATGGTAATTCTTCATCGAGAGTTTGAATAAATATAGAAAGTGATGTGTGTGGTGCCGAAGGTCGGACTTGAACCGACACAAGGTTGCCCTTACTAGATTTTGAGTCTAGCGCGTCTACCAGTTTCACCACTTCGGCATATATGGTGCGCTGAGCGAGACTTGAACTCGCACGGGTCGCCCCGCCACCCCCTCAAGATGGTGTGTCTACCAATTCCACCACCAGCGCATATCCCGCACAAGGCGGGAGAAGAGAATCTAGCTAACCAAGAAGCGCTTTGAAAGCTTCTACAATGATTTTAGATTCTGGCAGGAATGGATTCCCATAAATAGCGATAATCGCAAAAACAAGTGTATAAATAACTTGCGCTTCGATAAGTGCTAGTGCGATAAACATTGTCCCAAGGAGCTTTCCGCCGATTCCTGGATTTCGTGCAGTCCCAGAGATAGTCGCAGCAGCAGCATTTCCCATACCGATAGCTCCACCAAGAGCGGCAATCCCTAATCCAATAACACCGCCAGCCACAGATAGAGCAAGCAGCAAAGACAGATCGCTACCACTAAATACACTCTCTCCAGCAAACGCAAACGCCACAAAACCAAAACACAATACAAGCAATGCTTTCATTTGTTCTCCTTAGGTATTACTATCTGCTATCTTTCGGATCTCTCCCCTACTCGTATAGGCAAATGAGCGCGCATTATGGCAGATGATAGCTAAAAAATTCCTAAAACCTAACGCACCACCGAGAATACACCTTTGCCATCGCGCACAATATCTAGGAGATTTCCTGCTTTAAACATATTGCACACAATGATTGGCAGGCGATTATCTTTAGCTAGGGCGATTGCTGTGTCGTCCATCACTTTGATATTCTCCGCCAATGCCGCGTCATAAGAAATAGTATCAAGCCGCTTGGCATCGGCGTATTTCTTAGGGTCTTTGTCATACACGCCATCGACTTTTGTAGCCTTAATCACATAGTCCGCACCAATCTCTACCGCGCGAAGTGTAGCTGTCGTATCTGTGGTGAAAAATGGATTCCCAGTCCCTGCGGCAAAAATCACCACGCGCCCCTTTTCTAAATGCCGAATAGCGCGGCGGTAAATATAGCTCTCGCAAATTTCTTTAATCTCAATCGCGCTTTGCACTCGCACATCAACGCCGCTATGCTCTAGGGCTTCTTGCATAGCCACAGCATTGATCACTGTGGCTAGCATACCCATATAATCCCCACTTGTGCGGCGGATCACCCCACCTTGCGCCGCACTTACTCCGCGGATAATATTCCCCCCGCCAATGACAATGCCCACTTCTATATCCGCTTCTAGTAGCGAAGCGATTTCCTCTGCGATGTAGCTAAGAATCTTTGGCTCTATACCAAAGCCATTTTCCCCAGCAAGTGCCTCCCCAGAAAACTTCACCAAAACGCGCTTTTTCTTCTCCATAGATGATCCTTTCAAATTTTCGGGGATTATAGAATCTCACGCATAAGAAAAAGATAAAATCCGCGCTTTGACTCAAGCTTGCGCTTATGTGGCATTTGAGTTTCCGCGAAATTTGTGGGGCGAGAAGTTTTGATTGGTTAGCCACCTTGTCAAATAAAGCCTAATAAATCACGGAATAGACTCTATCCAGAATCTATTGGCACGGCTTATTTCAGCTGGTTTTAATTTTTACAGATTATAATTTGCGCTTCCAAATAGTTTGTGATTTCTCAAAATTCTAGCGCGGAAGTGGCGAAACTGGCAGACGCACCAGACTTAGGATCTGGCGCCGCAAGGCATGGAGGTTCAAGTCCTCTCTTCCGCACCACTCGTCTTTCTTCCCTGATTGAAAAGCTTTCAAATTTTATAGACAGATTCCGCTAGGCATCGTTATTTCACTTTAAAATCATTAGCGCTTGTTATGGCAGTGTGATTTCTTTTGTGCTACGCAAGATTTGTCCCGTGCGACGATTTAATGCCTCGATATAGAGAAATGCCTGCTTCCCCACAATTTCAAACCCTCCAACATAGCCAGAATCCAGCGTAAAATCTAGCGCCAAAAGCCTTGGGTCATCGCGGCAGATTCTGGCTGCTTGCTCAAGGGAGTGCAAGTAAAGCTGGGATTGGAATCTAATATGTGCATTAACAATCCTATCAAGCGTTATGGCTGTGTTTGCGCGAAACTGCATGATAAAAAATGTAATAAGTAGCAAAAACATCATCGCATACAAAAGCGCATAGGCGGCTCTGGTGCCAGGAGGCGAGGATTGTATGCTAACAGGGCGTGTAAAGTCCAAAATCCCAGAATCCGCTTTCACACAATCTACCCTAGAATCTAGGGCTTTAGATTCTAGTGGCATTATGAACGCAGCCAGCCAACACGATTGACGCATATTGGAGTTTTAGCACTGGCAAAGCTCGCGCACAAATCCACGCTAAATGCCTGCGCAGAAGTCATTTGAGCAGGAAGCAAGCGCACTTGGAAGTTTGTGATATTCTCAGCAAGCATTACTCCATCAAGCAGTAGCGTAGAGTGCTGGAGCACGATACTATGAGTAGGGAGCTGTAACGAAAAATCCACAAACTGGAAGCTAGATTCTACCTCGAGGTAATTCCGCACGATATCAGCAGCATTTGCTAGCGAAATCTGGGCTAAGGTCTGGCTGCTTTTGGCATTATGCTGCTTGTGGAGCGAGAGGGTTAGCTTCATAAGTGCAATGGCAATAGTTGAAATAATAACAATGCTAAAGACAAACTCAAGCAAAACAAAACCACTGCGACAGGCTAGGCTCTGGGAATCTGGGAGATGAGAGAGGCTATGTGGCATGCGCAGAATCTAGCCGCCCAGCTAAGGCTTATCGCAGTGGGTTGGCACAAAAAATTTTAAAGTGCTTTGGGATTGTGTCGTGCTAAAAAGCTGCCCCTCGCAAAATGCTCCATCTGTGCCAACAATAGTATGCACTTTTGCGTTAAGCTTGGATTCTAAATCCTGCAATGCACGCTCTTGCAAAGTATCAAGCTCCGCGACAGGAAAATCACCAGTATGAGATCTCGTCAGGTAAAAATGCGCCAGAATCCCAAACGCCACACCAACGATAGCTAGAGCAAATACCACTTCAAGCATGATAAAACCATTGCTCTGGCTGCACCTATGCCTTTGTGTCTTTGGGCTGTTTATTGATTTCACCAGACTTGATCCTTTTGTCTGCTAGTTTGGTCTTGGCTTTGGCATACTGAAAAACTCTTGCTCTAGCACAGCATAGATATCCTGCTCGCCCTGCTTGGCAGTGATTTGCAGCGAGACAATCCAGCGCCCCTCAATCTCCACCTCAAATGAAGGGCTTACGAAAAGCTGTCTTTTAGCATCGAATGTCAGCTCACCTATGGGAATATGGCTTTCTTTATCTTTTGGAGTGCTTTTGATGAAAGATTTTGTGCTTGGGTCATAGATATGGATTTCTTGGGGTTTCACACCGCCAATCTTTTGGATAAAAGCCTGGATAGAAAGATCTTTGAGTGATTTGCCCTCTTCAACGCCCGCTTCAATCACATCAGCCAAGAGATAAAGTGTATTTATCTCTTTAGTGAAAAGAATTGTCGATGGATTTTGCTCATCTTTGTCTCGATGTGGAGGGCGAAAATAGGGAGAATACGGTCTAAACACGCTATCCCTCGTGGGCTTGGCATTGGCTTGGATATAGAAATCATAATACTCGCCAAGCAACATAGTATCTGCCAAAAGATCGTTGATATGCTCCTCTGTGTCGCTATGCTTTTGGAAAAATGGTTTATTATCATTTACTGGGTGTTTTACAGAGATATACACAGATACACAGATCAAAATAATACCAATAAAAATAACTGCCAAAATCCCATATGGCCAGAGGTTACGCGGATTTTTGGGAGCATTTGAATGGTGCTGGGTAGAGGATTCCTGGGTGTTGGTCGCCATGTGTGTCCTTATTTGGTTGGTTTTCTGCTGAAAAAATGCGCTACGATAAAGAGCCCGAGCAAGACAAGTATCATACCATACATAACAAACCGAACAAAAGTGCGCACGCCCTGTCCGTTTGTCTCAATATTATTCTCAAGCTTTACTTCATAATGCTCTGCAATCACATCGGCAATCTCAGCATATCCATTGAGGATAATACTAGAATATCTCTGCGGTGTGAGCTCTTGCTCTTTCTCTGGCAGCAACGGCGCCATATAATCAAAATAGATAGAATCTAGCTTTTTGCTATCAAGAAACTCATGCAAATCCTCGCTGCTTAGGAAGTCAAACTTTCTCTCCTGCACAAACAAAAACACTACGACATAGGGGGACTGCAAGCTTTGCGCAAGCTGTTCTTGGTATTCCTTGCGAGCCTGTTTTGTGGGATAAGCGGAGGGAAGCGTAATGGTATCAATAACATCAATATAAACTTTTACGCCAGTTTTATGAAAAATTTCTGCCGAAAGTGTTTGGATAAATTCGTTGGTTTTAGGAACTATGGTTTGATTTGTATTGCCTATGACAAAGCCAGAAGTTAGATTCTGGGTAGAAACAGGATTTTGCGCATAAGAAAAACTAAAGCTCAAAAAAAATGCCAAAGCCCAAAAAATGAGTCTTGGCATTGAATAATTGTTAAACAAGATGCAAAAGCCCATCAGGAATAAAAGCAATCACTATAGACACCACTGCGAGCACGACAATCAAAGCACCTAGAATTTTTTCTGCACCAGTAAACATATCAACTCCTTATCGCACATCTTGGAAGAAATCTTTATTTTCTACGCTCTGTGCTTTGATTTCTTTGTAGTTTTCGATTTTGTAGTAGTTTTGCGCATTATTGCTCTGGACACTCACAGCCAAAGTCCCAAAGCCTATCGCAAGTCCCACAACAAGAACAACTGCTACCAAAAATCCCAAAAGACCATTAACACCAAACAAGCCATTCATGCTCCGCTCCTTAATCTTGAACTTTTAGAGAGTTAATATACGCTGCTAATGCCTCAACTTGTTTCTCGCTGAAATTCGCATAGCCAAACGAAGGCATTTTACCTATGAAGCCCTTTTTGCCATTTTTTAGCACTTGCTCGACAAGCACATGGTCCCCGTAGGTGCGAAGATCTGAAGCAAAACCTTCTATACCATTAGCATTGCCACTTCCATCATTAGCATGGCAAGTAGCACAGACATTTTGATACACAACTTTGCCTGCTTCTACATCAGCCTGGGAGTATTTTGTCGATTTGCCAGGAGCAAAAGTCTTCATGATATAGGCTGCAACTTGTCGCTTTTCATCATCGCTAGCAAGCAATCCCGGAGGCATTTCTCCAGCGATATAGTTAAGCCCCTTGCTTCCTGTATCTATGGTATGGATAATACCCTCTTCTTTCCCCCATGCACGGAGATTCTGGGCTTGACCATCAATCCCCTCTGCATTTAATCCATGGCACTGCGAGCACTGCACAAGAAAAATCCCCTCACCCATGGAGATTTTATCTTCTTGGGAAAGTGTTTTCCAGCGCTCTTCAAACTTCGCATGGCTTGCTTTGACTTCTTCATTATACTGCCCGATTTGTGAGAAGCTTTTGAGAGGATAGCCAAAAAACATATACCAAAATCCCCATAGAATCACCAAGATAAAAATCACGAGCCAACCCATAGGAATATCATTTTTAAACTCTTTGATCCCGTCCCAGTCATGCTCGGCTAGCTCTCCATCATTTGAAGCATGCTTCATTTTTTTGACATAAAAGCCGATAACATAAATAGTAATCACCAAAATTACCAGTGCCCCAAGCAACCCAATAAGATTGACACTATCACTCAACCAATTCATTTCTGCTCCTTTGATTTTATTCTAGGCTCTACAAGCTCATCGTTTAAATCATCATTCACAGCCAAATTGCCACACTTTTCATAGTCATATATCCCATTTTTCTGCCTGCGCCACATAGACACTGCATAGGAATATAGAAAGATGATGAGCAAAATCGTTACGACAAAATAAACGCCAACTCGCAGATACTCTATATTTTCTGCTGTCATATAGCCTACTTCGCTCTTCTTTGTTGCCCTAGACTATTTAGGTAGGCGATCAACGCGACAATCTCTTTCACCTCGCCTTTTTCTAGAGCCTCTTTGATTTCTTGAGATTTCATATCATCAACGATTGCTTGAGCTTCTTGCAGGTAGATTTTTTTTGCTTCCTCAATATCTGCCCCAATAGCAACACCACCCTCAGTATTATATGGCACAGCAAACACTTTCATCTGCGTATATGCCTCAGCATACGCCGTATTGAAATCGACATTTTTATTATAGAGATGTTCATAAGCTGGCATTATAGAAGCTGGGACTACGCTTTTTGGGTCAAGCATGTGCTTTTCATGCCAATCAGTCGTGCGACTATCCCCGATTCTGTGGAGATCTGGTCCCGTGCGCTTAGAGCCCCATAGAAATGGTCTATCATACGCATACTCACCATTGATACTTGCCATGCCATAGCGATCGACTTCTGCTTCAAATGGGCGAATAAGCTGCGAGTGGCAGTTATAGCAGCCCTCTTTGATATATACTTGACGCCCTGCTGTTTCTAGTAGGGAGTAAGGCTTAAGCCCATCAAGCGGGCGAGAAGACTTCGAGAAGTCTGGCAGAATCTCCACCAGCCCAGCGATAGCAAATACCACTAAAAAAGCCACCGTAAAAAAGAAAGGATTTTTTTCTAACCAACTAAACATGATCTCTCCTTACGCAGCCATAGGTGAGGCTGATTTAGGCTCACTCTCTAGCTGTCTTGCTGCTGTAATTGTCATCGCAACATTGTAGATAAACATAATAAAGCCTACAAGATACATTGTTCCGCCAATCGCTCTTATCAAATAGTATGGGAATAGCACACTTACTGTGTCGATAAACTGATACGCAAGGTAGCCGTTTTGATCCACATCGCGCCACATCATTCCCTGTGTGATACCTGCGATCCACATACTAGAGAAGTAGAACACGATACCTATTGTCATAATCCAAAATTGTATATCCATGATCTTGCGTGAGTAGATTTCTCGCTTATACATTCTAGGGAGCATATGATAAGAAGCAGCGATGATTGTAAATCCTACCCAGCCAAGCACACCATCATGCACATGTCCTACAATCCAGTCAGTGAAGTGCGCTAGGGCATTGACGGATTTGATAGATTGGATTGGACCCTCAAGAGTGGAGAGCATATAGAATGTCGCTGCAAGCATAAGAAACTTGATAAGCGGAGATTCTTTAAGCTGATGCCACTGCCCACGCATTGTAAGTAGCATATTGATCGCCGTCCCCCAAGAAGGCAGAATCAAAATCACAGAAAATACAGAGCCAAGCGTTTGCACCCAATCAGGAACAGTGGAGTAAATAACATGGTGTCCGCCAGCCCAGATATAGATAAACATCAAACTCCAGAAAGAGAAAAGTGTCAGCTTATAGGAGAAAATACTCTGTCCAGATTCTTTTGGCAAGAAGTAGTAAATCACCCCGATAATTCCAGATGTGAAAACAAATGCTACCGCATTGTGTCCCCACCACCACTGGATCAGCGCGTCGTTACCACCTGCATAGAGTGAGATAGAGTGCCAGATGCTTCCTGTGCCAGCGACAAGATAGGTCGGGATAGCAAGGTTGTTAAATATAAAAAGCACAGCAATCGCCGTGAAAGTAGCAATGAAATACCATAAAGAAATATAAATCACATTTTCTCTACGAACCCCCATAGAGCCAAACATACTCACACCCCAGAGCACCCACACGACAACGACTAGCAAGTCAAGAGGCCAAATAAGCTCGGCGTATTCTTTAGACTGCGTAAGCCCGGCAAACAGCGTAACCACTGCCAAAAGCATAAGCACAATATAAATCCAAAAATGCGCCAAGCCTACAAACTTCAAAAACGGATGCTGATGATAGGTGATTTTAAGCACTCTTTGCCCCAAGTAATACCAAGCTGCCCAAATCCCACTGAGTGTGAAACCATAAATAATCCCATTTGTATGCAGCGGACGCAATCGCCCAAAAATCCCATACTCACTAGCGATGTAGTTAAGATCTGAGAACGCCAGCTGAAACGCAAGAACTACACCAATTAGCATTCCAATAAACCCAAATGCCAATGTGGAGTATAAAAACAATTTTGCTATAGAATAGTCATATTCTAAGACCGCATTGCTCTGCATTTTCTCTCCTTATTGTAGAAATTGGGATTATTCTAGCTTATTTTTCCCTGCTCTAGCCTTAAATTTTGCTTTTATCTTTGTGGTCATTTTCAAGCAGATGCGAGCCAGAATCAGCTCTGCTCCCTTGACTTGTTTTTTTTTTTTTTTTTGATTTACAATGCGCGCTCTATTTTCAAACAGGAGCAACAATGAAAAAGCTTATCCAAGTCATCTCAATCACCAGCCTGATTGCATTTAGTGCATTGCATGCGGAAGTAGATTCTGCAGAATCTAGCCCAGAATCTAGCACAAGCATAGAATCTAACTCCGCAGAATCTAAAGGCTTTTGCGCTGGAGCACATAGCAATACAGGCTGCTTTGTGGGGGTGAGTGTGGGGCTATCTCCTGCTACTTCAAGGCTTGATCTAGTTAATTCCAATGCCATTATCACTCAACAACCCAAAAAAGATGGCTTCACATTTCCTATCTCCCTAGATATTGGCTATCAGTGGTATTACGCGCAGAATGCAGGATTTCGCTTTAAAGCCTATTTGGGGTATGAAAATTTTAGTGCTAAAGACATGACAGCTTCTGCGATCTTTAATGGTGCTGTTAGCCCTACTACTTTCTCGCTCATCTCCCACGCTCTAACTTATGGGCTAGACGCTCGCTATCTTTATGATTTCATCTATGGCGGAGAGCATACATTTGGGGCAAATATTGGCTTTGGAGTAGAGGGGGTGAGCTTTTTTAATACGATTGTCGCCCCATATGGCGACCCAATGTTGCACCAAACTGAAGATGTTGCCTACCCTAACTATACGAAATTCACTTGGACTAGTGGAGTGGGTTTGCACTATTTCTATAAATCCCACCACCAGATTCTGCTCTCTTATATCTATCGTGGCTATACAGATAAACTCCAAGATCGCGTAGCGATAAATAAAATACTAAAGGGGAGCGCTTCAAGCTTCGCTAATCACACAATCCAGCTCTCTTATGCCTATAAATTCTAAGCTTCATATCAAACTAGATTCTGCTTACCAGAATCTAGTTTGCCCCACTCTATCCTAGCCAGAGATCCGCCCCTGCCCCCTAGTCTATCGATTATAATGTATCTATACAATCCATATCCACATCAATTTTTCCACCCACTGCTTGCTCCGCACTCTCAATCATTCGCACAAGGTCTATGTGCTTCTTTGCCCACAGCAGAATATGATATCGCCATTTATTTGCAATGCGTTCAATGGCATTTGCTCCAAACCCAAGCACCGCGCGGGATTCTACGCGCTCAAGTGGCTTTAGCACACGCAGCAAGGCGTGCATATGCTCTTGGGCTTTAGACTTATCTACATGATCGCAGTGGATCATCGCTAAGCGTGTGTGCGGCGGATAGAGATGCGATCGATGTGCCAGCTCCCAGCGCAAAAACACTTCATAATCTTCCAAAAACCCTGCGATCCACTCACTTTGCAAACTTTGGATAAACACCCTGCCATGCTCTTTGCGCCCCGTTCTCCCAGCGATTTGGTGCAATAATGCCACCCCCTTTTCAAAGCTGCGGAAATCTCCACCTTGTAGCACATGATCAATCCCAAGCACACATACTAATGCGACATTGTGATAATCATGCCCTTTGCTAAGCATTTGTGTGCCTACAAGCACATCAAGCCGTCCATGCTTAAAATCACCCAGCAAGGCAGTGAGCTTGTTTTGCGTGCTGGTGTGATCTTTGTCAAATATCCCTATGCGTGCGGATAAAAATGCCTCCTGCAGCTCGCGCGCGATTTGTGCAGTGCCGATACGCTTGCTAGATAGATTCTGGCTCGCACACTCTGGGCAGGTAGTCGCTAGAATCTGTGCATACCCGCAATAGTGGCAGCGTAAGGCATTATCCCCAATATGCACACTCATATTCACACTACAAAATGGACACACAAAGCCATAGCCGCATTCTAGGCAGAGTAGCGCCTTAAAATTCGCGCGAGTGGGGACAAACACAATCGCTTGCTTGCCCTGCTCCAGCACCCGCCCTATCTCGCCAAGCACCTGATCGCTTAAGGCTGTCGCGCTGGATTCTAGGCGATAATGCTTCTTGGCGCGGTAGAATCCGCCTCGTAAGCGGAAGAGATACTTACCATCAAGTGCGCGTTTGTAGCTTGTAAGGCTTGGGGTGGCAGAGCCTAGCACAACTTGAATTCTAGCGTATTTACTAAGCAAAATCGCCATATCACGGGCATTATAGTGTGGGGTGCTTTGGGATTTATACGCATCATCATGCTCTTCATCGACGATGATTGTGCCTATATTTGCCAGCGGGAGAAATAGCGCGCTACGCGCCCCTGCGATGATTTTCACGCGCTGTGTATGGAGATCATGTAGGATTTTGCGCTTTTTGGCTTGGCTAATTTTGCTATGCCATAGTGCCACACAATCCCCAAATACATTTTGCAAACGCGCGAGAATCTGCGGAGTAAGCGAGATTTCTGGCATGAGAAATAACGCACTTTTGTCCCGTAAAAGTGCTTGAGCGATGAGATGGAAGTAGATTTCTGTTTTCCCACTGCCAGTATCGCCAAAAAGCAGGCTTAGATTAGATTCTGCGCGCTTAGATTCTATAAACTCATAGGCTGCTTGCTGTGCGGAGCTTAAGGCTTGGAGGGAGGCGAGAATCTCGCGCTTACGATTGCTTGAGAGCGGAGAGCGCAATGGGGCAGCATGGAATCCAACATGCAAAGCTAGATTCTGGGGTGTGGCTAGCGGGCGCAGCAGCGCATGCTCATCACTCTTAAATGCGACAAATAGCTTATAGCTTTCCTGCAGGCTCGCATGATAATACTGCGCCATGAAATGCGCGAGAAATCGCTGCACATCGCCAAACTCACCCAAAATTTCTACAATCTCTTTGCAGGCAAATTTTGGCTTTTCACTTGGCGCGATGACAACGCCTTGGCAAGATTTGTTGCGCAGCTCTATGGTAAGTAGTGTGCCAGCGCGCAGGGGCTTTGGGCTAGCGTAAGTTAGCATGGGCGAGCGCACACCCACGGGCGCTATCTGGTAGTAAAATGCGGCGCTCATAGTGGCTTAGAGTGCGGGGGATTCTTGCTTGGGGGATTCTTGCCCTGTGTCAAATGCGCTAAACAAATCATGCACGGGGGCACTTATGGGCGCAGTAGATTCTGGGATAGTGAGCTCTAGTGAAGCTGGATTTGTAGCAGCAGAATCTAGGGTGCTAGACCCTCGAGAATCTAGCACAGAATCCGCAGGATTTGTGATGAACCTTTGGGATTCACTCGTCTCTGTGGAATCTTGTGGGGGCTTGACAAAATCTACGACCTTTGCAGCATGTATTGATTCTAGCTTCTCATGTAGCTGGGCAATCCTGGATTCTAGCTCGCATTTTTGATGGACGACATCGAGATAGGCGCGTAGGAGCACTAGCAAATCCGTCTCACCAGCAAGCTGGGCGCGGATCTCGCGGTTAGCCTCTGGATTGTAGCCCTTAAGCGATATGCCAAAATCTCTCCCAGAAATCCGCACCTCTAGCTGCTCACTCATTATTGCCCCCGCTAGATTCCTGCTTGCCATCAAGCGTGGTGGAGATTTTGTTATAGAGAGATTCTACGGCGCGGTCGCGACTGCCTATCTCTTCATAAAGTGCTGAGATTTGCAAGTCTTTTTGACTAGACTCTGCGCGTAGGGTCGCTAGCTCCTTGCGTGCGGATTCTAGCTCACTTGCTAGGCTTTCATACGCGCTAAGTAGGGTTGTGATCTTTTCTTCAAGTTGAGTGATTGATGTCATTGATATTCCTTAGGAAGTATGTGTCGCAAGCCACATTGGCTATAATTGTAGCCAAATTTTCCACAAAGGCTACCGCAAATGGCGCAATTTCTCCTACATTCCCCCTACTCTCCAGCAGGCGATCAGCCCCAAGCGATTGAAAAAATCACAGACTCTATCGCACAAGGTGCGAAATACTCCACACTTGTGGGCGTTACAGGCAGTGGCAAAACCTACACGATGGCAAATATCATCGCTAAAGCGCAAATGCCAACACTCATAATGACGCACAACAAAACCCTAGCCGCCCAGCTATATAGCGAGTTTAAGGGCTTTTTCCCAAACAATAAGGTGGAGTATTTCATCAGCCACTTTGACTACTACCAGCCAGAAGCCTATATCCCACGCCGCGATTTGTTTATAGAAAAGGATTCTAGCATTAACGATGAATTAGAGCGGCTGCGGCTTTCAGCCACGACTTCACTGCTAGCCTATGATGATGTGATTGTGATAGCTTCAGTATCGGCAAACTATGGGCTAGGCAATCCGCAAGAGTATTTAACAATGATAGAAAAGCTAGAAGTGGGGCAGGAATATAGTCAAAAGGCACTACTAACTAAGCTTGTCGATATGGGCTATACGCGCAATGACACAACCTTAGAGCGGGGAAATTTTGCTGTGCGAGGCGAGGTGATAGATATTTTCCCAGCGTATAATGAAAATGAGTTTATCCGCATAGAGTTTTTTGGCGATGAGATTGAGTGTATTAGTGTGTTTAATGCGCTAGAGCGAAGCTTTATTATCAAGCTAGAATCCTTTGTGCTGTATGCAGCAAACCAATTTATCGTAAGCCAAGAGCGACTCAAAACTGCACTAAGTAATATCGAATCCGAGCTAGAAGTCCGCCTAGCAGAGTTTGCCGCTCAAGACAAGCAGGTAGAATACCAGCGACTAAAGGGGCGCACGGAGTTTGATTTAGAGATGATTAGAGAATCAGGCATTTGCAAGGGCATTGAAAACTATGCTAGACATCTTACAGGCAAAGCCCCGGGGGAGACGCCTTACTCCTTGCTAGATTATTTTGCGCAAAAGGGCAAGCCATATTTGCTAATCGTTGATGAATCGCATGTGAGTTTGCCGCAATTTGGGGGAATGTATGCAGGGGATAGAAGCCGCAAGGAAGTGCTTGTGGAATACGGCTTCCGCCTGCCTAGCGCGCTAGATAATCGCCCCTTGCGCTTTGATGAGTTTATTAACAAAGCACCGCATTTTCTCTTTGTCTCTGCTACGCCTGCAAAGCTAGAGCTAGAGCTTAGTCAAAGCCATATTGCCGAGCAGATTATCCGCCCCACAGGGCTTTTAGACCCACTCTATGAAGTGCGAGATAGTGATAATCAAGTGCTTGATTTATACGATGAGATAAAGCTAAGGATGGAAAATAATGAACGAGTGCTTATCACCACGCTGACGAAAAAAATGGCAGAAGAGTTAAGCAAATATTATGGGGAGCTTGGGATAAAGGTGCGCTATATGCATAGTGATATTGACGCCATTGAGCGAAATCATCTTATCCGCTCACTGCGATTAGGGGAATTTGATGTGCTGATTGGCATTAACCTTTTGCGCGAGGGGCTAGACTTGCCAGAAGTGAGCCTAATAGCGATAATGGATGCAGATAAGGAAGGATTCTTACGCAGTGAGACAAGCCTTATTCAAACAATGGGGAGAGCGGCTAGGAATGTCAATGGCAAGGTGATTTTATATGCGAAAAAAGTTACAAACTCTATGCAAAGGGCGTTTGACATCACAGACTATCGCCGCGCCAAACAAGAAGCGTTTAACAAGGCGCGTAATATCACGCCAAGAAGTGTCGCACGCAATGTCGAGCAGGAGCTAAAGATCGAAAGTAGCGGACTAAGCAATCTCTATGACAAAGCAAACAAAATCCAAAAACTCCCCAAATCCGAGCGTGCCGCAATCAAAAAAGAGCTCAAAGCAAAAATGCTAGAAGCAGCGAAAAATCTGGAGTTTGAAGAGGCGGCGCGTCTGCGCGATGAGTTTGCTAAAATCAGCGACTAGGGATACCCACAAGCCAAGCGATTAGCCACAATTAGATTTCTCTAGATTCTATGCAAGCCTACCAAACAACAACCCGCGAGAAAAAGCCCCAATCCCCAGAATCTCCAAAAAGATTTTACTCAATCTTGCTCTCTAGCATCATAAGATCATTAAAGCTTCTTGCTGTGCTAGGATCGCCATAATATGGATTCCCCTGGAATCCGCAGCCTTGCAGGCAAACACACAAAAAGTATGCTACAATCAGTCCATGAAGAATATGCGCCAAGTTATTGATTCCTTTCTTGCTGATAATCGTCCCCTTGCTGGAGAACTGCGAGCTAGGCAGAATCTCTCGCGCCTTAAACTCGCTCTACCAGCAGATATGCGCACAGGAATCGTGCATATCTGCTACCGATCACCCAAGCTACTCTTTGGCTTCAATCACCCAAGCCATGTGTATAACTTCAATCATTATAAAAAAAAAGACATTATGTATTGTTTAAGACACTATGCCAGCGAGTTTGCGCCATTTCTAGAGAGTATTGGCGCACAGAGTATGGAGAAATTTCTGGCACACACACAAATCATCGCCTATATCCCAAAATCCGCCATGCAAGCTCGATTGACACAAGCCCCCATGACGAAAAATCCAGCACAAGATCTCCAGACAATTCTCACACCACGAGCGCCCTCGCGCTTCATCGAGCGAGCTTCAGGCAGCTTTGTCAATCACGCCACAGACCCAGGGCTACATGCGCAGTTTGAGCGACTACGCGCCATCATTAGCAATCTCACAGAATCCATAGATTCTGCTAACCCATAAAATCAAGCTCACATTATTATGCTAGATTTTGCTCGGGCGTATGAAGAGAGAGTAAGGGGGCTTGTAATCTTTCCGCGGGCAAACACCCCAAAAGCACGCAAAATCCTACTCCATGGCGCACCTAAATGTGGCAAAACATCGCTCGCACTCGATCTTGTGCGCCACTACAAGCGAGCAATCCTAGTTGATTGCGCGGATTTGCGGCTGGAGGTGGAGGAAGCACAAGCAGAGCTATTGAAGCAGGTGCTGGAAAAACGCTTTGATGCGCTCATTATCGATAACTACCGCCCAGAGCTCACAATCCCAACCCACCAAGACATTATCATAGTCGCTCCAAGTCCTAGGCATATCCCAGAATCTATCCGCACAAGCTTCACGACCCACTGCGTGCGACCGCTGAATTTCGAGGAATATGTCTCATGCAGCAAAAGCAACAAACTAGAATCTATATTTGCTAGCTTTCTCAAAGAAGGCAATCTCCCTGAACTGCCCTATATCCCAGAATCCAAACGCCCCCAGAGAATCCAAGAAATCATCATGCTTTATGCTAGAGAAAACACAGATATTTTTACTTTCCTACTACGCTATCAAGGCAAGCCATTTAGCACACATAATGCCTACTGCCTACTCAAGCAGCAACAAAAAATCTCCAAAGACAAGATTTACGCACTTATCCAAACTCTCCAAGATGAGCAAGTTATTTTCACTCTCCCCCACGCCACACAACGAGAATCCAAGCTGTATTTTTATAATTTTGCCCTGCCCTATGCACTCTCAAGTGCGCCAAATTTTCAAAGTATCTTTGAGAATATGATTTTCTGCGAGCTAGTGCATGCAGGTATCCGTGCATATTATGATGAAAGCTGTGATTTTATTGTGGATTGCGCACTAGACTCTGCGCTAGAATCTAGTATGTGTGAGGCTATGAGTGGCGTAGCAGGAGATGTGGCAAATGCTATAACAAGCAATGCACAAAATCGCGCAAGAAACGACACGATAGGTGGAGTGGCGATTTTCGCGCTAGCATTTCCTACGCCTATGCTCATTGAGAGCAAGCTCGCTAAGCTTACGCGCACATTTGATGAAATCCTCTTCATCAGTATCGATACAACACTCCCGCCCACCAAGCATGCGCGTGGGAACTATCGTGCAATAAGCTTTATCGACTTTGCACTAGAGTATCTGCATTTACTAAAACAACATTGCGTATAAATTTACCTTTGGGCGCTATATTTGAACACTTTTATACAATCACATACAAGGAGAGCCTATGCAAACTGCCAATCAGCAAACCCTCCCCAAACTCCTAGAATCTAGCCTATGTCTCGTAGAGATGAGTGCGCCATGGTGTCCAGACTGCCGACGGATCGAGCCAATCCTACAAAAGCTACAAGCGCAGTATCCGCAAGTGAAATTTATCCTGCTGGATTTTGATGAGAATCAAGCACTCAAAGATGAACTAGGCGTGCGCAGAATCCCGACTCTCATTTTCTACAAAAATGGTCAAGAGGTGCTCGAGCGACTTGTCGAGCCAGATAGCATACTACCCATACAAACAGCTATAGAAAATCTACTCGCCCTCTAAAAGCCACAAAGATTCTGCTTACCAGAATCTAGTATCCCAAAACCAGCAAAGAAGTGACTAGCCCCCAGGGTGGCTAGTCACATACCACGCAGCTTATTAAGCTTAGGTTGATTATAATGCGTGCTCTAATTTGGGCTTGTTAAAGGGAGCTAAGGGCTAAGATGAAAAAGTGGATTCTAGGGATTGGGCTAGGGCTTTGTGTGTGCGTGGTGTGTGGCTTGGCTGGGGTGAAAAGTGCGAGCTATGTGCAAGACTCTAGCGCGTATGTCTCCTTTGGGATTGATATACACGATATAGATAAAGTGATAGAGAGCAATGCCGCTTCACTCCTTGACTCGCAGTATGTCCGCACGCTTCAGGGCAAAAGACTGCTTGCAATCGCGGATATTGCCAATGAGACAAGCGAAGATATAGATGTCGAGCTTATGGCTAGGAAGCTTGCTAGGGCTTTAAGAAAAAGCGGTAAATTTACGCTCACAAATGCCATCGCTGGCAGTGGCGCGAAAGCTGATAGATTTATCAAAGACTCTAGGAAGCTCACAAAAGACCCAAACTACAACCAATACACCACCCACGAGCAGGACACGCTCCAAGCCCCAGAGCTATCACTTAGCGGCAAAATCGCCCAAAGGAGCAAAAAGATAGGCGAAGTTGTGAGGGTTGATTATATATTTTTACTCACTTTGAGTGATATAAAAAGTGGCAAGGTGCTGTGGGATCACGAGGAGATTATCTCTAAGGTTACAGATTCTAATGTCTCTAGTGAAATGGAGCGACAAAGTGTGGATAAGAAGCTCTTAGCCCTAAGGGAGCAGTGTAAAAATGATGATGAAAAGGCGTGTAGGGCACTTTTTGAAAAAGGGGATATAGAGTGGCTTAAGTCTGCTTGTGAAAGGCAGGTGGGCTTGGCTTGTGATGCTGCTGGCGATTATTATTATAAAAAAAATGATGTAAAGCAAGCGACACTTTGGTATAAAAAGGGTTGTGATATAGATAATTTGCTTAGTTGTGCAAGCTATTACTATCTCATAGAAAACTATACTCAAGCTTTTAAGTTGTTTACCAAAGCCTGTGATGGTGGGAGTATGGTGGCTTGTAGTAATTTGGGGTTTCTCTACCAAAATGGACAGGGTGTGAAGCAAAATGGAGCAAAAGCTCTTGAGCTTTATGGCAAAGCCTGTGATTTGGGCTATCAAGATGGCTGCGAAGCATATAAACAACTAAAAAATGCAGGGTATTAGAATCTAATCAAAAAGGAGCATTTATGGTAGAGCGATACGCAAGAGAGCAGATGAAAAAGCTATGGGATATGAATGCAAAGTATTCTGCTTGGCTAGAAGTAGAAAAGGCGTTAGTTAGAGGGTGGAATAAGCTAGGGCTAATCCCCGATAGTGATTGTGAAAAGATATGCAAAAACGCGAAATTTGACATCGCTAGGATTGATGAGATTGAAGCGGTTACTAAGCACGACTTAATCGCTTTTACCACTTCTGTGGCGGAGAGCTTGGGTGAAGAGAGCCGCTGGGTGCATTATGGGATCACTTCTAGCGATTGCATAGATACCGCAGTAGCGTTGCAAATGCGAGATAGCTTAAAGATTATTTTAGATGATATAAGACAAGTGAGAGAAGCGATAAAGGTGCGTGCATATCAGCATAAAGACACGCTAATGGTGGGGCGAAGCCACGGAATCCACGGAGAGCCTATCACCTTTGGACTCGTTTTAGCGATTTGGTATGATGAGCTAGGGCGACATTTAAAGGCGTTAGAATCCACTTTAGAAGTCATCTCTGTGGGGCAGCTAAGTGGGGCGATGGGAAATCTCGCCCATACGCCTATGGAGCTTGAAACGCTAGTGTGCAAAGAGCTTGGACTTAAACCCGCCCCTGTGAGTAATCAAGTGATACAAAGGGATAGATACGCTAGGCTTATGAGCGATTTTGCCCTGCTTGCTAGTAGCTGTGAGAAAATTGCCGTAGAAGTGCGACACCTGCAACGCACAGAAGTCTATGAAGCAGAAGAGTATTTTGAATCTGGGCAGAAGGGAAGCTCTGCTATGCCACACAAAAGAAATCCTATTTTAAGTGAAAACATCACAGGGCTTTGCAGGATTATCCGCTCTTATGCAATGCCTGCAATGGAAAATGTCGCTTTGTGGCACGAAAGAGATATTAGCCATAGTAGCGTGGAGCGATTTATTTTGCCCGATAGCTTTATCACCACAGATTTTATGCTAATGCGTTTAAAGGGGCTGCTTGAAAAGCTAGTGGTGTATCCTAAAAATATGATGAAAAATCTAAACCTTACAGGTGGGCTTGTGTTTTCACAGCGAATCTTGCTAGAACTGCCTAAAAAAGGCGTATCTCGCGAAGATGCCTATAAAATCGTGCAAAGAAATGCGATGAAAGTTTGGGGTGATTTGCAAAATGGAAAGAGTGCATTAAACGATAAGGGTGAGAGCTTATATTTGCAATATCTTTTAGCAGATAGTGAGCTTGTGGGACTTATCGGTGAAGCGGCAATTAGAGAATGTTTTGAGTTTAGCTACTACACAAAAAATGTGGATTCTATTTTCAAAAGGGTGTTTGGGGAGTGAATCTAAACGCATAAGGGACTTATATGCTACACGCAAAGATAAAGAATTTTTCTTATATAAAATCTTGCACAAAATCTTGGGGAGAGGATTTAGAGCGATATGATTTTGATAATATCAATAACCTGCCTAGCAAATGTATTGTAAATTTTGAGAATAAAAGCTTTGCTATAAGCAAGTGGGTAAGCC
>NZ_CALERY010000011.1 GCF_937906905.1 uncultured Helicobacter sp. | reverse complement strand
GATTATTTGCGCGTGCAAGCACTATGCGTGATTGCTGGAGAATTTGCGCGAGATTGCATTTAGATAGGTATTGATAGAAAAAGAGCAACAACCCTAGGCTAAAGCATGAGGCGAGGATATAGGGTAGGGAGGGTGGGAACTTATGGGCTTGGAGATTTGAGAGGCTTGGTATGCCAGCAGGAAGCCCAAGCTTATGAAAGAGCTCTGTGGCAATAAAGCCAATCGCCCCTACAAGTATGAAAGTCATGCTATATGCGCGTCTATTGCTTGATTTGATGAAGCAAAATCCAAGCACAAAAAGCGCTGTGTAAAAAAGCAGATACTGCGTCCCCACGCCAAAAAACGAGCCCTGAAACTCCGCCCTACCTGCATAGACATAAGTATATGTAAGCAGCGCACCTAGCCCCACTAGCCCTGCGAGAATCCCAGTGCGTAAGCGCACATAGCGCAGAACTATCCCACCTAGAATCCCCACCACGCAAAACACCGGCACAAACCAATACGACCCACCGAGCACGGGTAAAAGCGGTGTGGAGAATCCATGCAGTGTGAGGGCGCTAAATGTCGCGACAAATGATAGCTCACCTGTGCGAATCCAGGCATAAATATCATAGAGCGCGATTGCCACGGCAAAATATGCAATCATCTTCCAAATTGAGGGTAGGGGGTTTATCTGCTTGGCATAGGCTTGACTCGCTCCTGCGATAAAGAAAAATGCAGGCACATCAATAAGCAGTGAGAGGCTCTGCACTGCTTGTGGCACATAGCTCCCGCCACTCCAAAATGTCGTGTGGATTAGCACGATACTAATGACACAAATCCCGCGCAAGATGTCTAGGGCGTAGTCTCTGTTTGTATGATGAATTTGGCTCATGGGAGTCCTTTGTGAGTTTATTGTGCTTGGGTGTCGCTAGCACGCCTAGTGGCGATAAGAAGAAAATGTGGATACCAGAGCTTAGGGAGATAGTAGTAGCTGCAAGTAAATCCAAAATCTGCAAGCGTGGATTCTAGCTTAGTTGGGTAAATCATGCGGACTTTTTCGTGGTTGAACACCAGATCGTGCGTGGCGTTCATAAAGCTGCCAAATCGATGAGAGCCATCAATGTCTTTGATGATGATTGTGGGGATATGGGCTATGGATTCTAGGAGCTTTTGCGTGAAGTCTGGGGATAAATGGTGCAGCACATCGCTGGCAAAAAAGCAGTCAAATGTGTAGTGTGCAAGAGCGTGGAAGAGATCTGGCTCGAGCGTGATATTGGGGCAGGGGGTGCTAGGTGTAATATGATGATAGATTGAATCAATGGCTATGACTTTGCCTTGCGATGTTGGCTCTTGTGACGATTCTAGCTTGCAGGCTAAATCCGTTTCATGCTGCCCCCCCCAATGGATTCTAGCGCGCTATTAGCATTTGGGCGGTTTAATCTGCTAGCAAAGTATTCGCTAAAAAACAGCGTCCCCGCGCCAAAATCTGCGATCGTGCGCAGACTGGAGAAGTCAAGCCTAGAATCCAAAATATCACAAATCTCTTGGGCTGGCAGGACATAGGATCGCGCGATTTTGCGCAGGCGCTGAGTGTAGGTATTGGCAAAGCTCATGTTTGCTCCTTAGTTTGGGATTGCAAAGCGAGAGTATAGCTAAGATTTGCGCGAGATTCTAGGAGCGATGGAGATTGTGCCTGCTTGAGGAGAGCTGATGATAGGAAAGTGGCGTTGTCGATAGAATCCGTTAGCTTATGGATTTCTTTAGAAAACAAGCGAAGCGCAGTTTCTTTATAAACATAGCTTGGCTTGTTTTGCGATGATGAATCAGGGCTTTCAAGGACTCTCAAGAACGCACGCTTGGCGTGCGTAACCGCATAGAATCCGCAATAGGGTCCATAGAAATCCACGATTCAAAAAGCTAATGTGCTTATGGCTTGGTGTGTAAATACTGCTTATAGGCAGCTAGGAGCATATCGCCATCGTTATAGAGTGGATTCCACCCTAGCTCTGCTTGCGTGCTACTAATATCGACGATATATTGGCAGTCCGCTATGGCATATTGCTCCTTATACATTAGCGGCACTCCAAGAGTCTCTAGCACACTTAGGGCGAGTTTCACGCTTTTTGAATGCGTGGGGATAAGAATGCTTTTTGATCCTGCTTGCGCGATGAGATCGCCTAAAAGGGTTTTGATCGTAGGGGGGTTGTGCGAGCCTAGGTTGTAGGCGTTGTTGGGGAAGCTTTTTTCTATGGCGCAGATGATGGCTTGGGCGCAGTCTTGCACGCTAATCATTTGGTAGCAGTTGCTCCCATCGCCGATAAGTGGCACAGGCAAAGAGTGGGCAATAAGTGTAAAAAGCTTGGTCAAAATCCCATACCGCCCAGCTCCTACGATAATCCTAGGGCGGAAAATGCTTGCATTTATGCCCTGCTGCCTTGCCTTGGCGATTAGATCTTCTGCTTGCACCTTGCTTGCGCCATAGTAGCCAAAGGGTGCGCGAGTGTGGCTAGAATCTATAGGCAAGTAAGCAGGCTTGCCATAGACCATATCGGTGCTAAAGTAGATAAGCTTGTGCGCGTTAGATTCTAGCATTGACTTCAGCAGGGCTTGCGTGCCAGCGACATTGACTTCATAGAAATACTGCTCCAACGCCTTTAAGCCAAAGGGCTTTAAGGGCGGCTTTGGCGCGTAAGCTCTAGCGGCTAGGTGGATAATGATGTCGCTAGAATCTAGCTTAAAATCAAAGCCTTGCAGCAAATCACAAAGCACAAAGGTGCTTAGAGACTCTAGCGCAGGGTTTGGCACGCGATCTAGGCAGAAAATTTCTGCCTTTTCTATGCGGTTTTTAGCCATAGATTCTACAAGGGCGGCAATCGTGTAGGAGCCCACAAACCCGCTCCCACCAAGGACAATATAGCGCATAGCCTACCCCCTGCTAAAAGTCAAAAACACAAGCCCAGCGCAGATGAGTGCTATGCCTACAATCTTTTGCAAGCTCAGCGGCTCGCCAAAGGCGAAATACGCCACCACAGCGGAGAAAATAAAGCCTATGCTAAGGAAAGGATAAGCGATAGAGACATTCACGCGTGCTAGCACGATAAGCCAGCTCACAATACTAATGGCATAGATCGCCAAGCCCCCTAGGATAAAGGGGTTTAGCATGCCCTTTAGGATAAAGCTAAGGCTTAGAGTTAGCTCGCCAAGCTCGCTCATACCGCGCTTGAGTAGCAGCTGGGCGGTGGCATTGAGTAGGACAGAGAAGAGAATAAGAGGGATAAAAGCAATCATACATACTCCTTAGAAATGGGATTGGGTGTTTTGGAGGATTCGGCTTTTGGGCTAAAATCGTGGATTTCATCGGCTCGCAGCGTCGATAGACCACTAGTCTTATCTCCTTGCGAGCCTTGAAAAACCCCGATTTGTAGCTCCAAAATCCTAGAATCCTTTGCTTGCTCGCTTAGACTTTGAGCGTTGTTTTTGCTTGACTTTGGCGTTGGCTTTTTCATCAAAAATCCTGCCGCCTGCGGTGTTTTGGTTTAGGTATTGAGTGCAAAGCCCCACTGCAATGCTTAGAATCGTGGTGAGTTGGCTGGGCTTTGCTCCTAGAATCCACTTTTTCTAAAGAAGCTATGCTTTGAAAAGCGGCGTTATTTCTGTCATTGCGAGCAAGCGCGCTAGCGGTTGCGTGGCAATCCATAAGTTTTGCGGCAGCAAAAGGGGTGTGTATATTGGGATTGTTGCTGGAGTGTGCAAAGAGCAAGGGGCGTATAGATGGGCGTGGCGCAATCCCAAAGAGCCACAAAAATGGGGAGAGAAGGGCATTACCCCTAGAATCCTCGTTTTGAAAAATGGATTCTAGGGATTTGGTGTAGGGTTGTATGGATTTTATGGATTGCCACGCCGATTTCATTGGCTCGCAATGACAGAGTGGAGATTGCCACGCTTTGCTAGGCAAAGCTCGCAATGACAATAAAAATAAGGATTCTAAGATTTTGGAGATAGAATCGTGGCTTTTCAAGCCGCGCAAGGAAAATAAGACTTGAGGTCTATCGACGAAGCGCGGCGATGAAATCCACGATTCTAGCCCAAAAGCTGAATCCTTACTTAGTCGCCCCCCCCCCACTAGAAGCAAACACCCATAACTTTTGTAACGGATAAGAGAAAAGCGGCACACTTAGCGCGATAAATGCGCTGATGAGATAGTAGGAGAGCGTGAAAAACGCGCCAAGATAGGTGATGGCTTGGGCGTAGATGGCAATGAGAGCTAGCAGGGCAAGGTAGCGCGGTAGCATTGTGCTGTGGTTGGGGTAGGCGCGGAATGCTAGGCGCATTTGCGCGAAGTAGCCGAAGATGAAGCTGGCGAGAGAGCCTAGTAGAGTGGGCATCTGTGAGTGTCGGGCTTCTTTGGTGGATTCGGCTTTGCGCGATAAATGCGGAAGTGGCGAAAAATCGCGGCGGTCATTACCATCTAGGTAACTCCCTTGCGATTTTCCTTGCAACCCACATTTCTCATCGCAAATCCTAGAATCCTGTGCTAGCTTGCTTGCATTTTGGAGTTGTCTGTTAGCCGCCTGTGGTGTTTCTAAATTTTGGGCATTTTGAGTAAAAGCATTAGAATCCTGTGCTGACTCGCTTGCATTTTGGGCATTTTCAAAAGTGGATTCTAGGTTTTGTGCTTCACTCCTAGAATCCACTTTTAAAAGCAGTGCCGAGAGATTTGCCACGCAATAAAACACCCCACTAGCCAGTGCGCCCACTATGCAATAGCGCAAAAATGTAAAATCCAGCAATGCCCTTAGCATTCGTCTGGGGCTTTGCTCGTCTTTTTGGATTCTAGTGTTTGGGGGATTGGGGTGGCTCATCTATGGCTAGCTCCTTTAAATCGTGCTACTGCTGGGATTTGATATTCCACGAGATATCCCAAAGTGAGCCTGGGACTCTCTCAAGCCTTGCGTCATCTTTGTCATAGACTCTTGTGAATGGCACGCCTGCTTCATTGAGTTTGATAAGCAATGAATGCTCCATACCTCCAGAGTAGATAAGCAGCTCTTCGCCACTTTGGATATGCTCTTTGGCTTGGGTGATTGTATGGGCAATGTGCTTTTTGTAGCCTTTGCCACTGCGATAAGCAACATCAATATAGAATGCCAGGTTTATACAAATACTCACAAGCAGCGCAAGTCGCATAAGAGAGCCAAATGGTTTAGGCGCGAGATAGTAGCTAAGGGCTAGGATTATGATAGGGAGGAAATATAGCTGTGGGGCATAGCGCGCCCACCAGGCTTCTGGATTGATAAGCACACTGGCAAGCACAAGCCCAAGGAGTGCTAGAATTTGTTTGCGCCGTAAATGTGCGCGGCAAAGCAAGACAAATAGCACACTTAGCACAATCATTCCACTGAAAAGCACGCCAAAACCAGCGACTCTCGTATCAATCTGCAGTCTTTCATCTTTATCGAAAGAAAAGGGGACTTTAAGCACTGGCGTGCAGTCTTTGATGCAGTTTTGAGTGCGTGAAAAAAGTGAATAAAAAAGCTTTTTTGCAGAGTTAAAGTCGTTAAATGCTTCTGGCTGCTGTCCTATGATGATGTCGATTTTCTCCTTACCTAGTAGGGGGTAGCCCGGGTGCTTGCCTTTGGCGATGTTGGTAAGTAGTGGATTGGCATTGCATGCGATGATAAGCCCTCCTGCCACAAGCCCTGTAAGCAAAATCCCCTTGCTCTCTCTCACTCCATAAAACCACAGCACATAGCCAAGATACGCTAGCCCGATAAACCCTGCATACGCTAGTCCTGTTAGCTTAATGCTAGCACTTGCAAGCAGAGCTAGAGCTAGGACACAAGATCGCTGGCGTAGGGACTTGCGCAGGAGCGTGTCTTGCGGATTGCGCGCGAGCTGTGTGCGGTAGTATTCTCTATCGACAATGGCTAAAAACACCACAAGCAGTGCAGTCGCAAGCAGCCCATCGACATAGTAAGAGGCGATTTGCGCAACAAGAGTTGGCGAGAAGCTAAGCAAGAAGCTTGCGATGATGGCGTGTAGTGGGCGTAGGAATTTAGCAATCACACTTATGCCATAGAAAAACGCCCCAAAAAATGCAATAAAATTGACCGCCTTGCCTAGCTCAATATTATGTGAAAACACACTATAAATACAAGCCGCGACAATCTCGCTGAATTTCATATAATGCTCCACCCAAATCTCGTGGCTTAGGTAGGGGGCAAGCTCCTTTAGGTCAGCCATTTTCTGCCATACTGGATTCCAGTCATTTGCTAGATAGTAGATACCGATTTGATGATAGGCTCTCCCATCCCACGAGTAGTCATAAAGTGCCCAAGCCGCGAGCAAAGACATGCTAAACCCTAGTATGACAATACCCCATGCAAGAATCTGCTGGGATTTTTGTGTGCTGGCTTGCGATAAATCTTGTAATAATGGCTGCCCCCCCCCTAATCGCATTTTACGCAGGGTAAAAAGTGGTATAAGACTTAGGATAAAAGCTATGGGTAAATAGAATTTGTTTATGGGGATATGCGCGATGAAGCCAAGTGTCGCAAGCAAGAAAAGCGCGATAACAAAGCCTAAAAATGTGCAAGCAATCGCATATAATACACGCTCGCCTGCAAAGCGCGTGTAGAGAGAATCTACTTTAGATTCTAGGGTTTGAAGTAGGGAGGTGGTTTTTATATAAAGACTCATGGATTCTCCTTGTGGGTTGGTTTAGTGATATTGCTATGTGCGGTATCTGTGTTGGCGAAAACCAGGAAATGCGCACTTTGGGCAATGAGTTTGTAGGGGTAGTCTCCACGCATGAGTGCGCCAAATGTCTCGCGTGATTTTTGCTCATTTTCGTCGCGTGGCACAGCTTGTATAGCTGGATTCTGGCGTGCGGGGGTATTGCGTATGACGAGAAAGTCTTTTGGTATAAATGGCATGGTGCGTGGTTTGCTCGCCCACTCTGCATAAACAAAGCTTGCAGGATCGATCAGCCCAAATGCTTGATGCACTTGGGCTGGTTTTAGCCCCAGGCTTAGAAATGAGAAATCCACATGTTCGCTTAGAATCACTGCCTTGGAATCTACTACAGGGCGTAAAAGTGTCATGAGCTCATCATCAAGCGCATGGATAGATTCTAGAGGTTTGTTGCATTTAGTAAAGACTTTGGTATAGATTCCGCTCATGCTACCTCCTAGGATTTGTAGCCCAAGTAGCAGGGCAAGCAGGATTGAGGATAGCGATAGCGCACAATTCGTATGGCACAAAGTATGCTGCCCCCCCCCCCTTAGAAGTTTTCAAGAGTGCTTTGGCGGAGAGCTTGGGAGAAGTGGTAGTAATTTTAGCGATTTGACTCCATGTAATGGCACAGAGAGTGGTAAGCGGGATAGCGAGTGTAAGTCCTAGCGCCATAGTGCTAAAGTAGTAAGCCTCCCATGTTTTATTGACAAACAATAGCAGATACGCAAGCGAGATGAAAAACCCAGTGGCAATGGGCGCAAACTCGATAGATATGGAATTTGCTTGAGCGCATGGCTGACACATAGAATCCTGTGTAGCAGAATCTAGCGTGTGTGGATTTTGCGAGATGAGCCATTTAAGTGTGATGATGCAGCAGTAGAGCCCAGCAATGCTAAGTGCGAGAAACACGAGAATTTCAAAATAGTATAGCTCGATGACTTGGGAGAGTTTATCGCTTAAAGGCACTTGTGTATATGCGCCGTGGTTGGTAGCATTTGAGCGCATATTGAGCTCAAACATACTAAGCCACGCTTTGAAGCCTCTTGGGTGCAAGAGATAGGGGTTTGTGAGAATCCAGATTCCAAACATGCCAAATGTCGCTACAATCGAGCGTTTGCACGCTTGGTAGAATCTAGCGATATCGCGTAGTGCGCCAGAAGTATGACAAAACACATAGGCATATATCATAGGGATAAATAAAATTGCTTGAAATTTTGCTAACCCTATGCCAAGCCCCAGAGCCAGCCAGGCGCGTGTATAGTTTTGCCCAAGCATGCCACGATCTTGTAAGAGAAAATAAGCGCAAAGTAGCACGAAAAAGCCTTGAAATACATCTGGCTTAAAAGAAAAGCCCAAATGCCAAAAAGCACCCATGGAGGTAAGCAGCAAAAGTATGAGCATGCTTGTGCGTGGTGCAAGATAGATTCTGGCGATTTTGTAGAGTATCCATAGATTTGCTACGCTAAAAAGCGCGTTTAGCACGCGTGGGGCGTAGATTTGAAGCGGGTAGTTTTCTGTGATGATAAAGGGCAGCGCGGATAGAAAGCTTAGTAGATAGTAGAAGAAGCCATAGTTATAAAACTCAAATGCAAAAAATTTCTTCACATCAAGTGCGAGTAGCCCTTCATACATTTTTTGCAGTTGCAGAAATTGCGGTCTCTCATCGCCTCTGGTAAAGCTCAAAAACTCTATGTCTAAATACCGATAGTCCATATAGCAAAACACGATAAAGCAGACTACCATAAATGCAAAAAGCATAAGATGCTCTTGTAGGGATAGTTTGACCTGATTTGGTGGATTTGTATGCATAAGAGTCCTTGTTTAAAATATATTTTGCGCCTACCAAAACCCAATAGCCACAAAGCTTAAAAGCCACAGGGCTATGGTGATTTGCAGGAATTTATCTTTGAGCAGGATTTTTGATGGGCTTGCGCTATTTTGCTCTACAAATGTCAGCTGCATATAGCGAAAAATCCCTAGTAGCACAAAGACAGAAGTGAGATAGAGATTGTGCGTGTGGAGTCGCTCATTGACCGACTCATCAATACTATAAAAGATATATGCCACCATCACAAGCGAGGCGGAAATCCCCATGGCGATGTCTAAAAATACGCGATTATAGCCCTCGATATTTTTGCGCACTTTTTTGCCAGATTCTAGCAGGATAATGTCATCTCGGCGTTTAGCAAGCGCGAGAAATAGAGCTAGCAAAAATGTCGTAATGACAATCCAATGCGAGAGTGCGACTTGAATGATATTCGCACCAATCCAGAGCCGAATCACAAAGCCACTAGCGATACAAAAGATATCAACGATTGCGATGTGTTTTAGTCTCAAACAATAGAGAATATTTAGTAGAAGATAAAGAAGCACTGGAGTGCTAAACGCCCAAAATAAACCAGCTAAAGAATCATCAGCAACATCGCTCCTGTATATGCACCCTAACATTATATATGCCCCCCCCCCTATGAGCAAAAGTGCTAGGCTAAACAGCCCTGCCTGTGTCGCAGAGATTGCGCCGCTAGCGACTGGGCGCTTGCATTTCGTGGGGTGGAGTCTATCTTGCTGGGCGTCGATAATGTCATTGAGCGCATAGATTCCACTAGCGATAAGGCAAAATCCAACAAACCCTAGTAGTAAATACCCCCACACTGCGCCTAAGTCATACTGCCCAAACCCAAAGAACGCCGGTGCGAAGATAAAGAAATTTTTACTATATTGATATGGGCGCATTAGCGTGATAAGCGCGCGAAATTTGTTTGAGAGATTACTGGCGGGGGCGCTCATTTTAGAGATTCCTTGTAGGGCTTAATGAAAATCAACAAGGCTTGGATTGTAGGAGAATCTAGCTTAAAGTTGCAAGTATCTTAGTCTTTGCCTTGTAGCGGGGCGATGTAGAATCTAGCATCATCAAGTGTCTTTGGTAGTGCTAGATTCTAGTGCCCTGGATTTTGGTGCTAGAATTTCTTTTTCTGCACATCAGCCTGGATAGCTTCAGCGATTGTATTGACCTTTTGCGTGATTGTATTGGTGCTATTGGCGATATTGACATTCTCTTGCGTGATTGTCTGGATTTGGTTTATGGCTTCGTTTATCTGGGTGAGACCAGCTGTTTGCTCATTGACCGCTTCGGAGATGTCATTGACGCTTTGGACAAGGATAGAGATATTTGCCTCAATCTCACTAAGCGATTTGCTTGTCTTCTCGGCAAGTTTTCGCACCTCATCAGCCACGACGGCAAACCCTCGCCCATGCTCGCCCGCCCGCGCTGCTTCGATAGCGGCATTTAGGGCTAGGAGATTTGTCTGCTCGGCGATGTCTTGGATCACGCTTACGATATTTTTGATATCTTGGGCTTGTGCGGTGGCTTCGTTAGTTTGTGCGCTGACATTATGCATAGAAGCATTGATTTGCCCCACAGCTGTAACAGACTGCTCAAGCGCACTAGCTTGAGACTGCGTCCCATCAAGCAGCTTGCCCATGGAGGATTCTAGGATACTGCTTTGATTTGCCAGCTCATTGGCAAAGCCACGAGAGGTTTTGAGCATTTCGACAATCTCTTCACCAAGCTTATTGACCGTGATTTCTACACCGCCTTGTGCGCCCTCGATTTTGCTTGTGAAGTCAAAATGATTATACGCAGCGAAAACTTGATTGATGACATTCATATCAGCGCCGATTTTGGACTGCAGCACGCCTAGCATTTGGTTTAGCACGAGCTCTAGCTCTTTGATTTGCGGGTTGTTTGGCTCGGCATGGATACGCGAGGTCATCTTGCCAGCTTCGACATCTTTTACCGCTGCGATTGCTTGAGTTACGGCGCGTTTGTCTTGCTCGAGTGCTCTCTTGGTATGCTCGATATTGGTATTGATAGCTTTTGCCATTTTGCCAAACTCATCTTGTGTCTTGATATGAAGTAGCGGCGCGTCATTGGACTTGTGGTTGATAAAGTCAAAAAACTTCACAAGTCCATTTGTGATAACCGAGATATGGCGGAGCTGATACACAATAATCCAATACAAAAATGCTGAAACAAAAATCACCGCCACTAGCGAGAAGCTAATAAGCGAGATGAGATAAGTATGTAGCTCCTCTTCGAAATCTGTCTCGGAGTTTGAAGAGCAGAGTAGCCAGTTGTATTTATTCACATCACAGACGGCGACCTTTTTTACATCATTGTATTCATAGTGTAGCACAGGAGAGAGCACGCCGATTTCTTTAGGTGTCTGTGCGTAGAGCTCATCATAGACTTGGTATTTAGAAGTGTCCTCGGAGAAAAGGATTTTCTCATCAGAGTGTAGGAGATTATATGTCCCTCGCGTATCAAAGCCTACGAGAAATACCGAGCTGCTCTCTGTGGTCTTTAGCCCCATGAAAGCCCTCTGCAAGTCTTTTAGGAAGATATTTGCGCCCACGACTGCGACGACTTTTCCGTTGATAATGATAGGCGCATAGACTGAGAGTGTGAGCTCGTTTGTCGTGATATCACGAAATGGTCTTGTGAAGCCGGAATTTTTGTTATTTTTTGCATCGATGAACCACTCTCGTGTGCGAGAATCAAAGCCCTTGCTTTTATCAAGGATATAAGGTTTATTGCCAGATTGTTTGTCGGTTTTGACAAGCAGTCCATCGCTCTCATAGCCTAGATAGAGCGCGTCCATTGAGGTAAATCCGTAGGCTTCTTTGAGCCAATGTGCGACATTTTGCTGGGAGAGATCGCCAGATTCTGCGATGTCTTTTGCCACGCGCTCGATAAAATCACGCCGCGCATCGAAATAGGTGTCAATGAAGCTTAGGGCGTTTTTCACGCTCTCTTGCTTCCCATGCCCCACACTCTCTAGGATCCCCTTTTTCGCCAATACAAAGCCTACGATTTGGAATGCCGTAAAGATTACTATCAAAAGTCCAATGATCATAAAAGCGATTTTCTGCGAAATGCTCAACTTGCTCACGAAAACTCCTTAAAGCAAAAATAAACGAAATGCGCGCAATGCTACCACAAAAAAAAAAAAAAAACAAAAACAAAAACAAGATGTGCCAGAGCGATTTGCTCGCGCTTTGGAGCGATGGAGAAATTGAGAATTAGGGCGTTTGCAAAAGCCAAATCGCTAGAATCTGCACAACACCTTAGCGATTTGCTCTTGTGCGCTTGGCGAAAGAAAAGCACACAAGGGGATTGAAAATATCCGCTCACTCACGCACTCACTCACTGGAAAATCCCCGCGCTTATAGCCAAGATAGGCAAATGCTTCTTGTAAATGCAGGGGAGCTGGGTAGTGAATGGCTGTGGCGATACCATGGCACGCGAGTGTGAGCAGAATCTGCTCCCTAGATTCTGTGCTTTGTGCTTGCAGGCAAAACTGCGCGAAGCTGCTTCTGCGCCCCTTAGGGATATGGGGCAGGCAGAGTCTAGAATCTGGCGTGCTGGATTTGGATAGGCTAGATTCTGGTGTGCGAGAATCTGTCCTGCTAGAATCTAGCCTAGAATCCTTAGCGAGTAGGGCGAAGTATCGGCGGGCTAGATTCTGGCGTGCCTCTAGCTCTTTTGGAAAATGTCTTAGCTTCACGCGCAAAATCGCGCACTGCAGCTCATCGAGCCTAGTATTTAGCCCTAGCGTAGTGTGGCGATATTTGGAGGTTTGCCCGTGATTGCGCAGGGTGCGGAGTCTTTGGGCGAGATTTTCATCATCGCAAAACACTGCGCCGCCATCGCCATAGCCCCCAAGCGGCTTGGCGGGGAAAAAGCTTGTGATACTAAGATCCCCAAAGCTCCCAGACCTGCGCTCTGCCTGTTCGCCACTAGGATTTACAATCGCTGCTCCAAAGCTCTGTGCGCCATCTTCGATGATAGGGATTGCGTGGATTCTGGCAAGACTCTCTAGCCCTGATACATCATAAGGCAGTCCAAAGAGACATACTGGGATAATCGCCCTTGTGCGAGGGGTGATTGCGCGCTTGACTTGGGCTATATCTAGCGTGTAGGTGCTAGGGCAAATATCCACAAACACAGGCTTCGCCCCTAGGAATGCCACCATTTCCGCCGCGGCGATGAAGCTAAAGCTAGGCGTGATGACTTCATCGCCCGCGCCTATATCAAGCGCGAGTAGGGCTAGTAAAAGTGCGTTTGTCCCACTAGAGCAGGTGATACAAAATCGCCTGCCCACAAAGCTCGCTAGCTCACTCTCTAGTGCTTGAGAGTGCTCGCCTAAGATGAAGTGCTGGCTGTGCAAAACGCTAGCGATAGCAGAATCTAGCTCGTGCTTGTAGGCGTGGTATTGGGCGTGTAAATCAATAAGCGGGATTTGTGTTTGTGGCGATTCAGCTTCTTTGGTGGATTCGGCTTTGCGCGATAAATCGGCGATTTCTGCGGACTCTCGGCGGTTACGCACGCTAAGTGCGCGCCCTTGAGAGTCCTTGAAAAGCCCCGATTTCTCATCGCAAATCCTAGAATCCTGCGCCAAGTCGCTTAGATTTGTGGTGTTTTTATCAAAAATCGCAAAATCCTGCCGCCTGTGTGCTGGTTTAGAATCCTCGTTTTGCGTGGTGGCGTGTTTATCGTCATTGCGAGACGCTGCGCCAGCAGTGGCGTGGCAATCCATTGTCCCGCTCCTAGAATCCTCGTTTTTATCTGTATCCATTTCGCACCGCCAGAAGTTATGTAGAAATTATGCGGAATTTTAGCGTTTTTACAAGTGGATTCTAGGTTTTGTGCCTCTGTCCTAGAATCCACTTTGCCACCACTACCGCGCTTGCTCGCAATGACAAAAAAAGGCGTGAAGTGTAAAAAGTGGATTCTAAACCAGCACGCAGGCGGCAGGCTTTTGCGCGCTTTTGCTAGATTCTGCGGCGCGGGCGCAGGGATTTACCTAAGCGGTAATGACTACTCTCAAAATCACGCAATCAATCCGCATTGCCTACCCAAGACCGAATCCCTACAAAATAGCGCGGTGTTTTTCTACCATAAAAACAGGATTATACCCCCTCTTCGCCTGCCTTAGCCCGGGTATGCCCAAATCCTCCTCGCGATTGGCATAGCGCAGCGATGAGAAGCAGCGAGCTAAGAGCTGCTGGTTTATGATTTGATACGCGCCGATGATGTTGGGCGCGGCTTTTTCGATGTGGATTACTGCCATTTCATCGTTGATTATCTCCCCAAAGCTAAAGGCGATGATAGGCAGCGCACTAGATTCTAGCATTGTGGGGTCTATGCTGTTAGAGCCTAGTGCTATCTTTTCTCTTGCGCGCACTGCTATGCCTTGCAGCCCTAGTAGCTCAAAGCTCTCTAATGCCGCGCAAATGCCACGATACTCTAGCTCTAAATCATCGCTTTTAGCAGGGTTGCTATCAAGCCAGATTCTAGCTACTTGGGCTAGCTCTTTGGCATTTGCCTGCGTGATAGGCTCAAGCTCCCATTCATAGCGTTGGAGGAAGTTGTTTAGGTGGTTTTTTTTCTTATGAAATTTGCGTCCATTAAGCGCGATAAGCTCTTCTACACTATACACATAGTCAAAGTGATTGGGCGTAGGCTCTGTGGTGATAGTGGGGAAAGCTTGGCGCAAAAGGGGGAGATTGCGCGCTTCTAGTCGCTCAAAATGCAGGGGGAAGCCGCGTGTCTTTGCGTAGGATTCTAGGGCTTTTAGGGCTTCTAGCTTGGAGGACTCATCGCCACCTATGGGGAAGAAAAAGTAGGGAGTCTGCACTTCTTTGTGCGTTTGGCGCGTTTGGATAAGTAGCGAGCCGCCGCAAATGGCATAGCTAATCTCCCTAGCGTGCTTCCAAATGTAGAGATTGCCAAAGCTAATATCCGCGATAGAGAAGTGATCATTGTGCAAAAATCCTAGAATCTCGCTCCTAGATTCTAGGGCTATGGGGGTGAAAGATAGCGGCATAATGCGTCCTTACATAAAAGTGGATTCTAGGGGGTTTGGGGGTAGCTACCTAGCCACTTTATCTGCTCGCCCCACTCATCAAAAATCGCAGCGATATGCGGCTCCTCCCTATGCCCCACAAAATCCACATAAAAGCCCGAGTCAAAGCTGTTTTTAGAGCGGATAGGGCGGGAGTCGATTTTGGTTAGATTGATATTAGCACGAGAGAAGCTCTCTAAAAAGCGCAACAGTGTGCCAGCTTTTTCAAAGCCTTGGAGCCGCGCGAAAATAGAGGTTTTATCATTGCCACTTGGGGGGTTGTGAAAATCGCTTAAGATGACAAAGCGCGTTTTGTTGCCTTGAGAGTCTTGGATATGGGAAAACATTAGCGGTAGGTGGTAGAGCTTGGCGGCGATATGGGAGCAAATCGCCGCGCTCTTTGGGTCTTGCGTGGCGAGCTGGGCGGCTTTGGCGGTGGATTCTACGGGGATTTGGGGGATATTTAGGAGATTGTGCGCTTGGAGAAAAGCATTGCACTGCCCAAAGGCTATGTCCTTGCTATAAATGCGCTCAATCTCGCTTACATGCTCACACTCTGTGGCGAAGCTTAGGTGGATTGGCATAATGATTTCTGCGATGATTTTCACACTAGAGCTAGCAAGATTGTCGATACACTCGCCTACGATGCCATTGGTGTTGTTCTCAATGGGGACGACACCATAGTGTGCTTGCTTGGATTCTAGGACGTTAAAAACCGCGCTAATGGTGTTTATGGGGAGATACTCACTCATCGCGCCAAAGCGCGATTCCGCGGCTTGGTGGGTGTAGCTGCCCACAGGTCCTAGGTAGGCGACTTTCTCTGGTAGCTCAAGGTTGCGCGATATGGCAAAGATTTCTTGGTAAATCGCTTCTATGGCGTCTTTGCTTAGGTGCTTTGCAGGCAGACTGCTTAGGCGAGCGATGATCGCTAGCTCGCGCTCTGGGCGGTAAATGCTGGCATTGCTCTTTAGCTTTGCTGCGCCAATTTGGGCGACAATCTTAAGCCTAGAATCTAGCAGGGCTAGCAGCTTTTCATCAATGCTATCAATCTGCTTCCGCAAGCGTGCGATTAGGGCTTCATCAGGCATTGTGTCAGGGCGTGGCATACATCTCCTTCAGGGGCAAAAGTGGATTCTAGGCTAGGTTTGTATAAACCGCTTGGACATCATCATCTTCTTCAATCCTATCAAGCAGCTTCTCTAGCTCTTCTATCTGCTCTTCGCTTAAAGTTATGGGGCTTGTGGGGATTCTAGCGAGCTTGGCACTTGTGGGCGTGATTTGTAAGGACTCTAGCCCCTCACTTAATGCCCCAAAGTCTGCATAGCCCCCATAGGCGATTAGGCTGCCATCTTCTAAAGACTCTAGCTCCTCTAGCCCATAGTCGATGAGGGCTAGCTCTAGCTCATCTAGGGGTAGAGACTCTGGCTTGCTAAAGGCAAAGACACTTTTTCTAGCAAACATAAATTCTAGGCTGCCATTTGGCACGATAGAAGCACCGGGGCTTTTGTTGAAGTAGCTTTTGATATTAGCGATGGTGCGGGTGGGGTTGTCGGTGGTGCATTCGATGAAAATTAGCACGCCATTAGCAGCTTTGCCCTCATAGCTTAGCTCGCTAAATGCGCCATCTTTCCCACTCGCGCGTTTAATGGCGGCATCGATATTATCTTTAGGCATATTTTGCGCTTTGGCAGTGGCGATTGCTGTGCGAAGCTTGGCGTTGCTCGCGGGGTCTGCGCCGCCCTCTTTGGCAGCAGCGGTGATGGCTTTAGCCAGCTTGGGGAAAACTTTGCTCATCTTATCCCATCGTTTTTCTTTGGCAGCGCGGCGGTATTCAAAAGCTCGTCCCATGGTATTCCTTTCGTGTATTAAGATGTATATGTGCTAAGTGCATTGAGGCGCTTTATGCTCTCACTTTCGCCTATGATGACAAGCGCTTCACACACACCTATGCCACCGGGCTTGCCAAGCAGGGCTAGGCGCAGGGCTGGCATAAGCTTGCCGATTTTTATGCCCTTAGCTTCTGCGAACTCATGCAGATAGGATTCTAGGGCTTGCGCTGCTTTACTCGCACTTGGCGTATGAAATCTCTCTGCAAACCCAGAATCTAGCGCTAGCTCTCCTAGCAGTGTTTTGGCTGCTGGATCAAGCTTAGAGAGCATTTTCTCATCATAAGATTCTAGCTGGGATTGGAGGTCTTTAATCTGTGCGGCGAACTCTAGCAGGGTCTTGCTCCTATCTTTTAGCACGGAGAAAAGTAGGCTTTTGCGCTCTGCTTGGAGGGTGCTAAGATTTATACCAAACTCGCCTAGCAAGGCTTCTAGCCTAGTATCATCGCAGGCTTTGATATAGTGCTGATTAAGCCACAAAAATTTTTCTTGATTGTAGCGGCTTGCAGAAGAGTTGATGTCTTTAGCATCAAAGAGCTCGCGCATTTCTTGGAGGGAGAAAATCTCCTTATCTTCATAGCTCCAGCCAAGTCGCACAAGGAAATTTAGCAGTGCTTCTGGCAAATAGCCCATAAGCTTATAGTCCATAACGCCCATCGCGCCATCGCGCTTACTAAGCTTCTTGCCCTCTGGGTTTAAAATCATAGGGATATGATAAAACTTAGGGATTGCAAAGCCTAGTGCTTGGTAGATGAGAATCTGCTTTGGCGTGTTGCTTGTGTGATCATCGCCGCGGATTACATCTGTTACGCCCATTAGCGCATCATCAATAGCTACGACAAAGTTATAAGTGGGGCTGCCATCTGATCGCAAAATGATAAAGTCATCAAGCTCCTTTGCTTGCACGCAGATTCTGCCTTTGACGCCATCATCAAAGGCGATTTCGCCTTCAAGTGGGGCTTTTATGCGGATTACAGGCTCTACATCGCTTGGGGGTGTGCCGCTAAAGTCGCGGTAGCGATTATCATAGCGCGGTGTTATGCCTTGTGTGCGTTGGGATTCTCGCAGGGCTTCTAGCTCATCTTTGCTCATATAGCAGTAATACGCCTTGCCCTCTTCTACAAGCTTTTTAGCATAGCTGGCATACAGGGGGAAACGCTCACTTTGGTAGATAACTTCGCCATCACATTCTAGCCCCACCCATTTGAAAGACTCAATGATCGCTTGGGCGGCGTCTTGGGAGTTTCTAGCAAGATCGGTGTCCTCAATCCGCAGTAGGAATTTGCCGCCGTGCTTGCGTGCGTGCAGGTAGTTAAATAACGCCGTGCGCAATCCCCCGATATGTAAATAGCCCGTCGGGGAGGGCGCGAAGCGGGTAACAATCTCTGGCATATATGCTCCTTGTAGGATTTCATTTAGGATTGAAGCTTGTCGCATGTATGGCGCGGATTCTAGCATGATTTGGCTTAGGTGAGGTTTGGTTCTTGATTTTTAATTGGCTTTTTTATACCATAGATTCCAACTCACAAAAAGGATTGTCCCATGAAAAATATGCTCCACATTTGCGCTGGTGCAGGACTTATCGCGCTACTAGGGCTTAGCACAAGCTATGCGCAAGATACAAAAACCCCAGAATCTAGCACCACTCAAAGCTTGGCAAAAGCCGATATGCCTCAAATCCACCCCAAAGATTTCTACGCCTTTGCCACAATCGCGGATAAAAAGCTTAGTGCCGCATTTGGCAAAATCACCAACCACACCGATAAACCTGTCGCGCTTGTGAAAGTCGAAATCCTAGGCAAAAACAAAGGCACCGCGGAGCTACACGAGACTAGTGAAAAAGATGGCGCTAAAGTCATGCAGCAAGTCGAGCGAATCGAAATCCCTGCTGATAGCACCATAGAGCTAGCACCCGGCGGATTGCACATTATGCTAATCGATCTTAAATCCCATTTAAAAGCAGGACAAACAATCTCGCTAAAGCTTTATTTCGATGATGATTCTTCAGCGGTGCTTGAAGTGCCCGTGAAAGCACGCACGAGCGTCCATCACCCAGAGGCTCACCACCCAGAAACACATGCCCACTAGAATCTAACTTAGAGAATCTAACTAGTCATGGCACGCAAGCATAAACATCTCACCAAAAAGGGGTTGATCACCTTATCAGTCTTAGGTTTGTGTGCTTTGGTGATGTATTTTACATGGGGCAGGGGCTCGCTCTATATGCTGCAATCGCAATCTAAAGCTCTAAAACCCCAGTCCAAACTTGCACAAAGTGTGCAGGGGCGCGGCGATGATGAGCCACAGCTCAAAGCTCGGCTGTGTATGCTTAATTTCGGCTCTTGCCCATTGACATTTGTCCAGCAAGAATCAAGCCCAGAATCTAATAAACAGATTTCTGCAAGTATCCAAGCGATCCCTAGTGATATCGCTTCATTAGAATCAGTCGTTTTTCGTGTGCAGGGCGAGGACTTCTCGCAGCTGCGAGCAGTGATTTTCGGGCTGAATATGGATATGGGCGAGGTGGTGGTGCAGTTTCATAAGGTCGATGATAAGCTGTATGAGGGGCGCGCGATCCTAGCTAGCTGCACAGAGGAGGTCATGCAATACCGCATGGAGCTTGAAACTAGTCATGGTAGCGCGGCTGTGGATTTTGATGCTAAACGCAAAAGAGTAAAGCTTGTGTATTAGAGTAGCAGGGAATGGAGCTTTGTGGTGTTTGGATTCTGGGCTGTGCGCTTGTGTAGGAGTGCTTGCTAGCGCGGGGTTGGTGGTTTAGGCAAATGCTAAATTAGGGGGTTAAGGACATGCGATTTTTCTTTGGTTTTGTTGTTTTGGTATTTTTAGCGGGGCTTGGTATATGGAGTGTGCAAAAATACAAATCCTACGACTTTAAAGCACAAACGATACAAGGCGAAGCTTCGCTACATACATTTGATGGCAAATACAAAATCGTATATTTTGGCTACATGTCTTGCCCCGATGTTTGCCCTGCTACGCTTGGCATGCTGCAAGAAGCTCTCGATGAGCTTAAAGCCCAGGGGAGCGATCTTAGCGATGTGGTGGTGCTATTTATCACGCTTGATCCCAAGCGCGATAAGATCAAGGCGCTGGATTCTTATGCGAAGCATTTTTATGCAAACGCCTATGGTCTGCGGCTTGGTGAGCATACGCTACAAGCGGTGCTTGACCGCTATGGTGTGAAGCGAGAGATAGTCCCACTGCAAAACTCCAAGCTAGGCTATAGTATCTCGCATAGCTCTTCGCTCTATTTGTTTGACAAGCAAGGCTTCCTAACCAATGAAATCAGCAATCTTGCGACAATCAAAGAAAGTCTTGCTGACTTTTTCGCCAATCATTAGGATTGTGCCAATGGCTAGATCGCTGTGGCGTAGCAAAAGGGTGTGGCAAAGGTGTGCTGTGGTAGGCGCGTGGATTTTGGCGGGGAGCTGGGGCTTGCTTATGGGAGTGGCGCATGCACAGGAGCGTGTAGAGACACTTGAGGGGAAGTATAGGCAAGTGAGCAGGGATTTTGCGCCAGCTGCCAAGCCAGAATCTAGGCTAGATTCCACAAAGGGCTTTGCAGATTCTGTGGATTCTATACGAGCTGTCTCACACTCCAGCGCGCTAGAATCTACCAATGCGCCCGCTCACACATCAGCAAAAAAGCTTCTCTTACTCTTTAGCTCCAAGTCCTGCAAACCCTGCCATACACTAGAATCCAATCTCGCCCAAGTCGCCCCAGCACTAGAATCTGGATTTTCCTTTCATAGTCTTGATATCTATGAGAAATCCCCGATTTTGCTTCCGCTCTCTCCTGCGCCTGTTTCTATCAAAGCATTGCGTCAGGAGCTTGGGGTCATCGCTACGCCTACGCTTGTGGCGTTTGATGATGATCTCTCGCCTATTTTTACTCATCAAGGTGTATTGAGCGCGCGTGAGCTTGCGTATCTACTGGAGCTTTTGCAGGCTCTCCCACTAGATCTCCCTACCAAAGAAGCTAAATCCCAGTGGATAAAATCCCGCCTACTTGCTTTCTCCCGCGCTATGTATGCGCCTACTTCGTCTATCTCTACACAAGGACAGCCATGAAAATCGCACTTGGACTAAATATCGATCATATCGCCACACTCCGTCAAGCTCGCAGGATACACCAGCCAGATCCGCTTGAAGCAGTGTTTATCGCCAAAAATGCCCAGGTCCAGCAGATCACTATCCACCTACGCGAGGATCGCCGCCATATCCATGATGATGATGTGCGGAGGATTCTTACACACTCGCCACTACCTGTGAATGTCGAGTGCGCGTGCGATTTGAGTGCTGGAGGCGTGGTGGAGATTTTATGCGATTTGGGAGTGCATAAAGTTACGCTTGTGCCGGAGAAGCGCGAGGAGATCACCACAGAGGGTGGGCTAAACATGCACGCTCCGCAGGTGGATTCTGCGATTGCGCGATTTAGGGAGGCGGGTATCCCTGTGGCGGTGTTTATCGAGCCAGATCGGGAGTCTATCGTGCGTGCGCAGGAGCTTGGAGTATCTGGCGTGGAGCTGCATACCGGCGCGTTCGCACACTGCTACGATATGCTGCACTCCTGCTTGCCACATAGTCATAATGCTAGGGAGAGTATGCGAGATTTCGCGCCCAAATCCGCGCAGGCTAGGGCAGATCTAGCAAGAGAGCTAAAAGAGCGGCTCGCGCGCGAGATAAACGCGCTAGAGTGCGCAGCAAGCTATGCTCATACGCTAGGGCTTTTGGTGTTTGCTGGGCATGGGCTAAACTACGAAAACATCGCGCCAATCGTCAAGCTCCCACACCTACAAGAGCTGAATATCGGGCATAGTATCATCGCGCGCGCGCTTATGGTAGGACTCTATCAAGCGATAAAAGACATGCAAGAAGCGATTGCAAGCGCACTATAAGCGGCTTGCTTGTAGGGTTTGTAGTTGCCGCCAAAAGCCCAAAATCTAAGTAGATTCTAGGCTTTTGTGGCTCTGTCCTAGGAAGCGGGCTTATATTGTGCTAGATAGGCTTGCAAGCAATCATCATTATCTCTATGAAATGCCAGCACATCGAAGTAATGTATCTGTTTGGAGTCTCTCGTGTAGTCCATAAGTAGTGAAAGATTTTTAGAATCTAAGCTTGAAAGCACACAAAGCGGAGAGCCAAAATTATCAAATATCAGTAGCTGTTCATATCCCCACTGCGCGAGAAGCGGAAATATCGAAGTTGCTGATTCGCCAATGTCATGCAAATGCTGATAGCTCCACTCAAAATACAGCGTTGGTTTAAATTTAGCAATGCTCTGTGCCCCAGAGCGCAAGACCTTGAAGTCAAATCCATCTGTATCGATTTTTATGAAATTTGGCGAGAAATTGGATTCTGTAATGATGCTATCGAGTGTGCGGATTTGAATACTTTGCACACTCTTATCTTCCTCATGTGGCGTAAGCTTGCCGCTGCCATCTTGCAAATCTACTCTATAGTTGCTATTGCTACTCTCGCCTATGAAAGTATTATAGAGGAGAAAATGTGTCCCCCCCCCCCCCCGTTTTGGCTGGCTCGCTAGGCATAGCAAGCTCATCACTGGTGGTAAAATGCACAGGCGCAGTAAAATTTTGCGCAAGATTTGTATGAATGAGATCGGCATAGCTTTTCTCACCCTCAATGAGCAAATACTCTGCATTAGCTATATTTGTGAAAACAGCGGTATCACCGATATTTGCACCTACATCGATCATCGCAAGCTTTCCATGTTTATTGCGCACACACTCTGCGATACCATGCAAGCGCATGTCATAGCGAGGATAGAGTTTTTGTATGACAAAGATTGCATGAGCGAAAGGCATAGTTAGCGTAAATCCATTGAATTTTGCAGTGATGATTGGATTGCAAAAGCGGAGCAAAAAATTGCGTGCGTGCAAGAGAATTCTGCGGATATTTTTGCTCTGTGTATTGAGCAGGGCTTGATACACGGCTTGCGCCAGTGGTTTAGACAAAAAACTCATTGTGTTCCTTTAGAAGTAGATTTGTGGCATGGCACGGGCGGATTTTACCATAAGCTATTAGATTTTGCTATAAACACGCGATATGGGCAATTCCAACACTAAATGTTAGTCAAATGGCACATGGAATACCCGATACGATTATGGCGTGAGATATATGAGAATCTACTTCAGCTCTGCCCAGGTATCGCCTAGGGCGATGCTTGACTCTAGCGGAACTTCGAGTGTGTAGATTGTGTCCATGATATGCGCGATTTCTTGCGCCCACTCTTGCGCACTTTTATTGCTGCTTCTCTGTCCAGATTCACCTACACCACTAAGGGTGTTTTCTCGCGCATTTGCTCTCTCATCGCATGGTAGCTCAAAAATTAGCTCATCATGCACTTGTAGCAGCATGGAGACATGGGAATTGGCGATGTGGGCATGGATTTTTAGCATAGCCATTTTGATAAGATCTGCCGCACTGCCTTGAAATATCGTATTTACCCCCTCGCGCAGGTAGTTTGCGCGCATAAACTCGCTTGCATTGCTAAAGTCAAAATACCGCCGATGTCCTAGCAGTGTCTGGGCGTAGCCCTGCTTTGCAATCTCTTCTTCTTTGGACTTTAGAAAATCTTTCACTGATGGAAATGCGGCGAAATAGCTCTGGATATATGCCTTTGCCTCGTTGAATGGAATCCCAAGTGTCTGGGAGAGCTTGCGTGCGCCCATGCCATAGATGAGACCGAAGTTAATGCTTTTGGCGATGTGGCGCTTTTCTTTGGCGAGCTGCTCGCCAAAGAGGATTCTGGCAGTTTGTAGATGAATATCTAACCCCTTACAAAATGCTTCCACCAGCGCAGAATCTTTAGAAAAATGCGCGAGCAATCGCAGCTCGATTTGCGAATAGTCGATTGAGAGAAGTCTATAGCCTTCGCGCGCGCGAAATCCAGCACGGATAAGCTTGCCCTGCTCGCTTCGCACGGGAATATTTTGGAGATTTGGATTTTTGGAGCTTAGGCGACCTGTGGCGGTGCCGGTTTGGAGAAATGAAGTGTGGATTCTGCCTTGGTTGCTGTGCTTTAGCATGGGTTCTACATAAGTATTTTCAAGCTTTGAGATCTCACGATACTCTAAAATCTTTGGGATAACAGGGTGGGCGTCATAGAGTGTGCGCAGAGTTTTTTCATCTGTGCTATAGCCGCCTTTAATTTGTCGCTGGGCTTTTAGACCAAGCTTTTCAAAGAGCATAGCGCCAAGCTGTTTGGGGGAGTTTAGGTTGAAAACTTCATCGCAGAGGGTGAAAATCTCTTGCTCGATATGTGTGAGCTCGGTGCTAAATCGCTTGGAGAGCTGCTCGAAATACGCTCTATCAATGCGTATCCCACACTCCTCCATAGCAAGTAGCACATGGATAAATGGAAACTCTAGCGTGTTTGCGAGATGAAGCAAATGCGATAGACCACTAGATTCTAGTTGTTTGCAGAGTTTATGATAGAGCGCGAAGCTCGCAGCCGCGTCTTCTGCGGCATAGGTGGTAGCGATGTCGCAAGCTACTTGGGAGAAATCTTCTCCATCGCCAAGCGCTTTACTAAAAGGAATCATCTCATGACCAAACCACCGCTTCATCTGCTCATCTAAGCCCACTTTGCTCATGCTATCTTGTAGCCATGCTAGCAGCATGGAGTCGTAAATCTCGCGTTTAGGCGTTATGCCAAGCTTTTTAGCGATTTTGAGATCGTATTTGAGATTATGCCCAATAAGTGGGAAGCTAAATAGCAATTCCAGGGCGAGCTTAGCCTGCTCTAGCCCTAGCTGCTGTGGTGCGCCTAGATAGGAGTGCGCGACTGGGACATAGTAGGCGTTGCACCCATCAAAGCAGAAGCTAAAGCCCACAAGCTCGGCTTTGCTAGTATCAAGCCCTGTTGTCTCGCAGTCATAGGCGATTTTAGTGTCTTTTGGTAGGGGGGCTAGGAGAGCTTGGATAGAGGGTAGATCCCAGAGTGTATGTGCGCAGAATCTAAAGCTTGTATTGCTAGATTCTGGGGGAGTGGATTCTAGGCTAGAATCTAGTGCGTGATCTGGCGCTGGGCTGGAGATTTTGCGCGAGAGCTTGACATTCATGGGCTCGCCAGAGAGTCGCTGCACGATTTTGGTAAATTCATAGCTGATAAGCTCATCGATAATCCCAAGCAGAGGGTTTTTCTCGGGCATGCGGAGATTTTTAAGCTCGATGTTGATAGGGAGATTTTTCTCTAGGGTAACAAGCTTTCTGCTCACAAGCGCCATGTCCTTTTGCTCACGCACGAGTTGGGCTAGGCGCTTACTGACTACGGATTCTAGCTCATTTTCGCGCGCATACATCGCATCAAGACTGCCAAAATGCTCCAGCAGCTTGCATGCGGTTTTTGCGCCTATGCCTTTGACTCCTGGCACATTGTCGCTACTATCGCCTACTAGACTTTGATAGTCGATAAACAACCGCGGCGGCACGCCAAATTTCGCGATACATTCTGGCTCGTGGATTGGGGTTTGTTTGATAGGGTCAAGCAAGTAGGTGGAATCATCGATAAGCTGATAGAGATCTTTATCGTGGCTGATGATTTGAGTCTCTAAGCCCTTGGCTTTGGCAAAATTTGCCAGCGAGGCGATGGCATCATCGGCTTCATAGCCTTCATACATAAGCTTCACTAAGCCCATTTTCTCAATCCACTCTATGGCTATGGGCAGCTGGAGTAGCAAGTCTTTAGGGGTTTCTTGGCGGTTGGCTTTGTAGTCGGGGTAGAGCTGTTTGCGCACACTCTCTCCACCACCTTCAAGCGCGAAAATAATGTAGTCGTGCGGATTGCTTTTGTATAGCCGCATGATGAGATTGGCAAAGCCTGTCAAAAGCCCAGTGGGAAAGCCTTGGGAGTTTTGCAATGGTGGGAGTGCGTAAAAGCTACGGAAAAAAAACCCAAAAGTATCGATAATGATAAGCTGCTGCATAAAAAGCCTTTGGCAAAAGTTTGATTAAGGATTTAGCGCAAGATTTAGTGCGATGTAGGCTTATATAAAATCTGCTGGATTTTTATTTAGATTCCCATTGATTTGCTACTTGTATTGCCCTATGCTCACGGCTTGCGCAAAAGCCATGCCGCTACTAATCGCGCTTATATGCTTAGAATCTAGCTACCATAGCCTCCGCTGCTTTGTGGGGATTTCGCCGCGCTGTTGCCATAGAATCCGCCCTTGGCATTGCTTGGTGTGGCGCTAGTGCCTGCTCTAGGGCTTTGTGCGCCTTGCTTGAAGCTATTTGCACTCCGCTCATAAGCTTGAGGGGATTTGTAGGTGCGTTGCTTGTTTTGCTGGTAGTTTGGGTTGTTGAAAAGTTTGTTGCCGATGTAGCTTCCTAGTAGTGCGCCCGCTGCGCTTGCTAGGATCGCTCCGCCTAGTCCAAGTCCGCCACTCTCCCCACTGCTAGCACTATTTCCTTGGGCTGTGAGCTCGCTTGTGCCATTATCGATTCGCATTTCTTCTTGTTTGAGGAGATTCTCTATTTCCTCATCACTTAGTATGCGCTCTTGTCCTTGTAGATCTCGCACTACCACACGCGTGGTGCTGCTTGGGTATTCTTCAAGCACTTTGTATTTGCCATTTGGCTGTTCTTCAAGGATTACAAACGCGCCTTGCTTGATGGCTTGGGTGTTTTGTGGGGCTTGGGGATTTTGGCTAGAGGGAGAATCTGTGTCGCAGCCTGCGAGGCTCGCCACCACTAGCGCGCTTAGTCCGCCTATCATCGCAAAATCCGCGATTTTTCTATACGGGGATTTGGATTCTGGGGATTGGCGCAAGGCGCCGGAGAATCTGGCTGGCTTGTGGGATTTCATGGGTGTCTCCTTTGGTTTAAGATTGCTTGAGTTTGAGTGCTAGAATCTAGTGCGCTGTCTTGGTATTTGTCGAAACGCCTTTAGCGCTATTGATAGGCTATCAAAGCCCTAAAGGCTCATAAATAAATGGCACACCCTCGATAAGCCCAGACATTTTAATCATGTTTGTTACGCGTGCGGCAAGGCTTTGGGCTTCATTGCTTGTTTTGCCCGCTTTGTGGGCTTGGGAGTAGATTGAGCGCAGAATATCGATTTGTGCCTTTGGTGTGGTGGCAGTGCGGATTTTGTCATAGATTTCAGCGGATTTTTCCAGCGACTCTGTCCCAAGCAACCCCACAGGGATCATTATGATTGTATGGGTTTTGAGCTTGGATTCTATATGGGCTAGCTCCTCTTGGCAGTGCGAGCACATGGGGTCAGAGACGATGTAGAGACGCTTAGGGGTCGCGCCTGTGATTGTGATCGCATAGTCTTTTGGGATTGAAGAAAAAAGTGCGTTGAGCTTGGCGGAGTTTTGGACTTTGAGATTGTCTTGACGGATAGTTTGGAGCTGGGATTCTACGCGCTTACCAAGAGATTTGTCTTCGCTGAAAAACCCGCTTACCACGCTTAGGTTTTTTTGCTTTTCATCGCTTAGGAGAAGCGTTTTGTAGCCATTGACTTTATCGCGCACGATAAGCATGTAGAGCCCTGTGCCCTCTAGCTTCTCGTAGCTTATGACTTCTAGGGTGCGTTTGGTGGTGGATTCTAGGAGGGCTTTGGCGCCTTTGGCTACATCTCCTGCATCTGCGAGTGCAAATGTCGCTAGGCTTGCTAGCAATCCGCATAGGTGAAGTAATTTCATTGGGTATCCTTGTGTGAGTTGGATAATATTTAATGATACGCGATTGTGCTAGTAGATTTACTACTTACGCTCGATCTATCTGTGCCATGTGAAATACGCGCAGGCAAACCGCACTTGCAATAATGCCACATAAAATAAAATCTCATAATAAAATTGCAAGTGTGGGATTGGTTTTAAGGATTGCCGCCTAGCACCAACACGGATTCTATTAAATCATCAATATCCCCATCTAAAACGCCATCGGTATCACTTGTAGCGTAATTGCTCCGCAAGTCCTTTACCTGCTGATATGGGGCTAGGACATAGCTTCTTATTTGATGTCCCCAGCCTATCTCGCTTTTTTCGGCATTTGCCACGCCCTCACTTTGTTTTAGTCGCTCTAGCTCATAGAGTTTGCTTTGCAGCATTTTCATAGCTGTTGCCTTATTTTTATGCTGACTGCGATCATTTTGACATTGCACGACAAGCCCCGTTGGAAAGTGCGTTATGCGGATAGCAGATTCTGTCTTATTCACGTGCTGTCCGCCCGCACCACTGGCACGATAGGTATCAATGCGAATGTCTTTATCTAAAATCTCTATATCTATGTCTTCGCTCAATTCCGGGCTTACCTGCACGCTAGCAAAGCTTGTATGCCGCTTGGCATTAGCATCAAAGGGCGAGATTCTAACCAGCCTATGCACGCCATTTTCGCTTTTGGCATACCCATAGGCATTCTCGCCCTTGATGATAAACGCAGCTCCTTTAATACCCGCTTCTTCGCCATCTTGATAGTCTAGCAGCTCCACCTTAAAGCCCCGCCGCTCACTCCAACGCAAATACATACGATAGAGCATACTTGCCCAGTCTTGTGATTCTGTCCCACCAGCTCCGGGCTGAATGGTAATAATGGCATTTGATGAGTCAAACTCCCCACTTAGCATAACCTCAATTTCTACCTTTTGTATGTGGCTCTGCAAGGATTCTACATTTTCAAACAACAGCTCCAAAGTGCTAGAATCCCCTTGACTCTGCGCTATCTCAAATAGCTCTTTTGCGTCATCTAGCTCGGCTTTCATCTCCGTATAAGTGTGTAAAATCCGCTCGCATTTTCGCTTTTCCTTTGTGATTTCCCCCGCCTTTTTTGCGTCATTCCAAAACTCTTGGTGCGATTCTAGCTCGTTAATCTCATCTAGTCGCTTTTGCAGAGAATCTGGGTTTAGAATCTTTGCGATATTTTGTGCTTTATTTTGCAAAGTTTTTAACAACTCGCCATATTCATAAGAATCCATTGTGTGCCTTTAGTGTGCAATATCACGCATTGTAGCACGGATTGGCTTAATCGCTAATACGCTAGATTCTCGCAGGTGGCATGAGATTCTAGCGTGCCTAGAATCTAGCCCGAGATCCAAGCCGATCCCACTCTAAAACTATTTGCATTACTTTAAGCCATGATACAAGAAAGATACACTACAATGCGCGCTCTAGATTCCACCAGCGCTAGCTGGATCTCCTAGAATCTAGCTTCTTTGATTATTGCTTTATCTGCTTTGACGGAGTATGGCGCAGCCTGATTAGCGCGCACCCTTGGGGTGGGTGAGGTCGTGGGTTTGAATCCCGCTACTCCGACCACGAGTAAAAGCATCTCTGCTAGTCTTACAAGTTTTACGCTACAAAAAACTCGAGATTATCTGTATCCCATGCACCATTTCTGCCATGCCTAGTGCATTGCCTACTGGGTAAAAGCTTGCGCGATAGAGCAGATCTATATTCACGGGGAAAAACTTAAATCCCGCCAATCCCACCTCGACATAGCCACCAAGCGTTTGACTCTCTCTGGCGTGCGTGATAAGCATGCCTCCGCCAAGTGCAAATGAAAATAACCCATCATTTGGTGGATTCCATGAATGCACATAGAGTATGGCACCAAGCGCGTGCGTGGAAGCATAGGAGCCAGAGTAGAGATATCTGCCACGCACACCAATATCTACATCGTTTAAAAATAAGTAATTCCACCCAGCACTCGCGCCCAGACTTAGCCCCATTGCTCCGCCGCTTGGGGTGTTTAGATCGATACTTGAGCCTAAATGAAAGCTTGCGAGTTGCCACAAATTCCCTAGATAGCTTGTGCGATCGCGTGTTTTCTCATCAAGTGCAGATAGTGGCAGGGCTAGGAGAAGTAAGAGTGAGATAATCCATAAGCGGCTCATGTAGCTTCCTTATGAAACCCTAGGAGATGTCTTTGGTAATCGTGCGTAAATAGCCATTTTCACTAAGCATTACATAGAGCATTCCTAGCACTTCCTTTTTGTCCTCATCGCTAATGCCAGAATCATCAATGCGCTGCTTCAAAATCCGCTCAATTTCTTTGGTGTCATAGTCTAGGTCATCGAGCACATCAAGGATATTTTGCGCTTCAAGCAGGTTTTCTATCTCATAGCCTTTGTTTAAATCATCATCAAACACCACGCTAAACTCTGTGGGGTGGGTGAAGAGATTATGCCGCATACCTAGCACCTCTTGATACGCCCCCACTAAGAAAAATCCTAGGAAATACTCTTCACTCATCACATCGACATCGTGCAGATATAAGGGCTTTTTGGCATCAAAGGCGATCTCGCCATCGCTATCACAGGTAATATCCCACAGACTCGCACTTCTAGTGGGGCGGCGGTTAAGCCTATCTAGGGGCATTACAGGGAAGTTTTGCCCAAGCCCCCAATAATCTGGCAGGCTTTGGAAAAAGCTGCAATTAAGCAAATACCGCTCTTGGACTTGCTCTTGGATTCTAATAATGTCATTGTGGTTTTTGTGCTTCAAAAGCTTTATGACTTTTTTGATGATTAAATGCACGAGAATCTCCGTGTTTGAGCGATCGGTTAAATCAATATAGCCTAGATCAAAGAGTGTTAATAGCGACTCCATATGATCGAGGCTATCGTGCAAATATTCAATGGCGTTTTTTTCACTTAAGCTTTGGTAGAGATCGAGCATTTCAGCGATTAGCGGTGGGTTGCTCTCTTTCAAGCGCAGGGCTTTTTCATCATACTCTTGGCTAAAGAGCTCTAGCACAGGCGCGACCAAAACAGCGTGGTTTGCCGAGACAAAGCGACCAGATTCTATGAAAATATCTGGCTCTTTTTCTTGCTTGTTTCGCACGATTTCTTTAAGCGAGAATACGACATCGCCACTAAACTCGCTTAGCGTGTAGTTGCGATCGTTGCTCCCCTCGTGCTGGGTGTATTCTACGGCTAATCCACCGCCGATATTCACACAAGTGAGATTTTTCGCCCCCATTTTGCGCAGCTCCGCATAGATATTGCCCACTTCGCGCAGGGCTTTTTTGAGCGGAGAAATATCGCTGATTTGACTGCCTATGTGGAAGTGGATCATCGTAAATTGCGCTAGGAGCTTGGAGTCCTCAAGCCGCCGTATCGCTTCTAAAAGCTCCGTAGAAGTTAGCCCAAATTTAGCATTGATCCCGCCAGATTTGCCCCACACGCCTGTGCCTGTGCTGTGCAGCCTGATACGCAAGCCGATATTAGGATAGGGCGCGCCCAGCTCTTTAGCGACTTGAATAATAGATTCTAGCTCGTTTAAGCCCTCGATTGTTAGTGTGATGTCATACCCCATTTTCGCAGCAATAAAGCCTAGGGAAATCATTTCTTTGTCTTTGAAGCCATTAACTGTGATTGGCGAGTGTTCATTGGTGTAAGCCATAGCCACGATAAGCTCGGATTTACTGCCTGCCTCTAGCCCATAGCACAGCCCTTGCACGCAGTCCATAAGGGGCAGCACAAAGTTTGGCATTTGATTGACTTTGAGCGGGAAAACAGCTTTAAAAGAGCCGGTATAGTGGTATTCATCAATGGCGGTTTGAAAGGCGGTAAAGAGCTGGGTTATTTGCTTGTGGATTAAGTGCGGAAAGCGCACAAGCAAGGGACCTTTATAGCCTCTCTCGCGGATTTCTTGCACAATCTCAAGCAAGGAAGGCTTATGCTGATAATTCACTTTCACTAGCCCATCTTCGATAATAAAATCATCATTTGACCAATATTTAATCCCATAATCCACCATAGCACACTCCTTCCAGGGCTTTAAGCAAAGGCAGCATTATACAATGTTTAGTAGCTTTTGTATGTTGTGCTATAAGTTATTGTTGGGGTTGATCCATAGCATTGTGGGCTTTGAGCTAATCCCCCAATTTTGTGGATGATTTTCTTGGATTTCAAAGACTATTTTGCACTCTAGATTAAAAGGCGCGCATCGCAGGTCAATATTTCTGCATTGTGTGGGTAAAATATTTTCATTTACGCATTGCCCAATATCGTTTGTGATAAGGGCGTATTTGTATTTATAAAGATTATCAATAAAAGCTTGTATATGTGTATTTGGCAGGTGTTGCAAAACATCTTTACATAGAATCAAATCTGCGCTAGGAAGCTTGCTAAAATCGCCATCATAGAGCGTGAAGCTAATGTTTTCTTTAGTATAGGCTTTGGTATTTGCTTCAATCACGGATTGAGCGACATCATAACCATAATATGTGATGCCGCTAAAATCAATATTTTTAGAAAATTGCCAATCCCCACACCCAGCATCAACAACACTTGTTATGTTGTGTTGTTTGAAAAAATCTTGTAAAAACGCGACATAACCCTTGCATAGATTCTCGTTTGATCCGCTGCCAGAGCCATTGCCCCACCAATTTGTCTCATAGACGACATCAAAAAGTGTGTTGAGATTCTTGGCATTTTGCTTCAAAAGTAGCGTGCGGATAAAGCGCACTTCATCGGCGAGAGAGGCTATCCCCCCCCCCGATTATCCTGTCCCTATAATGCTTTAGCGTATTTTTAATACGAGTTTTCATGGTTTGCTCCTTGAGAATTAGAATAGCCGCTCATTATATCAAGTTTTACTGCATATGAGGCGGTTGTTTGGGCTGTCTGCCTTGTGCCCTATGCGATAGAGGCGGGGTAGAATCGTCTGGGGCTAGCACTCGTCTAGCATGGCTTTGTGCTTTAGTATGGTGGCATCTGGCGCGCAAAGTATAGGCACAAGCATGAGGAGTAAATCCGCCTGGCTTATGGATCTAATCACCGCTAGCAGTGTAGATTGGTGATAAGCGGATTCTAGTTTGCCTTGATTGATGATAATGCTAGGGTGGCAAAAAGTAGCTTGATATAATTCGGTGGTTTGGAAGTGAGTATGCGATGTGAAATTACAGATAGCTTGACTAATTTGTTTGGCTAGACTTCTGCTCTTTTTGGATTCTTTTTAGTTCTTTTTCAAACTTTTTCCTGCGTAGTAGTGGGAGTTTATCAACAAATAACACACCATTAAGGTGATCCATCTCATGTTGGATTGCGATGGCAAGCAGACCATCGGCTTTTAACACCTTCTCCTCCCCGAAGCGATTTTGATACGCTACACTTACCTCCGCGAAGCGCTCGATCTCCTCGTAAAATCCGGGCACCGAGAGGCAGCCCTCCTGATAAAGGCTTGCGCCTGTGGCATTGATAAGAGTGGGATTGATGATTTCAAGCCTATCTTCTTCATATTGCTCCCCGTCTTCTCGAGGAAGCGTGATGATGAGCGCACAGATAGGTTTTGCTACCTGTATGGCAGCTAGTCCTATGCCATTTGTGGCAATCATTGTCTCATACATATCATCAAGCAGTGCATGTAGATTCTCATCAAACTCCCACACTTTCTGCGACTTTGTCTTAAGCCGCTTGTCTGGGTATTTAACTATCGGCAGAATCGCCATTGATGTCGTCCTGTTGGTAGATTTTGCAGTGCTGTTTCTCCTCTAGGGCGATTTTGAGCGTGGAGAGACAAGCGCTTAGAGTCTCTTCGATCGATCGTTCGGGCATGATTTTAGCGATACTTGAGGTAATATCTAGTTGTAGATTCATGTCTGCGACAAACACATCTGTCGTCTGTGCGGCTTGATAGAGTAGCACACATAGCTCCTGGGCTTCAACGATATCGGAGTATTTAAGCAGTATCCCAAACACCCCATCGCCCATATACGCGATGAAATCGCTTGTTTGTATATGCTTTTGTAAGAACTTAGCCATAGTTTTAAGCAGTATCCCAAACACTGATGACTCTTGTCCAATCTCATGCGAGAGGCTTTGTGAGAGGGTAACATAAATGAGCACCGAGGAGTGATTAAATTCCATACAAAGTTTTTGCTCTTTTTGCAGCACTGCGATGAAATAACTTTTGTTATATACATCAAGATTGAGGTCATAGACAGAGTTTTGACTGATTTGTTTGAGGTTTTTATCTGTTTTGGCATAGAGATCGCGGATTTGGTCAAGCTGCTTTGAGGTGATATTGGTTACCTTAGTCATATCGCGTATGAAAAAATCCATCACATTCCGGAGGGTGAGCTTGTTGTCCGCTTGTTCAGCCTCTTTGGTGTATTGTTTGATGACATTTTCTGCGATGAGAAAATTTTGATATACAACGCTCATGCAGCTTAGCACCTGTTTAATGATCCGCAGGCTCTCTCCAACGGATTTTTCAAAGATTAGTGCGCGATTTTCAAGATCAGATTGCATACGCATGATTGCGCGGATTTTCTCGCGGACACTAGCAGATTCTTTTTGTAAGAGCTTTTCGAAATATAAGCGGTAGTTGGAGGGCAAGCACGGGAGAGATTCTGACTGAAGCATGTGGATGGCGGTCTCCGAGAGTCTGCCCACCACCCCGATGACATCTTCATTATCGCCACTGCCTGGCGCGATGTCAGCATGCACATCGGGATTGATTCCCGAGAGAAAAGGGTTCGATCCTATGTCAGATGCTTTTTCTTGCTTGTTGTCCATTTTTGTCCTTGTTGCTTGCTCTAGGTTATGGCACTACTTAATGCTTTTGGTGAGAATCTTATCCACAATCCCATATTCTTTAGCTTCTTTGGCACTCATGAAAAAATCTCGCTCTGTGTCTTGGGCGATCTTTTTGAGCGTTTGCCCAGTGTTGCTAGCCATAATCTCATTAAGCACTGATTTGAGCCGCAAAATCTCTTTGGCTTGGATTTCTATATCTGTGGCTTGTCCTTGCGCACCGCCAAGAGGCTGGTGGATCATAATGCGAGAATTTGGCAGAGAATACCGCTTGCCCTTAGCTCCACAGCTAAGCAAAAACGCCCCGGCACTCGCTGCCTGCCCTATGCAAATCGTGCAAATATCTGGGCGGATATATTGCATCGTATCATAGATACTAAACGCGCTTGTGATAACGCCACCGGGGGAGTTTATGTAGAGATTGATATCTTTCTCTGGATCTTCTGCTTCTAGGAATAATAATTGCGCGACAATGGAGCTTGCTACCATATCGTTGATCTCCCCACTTAGCAAGATCACGCGATCTTTGAGTAGCCTTGAGTAGATGTCATAGCTGCGCTCGCTGCGCCCTGTCTTTTCAATCACATAGGGGATATAATTCATAAGTTTAGACCTTTGATTTTTAGGATTTAGTAGCCTTTGGTTTGGCGGCAGGCTTTTTGGATTCTGTGGCTTTTGGTTCTTTTGCCTTTGTGGCTTTAGATTCCGCGCTTTTAGATTCTGGTTTAGCGGCTTTTGTGCTCTTAGGTTCTGCAGAATCTTTTGTAATCCCTGCTTTTTCATCTAGCAGTGCGATAAGCACGCGATCTTCTATCATCGCCATTTTGACCGCTGGGATAAGGTTGTTACTGCGATAATACTCGAGCACCTCTTTTGGATTTTGACCTTGCATCATGGACTCATAGTAGATTGCCGACATGACCTCGTTATCATTGACGCTAATCCCGCGCGCCTTGGCAATGGCATCGACAAGGAAAGTGATTTTCACGCTTTTTTGCGCTTCATCGCGGAAGCTCTCGCGCTTCTCTTTTGCTTTTTGTGGATCTTGCTGGTAGGTTTTGAGCTCATTTTCTGGGATTGTGGAAAGCGCATTGCGGAATAGCACATCCATTTCGCGCTCGACAATCGCATCTGGCAGGTCAAAACTATAACCTTTATCAAGCGCTTCTAGGCATTTTTGTTTCATTTCTTCATTGTAGTGGCGGTTTTTCATTTCGCCTGCAAGCTCTTCTTGGAGGCGGGATTCTAGCTCAACGAGCGTAGCATCATCACGCCCTAGAATCTTTTGCGCTAGCGCATCATCAAGGGCAACTTTCGCACGATCTTGGATTTTGTTGATTTTGACCTTAAAAGTTGCTGGCTTGCCTGCGAGATTGCTAGCGTGGTAATTCTCTGGGAAATTGACTTCTATATTTTTTTCATCACCGATTTTTGTGCCAATAAGTGCTTCTTCAAACCCTGGGATAAACTGCCCACTGCCAATGGTGAGATCAAAGCCCTCTGCCTTGCCACCTTCAAACGCTACGCCATCGACAAAGCCCTCGAAGTCGATATTGACGATATGTTCTTTTTTCACAGATTTGTCTTTGGATTCTATGAGATCGCCTTGCATGCTTGCGATTCGCTCAAGTCGCTCTTCTATGTCTTTCTTGGCAGGGGTTGGGATTTTAGGCGCAGGGATCTTGGATTCTAGCCCTTCGAGACTAAATTCTGGGATAAGCGAAATTGTGATCTCGACATCAATATCACTTTCGCCTTTGTCAAACTTCGTGATAAGCGGATCGCCGATAAGCTGGGCTGGGGTTAGCGATAGCTCTTGTAGTGCGGCATTGAGCATTTCTTGCACGAGTTCTTTTTGCGCATCTTGCTCGAGCTGGTCCTTGTAGCGAGACTTGACAATATGCACAGGTGTTTTTCCAGGGCGAAATCCTGCGATTTTAAGCGTTTTAGCTGCCTTTTGTGCGATAGATTCTAGTTTGTGTTCTAAATCTTGTAGGGCAATTTTGCCTTTTGCTAGGGCGTTTGCGGCGTTGGTTTTGGAGGTTTGGAGATTCATGCTATTCCTTTCTATCCTTAAGCTTTTTGGGTAAATATCGGCATTTTAACGAAAAATATCTAAAAAACATTATAAAATTCCTCGAACTTTGCTCGCTCTTTACCTTTGCAAGGGCTTTAAAGGCATAAAGAGTTGGCTTGAGATTCTGCTTATTGTTAAGGAAAGCAATGTCGCTCCACATACTTAAATCCAAACTCGCCGCACGCCCCAATCTCTCGCCGCAATATGGGCTTATCACCAAAATCACGCCCACAATCATTTATGCTAAGGGTATTAGCCCATCTGTGGGCGATATTGTCAAAATCACGCATAAGGATTCTAGTCAATCGCTAGGGATTGTTACGCTAAGTGAGGGGCAGAGCTTTGGCTTTAATCCTTTCTCTTTCGTGGAGCATTTTGGGATCAATGATGTTGTGGTGATTGAGAAAAATGGCTTGACTTTCCCTATGGCAGAATCTATGCTTGGGCGTGTGTTTGACCCACTTGGCACGCCCATTGATGATAAGCCCCCACTGCTTAATGCCACGCATTTGCCCATCATCACGCCGCCCATTCGCGCGCTAAAGCGTGGCATTATCGATGAGGTCTTTGATGTAGGGGTGCGATCAATCAATGGACTACTTACTTGTGGCAAGGGGCAGAAGCTTGGGATTTTTGCTGGATCTGGTGTGGGCAAATCCACGCTTATGGGAATGATCGTGCGAGGCTGCAAAGCTCCTATAAAAGTCATTGCTCTCATTGGTGAGCGGGGGCGAGAGGTGCCGGAGTTTATCCACAAATCTCTAGGCGGCGATCTTAGCAGCACTGTGCTAATTGTCGCTACAAGCGATGATTCGCCGCTTATGCGCAAATATGGGGCGTTTAGTGCTATGGCAGTGGCGGAGTATTTTAAATCTTTGGGGAATGATGTGCTGTTTATTATGGATTCTGTTACACGCTTTGCTATGGCGCAGCGAGAAATTGGGCTAGCCCTAGGAGAGCCGCCTACAAGCAAGGGCTATCCACCTTCTGTGCTCACACTTATGCCCCAGCTTATGGAGCGAGCAGGCAAGGAGGAGGGCAAGGGCTCTATCACAGCATTTTTCACCGTGCTTGTGGAAGGCGATGACTTAAGCGACCCCATCGCCGATCAAGCGCGATCAATCCTTGATGGGCATATCGTGCTAGAGCGAGCTTTGACAGATTTTGGGATTTATCCGCCTATCAATATCCTAGCCTCTGCTTCGCGTGTGAGTAATGACATCATCACCAAAGAGCATAGAGAGCTAATCCAGCAATTCCGCCGCTACTACGCGTTGCTAAAGGACAATGAGATTCTCCTGCGTATCGGCTCCTACCAGCACGGCAGCGATGTGGAGCTTGATTATGCGCTAGCGATAAAGCCTGTTATGGAGGAGTTTTTAAAGCAAGCTGAAGAGGAATCAATCTCGTTTGAGAATACGCTCATCGCGCTTGCAGATGTGTTTGCCAAATCGCACAAAAACCCACAGCAAAATCCTCAAATAGAATCTTGATACATAGAGATGAGAATCTACCTGCTGATGATTGTTAGCTTGCCATAGCGTGAGATTTCTTCCATAGCACGAGCAAGATCGAGTGTCTCGAGATGGCGACTTAGGCTTGCAAACGCACCATCGGGGATCCCGCCTTTGTCTCCTGCTTCAAATAAAATCCCCATGCGCCCGCTTTTTCCTAGCATAAATTGCTGCACTGCCTCCATAAGCTTGGCTAGTGCTTCTGGTATCTTTGCTTGCTCAAGTCCATGGAGCTTATAGAAATCCTGCTTGGATTGTTTGGATTCTGCGAGCGTATAGATATCATCGCCTAGGGTTTTAGACTCAAGAAGCACTTTTAGACGAGTGATAGTGGAAGTGTGATCAAGTAGCTTGGTCATGCTTTTTGGGGTTTGGATATGATTGCTAGAGCCTAGTGATTCTAGGGTATTTTGGAGTGCGTCATACATCGTGGCACTATATATCATGGCATATATCGCAGGGATATTGTGCCCGGCAAAATCTTTAGCGCGGTCGATTCCTGTGATCTCGATTGTGAGTTTTGTGTCATTTGGCGCGCGTAGTTTTGTCTCTAGGGCACTCTCCATGTAGTCGTTTTTTTGTTTTTTGGTGGAGTTTTGGGTTAGCATTATGGAATCTGGGAGAAGAGAGCAGGCGAGATTTGCGCGCTTCTGCCATGTTTGGTGCTTTTTTGTATCTTGGTGGATTTCCCGCGCTTGCGCCGCTAGATTGCGGAAAATCTCATCGCAAGGCGGAGTGAGTTTAGATTCTAGCTTGGCTTGTGCATGTTCGTCTTTTGTGGCTATGGTATATCGCACATCGTGTGCTAAATCCATGCCCAAGAAAGCGATGGATTTTGTTTTGCAAGAGAGATTATCATCTTCGCCTTTGCATTTGTTGCTTGTGATTGTAAGCCTATCTCCAGCAAGCGCCAGCATAGGCGTTATAGCTAGCGTGTAGAATTCGCGGAATGGGAAGTTTTTTGCATTGACTTGACTTGGATTCTCTAGCGCTTGCTTTAGCTCTAGCCGATTGCTAGCATAGAGGCTCTGCGCGCCAAATAGCACGGCAAATAGCACGGACATATACTGCGCTAAGCGATGGGCTGGGTGTGCCGCTGGGGCTTGGGGAGCTGTGCTTTTGGCGTGCTGTGTGAGTGGCGTTTGTCGCTTGGGTGTGTGTGGTTGCATTTGTATGCTCCTTTTGGTAGATCTTGGTATTATACGCGAGCATTATTGATTTTGGCTTGAAAGATTTTGTTGGATTTGGCTTAGGGGGGGGTGGGAGAAAGATTTTTGTGATTTTGTATTGCTGGTGATTTTACTTAAAGGTGTGTGATGAGTGAATCGATTTTGAGCATTATTGATTCTACGGAGTATTTGGATTCCAAGATATTAGAAAATCTTAGACGGGAGCTTTTTGCGATTATTGATTTAATGCAGAATCTGGATTCTAGGATTACAAGAGAGGGCTTGGATTCTGGAGATTTGATATGGAGTTTGGCGTCGGGTTTAGCACAGGATTTGAAGAATTTTAGTAGGAGAGAAATTGAGCTAATTTTCGTCGGTGAGCAAGAGATTTGTGCGCTTAATGCAGGACATCTTGGGCGCGAGTATGCCACAGATGTCCTAAGCTTTCCAATCATGCAGGAGTGGGTGGCTGATGTGGATTCTAGCGTAGAATCTGGTGTGGAGGATTTGGGCGTGCCTTGCGCGCCACTTGGATCTATTGTCATCAATCTCCCGCTGTGTGTGCGTATGAGTGAGAAACTAGGTCATACACTTGCGCAGGAGATCTGTCTGCTTTTTGTGCATGCTTTGCTGCATTTGCTGGGCTTTGATCATGAGCGTGATAGTGGCGAGCATCGCATGCTAGAATCTACCATCATCACGCTTGCCAAGCTTCCGCCAAGCCTCATTGATCGCAGCAGCGAGCCGTGCTCTTAGTAGGGGAGAGTGCTTAGTGTGCTAGGCTGGTGATGATGTAGTGCTGGGACTCTGGAGTAAAAGTTGGCGTGGGATTTAGCGGGGGTGTAGGGATTGGCTTATGAGAGATTAAGCAAATTTGAGCTAGAATCCCGCATTCGATCGCGTAGCTCAGCTGGTAGAGCACTACCTTGACATGGTAGGGGTCGTTGGTTCAAGTCCAATCGTGATCACCATCTGTTTTTTAGATTTTGTCTTGTTCTTGCTTGGATTCTGCGATTTTGTGGGGTGTTAGCTCAGCTGGGAGAGCGCGACGCTGGCAGCGTCGAGGTCAGGGGTTCGATCCCCCTACACTCCACCATAGTTTGTTTTCTTTTACATGCGTCTATAGCACTTGTGTAATGACTATTAAATCTTCACTTTTCCAAAACTTCCCAAATACACAATAATTCGTATCCAAGTTAAGCAGCGATTCCAATAGTTAAGCGAGAGAACACAGGCATGCAGATATGGGCGATCTTTCAATGTTGAAAATAGTTTGGAATTTACCCAGTAAGAACTATCGAGCGAGATAAGAAATTGATTGATAGTTGTTTGCAAGCTCGATAAAGTGGGTTCAAAGCGTGATTCTAGAAGCATTAGAGCAATGAGATTATTACAAAGCCTTTGCGCGATTTGTGGCATAAGGGGGTTGTATGCTCTTAGCTTGTCTGCAAGGTCTGGCAGGGCTTTAACGATATGGGCTAAATCTGCGATTTTTTTATCCTTAGCGCGCAGATTTTGTGTGATAGAGCTGCTATTTAGGCAGTAGATATAGAGCCGCTTATTTATGCTTACATAGCTCTGGGCTAGTGCTACAATGACAAAAAACTTCAGCATATCCTCAGCCATTGTGAGTTTAAGAGGGATAAAATCCTCCATAAAAGGTAAAATCTGCTTGATAAGCGTGGTCTTGTAGCATTTATCCCATAGGGTGAATTTTGGAAAATGATAGCTTTTTAGGAAAAAGTTCTGCGCGATTTGGTGGTTTTGCAATGGCTTTTTACTAAAGCGTGTAGGCAGGATATAGCGCATTTTGTGTAGGATGTTGGCTATGGGGCTCGCGTTTTTTGCGCTTTGATAGGTCGGGTGGAAGTGGATAATATCTGGCAGGTTTTCTAGACTCTGTATTGTATTTTGAGTGTTAATCTTAGATTTTAATGCTTGGCGATAAATTATCTCGCAGGCATTGGGTGCTAGGTAATCATCTGCATCCAAAAAAATGGTATATAGCCCTAGGGCAGATTTTATGCCTGTGAGTCTTGCGCCAAATGTGCCGAGATTTTTGGGATTTTTGATAATGCGAATTTTGCTATCTTTATCTGCGTAGTCTTGCGCGATGTGTATAGAGCTATCACTTCCGCAGTCATCTATCACTAGGATTTCTATCTCGCGCAAGGTTTGGTTTATGCAGAATTCTAGACAGCGAGCAATGTAGGATTCTACATTATAAGTGGGGATAATGATGGAAAAGATCGGTGTGCTTTGGAGCGACTTTTGTTCTTTGTCGGGGTTATTTTGAGTGTTATAAAAAATGCTAGGCGGCATAGAATCCGCCCTGTGTGAGAGCTAAAGCACTTGTAGAATATGTGGATCTAGGCTGCTTGACATCGCATGTGTAATCAATGCGTGTATGATCAATCAGGCACGATGGGACAAAGACAATGATTGCGCTAGATTCTAGTGCCCCCCCCCCTATCAGTATATCGTTAGAAGCGTATTTTGTTATTAAGAGCTTATTGATTGATTGTAGCAAAGAGGTTTCATAATGGTCCCAAGTATAATGTCTCTTAATTAGATCTTTTGCGTTTTGCTTGATATGTGAATACAAATTTGCATTATCAAAAAGATTATTGATACCCTCGGCCATTGCTTGTGGCTCATCAAAGACAAGCAAATGTTTATTATGTTTGGCTTGTGAGATGGGAGAAGCCCCTAAAGTAGTGGTAAAGACAATTTGCCCGAGTGCCATCGCTTCAAGGATTTTGTTTTGTATGCCTCCCCCAGTTTGCATGGGCGCAATACTTGCCATGCAAGAGGCGATAGGAGTATGCACATCCTCTAAAAAACCTGTGATCTCAATCCTATTTGGAAAAGAGATTTGCATCTTTAGAAGCTCCTTTGTAGGGTTTGTGCCAATGACAAGGATAGAAATTTCATTATGTAGCAAAGGTAAGACATTTTGGATAAACCAAAATATCGCATCGATATTAGGGCGATAGTTCATTTTGCCACAAAACGCAAGTGTGTGTTTATATTTATATTGCAAGCTGGGGTTTGCGGCTACATCAAAAAGTCTAGAATCCACTCCGTTTGGTAGGCAAGCTACTGCGCCATAGGGCTTGTAGTATGAAGCTTCTGCGTGATTAACAAAAAGGCTTAGGTCATAGTTGCTTACGCATAGTTGCTCGTATTTTTGCAATCTTTTGGTTTCTAGAGTATAGAGAATTTGATAGATTGGAGATTTTGTTTTATGCTTGGATCTTAGGTAGTGCAAATAGATGGAATCTACTATATCCAAGACTTTAATTGCGCGAGTTCGAAGATTTAGCACATAAGGAGAAGTGCGCACAAGAGTATTTATGATAATATTACAGTGTTTTGCTTTATCTTCAATCTCTTGTGCCACATCGTTGAAAAAATAATAATGTACTTGTAATGGCATGGGTGAAAGGAGATTTTTAAATACAGCTAAAAAATGTTTATATCTTGGTTTAAAAAACACTTTATAGGTTACAAAATATTTTTTACAAAATATTTCTTGTTCTGGTTGTAATGGTTGATTGGTTATGCATACGAGATGAAGCGAAAAATGTTTATATAAAATATTGATAAGATGATAGCTTTTAAGCTTATCTCCACCTATTGGGGGATAGGGGAAGCGCGAAAGTATGAGTAGCAAAGAGGGCATAGGCATTATTACTCCATCGTCGGCGTTGAAATCATAGTGGAAGCACGCACACAACCGGTCCCTCCTCCCATTAGGCTTGCGCGCGTGTGATATGAAACTTGTCTTTTGTGTTCTGACCGCTGATTTTATAGAGCCTATGCTTTAAAATAGCTTTATAAATCAGTAATATGGTATAATGCACGACTCTGTTTGCTTGGACAGATGCTAAAATCAATAGGGAGATGGTGAGTGATGGTGCTGGAAGGGAAAAATAGCATTTTGCTTCGCATGCTGATTGCAGTTGTATTGATATTTTGTTTTGTGATGATGGAAAATCCAAGCCTTATTTCAAGGTTTGCTGACATTAACATACAAACTTTTTATTTGGGTAAAAGTATTGTGTTTGTATTATCATATTTTGCCCTATTTGTAGCGCTTGTGTTGCTTTCCCTGAGTGTGTCATTTTGGAAGTATGTGTTTGTTATTATACTGGTCATTAGTACTTTGTATGTTGATATTTTTTATAGGGCTAGTGGCAAAGTGATGGAATATATTGACTTTATCATTTTATATCAATCAAAAAATAACCTGTTTGATGCACTTAGCATGTATAGCACTGAGATTGCAAAAAGTCTATCTCGCTCTATTTTACTGCTTTTGGGGTTTGTCATAATGCCAAGCATGGAATTGAGCGGGTGTTTTAGACAAGTCTCTACAGAAGGTGTAAGTTCATTGAGTAATACTTTATTGCGGTGGGGGGGGTATAATTTGTCTTTTAATAGTTTTTAGCACAGTTGTTTGTATTTATAGGCAGGGTGCAGCGACCAACAAACTTCCTTCCACAATAAACCCTCCAGCATTGGCCCTAGCTTTTTTGTATGATAGTCTTATCAATCCTCATCCAGCTTTTTCCTATACAACCGAACTAAAACCATTTGCCAAATCACAGTTCACCCATATTGTTTTGATTGTTGATGAAAGTTTGAGAAGTGATTATTCTCCATTTAGGCGTATTGAGATACCTTGTAGCTCTGCATTAAAAGCGCTTGATTATGGTAGTGCTTTTTCTGCTGGTAATTGTTCCCATACTAGCAATATCGCATTAAGAAAGGGGTTTAGGAGTACAGAAATGGCAAACGATTTCTATTCCAACGCTTTTATTTGGAGCTATGCCAAAAATGCCGGATTTATTACATATCTTTTTGACGCACAGAGTGGGGGTATGGGGCATGATTTTTTTACCCAAGATGAACTTAAATTGGTCGATCACAATATATCCAACACATCAATTCTGCAGGATTTAGATATTCTGCAATCTTTAGATTACCTCGATGATGTCCAACGAAGCTTCACTTATATTATCAAAAAAGGTTCACATTTCCCATATCGTGCTCCGCAAAGTTTTATAGATTCAGCAAGTAAAATGCAGTTAGATTCTTATACTTTGAGCCATAAACAGCGTTTGCTTTATCTTGCCAATGTGCAATATCAAAGTGATGAATTTTTTAAAGCTTTACTTGCACGAGAATATAAACAAAAGGTGCTTTTTATTTATACATCTGATCATGGGCAAAACCTTTTTGATGTCCCTGGTCTTACACATTGCACTTCTTCCGGTGAGCCGTATTTTGGTGAAGGACAGGTGCCTTTAGTAATTTTGAGTAATGGTGATATATCTCGGCTTGGTATGCATTTGGAAGAAAATTACAACAGGGCATCCCATTTTAATATTGTTCCAACAATTTTGGAAGCTATGGGTTATGATGTGCAGTCTCTTTTATACATAGGGACCGATTCTCCACTGACTGAAAAAATCCAGCCTATAAATGGATTTTTCTATGGGATTCCATTTTCTAACTTTGGCAAAGAGCCATTTTTTTATCGATCTGAAAATCAGGCAAAAACCCATTCTATAATGACATTAGGGACTAATGTTCCAAATTGCAAATAAAACTCATTGGGCGTACATGGTTTTTGTCGTCGAAGTCATGGTGTGAAGATGGGCTAAGTAGCTTTTATGTAAGCTGAAATATCAAAATTTGGACTGTTTATTGGAATTTGTAAATTAAACATGGGTTACAATGATGGCGCAATCTGCTTTCAGCTAGTAGCAGGGGGCAGTCTTATTTTTTAGACTTGCCACCAGCATATCGGCTTATCTCTTGTATAAGTATAATTGATTAAACAAAGTTTGGTTCTTTTGGAGTGCGGTGCAAAACATCAGTGTAGGCAATTATTATGGGTGTTTTAGATGTATTTCTCTCTGCTTAGAAAAACGCATATTTCTTTCTCTAGTTTGCCAATGTAATTTAGCATTGGGAGCTACAAAGATGGACTAGATAATCAGGGTTGGCTTTTGTTGAATATGTGGAATATTTGAATTCTAAGCAGTAAAAAGGTTTGTTAGAGTATTGTACAGAAAATTTGTACAGTTATTTTGTGGAGAGTGACAAGTATTTAGTACGATTGCCTCAATAAAATGCAAGTACAATTTGGAGTGGAGGAGGCTGTAGTCAGAGGCTAAATATCAGTATTCTTGTTTTATTCTAGTCATCCCCATCATTATTAAAAATATTCTCTAAAGCAGCAACTATTTGCCTGGAGCTTGTGCCATTACCATAGGGATTGGTTTTGTTGGCCATTTCTCTATATAAGGTTTTTATGTGCAAAAGATCATATGTTGCTTGAAAAATGGAGCTTGGATCTGTCCCAACTAGCTTTAATGTTCCAGCCTCCAAGCCTTCAATACGCTCTGTTGTTTCTCGCAATACGAGTACTGGCTTGTGTAGGGCTGGAGCTTCTTCCTGGATACCGCCACTATCTGTCAATATAATATCTGCTCTATGTAATAAATTATGAAAAGCAATCACATCAAGCGGTGGGATAATACGCAATCTTTTTTGCGATTTGAGGTATTTTTGTGCCATGTCCTGTATGGATGGGTTTGGATGGATAGGATAAATTACTTTGAGATTGGGGATTGCTTCCAAAAGATTATTTATAGCTGTAAAAATATGCTTTAAATTGCTGCCTAAATTTTCTCTCCTATGCGCGGTTAATAGTAGGCATAAGTCATTCTCTAACCAATCCAGTAACGGGTGGGTAAAACCTTTGCTAATGGTAATATGAAGAGCATCAATAGCAGTATTACCTACCACAAAAATATTTTTTTCTGGTATATGCTCTGCTAGAAGGTGAGTTTTTGTCGTGGTGGTTGGAGTAAAATGATAATCAGCAATAAGAGCAATCGATTGGCGGTTAAATTCTTCTGGGAAAGGGGCTTTAAGATTATATGTGCGAAGACCTGCTTCGATATGTGCTATGGGAATGTGTTGATAAAAGCTTGTTAGCGCACCAACATAAGCGGTAGTTGTATCGCCATGAACACACACTAGGTCTGGTTCTATATGTGCTAGTAATGGACTTAGACGATCTAGGATTTTGCTACTTATGGAATGTAGGGTTTGAAATTTATGATGGACATGGAGATTGAAATGTGCCCGTATCCCGAAAGCTTGCAGAATTGGTTGTAGCATGGATTCTGTGTGTTGATTACTGAGAATATTGCAGACTAAAAAATTATTTTTACCTTGCAACTCTTTAATGAGAGGGGCTAATTTAATGGCTTCTGGCCTTGTTCCAAAAACAATGGCGATGAGTTTTTTTATACTAAGAGGAAAGAAATCTTTGTATATACCAAAAAGTTTTTGTTCCATAATATCCCAGGAAAATTGTGTTTCATATATATATTTTCGCTTTTTTTCTAGGTCTTTTGTATTAGTTTCTACTAGTCTAATACATGCTTGCAATAAATTCTCTTTAGAAAAATCAATAACCTCTCCCAGCTTATAGTTTAAAACATATTCACTCATACCGGTACCCCTGATCATTACAACAGGCTTACCTAAAAACAAAGATTCATAGAATTTATTGGGTGCTGCGTAGATGTGATTCGTGATATCCGGATTATATAGGGCTGTTAGAATATCGCAAGCGTTCTCTAATGCCAAAGTATCCTCATAGCATATTTTTCCATAGAACTCTATGTTATCTGATTCTTTGGCGTAGTGTTCGACCATATCTTGTAAAACGCCAAAGCCAGCAATATGTAATTCTAAAAGATGGTTTTCCTGTACCAGTTCTAGAAGCTCTTTTATGTATCGATGAGGGCTTAGAGAACCCACATAGGCAATTTTAATACGATGGCGTTTAGAATTTTTTAGTTTAAAGACTTTTAAAGATTTAGGCTTCTTGGGTGCATTGTGAATAATGACTTGTTTTTTTGGTGTGGCTGGTGCAATTTGTTTGAGACGGGAATCTGAACAGATGATGCAAGCATCGGCATGGTTAATAATGAAATTTTCCATTTCCTTGATAATCGGTTTTAATTTTTTTGGTACAGAGAATGTATCTACATAATAGTCAAAAATGTCATAAATCAATATCTTTTTACATAGTTTTGCTATGCAAAAAGCAGGTAGGGCCGTATCAAAATCACAAGCATGGATTGCATCAATATTTGCGCGGTTCTTCCATAAATATACAAGGGTTTTATATTGAAATTTTATCATTGGAACAATATTGGCTAGCCCAGCGCCATAACTAGCTTTGATACCAACTCTATGGATGTGATAGCCTGGTCTAGATTCATTTGAATCGGTCGATCCGTCTCTATCCCATGCAAGCACGCTTACATGAGTGCGCAGTTTTGACAGGCTAGTAGCAATTTTTTCTACTCTAGAATCTGGATTGCAAGGATTTGAACGGATGATAAGGACATTTGTTTTGGTAAAAGAAAAATCTAACTTTTTTTCAAAAATTCCTCTATCTGTGCCGCGATATTGCGCCATCTTAACTCTTTGGCTCGAATAGTGGCATTGTGACTAAGGGATTCATACAGGCTAGAATCTGCAAGTAACGACAGCAACATGTTGGTAAAGCTTGCGACATTAGGTTCAGCAAAAACCGCACAGGCTTGTGGGGTGCAGATTCTTGAGGTATCTGCTTGTGTGGCATGACATATTTCATCCTGCCCCCCCCCCCCCTCAGTTGCTAAAGAAGAATTCAAAATAAATTGTTCGGCCAATCCTCCTACTTTTGTACAAACAGTAGGCATAGCATTGGCAATAGCAATGGCTGCCACACCGCTTTGACTAGCCTCTAAATATGGCATAAGCAGTATGTCTGCATTATTAAACAGATCCACTATGCGTTTTTGGGGCAGAAATTCATCGATAATTTCCAGTTTCGCTAAAAGCCCTTTGCTTAAATGGCTGGTGTTATAAGTATATGAGCTTTTGCCTGCGATAACGAGCTTTTCAAAGCTTGCAAGCGGGACTTGTTGTATTGCCTCAAGGAGCAATTCAATGCCCTTGTACTTGCTTACGCGCCCAAAAAAAAGTAAAGTGGGCATGGGTTTACGGGTTTTTGGTGCATTATGCAATCCCGTAAGGTCAAAAATCCCGTGAGGAATAACCGCAATATGCTTATGTTTTAGAAGATTTTGTGGGACAAGGGATTTGACATGATGAGTTAAAAAAACAATATGAGTGGCAACCTTCAAACAGAGATTGATGAGTGGTTGCTGGAATCTTATATCGCCAAAATGCACGACTCCATCGTGTTCTGTGTAAATCACAGGCTTTTTTAGGAGTCTAAAAAGCAACATAAATGGCAGATTCCAAAAATGAAAATGTGGTAAATACAACATGCTGTAATGTCTTGAAAGAAAGAAAAAATGCACTAAAAGCAAGGGTAGTAGGAAAATAGAATTGAAAATAAAGGAGATTTCGCCTCTATAAGTGGGGATAGATTTTGCGCCTTTGATCTTGCTTTCTTTGCTGATATAAGAACTCTGGTAGATCGTATATGGGAGAGTAAAATGGCGCAAAACATTGTCGGTATAATATTCGAAGCCACCGCCTTTGCGACAGAGAGATAAAACTAAAATTTGCTTGACCATGCACCCTTAACCCTAGAATATGTCTGCTTGAAACCATCTGCTAACTGTTTGGCGTCAATAAACTAAAAACTTTATTACCACCCCAGATGGCTTATTTTACCTATTTTTACTTTATTTTTTTCTTAGCCATAAGCTTCCGCCGGTGTTTTTCTGGCTTAGGGGCAGTGCGGCGGCAAACTCGTCTTTGTAGAGATGATTTAAACAGGTGTTGAAAAACACAATTTCAAAGACGGAATTAAAGCTTAAAAATGCGCGTAAAACATAGGCTTCATTCCACGAGTTTTTATCGCGTAGCCAGTCATTAGGGTAGCTAAATGGGTAGAAAATATCGTGGAAGTGGATATATACGCCACTTTTAAGCCTAGGGAGAATCTCAAAAAAGATTCTATTAACATCGGAGTTGATTTTAGCAATGTGTGTAGAATCTATAAACAATATATCATTTGCTTTTAGCTCTTCAAAAATGCGTATATCTATCTCTTGCAGGCGGTGTGGCAAAATGCGCGTGTTGTGGGAGTCTATATCACTTTGTTTTAGCAGAGAGTGGAGAAGGGCGGGGTAGGGCTCAATGTGGGTGATATGAAAAGGGGTTGTTTTGGCTTTATTGGTAGATTGCGCTTTGCTTGTGGTTCTGGCGTTGGCTTTTGGGCTAAAAATGGCGATTGCTGCGGCGAGTCTGCAGTTACGCACGCCCAAGTGCGCACCCTTGACTCCGTCTTGCAAAATCCCATTTTTATCTCCAAAATCCTGTCGCCTAGCTGCGTTTGTAGAATTTGTGCCATCGTGCAAAATCCTAGAATCCTTTGCGGACTTGCTTAGAGCTATTGCATTTTTTCCAGAATCTAAAATAGATTCTAGCTCACAAACAGAATCTGCTTTATTTTGCCCCCCCCCCCATAGATTTTTACCTGTGAAGAAAAGCTCTCTCACATCGTGCATAAGTGCGGAGCTAAAGCCAGAGCCGACTTCTATAATCCTTTGTGGTCGCAAGTGGCGTATCATAGAATATAGACAGATTCCATCGCTGTGGCAGTAGGCTTGGTTGTCAAAGTAGTAGCGTAAATGGGGCTGCTTAGATTCTGTGAATGGCAGCTCTGTATAAAGCTTGGCAAACTCTTTAAGCAATGCTCTTTGGGATTTTAGCTTTAAATCTATACCCATTAAATCGCTTGGCTCATAAGAGCGTGCGGCAATACCCTCTTCTATCTCTTTGGCATTAGCAATGGGCGAGTAGAAATGTCCGCTTGGGACAAAATCTATTTGCCCAAAGATGGCTTGAGCTTTGCGGTAGCACTTGCGTAAAATGCCCTTAAGTGTGGGCTTCTTTGATGGGGTGTTAAGATACATAAAAACTCCTTGCAATGTGGGATTAGCTTGTTTTCTTGCCAAGCAAGATTCTAGCTTGACTGCGGAATCTTGCTGGAATGGCGTTGCGGATACATACGCGCGGGATTATCCAAAACAGATATTTGAGTGTGTGCATTATAGGGAAAAGGCGGTTGTATTTATAGCCGATTTGGCAGTCTTCTTTAAACATTTGCCTAGAGAGCTTAGAGCTTACGCCCTCTAGGCTAAAGTTTGAGACGACAATGGGGATATGCTGGAATCTCGCTCCATTATTGTAAGCCTTGGCGAAAAAGTCCGTGTCTCCCGCGATTTTAAAGCCTGTGTCATAGCGGTAGGCTCGCATAAGGGGGGTGGCGATAAAGGCGGATTGATGGATAAAGTGGTGCTTGTATTTATGCGGTTTGGTGGAGGCGTAGAGAATCTTAGAGTGGGCTTCATCATAGATGAGCTGGGAGTCGCCATAAAGGATTTGGGGAGTGGTTTGGGGGGCTGCTTGCTCTTGCGCGGTGTGGGGCTGTGTTTGTGGCGCATCTTGCGCGCTTTGTAAAAAATGCGTGAAAAACTCTTTTAGCGTATTTGGGCTATAAAATCTATCTCCACAATTCATAAAGTTGCACCACTGCCCTGTGGCAAGGTCTATGCCTTTATTCATCGCATCATAGATTCCGCTATCGCACTCGCTTAAGAATTTAAAAGTAAAATTTTTCTCTCTATGCGTGGCTTCAAGGTAGATTCTGCTTTGGGCTTGCGTATTTTCTTTAGCAAACAAAGGATACTGCTCGCTATCAGCCGATGTTTCTTTAGAAAACGCAGTTTCTTTAGAGTCTCCATTATTTCTAGAATCTATATCCGCACACGAGGCGATATATTCTATAATTTTTTCTCTCGTGCCATCATTGCTTGCCCCATCAATGATGATGTATTGTATATGCGGATAGTCCTGCCCCACCACAGAATCCATTGTCTCAGTAATTTCTGCGATACCATTATAAGTAATGGTGATAATAGAGATGGGCGGCAGATGTTCTCTCATCGACTTATTTTGCGCGATTTGCGACATATCAACAATCATACAGCAAGCCTAACATTAAATTATTAAATGATGAATTTTAACAAAAAAAATCTCAAACCACTTATTAAATTTATAAATTCGCGCACCAAAAAGCATATTGCCTATGTTGCTAAATCAACAATACACCATAATCATATTGTGTGAAAATCTTGATTTTTCTTGGTCATTTTATGATCTAACGCGTTGATCCATTTTGAATCTTCTAGCATCTCAAATGTATGGATGACAAATGGTCTAATATAAAAACATTGTGGAGGGACCACGATATACTCTTGTCTTTTGTGAGGATTATGATAATCAAAGAGTGTAATTTTTATTTTACCATCTATAATAATAAACATTTCATTAGTATGTTTATGATAATGTCCTCCGCGAACTACACCTTTGAGAGATGTGATAAGATTTATTTCCTCGAAGCAAAATCGATTACATAAACCAAGAATGCCTCCCCTATCGTCATTATGAGAAAAATACGGTTCTAAAAATTCAATCATATTAACTCACTTCTATAATCATCTAAAGGAAATGACGAAACAAGTGAAAGATTAGGAAAAAACAATCTTTGTTTATTGACTTGAGATTTTACAGGGATAATTTGTGCGAGTTTGCTGCTTGGATTCTGGCTTTGTAAAATTTGACGAATTTGCATTCCAAAACTATATCTCGTATAAACAGACGAACCACAAATATGTAAAATATCATTGGTATATGATCCACATAATAGCTCCATAACACATTGTATAAGCAATGCCATGGGTGTTGGGGTAAAAATCGTATCATCATAAAGCTCTAACACTTCTTTTGTTTGCAAATTTGACACAAGAAAATCAAAAAAAGTGCCACCCTTACCCATAACAGCAGATGTTCTTATAATTATGGCGTTATCATAGTTATGTTGCAACAAATATTCAGCTTTTTGATTGCTTATACCATAATTTGTTTGCGGTGTTGGTGTGTCGGTATGGCGATAGTTTCCACGCACACCATCAAACACATAATCAGTAGAAAAAAACACAACGCGAGGGTGATAATTGTCAAGTTTATCTATGCTCCATATAAGATAAGAAAGCGGATAAGTATTAACAGAATATGCATACTCTAAATTATCTTCTGTCAAGGTTAAATCTTTGCTGCCAGCTACCCATAGAATAGTGTCTGGCATATAGGTTTTGATAAATAGCTCGACATCTGCCTGTTGTGATATATCAAGGCGCACCATTTCTTGGTGTTTTTGATGCTTAAAATAAGTGCCTACGACATCAAATTGTCCGCGCAAGTGAGTAAAAAACCGAAACCCTATAAAGCTAGAAGCCCCGATAATGGCTATTTTCATTTAAGTTCTTTTACAATTGTGTCCGCTCCACCATCATATTTGTCATATTGATCGATGATACCAGCATTGTTTTGTTTAAACTCTTCATACATTTTCGTGCCTGGAAATGGCACGCACCTGCTTAATTGGAAGTTTCTTTTTTCGCCATCAGGTGTATAGCCCATATTTTTAAGAATCTGCATATCGATTTGATGCATTTCCTCCGTTTGTCCAGGCATATCACGCATCATTGTAAGATGTATGAATATGTCTGGATATTTTGAGCTAATGTATTCTAGTGTGTAGCGAAAATCTTTTCGTTCTATTCCTTTGTGTATGCGTTTTAGAACATCTTGGTTGAAAGTTTCTATGCCAAACCTCATACCGACACAACCACTTTCTACCATTTTATCATAGAGTTCTCTTGAGCTACAGTCAAGTCTCCCCATCATGGTCCAAGGCAGACCTATCCCCTTAAGATAGTCGCAAAGTTTAGAGATTCTCTCCTCCCCTATATTGAAAGTATCATCATCAAAAAATATACTTTTAAAGCCGTGCTTAGCTATCGCTTCTTTAATCTCTTGGGCAATCTTCTCTGGGCTTCTTTGGGCGACATTGCCAAAATACATATTCTGTGGCCAAGAGCAAAAGGTGCATTTAAATGGACAACCCTTTGAAGCATAGATTTGCAGTTGTGGACGAGGTGTCGGCATACTAGGATCATAATACTTTGTAGCACTTTTGTAGTCCCTAAAAGGAAATGGGATGGAATCAAGATCTTTGACAACCTCACTCTCGTATATGCCACTTTTGATACCCGACTCGAAGTCTTTCACCATCTTGAGACTGCTTAAGATATACTCGCCCTTGAGGTAGTATGAGATACTAGGATATGAAGCTTGGATCTCTGCGATGGTTTTGTCGTTTAAATGTGGTCCGCACAAAGCTACAGGAGCGAAAGTCGCTACTTGCGTGGCAAACCAAGTATCTATATCGATAGTAGGGGTAGAGCATTCCAGGACAACAATATCCGCATTTTCTCGTTTCACCTCAGCCAAAAAGTCCTGATAGTCATAGACCTCTTCAGCGATCGCATCAAGGATATTCACCTCATAGCCGAAGCTCTGAAGATAGGCTGCTGCATAACCCATAAAAAATGGATAAGGGGCATACCCCATCGGTTCATTAGCACTAAAAGGCCATCGAGATCCAGCCCTTACGCCATAGCGTGTGCCATTATAAAAGCTAGGAAAAAAACGCGTTATGTAATTATATAACCGCCCCCCCCCCCCCTTGATATTTCTATAAGTAGAAGGTGTGCGCAATTTATCAATGAAACTTGGTGCTATAGTGAAATTATTACTCGCGTTTGATTGTGAGTTTTTAACAAACGGCGGATTTACAAAGATGACTTTCATATAAGCTCCTGTTCTAAAAAATTTACTAAGTCTTTGGCGCGCTGTGTAATTGTGCAGTATTCTATCACATAATTGTAACCATTTTGAGCTATTTGCTTAGCCTTGCTTGGGTTGTCTATGTAATAGCGAATTTTGTCTTTAAGATCATCATAACCATCTGTAAAAACCATATCATCCTTGAGATCTTTCATCGCGCTAGGGACCTTGTCGCTTATTAAAAAGCCCTTGCAAGCAAGCACTTCTAATGTTCTTAGCGTGATCACATCCCATTCTATGCAGCTTGGTAAAGTGCAGTTGAGATTGATTTTTGCTTGGCTGTAGAGGTAGGGCACCCATTCCTGCGGTATTTTGCCACGAGAAATGCGCTCGAAAGGTTTTTTATATGGCGCGAGTTGCTTGAAGTTTTTCCAAATTTTGAAGCGCGATCTGGGTATGCGCCAGTTTCCAAAAAGTCCAAAGTCAAATTCTAGTGCCGGGTAGAGATAGCGCATAGTTGCCTCTTCGCCTTTGATATCGTTACCCACATATGCCACATCACATTGATAGAGTTTAGCTTGCTCATAGTGTGGTGAATCTTGAGAAATAGGATCTTGCGGAGAGAATACTTCTGTATCCACACCAAAAGGCAGGTAAAGCGAGGGCATATTTACTTCGCTACCAAAGACATCAAGTATTTTTTGAGAAAAGCAAAGCAGGGCATTAAAGTGTTGATTGAGATATTGTGTTGGAAAATGACTTTTTTCATCTGGAAAACCATTTTGAAAATAAAAAATGTTTTTGTTTGCTATGGGCAGAAGTTCTTCTACTTCATTGAGATAAATCATAATATCAAGCGGCTTAGTTGGAAGAAAATTTGGTGCGTATGTTTGAGCGTGTATATGTGGATAAAGATTGTTTATGGCTTTTGTTAAAGATTCTGCTAGGAGTTCATCGCCTATAACATTTGTGTGTTTTTGTGAGAGAGAAAATTTATCCCATTTGATGTAAAAGCCGATTTCTAAGGTTTTTTGAGACATTTTTTGATACCTTTCTTTATAAAATTTGGTGTATAACGCTTAAGCATTCTTAAATATTTTCTATCATAATATCTGCCTGTTTTTATAAGATCTGTAATTATTTTATCATCTTCACTAAAAGCTTCAAGAAGTTCGATAGCATTTTGATCGTGTTGTGGCACAGCAAGACCCATACCAGACTGTGTGCGATAGAGAATTCTTGAGATATGTGTAGATGACAAACAATTCGCAATCCAAGCAAACGCATTTTGCATATGCCAATTTATAACATCGTGCATAACCCATATTGTATTCTCATCACAATAATTCTGCATACCTTGAAAATCTAATAAAAGCTGTTCGTTTGTATGTAGCCCATCTATAAAAACTAAGTCGATAGGAGTTGAAAAATGCTTACTGACTACACTATGGTTATCCTTTGGGCTAAAAGCGAACTCCACTGCAGCGTTTAGCCTATGTTTCTTAATAATTGATTGTGTGAGACTAATACCCAACATATTATCCTCGCCTTCAATTCCAGCATCCATAGCGACTACCTTTGCTTCTGGAAAAAGAAGCGACAAAAAAATTGTGCTATATCCAAAAGCATTACCGATAATAAAAATGCTTTTAACATCTGGTTTTACATCTTTCAATGTTTCAAAGAAGAATAATTCTGTATTATTTACCCCCCCCCCCCCCCCGCAGTTCCATATCGTTATTGATACTAGATATTACATATGAAAAAGGTGTATATGCGGAATACGCTTCAATAAATTCCCTAGATGCAGAAAAATGCATAGGATTTAAAGAAGTCTTTATTTTATATCCTTCCTGTTTATAAAGATCGATTGTTTTGAGATAGGCAGACATAGCGCATCCTTATTAGTTATTGGTGTTCGTCAAAGCACATAGAAGTGTATTCTTTTAAAACTTATAAAAAGATAAATAAACTCAAATGGCTTGTGTTTTAGACATAGTTGAAACTAATAATCAACATAAATTATTGCATATATTTTTCATACATTCGATAGATCTTTTTAATAACTCTTTTATGCAACGATAAATAAGAAAAAGATATATCAAAATCAATCATATCAAAATTTTCACAAACTCGAATTATTTCTGGGTGCTTAATAGGAAATAACAGCTCATAGCTTGGCATTATGGCAAATTTTGATTTTCCTATGGTGTGCGTGGCATCATTTCTATTAAAGCCGATGTTTGTGATCATATTATTTTTAGGATAAATGCAAAGCCCCTTGTGCTTCCATACGCTATATGCCAAAGGATAATCCCAAGTATCTATCTGCCCTTTTGAGTAGGATCTAAAAATCTTATACCAATAGCGTTTTTCTCTAATGGAGTAGAAATTATCAAGCGTGCTAAATTCTGCTTCAAAATCGCTAAATTCAAGCTGATATTTCTGCCACGACCTAGCCCAGCTAGCCCAGCCCCAGATATGTGGGTATTTGGAAAAAAAGTAGTCCTCTTGTAGTCGCGCTTTTGGGTGTAGTGTTTCTACTGAAGTGTTTTTAGCAAAATCCAGCGCGCTCCAGCCACTTATCATAAAAATCTTTTCTTCATATTTGTAGCGCTCTAAAAGCTCATCACAGAATCGAAAAAAGCTTAAAGTTGGCAGGCAGTCATCTTCTAGGATAATGCCTTGCTTTTCGTGTGAGAAAAACCACGATATAGCCGAGCTTACCGCCATTTTGCAGCCTAGATTTGTATCTAAAAAGCGCGTGTAAATCTCGCACTCCCAAGTGATATGCCCTATAACTTCCTTGCGCAAATGTGCGATTTGCGCCTTTTCTTGCTCATTTCTGCTGCCATCAGCGGCTAGATAGAGTCTAGGGGGCTTAACTTTGGCGATTTGCTCTAGGGTAGCAAGCGTAGTGTCAAGGCGATTGAAAAAGAGCAGTAAGATAGCATTTTGACACAGATAGGGAGCTGCCATTATGCTGCCCTGCCTTGTTCGCACTCATAATGCAGGGCATCTGCATAAGCAATGGCAGGAAAACTATGTGCTGCCCCCCCCCCCTATGAGCTATCATAGATGTGAGCTTTTTGTGCAGTGTCGTGGAGAGTTTTGCTAGCTTGTTTGTTACGCGCTTTTGTAGGGTGATTTTGTGCGCTAGCTCAAAGGACCTAATGCGCTTGAGTGCTAAAGTGGATTCTACTATGTCCTTAGGAAAGATGATGGGAAATTTTGTATTTATACTAGAGGCATTAAAAATATTCCCACTATCGCCACAATGCACCCCAGAGCCATCAAAGCCGATTTGCTTAATGTATGAAAGGCTAGGGCAGAGTGTTAGGGCATTGTGCTTATAAGCGATGAGATAATTAAAAATCGCCCAAGTTTTTAACCTGCCTTTGTGGTTGAGCGTAAAGTGGCTAAAGTAGTCCGCCACTCCATCAAGATTGATATAAGCAATATCGCTCTTGCTAAAAGAGTTTTTAAAATCCAAAGACATATCGCGCTTAAAATACTGCCACCGATTGCTCCAGCTAGCCCAGCCCCAGCAGTGCGGAAGCCTCCAAAAGTAGCAATCCCCCAAGCCTTGTGTATCGATTGGGTAGCTCCAGCCTGCTATGCTCCATACTTTTGGCTCGTTTTGGTAGGTTTTAAGAGCGGCATTCATATAGTCTAAAAACACAGGCGATACGACAATATCATCTTCTAGCACAATGATTGTGCCGTGCTTGTTGATAATGCTTGTAACGCCATCAATGATAGAATCCGCAAGCCCAAAATTGCGCTCTCTTTGAATAAAGGTGATATGCTTAAAATATGTGCCATTTTCATTACTAGCAATAAAGTCTTGCAAGTAGGAGCTAACCTCTAGGACAGAGTCTTTTTGCTCTTTGGTGGCATTGTCCTTTAGCCCATCTTGATATACGAAAAGCTCGCTATCTTTAGCTAGCTCATTGGCTATGAGCGCTTCGAGAGTCTTTTTGGTGTGCTTGGGGCGATTATAGGTGAAAAGCACGATAGGGGCAAGAGTGCTGTGGGTGCTGTGTTTGGTGGATTCTGGCATGGATTCTCCTTAGTATATTGGCACTAGCTTGAGATGAGCTCATTGCGGCTTCATGTTAGTCGCGACATTATAACAGATTCACAATTATCGACAAATCTTGTATTTTACAGCTTCATAATCTCTTGGGAATCCAAAAATTAGAGTAGAATAGCGCATTTGCTTTGTTTTATACCTATGCCAAGTCATGGTGGATTCTTTGTTTGGGCAATCTTGTCAGCATGGATTGGGGCGAGATTAAGATACTTACATGTAAGGAGATAAATTCTATGAAACACGCAATTCGTTCTATATCCCACGCCATGAGTTTTATTGTCGGGCTTGGACTTACGCTCATTATCGCGCTTTTTGGCATGGGGCTTTCTAGGGTGGGGATTTTTGCGAGTCTGCATATTTCCCCGCTTATCATTGCGATTGTGCTTGGCATGCTTTGCTCCGGGATTTTTGGGATTCTTGCTACGCGTCATGCGGTATTCTCGATTGCACACTACAAAAGTGGCATAGATTTTAGTGCCAAGCGGCTGCTGCGCTTTGGGATTATTTTGTATGGGTTTTTCGTCTCGCTTGCAGATATACAGAGCGTAGGGTTGGCAGGGATTGTGCTAGCAGTTGTGGTTGTTGTGGGTGTGCTGGTGGTTGGCGTGCTGGTGGGGAGTAGGATATTTGGGCTTGATAAGGAGCTAGCGCTACTTATGAGCGCTGGCTGTGCGATTTGTGGTGCAGCTGCGGTGCTAGCATTAGAGTCCGCCCTAAAATCCAGTGCTAGCAAAAGCGCACTTGCCATTGGCAGCGTGGTGGTATTTGGGCTTTTGGGAATGTTTTGCTACCCCATTTTATTTAGTGCGGGGCTTTTGCCCCTAAGCCAGACACAAATGGGGCTCTACACAGGTGCGACGCTCTATGAGGTCGCAAATGTTGTGGGTGCTAGCGATGTTCTCTCCCAAGATGCTGCAAGTATCGCACTGATTGAAAAAATGCTGCGTGTTGCCCTGCTCGCTCCTGTGCTGCTGCTCGTGCCGCTATTTTTTGCAAAATCTAGTCATGCAAAAAAGCAGATCTATATCCCTTACTTTGCGCTAGGCTTTGTAGCGGTGGTAGCGCTACACTCGCTTGTGGCGTTGCCGTTGTGGCTTATCACCTCTGCTAAAGTGTTATGCGGGATTTGTCTTAGCATGGCGATGTGCGCACTTGGCTTGCAGATAAGCCCCAAGCAGTTTGCAAACGCCGGAAGCAAGGGGGTGCTGTGGTTTGGGGTGTTTTTGTTTGTGTTTGTGAGTGTGGGAGGGTTTGCACTTACACTTGCACTTACGCGTGCATTTGCTTAGGGGTAGCTAGATTCTGGTCATGCCAGAGATTTACTGCAATATACAATCTGTATCTTGGCAAATTTTAGCAAAGGAATACCATGACATATCAGCAGAGTATCAAGCACTTTGAGGAGTTTTTGCAAGCAAGCGAGCCAGAGATTGCTGGGTTTCACCCGCATTTTTCACAAGCATTTTGGGAGATGCTGCGCCATGGTGGGAAGCGCTTTCGTCCCAATCTCCTGCTAGCTGTGGTAGCCGGAGCTAGACCACTTATGCTTAGCAATGCGTTCCTCCCAGCCCTGGCACTCGAGTGTCTGCACACCTATTCGCTTATCCATGACGATTTGCCCTGCATGGATAATGCTCACTTGCGTCGTGGCAAGCCAACGCTACATACCATCTATGGAGAGACGAGCGCGACACTTGTGGGCGATGGGCTTAATACCTATGCTTTCTATCTGCTTTCAATCGCCAAGCTAGATTCTAGCGTGAAAGTTGCGCTGGTAAAAGAGCTCGCAGAGAGTGGGGGGATAGGTGGCATGATTATTGGGCAGGCGCTTGATTGCGAGTTTGAAAATCACTCTCTCCCACTAGAGCAGCTCAAGATTATCCATACCAATAAAACCGCCAAGCTCATCGCTGCGAGTCTCAAAATGGGTGCATTGATTGCCAATCTCTCGGCGAGCTTGCATGATGAGCTAGGTGAGTTTGGCTTGCAGCTAGGGCTGTATTTCCAAATCCGTGATGATATTATCGATGCAGTGCAGGAGGAATCTCAAGCAGGCAAGCCCACACGCAATGACAGCCAGAAAAACAGCTATGTCAATCTCTTGGGGCTCACAGAGGCTAAAGCACTCTTGCGTGCAGAATCTAGCGCACTCCATACTAGGCTTGCTGGATTCCCGGGCATGATTGGGGAGAATCTTAAGGAGCTGCTTGGGGAGTATTTCACAGAGATTGTGTAAGAAGTCTTGTGCGCGTGAGTAGTGTTGCCCTGTGAGGGATTGATTTTAGATTTTGCTGTGAGAATCCGCCCAGAATCTAGCGGGAGTTAAGGAGAAATTATGCTCTGGTATATCGCCAAACGCTTAGCTCTGCTTATCCCTACACTTTTTGGGATTGTCGCGCTCAATTTTTTTCTTATCCAGCTTTCTCCTGGCGGTCCTGTGGAGCAGGTCATTAGCAAGCTAGAATCCACCTATGCAAGTGAAGCCCAAGCAGGTTTAAAGGCTAGGGATTACAAGGCTAGTCGCGGTGTGCCAGAGGGGCTCATCACCGAGCTTGAAGCGCAGTATGGATTTGATAAGCCTATTTTGGAGCGTTTTGCGCTGCTGGTGAAGTCCTATGTATGCTTTGATCTAGGCACAAGCTACTATCGTAAAATCGCTGTGTGGGATCTCATCATCGAGAAGCTCCCTGTTTCTATCAGTCTTGGTGTGTTTAGCACGCTTTTTATTTATCTACTCTCTATCCCGCTTGGGATTTACAAAACCCGTCATAATGGCTCTCTTCTTGATAGTGCTTCGTCATTTGTGATTATTGTGTGTAATGCTGTGCCGCCATTTCTTTTTGCAGTGGTTGGGATTGTGCTGTTTGCGAGTGTCTGGCAGATTTTTCCACTACGCGGGCTAGTGAGCGATGAGTTTGACTCGCTTAGCACTATGGGGAAGCTCCTAGACTATCTGCATCATCTATGTCTGCCTGTGCTCTGCCTTTCGCTCGGCTCTCTAGCGTGGCTCACAATCCTTAGTAAGCATTCATTTCTTGATGAGTTGCATAAGCCTTATGTCCTAACTGCGCGTGCCAAGGGTGCTAGAGAGAGCAGGATTCTCTATCATCATGTATTTCGCAATGCCATGCTGCTTGTCATCGCTTCATTTCCAGGCGCATTTTTGGGCATGTTTCTTGGAGGGAGCTTGCTTATTGAGACACTTTTTAGTCTCGATGGTTTGGGGCTTTTGGGGTATGAGAGTATTGTTAGTCGTGATTATCCCGTGGTCTTTGGCACGCTGTATATTTTCACACTTTTTGCGCTGATAGTTGGGATTATCAACGACATTGTCTATATGCTCATCGATCCTAGAATCCATTTTGATACGCGATGATGTGCGCTAGATTCTGTTATAATGCGGGATTTAAAGCCACGATAGAGGAGTGAGCGAGCATGCCAGCAGCACAAAAATTGCCCAGACGGATTCTGCAATGCCTTGTATTGTGTTTGCTATTTGGTATTTTTGCCTTTGGCTCACTCTCTGCTACACCTACGCTACAATCTCAAGAGCAAGCAGCACAAATCCCAGAATCTACCACAGATTTCGCGCTAGATTCTGCTCTCACTTCCCCCCAGAGCTCCAGCACTGCAGAATCGAGAGTTTCAAAATCTAAGCATGCTCTAGCGATCGGTGCTTCTATCGTAAGTGGCGATGGGGTGCTACACAAGCAAGAGTCTAGCTCGCTTGATAAAATCCGTGCCACAGATAGCAGTATGGTTATGATTCTAGGGGGGATTTACCGCGCCGCACCTAGGCATATATTGCGCTATGAGGGATATTTGGGCTTTGCTCGTATTGCGTTCGCACATGGGGATAGTCAAGAGTTTTTTGAGCTAAGTGGTATCAAGGCTGGCTTGGGGCTGGGCTATGAGTGGGTATTCTACCGAGGCAATGCAATCTCGTGGAATGCGTTCCTAGGTGCGGAATACAGCGCGACATACTACAAGCATGATCGCGCCAGCATGCTTATCCAAGAGATCATGCCAAAGCTTGGCATAGGTTTTGAAGGACGCTATCATCATTATTTTGAGCTATTTTTTGGTGTGCCTGTATTTTCGCATTCAAGTCTGGCTAATCTCACGCCCTCCTCGGCTATCTCTAAGCAGCCTCGCCATTTGCGCTTGGGATTCTCCTATATCTATCGTTTCTAAGCTTCTTGGGGCAAGGCATGGAAAAAAGCTTTGGGCAGGTCATGCAGGAGTGGCTCTATGGCGATCAGGGATATTATAGAAGCACGCATATCGGGCGAGATTTTTACACTGCTGTTACGCTTTCAAAACTATTTGGTGGTTCAATCGCGCGCCATATCCTTAGCCTGCTAGATTCCAGTGCTTTAGATTCTAGCGTGCTAGAATCCACACCTTTGTCTTTGCCACTACATATTATTGAGATTGGCGCACACCATGGCGAGTTGATGTGTGATGTGTATGATTTTTTAAGCGCGCTTAGTGTTGGTGTCATGGAGCAAACGCGCTTTAGTATCATTGAGCCACTAGAGTCTTTGCGCAAAAAGGCGCGTGAGACTATCGCACAGCGTGCGATCACACAAGTTGGCACGCTTGATGAGATAGCGCTTGATGAGGCCGAGAGTGTGTTTATCATAAGCAATGAGCTTTTTGATGCATTTGCGTGTGAGCTTGTGCGTATAGATGGCGACCAAGAGTTGCTTGCTTGTGTGTGCTGCGATGGTGCAGAAGCGCCTGTGAGTCTTGTATGGCGGGATTTACATGGGCTTGCGTATGGGGATTGCGCTATGGATTCTAGCCTAGAATCCAGCATGCGCCATCGCGCGCGCAGGGTAAGGGAATTTATGCAACGCTTTGGTGTCACCAGCGGAGAGATTCCCTTAGGCTGGGAGGAGTTTATTGCTAGGATATGTGGCTTTGCTTCGCGCGCGAAATCATGGAGATTTTTGAGTTTTGATTATGCAGATCTTGGCGGGGCTGGGGGAGGGCAGGTATTTTCTCTGCGAGGTTTCTTTGCGCATAGGGTGCTTGGATTCCCAGAGATTATGCAAAATCTGCCCGCACTTTTTACCCGCTGTGATTTGACTTATAATGTTGATTTTGCATTATTGGAGCAAATTTTTGCTGCACATGGCGCGCGCAAGTTGTTTTCTGGCAGGCTTAGCACGCTTTTGGTGGAGTTTGGGCTCATTGCATTGCTGGGCGAGCTTTTGGAGTATAGCCCTAGCGAGTATCGCACCCAGAGTCTGCGCGCGCGAGAGTTGCTGGCTGGCTCGCTTGGGGAGAAGTTTATGGGCATTTGCTTTGGCGGATAAGCTCCAAAATCTCTTGCTTGCTTTTGCCTTGCAGTGCTTCAAGGCCCCCAGCAAACGCTAGGGCACGCGCGATTTGCCCATCGCTTAGACCTTTTTCTTTGAGGAGATTTTTTTGCGTTAGGGCGCTTGTCTTACTGCGGCGGTGATAGCTTATGGCGTAGTGATGGACGCTATCGCGCAGCTTTTGGAGGAATTGTAAGCGCACATCGCTAGATTCTAGTCGAAAAACTTCTGTGCTTGTGTAAATCACATCGCGTGCCTTGCCCTTGGCTCGGTAGGCTTTCGCATCGCGCTTTTCTTTGGCGATGGCGATGACATCGACACGCGCACCGCTGGATTCTAGGATCTCTTTGGCGATGGCAATTTGCGCCTTGCCACCATCAAGCAGCCAGAGATCTGGCGGACTTTCTTTATCAAAGCTTAATGCTCGGCGCGTGAGCATTTCACGCATTTGTCCGTATTCATCACGATTTTCTAGCTTGTATCGGCGGTAGTGCTCTTTGGCAAATTTACCTTGTGCATACACTATCATGCCGCCCACGCAGTTCTCGCCACCATGGTGGCTTGTGTCAAACACTTCGATAGTGTCTGGGAGAGTCTCTAAGCCTAGTAGCTCTTGTAGTCGTGCAAGCGTGCGAGAATCCTGCGCACTCTCTTGGCGGGCTTGGGCAAGGAGGAGCTTGGCATTTTCGCGCACGATTGGGAGGAATTTGGCATGGCGACCTTTGCTTAGGGATTGTAGGGGGATTTTACGCCCTTGTGTGCGCGAGAGTAGCTCGTGTAGGGAGTTAAGTTGCTCTTGACTAAGGCAGCTTATATCGCCGATGATGACAGATTCTGGGATAAGTGGCAGGGGCTTGGTGTAGCGATTGATTAGGGCTTGGGTGTAGATTTCGCCTAGCTGGCTATCTGCTTCTAGCCCACTATTTGGGCTTTGCTGTATGCGCACGATTTCATGCGTGTAGGAGACGATTTTACCCTCGCGGATAAAGAGCCATAGCAGCAGACCTTGGGATTTTTCATGCGCTTTTATAAAATCCCCAGAATCTACGCTATTAGATTCTGGGGGCTCTGGTATGTAGAAATATACAATATCAAAGCTCACGTTTTTGGCAAGATCGAGCACGCAGAGTGTTTGGAGATGGGAGAGCTTTTTTATCCTATCGCGATAGACTCCAGCTTCTTCAAATTGCAGGTTCTGCGCGAGTGTGTGCATTTTTTGCTTAAGCAGTTTGAGCAGGAGATTTGGGGATTTTAGCGTGCCAATGGCAGAATCTACAATCTCCTTGTAAGCTTCTTTGGTGATTTTGTGCTCGCATGGGGCTTTGCAGCGATTGATTTGGTAAAACAGGCATGCACGCCCTTTGACTACGCAGCTTGGCGCTCTCTGCACGAGCGCAAAAAGCTCTAGGAGAGAATCCATCAGCTCGCGGCAGCCATTGGGGTAGGGACCAAAGTAGCGCGTGGTCTTGCTCCCTTTGACTTGGCGCGTGATAAATGGCACAGGGAAATCCAGCCCCATATCAAAGGCGATGTAGGGGTAGGTTTTATCATCGCGCAGGAGGATATTGTATTTGGGCTTTAGCTGCTTGATGAAGGAGTTTTCTAAAATCAGCGCATCGCTCTCGCTTTCCACGACGATAGTTTCTATACGCGCGATTTGCCGCACCATAAGCGCGATTCTGGGGCTGCAGTTGGGGCTTGGGATCGGGGTGTTTTGCTGCTTGGTTGGCGTTAGGGCGAAGTAGCTTTTTATGCGGTTTTTTAGGTTTTTTGCCTTGCCTATGTATAAAATCCTGCCGCTAGAATCGTAGTATTGATAGACTCCGGGCTTATCAGGTAGGGTGCTAAGAGTGTGGGCAAGGGTGGATTCTGGGCTAGATTCTAGGTTAAGGGTGGATTCTGGCATAGGGGGCTTGGGCTAGCTAGCTTGGCTAGCTGCTGGCTTCTCCCTCACGCTTACTTCTGTGATTTTGGCGATACCTAGGAGATAAAAGACAAAGCTTAATATCGTGGCGATAAGTGCTAGGGCGAGAATCAGCATAGCCGCATAGATAAGAGAAGTGTTGATTGAGAGCTCATTGATATGTAGAGTATTTAATGAGCTTTGCTCCAAGCTTGCTTGAAATATCTCCGCCCAAAGACTAAAGTCAATCGCTAGAAACACCACAATACAGGCGATGATGGCAAGCACAAATGAGCCGACATAGAATTTAAAAGCTAGGATAAATTGCTTGAGATTAGTGCGCGCGCTAATCTCTGCGCAGATTTTCCAAAATAGCCATAGCATTAGCACAATATCAATGCAATACACCACGCCAACAGCACCTATGAAAGCTCCAAAATCTGCTGCTCCACCTTGTGCGGCGACTATGAGCACCATTGCTATCATAAGCCCAAGCCCAAGAGTGATTAAAACCATAAGTATATGATAGGTAAAAACAGGAGAGTTGCTAAGCTTGGAGAATTTATACACCCCTACAAGATACCACACAGCAGCCCCTAGCATTACCACCGAAGCGATAATCCCGACAAAAGGCACGACACTAAGAAAATAGCAAATAAGCATAGTAACAAGCGAGCGAAACATCGCGTTTTTGGCAGAAAGTAACTCAGGGGAGTCGTAGATTGAGAGAGTTTGCATGGAGGCTCCTTTGAAAGATTTGGATTCTAGGATTTTGGAGTCGCGCAGAACGCACGGAGATTGCGGATTGTAGCAAAATATCTGTGTAAAAGTCTATAAACACAAGGCGCAGAGTTTGAAGTGGAATCTAGCCCAGAATCTAGCTAAAAAGTGCTGCGATTTTATGCCAGATCTCCCCGCCCTGCTCATAGATAAACAAGCCCCATACAAGTGCTACAAATAGTAGGCTTAGATACTGCGCCGCACTGCCCATGTCTTTGGCTTTTTTGGCAAAGGGGTGGGGCTCTAGGCTTGTGTGATCTATGGCATTTTCGATAGCAGAGTTAAAAAGCTCGACGATGACACAGAGCATTCCGGGCAGGATTAGTAGGGTTTTCTGCGAGAATCCATCGCCCAGCCAGAGCCCTAGGATTAGCGTAAGCACTGCCACACCCACCACCTGGCGGAATCCCTGCTCATCTATCCATGCTGCGTGTAGTCCATCAAGCGAGTAGCGCAGGGCACTGATGATACGCTTAAGCCCGCCTTTGCCCTTTTTGTCATTGCGCTGATACATGTTTCTTCCCTGTGTTTGACTACTTGTGCGCGGGGAGAGCTTGGTAGGTGATTGTTGTGTCTCTTAGCAGCGCAAAAGGATCGTAGAGAAAAGATTCTAGCGATATGGGCTTTTGTGCTTTAGGCGTGAGCTCGTAGGAGAGACCGCTGTTTTTGCCCAGATACATATCGCTAAGCGCATTGATACTAAACTCCACTAGTGCGATATGCTCTTTCTCACGGAGATTGAGCAGCGCGATATAGAGGGCTAGGGGTTTTATAGTCTCTATCGTGCTGGCAAACTGCGTGTAAAGCATGTCATATTCTTGTGTGTTTGTTTCCTGGGTGTTTGGATTATGTGCCGGAGAGATTTTGGGCTCTGTGCTAGATTCTGGTGCTTTGCTAGAATCTGCTTGGCTTTCATTGAGTGCTGCTGTGGCTTCTGGGGTATCTTGCGTGTGTGTGCTTGGCTCTGTTTGAGATTTGTGCTTGGCAAGTTCGCGGATAATTGCTTGTGGCAAGTCTTTAGCTGTGGTTTGGAGATGTGCGCGTTCGATGAAAACTGGTGTTTGCGCTAGGAATCCAGCGCGATCACTCATATACGCGCTGCCTAGCTCGTGCAAAATCTCTGGGAAGCTTGAGTCTTGCATGTGTTTATCTAGTGCGATATATCCGCTTACCCCCCAGGTATAGGCGAGATTACTTGCTTTGGCAGAGCAGGAGAGATTATGCGATAAAACAGGGCTTGGCGCTGGTGTATTCTCACTCTTTGTAGCGACATGCTCGTTGATATGCTCTTGGGCGGCGGTATTGCCTTGAGTTTGCTGGCTTGAAAGCTCAAGGCGGCATTGTAGGGAGCTTGGGTTTATCATAGAGATGAGATCTATGCGCGTTAGCTCTTGAAGCCCCTCAAGACTGGCGATATTGATTCCCGTGCTTTTGAGCTCGATTACCCCACCAGAATCGCTAAAAGACTCCACGCCAAGCTGTATGTCTTTTAGGGTTAGATTCTCCCATGTGATAGTGGGCGATTGGCAAGTGATTGCGCGAAACCCCGAGCAGACAAATGGCTCGTAGCTGATGTTCGCGCCTGCTTCTTGCATGGCTTGGAGTTGGGTGTTTAGCGTGTCTTGGAGAGTGGTTTTTAGCGTGCGTGTCATAAACACTAGCACGAGTGCGAGCACCAAAATCACCACACCCCCAAGCCCTAGAATCCAGACTATAAGCTTATGCGAGAGTGGTTTGCCTGGCTTTTGGGCTTTGGTTTTTTGGGTGGGCTTGGCGCTAGATTCTGTGGAGTGTGCTGGAGAATCTTGGCTAGATTCTGGGGTTTGGGTGGTTTGCTCTTTCATAATTTGCTCCTTTGTTGTTGTTTGTGCGGCTTAGAGAATCTCGCGCACACCTTTAGCATTTGGGGCGGAGAGGAAGCCTTGCTTTTCTAGTGCTTCAACAAGGCTAGCAGCTTTATTATACCCCACGCCAAGCCGTCGTTGGATATTGCTGATTGAAGTTTTGCCATCAAGGAGCATGATTTTTTTGGCTTCTTCAAGGAGGTCATCGCCCTCGCCACTTTGCTCATCACTACGCCCGCTAGATCCGCTAAGCGCATTGGAATCTGCCAGGAAGCTTGAGTCATACTGCACTTCTCGCTGGGATTTGATGAACTCCACGATAGATTCTATCTCCTCCTCGCTTGCCCAGGGTGCGTGCAGGCGCAGTAGGCTTCCACTCCCGCCAAGCGAGAAAAGCATATCGCCTTGACCTAGGAGATTTTGCGCGCCCTCAGTATCAAGGATTACACGAGAATCCATGCGTGAATTGACCTTGTAGGCGATTTTGGCAGGGAGATTTGTTTTGATAAGTCCGGTTACGACATCGACACTTGGGCGCTGGGTGGCGACGATTAGATGCAGTCCTGCTGCCCTGCCCATTTGCGCGATACGAATGATTGAGCCTTCAGCTTCCTTGCCACCTGTCATCATGAGATCTGCAAGCTCATCGATGATAACTACAATAAATGGCAACATCTCTGCGCCCTCGCTTGCAGCCTTGGCGTTGTAGCTATCGATTGTTTTGGTTTTTAGCGCTTTCATCACCTCATAGCGGCGCTCCATTTCTTTGGCGACATTGCTTAGGGCGATGATCGCCTTTTTCGCATCTGTGATGATGGGGGTTAGCAAATGTGGGATTTCTTCATAAAGACTAAATTCTACTTTCTTGGGATCGACCATGATGAGCTTTAGATTATCAGGTGAGTTGCGATAGAGAAGCGATAGGATCATGGCATTGAGCCCGACACTTTTCCCGCTCCCAGTCGTGCCTGCGATAAGAAGGTGGGGGAGCTTTTGCAAATCAGTAACAAATGGATTGCCCACAATATCTTTGCCAAGCCCTAGCACAAGCGGCGAGCTCGCTCCGCTAAACACATCGCTCTCCAGAATCTCACGCAAATATATCATCTCACGCTGGTTGTTTGGCACCTCGATACCTACAACATCTTTACCTGGAATTGGGGCTTGGATTCTAATAGAACGCGCCGATAGAGCCATAGCAAGATCATCGCTTAAGCTTTGGATTCTGCTGACTTTGACATTGGGTGCTGGACGAAATTCAAATGTCGTAACCACTGGACCAGAGTAGATTCTCGCCACATCGCCATCGATTTTAAAAACCTTGAGCTTGGTGAGGAGATTTTGGATTTTTTGATCGATTTCCCCCTCTTCAAAAACAATGCGCTCATCGCTTGGAGGCTGGAGCAGCGAGGTGGGCGGCAGGGTGTAGTTTTTTGGCACTTCCCGCTCACCGCGATCGAGTGTGTCAAGCAGTGCGCGGCTGGACTCTAGTTTGCTCACGATTGTGGGGGTAGTCGTATGTAGTGGCTTTTGGTATGGTGGGTTTGTAGAAGCCTGGGCTGGCTGGGTGTGTGGAGCTGCTTGGCTGGGCGCGTGGAGTAATGCGCTGGACTCTTGGCTAGGGTTTGGAGAATCTAGAGAATCTACAGAATCTAGTTTTATGTAATCCTGCGAAGTAGATTTTTGATCCCACGCGCTATGACTACTAGAATCTAATGTAGTCTCTAATGCAAACTCTGCCCCAGATTCTGGCGTAAAACTCACAGACTCTGTGAAGCTATCGCTAGATTCTAGGAAAAAATCTTGTGGCAAATCCATTGCTGTCCCATGTGTGTTGGTAGGGGTTGAGTCGTGTATGGGCGTGGTTTGTGTGATAATTTTAGTATGGTAGGTGGGTTTGTCTTGGAGGGGGGCTTCTTGCTCGTAGGCTTTGGTGCGTGAAATCGCTTGCTCCACATCGATTGAGAGCATTTCGCCTTGCCCGCTTTCTTGCACTTTTTGCGCTTCTTGCGCGCTCACAAGTCGCACCATTTCACGATGTCTGGCTTCGTTTTGCTCTTTGGCGCGCTGCTCTTTCTCTGCGTCATGGTAGAGAACCCGGATAGCACGCTCATCAAATTCCACGCCCACATTTGCATCTGCTGCGCCATTATGAGGTGTTTGGTTTGGTATATTAGTGTTTTTATCTAGGTGGAATGGTGTGTTTTGCGCATGTCTTGCGCTAGTTTGGCTTGTGTGATTTATACTAGCAGAATCTAGCCCAGCGCTTTTAGTAGCCACCGCAGTATCTTTACTCTCTTGCCTATCTCCTTGTATATCTCTGTCAAACTGCTTAATTTCTGGGCTGGCAAATACTTTCTCTACCCAGCTTTTGCATGCGCACCAGCTGGATTTTGCGCTTTGTGTGATGATGGGGCGCAGATAGAGATAGGCTTCTTTGATATTGCGCGCTAGATAGGTAGCTAGCCCTGTGATCGCGCATTGGATAGCTCTTTGTGCTGCTAGAATCTGCTTTGGCATAAGTAGTATCGCACCTGCGTAGAAGCACGCGATGATGAGAATCCACACACCAAAGTTGCCAAAGCTTGGTGTGATTTTAGCGATGAGTAATTCACCTAGTAGTCCTTTGTCTAGCCAGATACTCTGCACCAGTAGCACGCCAAGGCTAAGGCACGCAACAGCAATAATGGCTTTCACTCGCTTTGGCGAGAGGGTGGAGTCTTTATAAATCGCATAGGCTGGATAGATAAGAAAGAGCAAATACACATAGCCCAAATATCCAAACCAAGAGAGATTTAGCATGGCAAATGCTCGACCCATCTCGCCCATCTCTCCACTCTCGCCAAATATCGTAGCTAAGGTTAGAATGATAAATAATGCGCACCACGCACATAGAGCATATAGTCGTTTAATGTGAATCCCTTTAAGCAAAAATTTTTTAAACATATTATAGCATACACCCCAGAATCAATTTGGATAAGGAGTGTAAATGCACGGAAGGATCAGTCGGTATTCTATGGCGACAGGCTCTGGAGTCGTTACGAATTATTCCAAGAAGATTTTCGAGCTGCGCAAAGAGCATTGGCATGACAGGAAGCTGCTTCCAGCTGCTGGTATGTATGTGGAATTTCGCTTAGATGAAAGCGGGCATATCGTAGATGCGCATAGCTCGGCATACCAGGAGTTTGGCGCGGATTCTCTTATCAAAGAAATGGATTTCTGGAAAACAGACACAGATGAAGAGCTGCGCACCAAAGAAGCTGACTTGCGAAACCAAATCGCAGAAAATATATTCAAGCAGACAAACTATCTGGAGATGAAGTCTATCGAGCCCTCTGTCTCTATTGAGGATTGCTTGAAAGAATACTTCGCTCCAGAATCTAACGCGATAAAATTTTCTCTCACTGATATTGAAGAGATCCCCGCAGAAAACCAGCTAAACTATCTTATCGTGCGCAGGTTCTTGTCTAAAGCCATGGATTATCTGGTGTATTGCGATAAAAATATTACGCCTGATGTCTTTGCTAGCGATTTGCAAAAAGTTAATACTCTTGAATACTCCTACAAAGCCCTTGTGCAAAGCACTACATTAAAACCAGAATCTATTTATCCTGACATGTTTTTAGAGAAGCAGCTACACTATCGTGGCGCGATCAAGGCGATTCTGGGGATTAAAGAAAAAGTCATTCAGCTACGCAATAAAGTGAAATTTTGCATGAATGAAGTGCGTAAGCTACGCAACCAAATGGAGCTCAACAAAAAAGACTCCTCCCTCCCGGCTAAGCTTGAGACACAAAAGACGGTTATGGCAAAAGCTGAAGAAGAAGTAAAGGTTCTAGTGGGCTGTCAGGAGCGGCTAGAGACAATCACGAAAAATTTCCGTGAAAACTATTTGAATGAATTTGCCGAGACATTTCGCAAAATGCACAGCGATCTTGTCGATCAAACACGCGATGCACTAAATCTCGTGGCTACTGCTCTGGATAATAAAATGTGGAAAATTGGCATGGCTTCGACCTCAATCCATAATAACTTCTTCAAGCATGATATCAACAATGCTTACTGCACAATGACATTCTATGGTCAATATCTCAAGCGCCTAGATAAAAATAAGCTTGCCGATAATGAAAAAACAGGCTATAACTACTTCCATAAATACAAAAAGCAGCACGAAAAGCTTTTTCTCATCTATACCACAAACCAAAAGCTCGAAATGTATTTAAAGCTTCAAATCATGTCTGCCTCTAAGGAGTATAGTGTCGTCATCGCCAAGACCGATGGCGAATTTTTATCACACATCAATTCCCAGCAGTTCGAGCTTGGCTATATTGATCCATTTATCCGTGGGAATCCTAAGCAGCTTGTCGAAGATGCTAAAACTTCTAAACACAATAAAACTACGCGCTTTGTCGTTATCTCCCAGAAGCAAGCCGTGGCACTGGCGAATAAATAATAGACAAGATAAAAGCAGGAGTATCTAGGCTTAGATTCTATATATTTGCTTGAATCTGTATAGAGCATGCTTAATCTTGTTTATCCCACATGGATTTAAAGCTCATTGGCTCTAGTTTGATTTGGGTGGATTCTACGAATAAATCTTATGGTTAAGCTGCCAAAAAGTAAAATTTTCCTAAAATGACCGATTTTAAAATTACCAAAGATTTTACACAAAGGAGCGGTTCATGTTTCGTTCATTAGGTGGGAAGCTTACTGCAAGCGCAGTAGCGATTTTTCTTGTCATCATTGTGGCGATAAGCTACTTTAATTTCCAAAAAACTTCCAACAAAGTTATCGAGCTTTATCAAGGTATCCAGCACCAAACTCTAGCCGCAAGCTACAAGAGTATCTTTATCACTATGGCTGATGAAGCTCAGGAGCATTTGCGTGTCGTAGCAAGAGATGTGGCAAAGACCGATCGCAACGATGTCGTATCCCAGCGGCTAATCCTTAGCACGACTTCTTCGCTTGTCAAATATCCTTTGATGTTTATCGTCTATGAAGATGATGGTAAGGCGATTTTGCAAGATTATAGTGAGTCTGGCAATGTGCATTTATCGCCTGCGTGGGATAGCACAGGTGGGATAGATCTACGCACGCGTCCGTGGTATGTCCAAACCAAGCAGAAAAATGCCGGCATTATTACACCTGTGTATAAAAGTGCCGTAGGTAAGTATAAAGGGCACGACTTTGCCACTGCGACAATGCCTATCATCAAAAATGGCAAGTTTATCGGGGTCGTGGGCTTTGATATACCAGTAGATGGATTCCAAGCGCGCTTTGAAGCGTTCAAAAATGCCGAGATACCATCGATGAGTGTATTTATGACAGATAATGGTGGTGCGATCTTCTCGCACGAGGATATGGAGTTTGTCAAAAGTGGATTATCAAAAGATGTAGAGGTTGCCCTGCAAGAGAAGCTACGAAATGACCCTGACCACGAGGGGATAATTGACTATGACTTGCGTATGCCAAATGGCGATGTTGTTGATAAGCTAGGATTTTATAAGCAATTTCCCTTTGGCTGGACGATTGTCGCCACTGCGGATAAATCAGACTATACTCGCGCGGTGAATAAAAACTTGATTGAGACTATTATCTTGGCAAGCATTATGATAGTGCTCGGTGCGGTTGGGATATTTTTCATCGTCCGCTACTTTACTGCACCGATCAATACGATTAAGCAGCTGCTTGTAGGGTTTTTCCAATATCTTAACCACGAGTCTAAAACTGCGCCAAAGCCACTTGCGCTAAAAAGCCAAGATGAGCTAGGGGCGATGGCAGCTGCTATCAATCAAAATATCGAGCGCACGCAAAATGGGCTAGCTCAAGACACAAAAGCCGTGGAGCAGTCTGTCCAAACAGCCAAAAAGATAGAAGCCGGCGACTTGCAAGCACGCATCACAGAGACTCCGCACAACCCTCAGCTAAAAGAGCTAAAAGATGTGCTAAACCATATGCTCGATGACTTGCAGCATAAAATCGGCAGCGATACCAATGAAATCGCTCGCGTCTTTGACTCCTACACCCGCCTTGATTTCACCACAGAAGTAGCAAATGCACAAGGGCGAGTAGAAGTAGTTACTAACACTCTAGGAGAAGAGATTAGAAAAATGCTCACCACCTCCCTAGAGTTTGCCAACTCTTTGCACAATCAAAGCAACAAGCTAGAAGAAGCCGTAGCCGCCCTTACTAAATCTTCTAACTCCCAAGCTAGCAGCCTAGAGCAAACTGCTACTGCAGTAGAGGAGATCACTTCATCTATGCAAAATGTCTCTGGCAGGACCAATGAAGTAATCCAGCAAACAGAAGATATAAGAAATGTCATTGGTATCATTAGAGATATAGCAGATCAAACAAACCTCCTAGCCCTAAATGCCGCTATCGAAGCTGCTAGAGCTGGAGAGCACGGACGGGGCTTTGCAGTCGTAGCTGATGAAGTGAGAAAACTAGCAGAGCGCACCAGCAAATCTCTAGGCGAGATAGAGGCAAACACAAACCTCCTAGTGCAGTCCATCAACGATATGGCAGAATCTATCAAAGAGCAAACCGCAGGCATTACACAAATCAACGAAGCCATCTCTAGCCTAGAGTCTGTAACCCAAGAGAATGTAAGCATTGCCAATGCTAGCTCACAAATCTCACAAGATGTGTCAGGGATTGCGAAGGCGATACTAGATGATGCAAACAAGAAAAAGATCTAACCACAAGCGATTCAGTCTTGGGTAGGCAATGCGGCAGTGTTGCAAAAATTGTGAAAGGCACGACCGCTAAAGTCGCTAACCTTCCCCAATTTTTGCAAAGCTCCCACAGCCCCACCGCAATGCTTAGAATCGTTTAATCCTAAAACGAGCTTTTATATTAGAATCTTTTTGATAAGCACTGCCAATGCGCCAAAAGTGGATTCTAATAACACTCTTGTCGCTTGTGTAAAATCCAAAAGCGAACAGACAACCAATATAAAGGAGTATCGCATGGACATCTTAGGCAAAACACGCAGACTGCTTGGCAGAGCCAAGCGCAAAGCCCAGAATATAGGGCTTGATCCATTGCGTGGGGTTAAAAGCCAGCAGCTTCTGGCAAATAATCTCCACAAGGCAAATCTAGCAAGCCATGCAGTAGCCCATTGTGTGGCAAACAAAGAACATCAAGCAATGCTTTTTGCTTCATTGCAGTTGGGCTTAGATGTTGTTGTGGATTCTCGGGAGATTTGCGCAAAGCATATCAAACAATACCTTCCACTTATCCAGCCAGCTGATATTGCAGGGCTTGTGCGTATCGGCGGCTGCGAAGATGGTGGATATGTTATGCTCCCCCCCACCCCCCCGATTTTAGATAGCCAGCCAAAAGCCATTTCCCTTGGCGTCTCTTATCACTCGCCTTGGGATTTAGAAATGGCAAATGTGGGCTACCAAGTTCTTCAATACGACGCGAGTATTAAGCGCGCTTCCTACAAGCACCCAAATATCATCTTTCATAAAAAGTTCGCTGGAATCCACCAGGATCGCCAGACAACGACGCTTGAGCAAATTTTGTGCGATTATCACTTTGATCCAAAAGCACATAATATCCTGCAAATTGATATTGAGGGTGCAGAGTGGGATATTTTTGAGCGCATTGATTTTACGATGTTGGAGCGGTATTTTGCGCAAATCATTATGGAGTTTCACGACTGCGACCCGCGCTCCATAGCCAAAACCCAGCGTTACACCGCTATCCTTAGCCGTTTTATCAAATCTTACCAGCCCATTCATTTGCATTTTAATCCTTGCGGTGGGGTTGTTTATGTCAAAGATGAGTTTTTCGCTCCGGTATTTGAGGTGAGCTATGTGCGGCGCGATTTGCTCCCGCCAAATTTCAAGCTTAGGGAGTTTTGCGGGGATCTTGCCTTGCTAGATTATCCTAATAACGACATGTTGCCTAATTTTCCCATTATCTTCCGCTAGGGCTTATTGCTAGATTCTGCTAGAAAACTTAGGATTTGTTGTTGTGGATTGCTTGCGGGGTATGGGCAATCCGCGCATTAGAACCTAGGGTAAAATGGATTCTCACTGATTCTAAAAGCTATTTATCTCAATCATTTTTGCCCTGCTTGCTCCAATTACCACCACCACTCATATGTTACAATCTTATAAATCACTAAGCAAAATTAAGTATAATTTTGTAACATTTTTTGCATAAGGCGTAGCAAGTGCATATACATCAAGCCTCACTATCCCATCAACTTCCCACAGACATCACGCTTGTGCTTATGGCAGCTGGCTCTTCGAGCCGCTTTGTTGAGGGCTTGGCTGCTGATCATGCGATAAAAAAGCAGTGGCTGCGTGTGGATTCTAGACCGCTGTGGCTATTTGTCGCTGATGTGCTAGCGCAGGCATATCCATTTGTGCGTATTTGTATCACAGCCAGTGCGCAGGATATTTCCTATATGAAAAGGCTTTGTGCGTATGACATCATCGAGGGGGGCGAGAGTCGGCAGGAGTCTTTGCAAAATGCTTTAGAATCTATCCATACAACCTGGGTGCTTGTGAGCGATGTGGCGCGTGCGGGGATTGTGCGCAATCCACATCAAATTATCGCTAGGCTCATTGCCGAGCTTGAGGATTCTGGTGATGATAGGGCGATTGATTGCGTCGTGCCATATTTGCCTGTGGCTGATACGACGACCTATCGTGGCTCTCATATTGATAGAGAAGAGCTGTGCAGAATCCAAACTCCACAGCTCTCGCGTGTAAGCACTCTAAAAGCCGCACTTGCCAAGTCGCATAAAGCCCAAGGCACAGATGAGAGCTCGATTATCGCAGCACATGGAGGGAGAGTGCGTTATGTGCCGGGGGATTCTATGCTTGAAAAGCTCACATTCACTAGTGATATAGCGTTGCTTGAGAATCTCCTTTTGCCTTTTACTTCTTGTGCGAGTCAAGCTTTTGCCAATCTCCAGATCTATATGCCCCAGACCCCCCAGCTTTATGTAGGCAATGGTCTTGATGTGCATGAGTTTAGGCAAGGTGGGGTGATGAAGCTTGGGGGTGTGGAGATTGACTGCGAGTTTAGCTTCAAGGCTCATAGTGATGGCGATGTTGCACTGCATAGCCTGATTGACGCGATTTTGGGCGCGATGGGTGCGGGGGATATTGGTGAGTGGTTCCCAGATTCTAGTGCAGAGTTTGCCGGGGCAGATTCTGCTAGGCTTTTGGAGCAGGTGTGGGGGTTTGCCAGGAGTGTTGGCTTTACGCTGTGTAATGCAGATCTCACAATCATCGCCCAGGCACCTCGGCTTGGCGGCTACAAGCAGTCTATGCGTGCAAGGATTGCGGAGATTTTGGGCGTGCCACTTGCGTGCGTGAATGTCAAAGCCACCACGACAGAGTCGCTAGGCTTTGTGGGGAGAAAAGAGGGCGTATGCGTCATAAGCAGTGTGGCATTACGACTTGTAGGCATGCGTGAGTTTATGCAAATAGCGAGTATGCAGACAGCAAAATCTATGCAAACAGGAGCTAGGGAGGCAGGATTATGAAGCTACTTATTTTAGAAAACGAGGTCTATCTCGCCCAAAGCATTGCGGGCAAGCTTAATGATGTAGGCTATGAATGCACCATTAGCCAGAGTGTCCCCACCGAGCCAGTCTCCTACCATGCAATCCTCATCTCTTCAAATATTTATAGCCCAGCTTGCGAGTCTTTTATCAAGCAAAATGCACATTCAATCATCATAATGATGATTTCTTATATCAGCGATGATACCGTGAGCAAGCCTATGCTTGCAGGTGCGAAAGATTATGTGCTAAAGCCTTTTATGATTGATGAGCTCGTGCGCAAGCTCCACCACTATCGTGAGTTTGTGGAAATGCAAAAAACACTAGATTTCTACAGCGCGTATTTTAACTTCGTGGAAAAAGAGCTAAATACGCCAAGTCTCCTGCAATATAATCCCCCCTTTATCATCAAAAGCACTTCCCAGCGCAGCGCAGATGTGTATGCGATGAAATATGCTAGGGAGAAAAATCTTGCGTTTGACTTTATTACACTTAAAACACAAGGGCATAAAGATATTTTCAAACACCCACCTAAACACCCTTCTAGGACGAACAAAATCTACTATATCACCAATCTTGAAGAGTTAAAAAAGCAAGATCGAAAGGATTTTCTTGATATTGCATGTAAATACCCTGTCATCATCTCCTGTATCTCTGCGGATAAAATAAGCTTTCCGCAAGTGATTGATATCTCGCATATCCCAAATACGCAAGAGCTTGGCGGAGAAATCATGTCGCTACAAGATTATGTCAAGACGATTATTGCCAAATTTGAACACCGCTATCCAGATGTTGAGCTGGCTAAAAAGCTTGGCATGAGTCGCAAAAGTCTCTGGGAGAAGCGTAAAAAATACGGACTCCTGCGTAAAAAGCAAGAAACACATTAAAACCATAAATCCAATCCAAAGTCTAATCTATGAGTAAAGCTATATCCTACAAACCACGCACTGCCAAGTCTCAAGCTGCCAAGTCTGGGGCTGCTTCCAAGCTAGCCCAAAAGTCCATGCCAGATCGCGCACTCTATATCGACACAGAAGCGCTCTCCTCGCTTGCCCTTGTGCAAGAGGGCTTGCTCGCTCCTATCTCACATCTAGCCAATGCCAGCGCACTGCATAGCCCGCAGGGCGCGTATCTCACGCCATTTGTGCTAGCCCCAGCTGGCAAGCGCAATCAAGAAGTGCTGCGCACTACCAAACCAGAATCCACACTTGAAATTATCTCAAATGGCGCACATGTAGGGAGCTTGCATGTGCAAGAGGTGTTTGCTATTGATAGGTTTGCGCGTGCGCGTGAGCTCACTGGATTGGATTGCGGCGCGGAGTTTGATGGGATCTATGCGCGGCTTGGGGACTATGGTGTGTGCGGGGAATATCATGTAGATTTCCCAGATATCACAGAAGCAAGAGATCGTCTTCACGCCCAAATCCAAGCTCTCAATGCCAAAATCATCACAGGGATTGTGCTTGATGGGCAGATTTTCCATATCGCACATGAGCGGCTTATCCGCGATGCGCTTGCTGATAGTGATTTGGTCGTGGTGTTTTTGCTAAAACCCTATCGTAGCACGCCTATTGGCTATGATATACAGCGCGAGTGTGTGGAGTTTGCCATGGAGCAATTTCTCATCAAAAAGCGCCTTTGTATTATCCCGCTTGATGATACATATCTCTTCATGGGGACAAATAATGTTCTCTTGCATGCTATGGTAGCTAGGAATTATGGCTGCACACATTTTGTCGTAAGCGATGATACGCCAAATCTCTCTAGCTTCTATGAGAGCGATACGCTGCATTCTGTGCTTGATGTGATAAAAGACATCAAAACTCGTATAGCAGGTGGGTATGTGTATTGCACCACATGTGCCATGCTGACTAATCGCAAAACCTGCCCGCATGGCAAGCACCACCACATCAGCTATGATACAAAATCTATTATGGAGCTTTTTCAAGCAGGGGTGCTTCCACCTAGTGTGCTTGTGCGCCCAGAGATTTCAGCTAAGTTGCTCTCTAGGCTTTTTCCTGCGCGCTTTCATAATCTCCAAAAGCTCCATTATAGTCTTATCCCCCAAGGCGTGCTGCCAAATGAGCGCAGCGAAGAAGAATTCTATCTCACGCTTATGCGACTCTATGAGATGAATGTCAAATAGTATGCCAGACATTGGTGCGCAAACCTGCTTATGGCGATTTAGTAGCGTGCTTTTTGGGGCGCTGGTGCTTGGTGCGATAGGGTTTGTGTTTCTCACACACAAGAGTGTTAGCACGCAGCATTTCGCGCTAGATTCTAGTGGGGTGCTCAATCCTTGTGCGCTAGAATCCACAACCCCAGAATCCAGCAGGCTAAAACCTGCCTACTTCACAATCCCAAACCCTGAAAAAAGTGCGCATGCAAGTGCCATTGTCGCGCTTGATAAGGTGCGACACCATAATCCTAATGGTGCAGATACGCGTGCATTTATGGCGCTGTATTTTGCTGGGAGTAGGGAGGGTGCGCGCGATGTGGGGATTTACCAGAGCTTTTTTACCCCAAGTGCAAAAACTCATGAAAAGCAGATTCTGGGGCACTGGAGCACTCCGCGCGAGATTCTAACTCCAAATCATCTCTCACGACTTAGTGGCAAATTCATCTCCAAGCTTGGCAATCCTGTTAGCTTTATTGATACGCTTGGCAGGGTGCATGTGTTTGTCGTGGGCGTGAGCTTGGGTGGCTGGGCGACGAGCAGAATCTATTGGCTGATGTTTGATGAGAATCTGGAGAATCTACATTTCAAGCAAGAGCTTGCCCTAAGCCCCTTTGCCAATCTCTCCTCTCTTGTGCGCGTCCCTGCGATGAAGCTTGAGAATGGTGGGTTTGTCTTGCCTGTCTATCATGAGCTCGCACGCAAATATCCGCTGCTTTTGCATTTTAACTCCACACCTGCACTAGAATCCATATCTTTGCCGCTGCCCCCCCCCAATCGCATTTTAGCCCGCAAAGAGCACTCTAAACTACAACCAAGTTTTATCGCACTTAGCCCTACGCAAAGCCTAGGTGTGTATCGAAACTATGTCCCAAGCCCCATGATTGTGAGCTTCTGTAATGGCGTAGAGTCTATGCACTGCACCACTAAGCCTAGCAATCTTACTAATAATGGCAGCTCATCGGTGCTTTTTACCATAGGGGATCGGGTGTTTTTGCTCCATAATCACAAAGGACGCCAGGAGCTATGGATTTATGCGCTTAGAAATTCCAGTAAGCTAGATTCTAGTGCGCGAGAATCTAGCGAAGCTGCGGTAGGTGAGAAATATAGAGAGGACGATGGGGGGATAGCGGAGTTTGTGCCAATCATGCTGCTAGATAGCGTAGAATCCAGCGAAGTCTCCTACCCAAGCCTTGATCAAAGCGCACAATATCTCCACATCGCCTACACCTATAAGCGCGCCTATATCAAAACTGCTCTACTAAATCGCGCCCAGCTCTATGCCAAAGCCAAGTCTGTGCTCGATGACAAGAGCGCAAAAGATGTCGCAAAAGGCTTGGGAAAAGGCTTTTGCCCAGAATCTATTGCAAAGGGGCTGGCACAATGAGCCAGGTGATAGAGCTTGTGCGCATTTTAGCGCTAAATCTCTGCCTCCTAGCACTTGTGTTAGCGTTGTGCCAAGTGCTGCTTGCTACATGCCGCGCGTGTAGCTGGTTGGTAAGCACAAAAGCTAGGATTTTGCTCTCTGTGCTAGCGCTTGTGCTTGGGAATGTGAAGATTCTAGGCTGGAGTTTTTTAGAGTATTACTATGCGTTTTTTGGCGTGCCTTGTGCGCTAAGTGTGGGGCTAAGTGCAGCGTATCTACTGCGTGTATCTGGTGTGCTTCAAGCAAGGATTCTACCCTTTAGCATAGTGTGTCTATGGGCGGGTTTTGGCACGATACTCTATCTTGGCGTGCTAGCACTTTTGCCTTTTGATATTTACTATGTGGATTCTAGGGTGCAGATTTTGGTAGTGTGTAGCATACTGGTGTGTGCGTTTATGTGCTCTAGGGTATTTGGGATTCTGGGTGCGCTTGGGCTATGGTGGAATCTGTTTGCTAGCATGATACTAGGTAGTGGCGAGGCTCTTGAGAGACTTATCTATGAGAGCGTGATTGATGTGGGGCTGTATGTGCTATGTGTGGGGCTGGTGCTTTGGCATGTGCTAGTAGGCGTAAGTAGATTTTGGCGCAAAACCCGATCTTAAAGATTGTTGAAAAACTTTTGAGCTTGGAGTAGGAGATCTTTTGCGCCTTGGGCGATTAGTGAGTGTGCTAATGCGCGCGCAGCTTCGTTTGCTTTAGAAGCATGCTCTGTAATAGATTCTCGCAGCATTTTGCTTCCATCTGGTAGCCCGATGATCGCCTCTATACGGATAAAATCCTGCCGCCTAGTTGCTTGGTTGCGAGAATCTTTTGGCTGTGGCTCTTGGTTTGTAGGATTTTGCTCCCACTGCTCATCTATTTCATCGCTCTCATTACTACTATCATGCGTGCTAGAATCCAGTATCTCACAATATACGCCAATGGGCACTTGGCAGCCTCCCTCTAGCACACGCACGAACTCTCGCTCTGCTTGCGTGCAAAGGGCTGTGCGCTGGCAATGTAGCTGTTGTAGCGCTTCTACAAGCTCATAGTCATCTTCTCTGCATTCAATCCCAAGCGCAGCTTGCCCCATGGCAGGGATCATGCTATCAGTGCTTAGGGGCGTGATATAGGGGATATGCGTAATCCCAAGTCGCTTGAGCCCTGCATGTGCGAGAATGATGGCATGGAACTCACCAGATTCTAGCTTGCTTAGGCGTGTTTGGACATTGCCACGCAAGGAGAGCGTGCAGAGATCTTGGCGCAGGGCTTTTATCTGCATACTCCGGCGAAGCGATGTTGTGCCGACTTTTGCAGATTCTGGGAGGTCAAGGAGATTGGGATAGTGATAGCTCACAAGGCAGTCTCGCACATCTTCGCGCTGGGTGATACACGCTAGTGTCAAAGATTCTGGCAGATCGACTGGGACATCTTTTAGCGAATGCACGGCTAGATCGATTTCCCCGCTTAGGAGCTGCTCTTCAAGCTCTTTGGTGAAAAGTCCTTTGCCCCCGATTTTTGCCAGCGAGACATCTAGGATTTTATCGCCTTTGGTTTTGATGATTTGCAGGCTAGATTCTATGCCTAGCTCCAGGAGACGATCTTTGATATGGTTTGCCTGCCAAAGCGCGAGCGCACTCCCGCGTGTGCCGATTTTTAGCTCTCTCATGATTTTTTCTCCTGTGTAGAATCTAGCACTTCCACATCGATGATTTCGTCATTGTCATTTTGGCGCATATTGTTTTGATAGCCTTGCTTGCGCAAATGCGCAGCAAATGCAGAATCCCACGATGCAGAATCCTGTGTGGAGGTTTTAGTGGATTTGGCTAGGAGGGCGCTAGAAAGCAGGCAGACTGCACCCATAATATCGCTAAAAATCCCAGGCAATAGCAGTAAAAATGCGCCAAACACCCCAAGCATACTGCGGCTAAGGAGAGAGAAAATACTCTCTTGTGTTAGACTGATGAGAAGCTCATTGAGCGCAAGATTTAAGCGTGAGAGTGCAGTGCTTAGGAATCTAAGTCCCAAAATCCCTGTGAGAAATATCTCCACTACCAGCCACACAAATCCAAAGCGGCTCACAAACATGCTAAACCCAAGTAGCTCCAACGCCACAAACCCAAACCCCAGCCATAGCACCAGCGCACGCATTAGACTCTGCCTTGGTGGGGTTGGTTTTGCGCGGTGTGTTGGCATGCGTTTCCATGCGCGCTGTTTGTTGGTTGTATGCTATTTGACACAAGCGCTGCGATTTGCTCTGCTGCATTGTGGGAATCTATCTCTTTGCGCTCCAACCCATCGCGCGCTATTAGCTCGATTTTGCCAGATTCTAGGCTTTTGCCCACGACCACGCCATACACTGCCGCGCCTACAAGCTCAAAATCTGCCATTTTCGCACCAAATCGCGCGTCCCTATCATCACAGAGTGTGGTAATCCCACGCGATTGGAGATTCTCATAGAGTGCCATGCCATATTGCCGCTGCTCCTCTTGCTTGCAGTTTGCGATGATGATTTGCACCATGAATGGCGCACTTGCCGCGCTCCACACGCAGCCTTTCTCATCAGCCTTTTGCTCTAAAATCGCAGGAAGCAATCGCGAGATACCAATCCCATAGCAGCCCATGATAAAAGGTGCTGGGCGAGCGTCTTCGCCCAAATATTCCGCTCCCATTGCGCTGGAGTATTTTGTCCCTAGCTGGAAGATATGACCTACTTCTATGCCCTTTTTATGTGTGAGTTTGCCTCCACAGCATGCGCAGATATCGCTCTCGCGCACGCTTGCAAGCGGGGCATAGGTGATAGAGGCAAACTCTCCAAGATCTACGCCTACGATATGCGTGTCTTTTTCATTGCCACCGCAGATAAGCCCGCTGCTTTCACGCAAATCTTCATCAAAGATGATTGGGCGATTGCCTATAAGATTCCGCAAGCCCACTGCACCGATACTCCCAGCATGCAGCCCAAGGGCTTCAAGCTCTGGCTCGCTAGCATCGATAATCTCTAGTGCGTCAAATCCTTGCACACTAAGAGCATTTAGCGCTTTTATCTCCTCTAGGCTATCATCACCGCGCAGGAAAAACACTGCAAAATCTGTGCTGATATTGCTTTGGGTGGATTCTGGTGTATGAGAATCCTGCTTGCTAGCATCGAGTTTGTAGGTGAATTTTTTCACTACGGCTTTTAGCGCATAGTAGGGGGCAATGTGGAAAAATGCGCACACTTCATCGATAGTTTTGACATTTGGCGTGCTAAATTTGGCAAGCTGGGCTTTGGGCTCAGGCTCTGGCGCAGCTCGCTTAGCGCGTTTGGCAGCCTCGATATTGGCAGCATATTCGCAAGATTGGCAGATGACTAGCGTATCCTCACCAGAATCTGCTAGCACCATAAACTCCTTGCTCCCACTCCCTCCAATCGCACCAGAGTCCGCCTCCACAGCGCGAAACTCCAGCCCTAGCTCGCTAAAAATCTTACTATAAGCGTTATACATGTTATGAAACTCGCGCACTAAATCTTGCTGCGAGCTATGGAAGCTATAACCATCTTTCATAAGAAATTCGCGTGTGCGTAAAAGCCCAAAGCGTGGTCGCACTTCATCACGGAATTTGAGCTGGATTTGGTAGAGATTAAGCGGGAGGGCTTTGTAGGATTTGACATAGGATTTGACAAGCTGGGTGATACTCTCTTCATGCGTTGGTCCTAGCACAAAGGCATTGTTTTTGCGATCACAAAAGCGCAGTAGTTCTTTGCCGTATTTTTCATAGCGCCCAGACTCGATCCACAGCTCTGCAGGGGTTACAAAGCTTAGCAACACTTCTTGCGCGCCTGCTTGATTCATGGCATTGCGCACGATTGTGGCGATTTTGTCTAGCACAATTTTGCCAAGTGGTAGCAGGCTGTAAATCCCACTGCCGCTTTGGTGGATATAGCCTGCGCGTAGGAGAAGCTTATGGCTTTTTAGCACTGCGTCTTTGGGGGTTTCTTTGCTCGTGGGGATAAGCATACGAGAATACAGCATAAACGCTCCTTATAAAGTCGTGTCATACTCGCATTTATAGCGGTTGAGCAGGTTGGATTGTGTTTTGTCGGTGAAAACTTTTTGCAAGGCTTCGATGATGATATCGCCTTCTTCATGGTGGGAGAGGTCTTTGAGATTTAGCGTTGGGTTATGCAAAAAGACATTAAAGGCATTGTGCAAAATCCGCAGCACTTCCTCTTCTTGCTCTTTGGGGAGATAGCCCTTTTTCACCGCGCGCGCGACTTCTTGGAGGGAGGCTTCTTTGGCTTTTTGGCGCATAGATTTGATGAGCGGGAGGACATCAAGACTCTCTATCCAGTGGAAATACTCGCGCACCGCCATGCCAATAAGTCCATAGGCTTCTTGGACATGCGCCTTTTTCTGCGAGCGGTTTTTCTCGATGATCTGCTGTAAATCATCGACACAAAGCACTGCAATCCTATCGCTCGCACATGCCTCATCGATATCGCGCGGGACAGCGAGATCAAACCATTGGCGAGGGGGTGTGGATTGTGTAGCGTGCGTCGCAACATCTATGCGACTAGAATCTAGCGCGCGTGCCATGTCTTGCGTGATGATAAGTTCTTGCGCACTTGTGGCACTAAAGACAAATCTAAAACTCCCTAGGCATGTGGATATATCCTGCCACTCGATGATACCTAGCTGGGGGTTTGGATTGGATTTAGATTCTGCGCTAGATTCTGGAGATAAATCACCTGGGATAACATGCGTGATTTGGGTGATTTTTTTCTCCTCTAGTAGTGTGGTAGCAAAGCTTATGGCTTTGGATTTGGTGCGATTGCTCATATAGACACTCACGCCAGAATCCAGCAAATGCCGCACTACTAACTGCCCCATCTCTCCTATCCCAAGCACGAGCGCACGCTTAGGGGCGGATTCTAGGGACTTTTTCACACATACTGAAGCGATAGAGAGAGGGGCTTTAGCGATGGCTGTTTGTGTGCGCACTTTAGCTGCTGTGCGGAAAGCAAAGTGCATAAGCCTTGTTATCTCCTGCCCGCATACTCCTAGCTCAAAACAGAGTTTATAAGCTTCTTTCATCTGGCTTACGATTTGCGTCTCGCCTAGCACGATACTATCCAGCCCGCTCACCACGCTAAAGATATGATGCACTGCTTCGCTATCAAGCGCGCTTTTACAATGGGATTCTAGCAGGGAAAGCTCTATACCCACATACGCGCCAAATCGACTAAGCACTGCGGTAATACACTCCTGCGGCGCGCGTGTGCAGAGATAGAACTCTACGCGGTTGCAGGTATTAAGCAGAAGAGCTTCTTGGAGGCTTGGGACTTTGTCCCGTAGGCTTAAGATAAAATCACTTAGGCGATCTTGGGGGAGTGCTAGTCTCTCACGCAGGGCGATTGGCGTGCTTTTGTGCGAGAAGCTTAGGGTAAGGTAGCGGAGCTGCATGTTAGTGATTCCTTTCAATAAGCGCATTAGCGATAGATTCTAGCTTGCTATTGCGCTCATGCCGGATAGATTCTAGGGCTTTGTGGATAAAGTCTTTTGCGATTTGTTTGGATTCTGCTAGCACGCAAGATTCTGCTAGCATGGCTTGAATGCGTGCGATACTCGCAGAATCTGCGCTCTCAAAGCAGCGCAGGAACTCTTCTTTGGCATTAGAATCTAGCCTAGCATAGAGAAGGATATAGGGCAGGGTGCTTTTACCCTCTTGTATGTCATTGAGCGCGGGTTTGCCTAGTGTGTGCGTATCTTGCGTGATGTCTAGGAGATCATCGATGATTTGAAATGCCATACCGAGATTTAGTCCATAGGCTTCATAGGCGTTTGCATCACGCCCTACAAGCAGCGCAGCAGCTTTGGCGCTGCTGGCAAGCAACGCGGCGGTTTTGTTGCGCACGATTCTGTAATAAATCTCCAAATCTGGCTGGAATGCTCGGCTGTATGCGACATCTTCAATTTCGCCAAGAGAAAGCGCGCTGACAGATTCTGCCACTACGCGCGCAATTTGACTGGAGAATCCACAGAGCTGCGCAAAGGCATTGGAGTAGAGTATATCGCCTAGCATAATGGCAGATTTATCGCCAAATGCGGCATTGACGCTTACATTCCCGCGCCGAGAAGTCGCAGAATCGATCACATCATCATGCAGTAATGAAGCGCATTGAATTAGCTCGATAATAGCGCAAAGCTTGATGACAGACTCGCGCAATGACAATCCTGAACTCTGGCTAGGAGCAGAATCCAATGCAGATTCTGGCGCGCTAGCATTTAGTGTAGATTCTACATGCGGCGCAGCAATGGCGATGATGAGCTTAGAGCGCAGCATTTTGCCTTGATTTATTGTGGCATACATGCTGCTGACATGCGTGGAATCTAGCTGTGCTATCCATGTATCGCACTGCGCTTGCACCGCTCGTAGTAGCTCGCTTTCTTGTGCTTTGTATTGCTCGGCACTATTGGCTTTTGCCATTTCTACTCCTTTGTGCTAGATTCTAGGGAGAAGATCGTTTGGGCAGCATGACAAACAACCCCAAATGCGCCACTTTCTCTTGATCATCAAAATCTTTGAAGCTTAAGAGTAAATATGCGTCTTTATCAATGTCATTGCCCTGTGAGAGTGGAAGTGTAAAACTTTTTCGCTTATAATCCGTATAAAGCACGAATTGATAGGGGAATTTATCGTATTGCAAATGCACGACAAGTCCGTAGTTTTTATAGAGTGTCCAGTAGAGTTTGAGCGTTTTTGGTATGCCAGAGAGAGCAAACTCCTGTGTGTAGAGCTCATCTTTTTTTAATGAAAGCTCCTCTTGGATATCCCATACAGGCTTTGCTGCATGCGCACACAAAGCAAACAGCACCAGTCCAAAGCCTACGCGCAAAAATACACAAAGAGGTGCGCGCCAAAATCCAGCGCACAGCATTTGGCTATTCATTCTCGCTTAGGATATTTGCACTGGATTCTATGGCGATATTGCGCTTTTGCGCTGTGATTTGCTCTTGGTGTGTGTGGATAAACTTTCGCATATCTGCACCGCTCTCTTCAAACGCCACTTCATAGGTGGCTAGGAGTTCTAGAATCCTATCGAGCTCCTTTTTAGCTAGTGTGGGTGAGGCGTGCAGGATAATCTCACTCCACTTTTGCACAGGATCGCCTTCAAGCACTTCTAAGTCATGTAGTTCTTCCCACATAATTGCTCCTTTGTTGTAGTGTAAAGCTAGATTCTCATTGCGCACAATCATGTGCAGAATCTAACCTGGCAAGCGCAGAGAGTGCGTGCGCCTCAAGCCCCTCAAGCCGCGCTAGGCTCGCACAGGGCTTAGCAAGTGCGTCAATGCCTTGCTTGCTAAAGCTGATGATTGAGCTTTTTTTCATAAATGTATCCACACCCAGCGGGGAGAAAAACCTAGCGCACCCACCTGTGGGGAGCGTGTGGTTTGGTCCTGCGAGATAGTCGCCTATGGATTCTGGTGTGTATGCCCCTAGGAAAATCGCGCCTGCTGCCTTAATGCGTGGCAGGTAAGAGAAGCTATTTTCAAGCAGTAGCTCCAAATGTTCGGGTGCTAAAGCATTGCATAGCTCGATACACTCGCTCATATCGCCACAGACAAAAATCGCGCCGCGATTCTCTAGGCTGGTTTTGGCGATGTCTTTTCTAGGGAGTGTTTCTATAAGCGTTCTAAGTGCTTGCTCCACTGCTTGTGCCTGTGTGAAATCTGTGGTGAAAGCAAATGCGCATGCCATTTCATCATGCTCGGCTTGGGAGAGTAAATCGCGCGCGATTATCATAGGATCTGCGCTAGAATCTGCGATGATAGCGATTTCGCTAGGTCCTGCGATCATATCAATCCCTACTTTGCCATAGACAAGGGCTTTTGCCGCGGCGACATAGATATTCCCTGGACCGCTGATGACATCGACATGTTTGATAAGCATTTTACCCTGCGTGTCTTGCAGACCATGTGCCATGAGTGCTATTGCGCTTGCGCCACCCACGCGGTAAATCTCTGTGATACCACAAATATGCAGTGCAGCTAGAAGTAGGGGATTTGCTATGCCTTGTGGTGTGGGCGTGCAGACCATGATCTCCTCTACGCCTGCTACGATTGCTGGGATAGCATTCATAAGCACAGAGCTTGGGTAGGCGGCTTTGCCACCGGGGATATAGAGCCCTGCACGCGCGATTGGCGTGTAGAGCTGACCTAGTATGCTGCCATGGCTATCAAAATCCAGCCAGGATTTTTGTTTCTGCTTGGTGTGGAATGCGTGGATCCTTTCATAAGCGATGTGCAGAGCGGTTTTGGATTCTGGATCAAGATTCTCATACGCGCTTTTGCACTCTTGTGGCGTAATTGTGAGCTGGGCGAGATCGTGTGCCCTAAAATGATCAAAGCGCTCCACTTGCTCAAGCACTGCGCTCAAGCCCTGCTCAAAAATCGCTTGCATAAGCGGGCGGATATGTTCTTGCGCATCACTTAGATCATCGCCCCCACGCGCAAGAATCGCGTTAAACTCACTTGCAAAGCTAGCATGGCTAGTGTGAAGTATCTTTATCATGGAAATGCCTTTGGGGTATTAGTATCAGTGTATCATGGAGCGTGCATTATAGCACCAAAACCTAACGCTAAAGGCATTTTAAGTAGGCGCTTCTTAAGGCGCAATTGCTGCTTGCGCTACTTATCATGGCTAGTTGTGATAGTTTGGTCGATATGATTATGTTGTGATCGGTTATAGATTTCCTATGCCCTTAACAGAATTTGGAAATTTTATGATTTTTGTTTAGAATGGTTGGGTATCTATGACAGATTTATATATAAGGAGTGTTCATGCGAGAGTTTCATGCAAATGTGTTTAGCGGGCTTGGTAAAATCACTAGAGATGCGTTAGCGGGGGCGCTGATGGGAGTGTTTGCATTTGGTGTGAGTGCGCATGCAGCTAGCTCGATTACTGGCTACACAGATACGGCTTCGAGCTTTGGGCGTATCGGGTTTGGTGGGGTGTATTATGCTGATAGCCTACAAGGGCAGAATCTCAATACGCTTGGTGGATTTATTGCTATAAGTGGAGATGAGATGTATAAGCGTTTTAAAGTCTCGCTTGCTGCGCGATTTGGACTAGGTATTGCAGGGCAGGAACGCATGGTGGGGAATTTTGAGCTACTACCGCGCTTTGGGTTTAATATCCTAACCCAGAGCGTGCCTTTGTATGTAAATGTGATATTTTACTACGATGATCGCAGGATTGTGAGTCATGGAATCAATGCGGCGCATAGGAGCTTTGGTATTGGTGGGGAGCTAGAGGGCAAAATCCCGCTAAGTCAAAGTGTGGCGTTGGAATATGGTGCGGGATATGTGTATGATCCGGGACTTACATATCGATTCTACCCAAGCCAGAATCTAAACCTTCTAGCGCGTGCAGGAGCTGCTTCAAGCGTGCTGGCACATGTGGGAGCGGCGTTTGATATTACTGATCGTCTCCACAGCTATGTGCGACTTAGTGGTAAGTATCAGTATCTTCCAGCTTCGCCTACGATTAGTCATGATGGCATGCAGTATTTCATTGCTGCGCACAATGTTTTCAGTGCGATGATTGAAGTAGGGCTTGGATTCTAGTCCTTGCTATCACGCTTGTTGGAAAGCTTCTCACAATTTTTTTGCACGAAATGCAGATATTCTGGCGTGCTGTCATCTAGCTTTATTGCCACGCATTCTGGGAGCTTGTAGCTATGCTTCTCTAGTAGCAGGGCTTTAGCAGATTCTAGGGCATGGGCGGTGGTTTTTATCGTGAGGAGATATTCTTTGTCGCAGTGGATTTGTCCTTTGAAGCGATAGAGACTTTTAATTTTGCTCCACTGCGCACAGGCGATGAGGTTATGCTCTAAAAGGGCTTTGGCGATAGACTTTGCTTCCTTTTTGCTGCTGGTGGTGGTTAGGATTATATAGATGTCCATAGCTTGCCTTAAATAATCTCGTGCAGTAGCCCAACGGCTGCGATAACTAGCACGACCCCCACATAGCCTATGGCATTAAGCCGCTCGCCAAATAAGATTCTCCCCCCAGCAATCGTGCCGATAATCCCTATCGCCCCCCAGCTAGAATACGCCACTGCAAGCTCCATAGAATCTAGGGCTAGCATAAGCAGATAAAATGCCCCAATCACCACTGCCACCGCGCCTAGCCCATAGCCTAGCTTAGAGAAGCCATTTGAGGCTTTTAGCAGTAAATTTGCCACGACATCAAGCACCGCTGCGATACACACAAACGCAAAGCCAAGCATAGCAGGCGTGCTATGCCACGCATAGCCTAGAAGCGAGAGAGCCACTACGCTCATAAGCCCTGCGCTTAAGGCGATAAAAGATTTGTAGCTTGGGCTGCTAGAATCCACTTTTTGATTTTTGGCTGGGTTTTCACACTCAGCCCCTTTTTCTTCTTCAAGGATTCTAGGAATTGCGGTGGTGCTAGCGGTGCTTTTTGTGGATTTTGGGGTATTTGCTTCTTTTTGTGTTTGGGATTCTAAGATTGTGGAGCTAGAATCGGTGCTTTTCAAGCTGCGCAAGGAGATAAGACTGGGGTGTCTATCGACGCAGCGCGGCGAAGAAATCACCGATTCTAGCCCACAAGCTGAATCCGTAGAATCCACTTCGCCAAAGTTGATGAGCAAGATCCCCACAACCGCACACGCAATCCCAGCATACTGCACGATAGCTAGATTCTCATCAAAATACCAAATCCCAATCAAAACAATACATATAACCCCCAGCACTTCCCACATCGCATACGCTACGCTTACGCTGATTTGCTTAATCGCTAGCCCAATGAAGTAGTAGGACACACAGATGAAAAATGCTGTAACCAAAAAGCCATAGCTCATACTTTGTGCGAGTTTCAAAAAGCTTGAGCCTAGCACTTCTGTGATGATAGCAAGCAGTAGCCATAGCCACGCTAGGAGCTTAGGATTTAGATGAAGCATTGCGCATTCCTTGCACATTGTTTTGTGAATTGTTTCGTAGGTTGTTTTGCATAGCATAGATGATAACTAAAGCCCCTAGGATAATCATTATCAAAGAGAGAATCTGCCCCATACTCAAAGAGCCAAATAGCCCAAGCTGCGGATCTGGCTCTCTCCAATACTCTGCGACAAATCGCATAAGCCCATAGCTCACCCCATACACGCCAATAAGTGCATTTGTAAGGAGCTTTACGCGCGAGCTTATTATGATGATGACAAACACCACAAGCCCTTCTAGCAGAGCTTCTAGCAGCTGACTAGGGTAGCGCAGCGTGCCATTGATAACAATACCAATCACCTGCCCAATACTATCTTCGGCTGGGACAATCCTGCCAAACAACTCTTGGTTTAAGAAATTCCCCACTCGCCCAAAGACATAGGCTAGAGGTACGCTAATAGCGACTAGATCCATAAGTGGGAGGAGGGCGATTTTTTTTATACGCACAAAAATCACCGAAGCAAGCAAGAATCCAATCACCCCGCCGTGGAAGCTCATTCCCCGAATCCCCACAAACTCCCCGCGACTATCAAATGGGCTAAAAATCTCTAGTGGATTGGCTAGATACCAGAATCTATCAGGATCATAGATAAGCACATAGCCAAGCCTAGCTCCTATAATCACGCCAAGCTCCGCCCAGAGAAAGTAGCTATCTAAAAGCTGCTTAGATATGGGGAAGCGTGCGGGGAATTTGGCGATAAAAAAATGCGCGACAAAAAGCGCGAAAATAAGCGCGCACACATACGCGATCCCATACCAATGCACATTTACACCAAATACACTAAAAGCTACGGGATCAAAGTGTGAGTAAATCGTATTCCATGTGCTATATGTTTGCATGTGTATCCTTGATTATTGTTTTTGTGTGTGGTTGATCTGGGGTGTTTGCAGTATTATTTGGGCTTTTAGGGTCTGTGGCGTCCTTTGGATTCTGGGGACTTTGGGCTTCTTTTAGGTCTTTGGCTTTAGTATAGCGTGGGTCATGCTCCACACTAAGGGTAAATAGATTGTGAAACTCCACGATTTCAAGTGTCTCAAGCACGCGGTAGTTATTTGTGGCTAGGGCGAAATCATAGTGATTATAGAGCTTGAGTCGTAGGAGATGACCTAATGCGTAGGAGTTGATAGGAAATGTATCAAGCAGCATGATTTTCCATTGCTTTGGGCTGGATTCTAATGCGATGTGCTGGGCGATGAGATCATCTAGCCCTTTGGCAAACGCCAGATAGTCTTCGTAGCTTTTTATGCGCCCCTCACAGCAGAGATAGGTAGTGTCATTGCGTTTTACCATGGCGAAAAGCAAGATAGGTTCCTTTGATATGCAGGGATATGGCGCGGATATGAGCGCAAGGAATAGACAATTTTGGGGCATTGTAGCAAAAAACATTTGCGTAATGGTTAATTAGCCTATGCCCCAATCCATTGTGGTGTGGGCTTGATTTACTTGGGTGCGGATTCTTTGGGGTTAATGTTTGCGATAGCTGTTTCATGCTTCTTGCTTGCGGGCTTTTGGAGAATCGAGTGATTGGCACTTGGTAGCAAAAGCAGAGGTGTAGGGTTTTGGCAGATTTTCTTGTGGCGGATTCTTGGATAAGGATATATAGCACCCCAGCAGCGCAGTGTGCAAGATAGCTGGGGAATATGGATTTTGCACTTTGGGCTTGCACGAGCTGCACAGGAGCATATAAATCGCGCACACCATATTTGAGAGCATTGCTCCCTATCTCCCAGAGTAGTGTATAAATCTCATCGCGACAGGCTGGCAAGAAATGTGAAGAGATCGCATTGAGACTAGATTCTAGGCTAGCGAATGCGAAATTCTTCTGGCAGTGGCGCATGGAACTTCATTCCTAGTAGCTCAATATCGCTTGCGTGCAGCATAAGGCGCGCGGCATTTGCGCCGCCATAGAGTGTGTCGCCTAGGATTGGGTGTCCTATATGGGCTAAATGCACGCGGATTTGGTGGGTCCTGCCTGTCTCGATTTTCACGCGTAGCAGGGTCTTTTTGCCTACAATGGATTCTGGGGTGATGTGGGTGATCGCTTCTAGCCCATCTTTATGCACCTTGCTTTTGGCACTCTTGCCCTTTTTGGTAAGGATAGGGGCATTGATGGTGCTAGACTCTGGGATAATGCCACTCACAAGCGCGTAGTAAATCTTCTCTACCTTGCGTGCTTTAAAAGCGCGGATAATCTCTAAGGCTGTTTGACTCTGGCTCCTAGCAAGCAGCAGCACACCGCTTGTCTCTCTATCAAGCCTATGGAGCAGCTCATAGCCTTGAAATCGCGCTTGGATTGCATAGCTCTCTAAAAATGCTGGCTTATCGACCACGAGCAAATCGCCCTTTTGCTCGATGATACGCAGTGGCGCGATGTCTTGGATCTGGAAGCTTGTCTTAGGGTCTAGCAGGGTGCGTGCTAGGGTTAGCTTTCTGCCATTGGCACTCACAAGTCCGCTGTCGATGAGCGATTTTGCTTGGCTGTGGGAGATGTGCTTTTGCAGGCTTAGGAGTTTGTAGGCTTTTTCCATTTGGCTAGTCCTTATGCGTGGTGATTGCTTGGATAAGTGTGGAGAGGCTTGCTTGGGTGTGTTTATAGCTAGTGTGCGGTAGGCTTTGGTGGGCTAGGAGAGTGGATTCTAGCTCGCTTGCCTCGCATAAGGTGTAGCCATCAACACAGGCAAAAAGGGCTTCTTGGTTGAAAATCGCTCTGCCGCTAATAAGCTTGGTGCCAAAAAATGCTGGCTCAAGTGGGTTATGCCCCCCTGCTGGGATAAATGCGCCGCCTAAAATCACTATATCTGCTATGGCATAGCAGTTGTTTAGCTCGCCTAGTGTATCAAGCAGCACGACATCAAGGCTAGGGTTTGTAAGCGCGTTTGGGTCGTGGCTAAATCGCGCACTAGCAAAGGGGTAGCTTGCTAGCAGGGAAGCTACTTGGGTAAAGCGTTCTGGGTGGCGGGGGGCTAGGATTAGTAAGCTAGAATCCACTTTTTGCGTTTTGGGCGTTGGCTTTGCCGCGCTTTTGGTGGATTCGGCTTTACTAAAGAAACCTGCTGCGGCTGCGCCTTGCACCGCTTCGCTTGTTTTGCGCGATAAATCGGCGATTCTGCGCGATTGCCTGCGGTCATTACTCTCTAGGTAACTCCCTTGCCAATCGCTTGAAAGCGCCGATTTGCTAAAGAAACATCGGCTATCGCCGAGCGCTTCGCTTGTTTTCTCATCGCAAATCCTAGAATCCTGTGCAGAGGCGTTTAAATTTGTGGCGTTTTCAAAAGTGGATTCTGGGGCTTGCGGCTGGTTTTCAATCTCGGCGGCTTTTTTACTTGCGGCGGTTTTGTTTTCGGCTTGTTCTGTAAAGCCGCCTTGGGATTCTAGCCCACAAGCCGAATCCACTTTTGCGCTAGATTCTAGCTTGTTAAGCGTGCTAAAGGCTTGCAGCACCAGCTCTTCTTCCCCCTTATGCGTGGAGGCAGCGACAATCACTAGGCGATTTTGGGGCTTTTGATAGGTGCGGCTTATGTGAATGGGGCTTAGGAGCTTTAGATTGCCAAGCACTTCTATGTGGCGCGCACCAAGCTCGGCTAGGCGCGTGGAGTCGGCTTGAGTTTGGGAGAAAACCTCATCAACACAGCTAAAAAGCAAGCGATAAAAAAATCTAAAGCGGCGGTATTTGGGATAGGAGCGCGTGGAGATCCTAGCATTTATCAGTAGTGTTTTCGCGCCTAATGCCTTAGTGGTATAAAAAAGCTCTAGCCATAGCTCTGCTTCGGTAACCACAAGGGCTTGCAGCTGCTTTAAGCGGCGGGCATAAAAGGGTAGAAATATCTCAAATGGTAGAAACTCCACGCGGATTCTAGGCTCATTGATATAGGTGCTTTGAGCGAGATCAAAGCCGGTTTGCGTGGTGGTGGTAAGCAAAATATTGCGCGTGGGGGCTGCTTGGGCTAGGGCTTGGATAATTGGCTCTAGGGATTTGATCTCTCCAAAGGAGCAGGCGTGCAGCCAAAAATGTGGGTAAAAATCCTTGCAAAATCCGCTAGATTCTAGTGTAAAAACGCGCAAAAATGGGAAAAACCGAGCAGGGATAGAGCGACGATACTTAGGCTTGGTGCTAAGATAGAGTAGTAGTGGCATAAGCAAAAGCCACGCAATCGCGCACAGCGCTCGATAAGCGATAAGAGCTAGGCGGCGAAACACAGGAGGCTAGGATTGCGCGTAGAGAATTCTGCCGCAGTGCGGACAAGTGGTGATAGAGTTGCTATGGATAATTTCACCTAGTAGGCGATCGTTTAGGCGGATAAAGCAGCCCCCACACGCTTGGCGTGTGATAGGCACGACGCTAGTGTTTTTCGCCCATTTGCGGATTTTCTCATAGAATACGATGATATTTTGATCCATTGTTGCGATACACTTTTCTTTTTTCGCAAAGATTGCTTGCTGCTCTTGAGCGATTTCTTTGACTGCTTCATCGACTTTCGCTTGCTCCTCTTGGATAGTGGATTCTAGCTCGATGAGTGCTTGAGAGATTTCTTGCTCTTTTGGTGGGATAGAATCTAGCTCTTTGTTGATTCGCTCGATTTCGTTATTGGCGTGCTTGATTTGCTCCTTTGCCAAGTCTTCTTCAATCGCAAGCGTGCGCGCTTCTCTATCGGAGCAGCCGTCTTTAATGCGCTGGGTAATGGACTCTAGCTTGGCGTTGTTTTCAGTAATCACTGCTTCATTGCGCGCGATGGCTTGGAGTTTTTCTTCTTTTTCTTCGGCGAGACGGGATTGGGTGGCGATGTGCTCGTGCTTGGTGGCAAGTAGCTTATCTAGATTCTCGTGCTTTTGCTGCATTACAGGCACAAGCGCGTCGGCTTCTTTGTCAATTTGTGCAATTTGTATGAGCTGTTGCAAATGTTTATTCATAAATGTCCTTATAGGTAAGAAAATGGGGAAAAGTTAGGCAGTATTGTAGCACCGAGATTCTTAATTTGCAAAAGGCTTTGCAGGATTTTTGCAAAATGCTTTTCACTTGCATAATGCTCCACATCGATGAAGCTTAGCCCATTGCTTTTGCCAATCATTGCATCGTGGTATTTCACATCACCGCAGATTAGGCAGCTATGTGGCGTGGTGATTTCCCTAGCGTAGCTTGCCCCAGAGCCACAGACAATATAAATATGCTCTATGCTCTCCCTTGCCTGCACGAAGCGGATATGCTCTAGGGATAGGGCATTTTTACACGATTTAGCAAGCTCTAGCAGCGGTGTGGGGGCGATCTGGCAGTGCTGGGCTATGCCTTGCTCTGTGGTGGCAAAGCCTAGAATCTCTTGGGCGAAATAGGCATTTAAATGCGTGTGGTCAAAGTTTGTGTGCATAGCGATGAGGGCGCAGTTTTTTTGCAAAAGTGTGGCGATGAGATTGGCGGGGTAGGTGGCGGTGTCTAGGGATTTGAGCGCGGAGAATATAAGCGGGTGGTGGGTGATAAGCAGGGTATTTGGCTTCAAAGCCTGTGCCATAGTAGAATCTAGCTCTAAAGCTAGCGCGATAGATTCTACCTCCTGCCCCATTGCTCCAATATTTAGCCCAGAGTTATCCCAGCTTGCTTGCAGGCTAAAGGGGCTTAGCTCATCAAGGATCGCATAGATCTCGCCCACTTGCATTGGGGTAGCTAGAGTCTCTAGCATTGCTCTAATCGCTTAGCGCGCTCTGGCTCTTGCTCTTTGTAGAGTAGGGCGCATTCTTTGGCAAGCTCGCGGATTTTTAGCACATAGCTTTGCCGCTCGGTTACAGAAATCGCCTTGCGCGCTAAAAGGATATTAAAATAATGCGAGGAGAGCATCACGCAGTCATAGGCTGGGAGCGGGAGCTTGGCAGCTAAGCAGGCTCTAGCTTCATCTTGGGCTTTGGCAAAGAGATCAAAGAGCATTGGCACGCTAGCGACCTCAAAATGATAGCGTGAGAACTCATACTCACCCTGCAAATGCACATCTTTATAGCGCACGCCACTATCATTCCACGCAATGTCAAAAATGGATTCTACCCCTTGGATATACATCGCAAGCCGCTCTAGCCCATAGGTGATCTCCACTGCCACAGGCTCGCACACAATCCCCCCCACTTGCTGAAAATAGGTAAATTGCGTAACTTCCATACCATCAAGCCACACCTCCCAGCCAAGCCCCCACGCCCCAAGTGTGGGCGACTCCCAATTATCCTCCACAAAGCGTATATCGTGGATTGTGTTATCAATCCCTAAAAGCTCTAAAGAAGCTAGATATAAGCTTTGGATATTGCTAGGACTTGGCTTGATAAGCACTTGGAATTGATAGTAGCTGCCTAGGCGGTTTGGATTCTCCCCATAGCGTCCATCACTTGGGCGGCGCGAGGGCGCGACATACGCCACACTCCACGGGGTAGAATCTAGCGAGCGTAGTAAAGTGGCTGGGTGGAAAGTCCCCGCCCCTGCTGGAATATCATAGGGCTGGACAATCACGCAGCCCTGCTGCGCCCAGAACTCCTGCAAGCGCAAAATAATCGTAGAAAAGCTAAATGCCATAGTGATCCTTTGGGCTAGATTTTAGGCTAGATATTATCCCAGCTGCTATCGCGCTTTTTCACGCTAGTTTGGGGCTTATTTTGTGGGGTGGTGGATGGCGCAGAGTCTGTAGAATCCACAGAATGTTGGGGGCTAGATTCTAGGGTAGATTCTAGCTCATCGTGGCTTTTATCATCACTTTTGGGAGATTTAGAAGCTTTGGGCGTGCGAGATTTGGGCGATTTTGAGCTAGATTCTAGCTGCTGCAATGTGTCTATATAGGCTTGCTCGCACGCCAAAAGTGTGGGCAGCAGCGCGGCTTGGGGCTTGTCCTTTTTGCGCGCATTGGCACAGAGTTTTTGAATATGGGCGAAAAAGACTTGCTGCAAGCTTGCTTGATCTTGCTCCTTTTGCTCGCTAAATAGCTGCTCTAGGGTTTTTGCGGCTTTTAGTGCTTCATCGCTTGGGCTAGGCTCTAGTGTTTCAAAGCTCTCATACAGCTCGTTAAAATCGGCATTATCAATCTCCAAAAATGCCGCAATATCTAGGATAATGTCTTGCTCATCGTGGTTTAGCTCTCTATCGCTCCACGCAAGAGTTAGCAAAAGCTCGACAAACTGCAAACGCTTTTTATACTCGCCATAAGTATTGTCTAAAAAGATTCCAGCAAGATGAGCGATACTTGGCTGCTCTAGGGTGCTAAAATCTAGGCTAGATTGTTTGGCTTGGGCTGGGGCGTAGGCAGGTGCGTAGTGGGCGAGTAAAGCGCGTAGATTCTGCTCATACTCTGGCTTCGTGGAATGCAGCGACAAAGAGCGGACAAACTCTTCTATAAGCCCTATTTGCAAAGGAGTAAAAGTGGATTCTAGTAGGCTAGAGTTTTGCTGACTTGTGGGCTTTGCCTGCTTGCGCACTCCTGCTTGTAGCATATATGCTAGCAGTGTTATGCTAGCTCCTTCATAGGAGTTTTGCAGCTTTTGCTCTGGGGTTTGCGCGGTATAGGGGGTGGATTCTAGTGGATAAGGGGTAGGGCTTGGCTCTTTTGTGGGGGGGGTTATTGTGGTTGGGTTTTTTAGGTATTCTTGTAGGGTGATGTAGAGATAATACACTACAACGCCTGCTAAAATTAGTAGTAAAATGCTCATATTAGTCCTTTGTGGTGTGGTTTTAGGATCGGTTTTTCATTCGCGCGTGGAATTCTTTTTGCTCTTGGGCTTCTCTATCTTGCTTTTCCTTTTTCAAGCGTGCTCGCTCTTCTTTTTGCTTCTGGGCTATGGCGAGCTTTTGCTCCTTTTGCTTGCGGAGTTTTTGTATGTATTCTTCGCGTTTTTCAGGGGATTGGAATTTTACTGGGTTCATCAAAAGCACCGCTAAGACAAAGAGAAATAGCACGATTGCCACGCCCGCAGATTCATTATCAATCTGGTGCCACACCCCAGCAATCAGCGAAGCAAGCAAGATTTTTAAAAAAACTTTCACCCCTGCACTCCTTTGAGTGCTCCCGCGTCTTGCAGCATGTGCTAGGCTCGCTCGAGTGTGCGCAATGTGCGGGAATCACACCCTGCATGTTGTCCAAGTGCGAGTAGGGCAAGCTGGGAGGGGTAGAGAATAGGGATTTGCACATCATCGCGCCCAATACTTGCTGCCCCTGCGCGAGCATGTGTAGTAAATGCCCTAAACTGCGCCACACTTGAGACAATAATTACATCTGCACCAGAATCTATGCATGCAAAGCGCACGCGCGCACTCTGGGTGAAATAGGCTTCACGATTGAACTCATAGAGGTGGGAAAAATCTTGTGCGCATTCAAGCACGCTAAGCCACTTTCCGCCAAGTCGTTGTGCTGGGGTTTTTATAGAGTGTGCTATGGGGATAAGACCTAGCAGTAAGTCGCTTGCATTTTTTGGATTCTGGTTTGGTGTGCTGGGGCATGTGTTGCTGGACTTAGGCTCTTGTATGCCCAGGAGATTATTACGCCCGTATGGGAGTGTTATGGGGGATTCTAGAAGTGTGCTTGGATAGGTGGCAAATGTGAGATTATCCACAAGCGAAGAGCCTGTATCACTGCATACAAGATCGCCGATAAACTTCACGCGAGTGTTCAGTAGGCTATCAATACTTACAGCTTCCATTGCATCGCCAAAGTGTCGTGCTATTTTGGTTTGGAGTGCTGGATTTTCCTGTGCGCGATCTAGCGCCCATTTCGCATACGCATAGTGCTCCAAATCCCCAAATACAAGTGTGGCACTAGCTTTGTGCGCGATGATGAGATTATAGAAAATGCGCTGTATAAATGTCTCTGGCTCAAGGATATGGGCATAGAAATTCCCGCTTTTTGCGCCAAAAGGTATAAAGCCTCCAAATTTGGCGCAATCTACTAGCTCAACGCCAAGCGTGTGGAGTAGGGCGCGAGCGCTAGTAATCATGGGCGCTGCTTCTCTAAGTGTATAGGCGTCAAACAGCATGCAGCGATTGGGCGTAGATTCTGCGCTCTGTGCGGAGTTTTTAGGCTCTAGTGCGGATTCTAATGAGGCTGGGAGCAGAGGCTGTGTCAGCGCTTTTGGTCGCATGGATTCTAGCTGGCTTATCCACGCGCACCCACAGCCTGGGCAAATACCAAAGCGCGCGACTTTGTCGATAAGCTGCTTGATAATTGGTGAGATTGCTCTTGTGTGGGGGTTTGGTGTATAGATGAGTGCTTCGACTGGGACATAGCTCATGACACCAGATTGTGAGCCAGCGAGCGTGTGGATAAGAGTGTCAAAATGCTTAGGGTAGCGCTCAAGCAGCCAATGCATATAGAGGAAAAACCCATCTCCTAGATACTCGCTATCATCGCGTAGAGAGATGAGATTTGCCCATAGAAATTTATGGAGCTCATAGCGGTGGCTTGGCTCTATGAAATCATGCGCGGCGAAAAACTCATCATAGCGCTTATACATTGCTTCTCTATTGATAAGGAGATCTTTTTCTACATATTTTTGGTTTAAGGGCTCTATGCGTAGATTCACCCCAAATTTATCGACAAGCTCTTGTAGCTGCACATCTGCAAACACACAAAGTCCTTGCACTCTAAGCCCCATGGATTTGTCAAACGCAAGACCCGGGATAGATTCCAGTGCGTCAAAAAGTGTGAGACTGGCATCGTAGGAGATGGGGTATTTTTGGAAATAATATTCATAGCTTTCTTGCGCGAAAAAGCGGAAAATCGACAATTCTACACTTTGCATGTGATACTCCCTGGGTGGTGATAACGCTAGATTCGGTTAGGCTACATGCTGTCCATTATACCAAAACTTCTATCGTAAAACTCATGCTAAAAAAGACAGACATCTATAAGGCTATGGGCTAGATTCTGGGAAGATTTGCATTGGAGAATCTCTACTGCTTGTGTTTGCTGCGCGTGCTTATCGCTTCACGCCTAGTATTTTGGTGCGCTGGATAAGGCAGCTCATGCCATAGTAAGAGAGTGGGGCGGAGTAGGAGTAGGATTCTGGGCGATTGAAATCGATACGCGAGATTGTTTGGGCGATGAGATCTTTATAAATCCCCTCATAGATACATGCGCCATCGGCAATACTGCCATCGATATAGAGAATCCGCTTTTTCATGTGGTTATCATACCAATCCATGATGAAATGGTATTCAGCAAGGAGATTAGTCCAAGTTGCATAGCCTGTGATGATAGGCAATGTCTCTTTGCGGCAATAATACATACCCTCGTGATTGAAGCAGGCGGTGCGATTGAGTATTTTAGAGGGGACATATTGGATACTTGAGGTGGGGAAAGTGCGCGTGGTTTTTACAAGAGCGATGTAGATGATATTGCGCGCGGTCTTATCGGGAATCTGTCCTTGGGTGTAGATTGAGTTAAACCCGCGCTGCTGGAGCATTTCGATGACAAATGGAATATATGATGCTGCGAGTAAATCTCCATTGACATGCTTGATGAGCACTGGGGCATTGATATTGAGCTCGTAGGGTTGTTTTAGGCTTGATGCGTATTGCATTTGCACAAGATTCCCCGCACAGCCTAGTAGCATTGGCAGGACAAAAGCGATAAGCCCACTTATAGACAAGATAACTCTCACGCGATACTCCAAAGCAAATTTCACTTCTACAAATTTGAAAGAGCAAAAGCAAAAGACATTCCCTATCATATCTCTCCTGTGCCATACACCCACAAGCACGCCCCATAGAATCCCGCCGCTAGCAAAAGTAGCGCATAATATCCAGCGCGCGAGAACATCGCCCATACACTAGCTCCTAGATACGCGCATAAAAACCACCATGGCGTAATAATATCCACACTTTCAATCTCTAGTCTAAGCGCCATATCAAGCCAAAAATCCAGTGTCCCGCCCACTCCAAAGATATGCAGCACAATCGCCAGAGGAAAAAGCACCACAAACGCCATGCTCACAGGGATAGAGACAAGCTGCCATGGCGAGAAATAGGGGAAAAACACATGCACCACAGGCATAATCATCAAAAATACCCCCACATGTAGCCACAGCACGCGTAGTAAAATCCTAGCCCAAGCGCCATAGTTAGCAGCGTTGTTCGTAGAGTCTTGTGCGGGATTTGCATGGAGATTCTGGGCAGTGCTATCAGGCTTGTGTGATGGCTCTAGCATATAGCGCAGTATGACAAAAATATAAAATACCCCAGTCACAGAGAGAATAAATCCACGATTAAAAGCCACATTAGGGAAAGCTATGGCACAAAGCAATGCGCACAATCCTAGCAAGCTAAAGCTTACAAGCTTTAGCCCGGAGAGATAGAGCGCAAAGCCCACTGCTGCCATGACAAACGCGCGCAAAAACGATGGCGCAAAATCCAAAATCACAAGATAGCCAAAAAGCAAGATAAGCACGATTGCGCCCAAATCATAAGCTTCATTGCGATAGCTGAAATATCGCCTCTGCAGTGCGCGATAGGGCGGGGTAAGCAGCACAAGAAGCACAAATGAAATAATCCCCAGATGAAAGCCACTAATGGCAAAAATATGCGCTAAGCCTAGGGTATTGCTCACATCGCGCCAGGCTTTTGGCAGCGGGGTGGCTAGAAAGAGCGCAGAGAAAAGCCCAGCATGATTGGTATTTGTGGCTTGGCTTGTATGCTCGTTTGCGGATTGCTTTGTATGCTGACTTGCGATATAGGCTTTGATTGGAGTGGTGGATTCTCTTTGTGGGAGAGTGGAGATTGAGAATCCCACAAAAAAGCAGCTGCGAAAATACTGCAGAAAGCTGCAATCTTTTTGACTATTTATTTTGCCATATAGGCGGATTTTGCGTCCTTGCAGGTTTTTTAAATCCTCTTTTGAAGTGGTGTAGAGTGTATGAGTATTGCTTGAGAGTTTTAGCACCCAGTAAGGTTTAGCGTTTTTGTGTTTTTGGTATTGGGAGATGACTAGGGCTTCTATCTCGCCAGGCTCTTCAAAAGGGAGATTCTGGTAGAGTGCATAATCCACCCCCACGCGCACACATAGCATAAATGCAAGCACCATAAGAGCTATATTCCACTGCTTTTGGTTAAAGAGCGGGATATCAAAGGGTGAGCGTGTGGATTTTTGTGCCATGATTTATGCGTTTGGGTGAGCGTGTGGGGTTATGGGGGTGTCTTTGAATGGCATACAGGAGAGCATAGAGTGCAGAATCCAGCGCGCTAGATTCTATGGCTAGATTGGCACAATATCGATATTGTCTCCACCGATATCACCGATATCGCCCTTAGCGATTGTGGGCTCATAGGAGAACTCCTGGGCTTTGGCTTTGTCTTCAAAGCGAATAAAAGGCTTATTGAATTGGATTCTAATCGAGCGCGTCTCGCCATTGCGGTTTTTGGCAATGATGATTTCGACATTTTCTTCAATATCTTTTTCGCGCAGCTCATTAAGCTTGGCTCTAAGCTTATTGAGCTTGTCTTTGTCTTTGGCATCATCGCGCGGGTTGTTTTGGATTTGCTCGATTTGGTTTTGCAGGGATTTTATCGCATAGATATCCTCTCGGTAGAGAAACAGCACCACATCAGCGTCTTGCTCGATTGAGCCAGATTCTCGCAAGTCAGAGAGCTGGGGGCGTTTGTCTTCGCGTGTATCTACTGCGCGACTGACTTGGGATAGCGCGATGATGGGGATTTGCAAATCGCGTGCAAGCGTCTTTAGCCCGCGCGAGATCTCGCTTATCTCCTCATGCCTTGCCGCATCGCTTCTCCTAGAGCCACTGCCGCTCATGAGCTGGAGATAATCCACAACTGCGAGCTGGAGACTTGGGACTTGGGTTTTTAGCTTGCGCAGCTTGGAGCGTAGCTGTCCTATCGTCAGCGAGCTACCATCATCGATATAGAGAGATTTATTGAGTAGCATGCTTGTGGTTTGATTGAGCTTCTCCCATTGATTATCATCGAGATTGCCTTTGCGCAGGTCTTGGAGTGGGATAGAAGTCAGCGAGGAGAGCATGCGAAACATCAGCTGCGTGGCGGGCATTTCTAGGCTAAATATCGCCACTGCATCGCCATGATTGAGCGTGTGCTGGATCATGTTGAGAAATAGCGTTGTTTTCCCCATGGCTGGGCGCGCACCGATGATGATAAGCTCGCCTTGTCGAAATCCTGTGGTGTATCTATTAAGCCCGGCAAACCCGGTATCCACGCCCACTAGCTCGCTATTGCCAAGCTCTTTCATCTTGATAAGCTCTTCCATAGTGTCATCGATGATAGAGCGCACACTCTGGAATTCTGTGTGCGCGCTTTTAAGCGAGATAGCATAGACTTCTTTCTCAATCTCATCAAGCAGCTCATCACTCTCTAAGCTCACATCGCTGGTGCGCGCGGCGATTTTGCTTGCCAGGCTTGCGAGCTGGCGTTTGATGGAGGCAGCTTTGATTTCCTTGATGTAGGCAGCGACATTGGCGATTGGGCTTGTGGCGATGATATGGGAGAAATCCTCCTCGCTAATAAGCTTTTCTTGCTTGACTCTGGAAGCGACGAAATCCGCGTTTATAGGGAGATTTTGGACCTTTAATTCGAGGCAAATTTCATAGAGCTTCTGGTGTGGCACGAAAAGAAAATCCGTAACAATAAGCGTGTCATGCACTTCGGTAAATACCTGCTCGTCAAACAAAAATGCCGCGATGAGCCCGCGCTCGACATTAAGCAAATAGGTGCTTGTGTCATCAAGTTGTTTCATGGTCTGCCTTGCGATGATGTATGATGATGTATAGCGTTAGATTCTAGCTTGGACAACACGCAATCATAGCCAAACTTCACACAGGCTTGGCTAAAACTCAAAGCTTTAGCCACAGCGTGAGTGGAATTACCAAGATACCAAAATTAAGCTTGCATAGGCTAAGATTCTGGCTTAATCAAACCCATGAAGGAGTATTTATGCGATTTTACGATTATAAAGGCGGCACGCTTGTGCGAAAGATTTTTGGATTCCCACTCATACGAAAGGACAATGTCATCACGCTACTTGTGTTTGGATTCCCACTTGTGCAAAAAGCTATCACATCAACTTGGCATTTAAACGGGGGGGGGGGGGCGATTATAAATTATCGCCTAATGATTTGTGGTATCACGATTAGTAGAAAACAGGAGCATGAAGCCTATTGTATGCTTTTAGATCCATGGTTTGAAAATATCCTCCCTACACTCCAAGCTCCCGATATTCTCTCTCGTCTCCAAGCCCTTACAAAAGGGCTTGATATACAAAGCACAAATCGAGTCTATCAAATCATCGCGCGCACCATAGAGGCTTCGCAAAGTCCAACAAAATCAATCAATAGCCTCACGAAAGAGGAATGTAAGGATCTTGAGGCACATTATCGTGAGTTTCTTCCTAATATTTCTTGTATCAAGCCTGCACATGGCAATGAAGCAGGGATTTATCAATACAATGGCTACTTGTTACCAGGACAACATTTTGATGAGGTGTTTTGGTATCGACATGGGCTAGATACGCTAAAAAATCCAGCATATCTGCAAGGCAAAGATATTATCGATGCTGGTGGCTATATCGGTGATAGCGCGCTAATCTTGCAAGAATACACGGATAAAAATGTCCATAGCTTCGAAGCCACCAGGCGAAATTTCACCCTTATGCAAGAGACCTTGAGACTCAATAATACCACGCGTATTATCCCGGTGAATAAGGGGCTGGGTAGTAAGCCTGATAAAATGACAATTAGTGTCAATGGTGGCTCTTCGTCGTTGATTTCTAATAACCCTTGGGAAAATGGTGTGCATGAGGAGATAGAAATCATCACGCTTGATAGCTATGTGGCAGAGCATAATCTCCGCGTGGGCTTTATTAAAGTCGATATTGAGGGCTTTGAGCTAGAGTTCTTAAAAGGCGCGAAAAATACAATCTGCACGCAAAAGCCTGCTATGCTTATTAGCATTTATCACAATATCGAGCATTTTCTAGAGATTAAGCCTATGCTAGAATCCTGGAATCTAGGCTATACATTCCGCATACATCGCCCTACTAGCCATAGTATTTCGGTAGAAACGGCGCTTTTTTGCGAGATTTTAGACTAAGCTGGATTCTGGTTGTGCGTATTTCGTTTGGTGGTGGGTGTGGATTTGGGTTTAGATTCTATGAGATTTAACCGCAAATACTAGGAATTTTAGGTAGAATAGGCGCCCAAACGGCTTGCAAAGGATAAATAATGAACGATACGCTTCTCACACTTGTTGAGCAGAATCTCCCACCACTCCCAGACACGGTCATCAAGCTGCGCGACTATATTGATGAAAAGGGTTCAAAAATCGAGCTAAGTGGCGTGGTGGATATCATCTCTAAAGATCCGCTTGCCACAGCAAACCTACTTAAAACCGCCAACTCTGCTTACTATGGATTCTCACAAGAGATTTCTACGATCAACCAAGTTATCGCGCTTTTGGGGATTGAAAATGTCAAAAACATCATCATGGCGGATTCTCTGCGATCGCGGATTAAAATCAATGTAAGTCCCTATGGGCTTGATACAAATCTTTTCGTGGGTAACTGCGCTAAGGAAGTGGATTTCATCTCAAGCTGGTTGAATGAAGAGGATAAAAAGCTCGCCCAGACGCTTATCCCATGCGCTATGCTGCTGCGACTTGGTATGATTCTCTTTTCCAGTGTGCTTATTAAATCCAGGAAAGACAAAGAGTTTCTTGCTGCGCTTAAGGCAAATGAATTTAAAAATATTGCGCTAGTGGAGCAGGACTTTTTCGGGGTGGATCATATTTCATTTTTGGCGTATTGTTTTGATCACTGGAAGTTTGATGAGCTGCTTATCCAGACGGTGGTTTATGTGATAAATCCACATTCCGCTCCACCAAGCATCAAGAAAAATGCCTATGCGCTAGCTATTGCAAATAGGATTTTCGAGCCTTATGAGGGTGGAAATGACTACAATACAAACGAAGCGCTTGCTTTGCTTAAAGAGGCTGTGCAGCAAGATGTGAGCTTTGATGAGGCAAATCTCATCAAACATATTCCAAATTTCAAACCCCAAGCTAAGTAGTGTGCATTGGGCAGGGATAGCGCCAGGGTAAATGCACAAGAGAGCTTGAAAGAGTATATAGCAGTGCGGTTAGCGATTCCAATGCTTTTGTAGCGTAATAGTTTATAGAGATTCCATTGCGGCGCTGGCTTGTTTGCTCAATCATCGTTTTTTTGTTGATTTTATGCACGCACGCACTCGCAGCGCCCACTCCACCAAAGATAAACCAAAAGCAACTTGATATCGATCTTAATCGTGAGGGCTGGCTTATCGACATCTCGCGCCTCTCTATCAATTTCTCCTCCACTAAAATTGCCAACCAAGATGCCTACGAGGAATTTGCCAATAGCCGTTTGAGCGGGGATTCCCAGCTGATTATGCAGTTTTATGGCTACATGCTTGCAGACTACTATACCAAGCGTTTTGTGTTTTTTAACTCTCTGCTCGCAGAATATGGCGAGACCATGGTATCCCCCATGCCCAAACAGCGCGTGCGCAATAAAACACTCGATAGGATTCTCTTCTCCACTGGTTATACACAGCGGATCTGGCATTTAGAAAAGGTCGATGGCGGCGAGATAGGTCCTTATATCCAGCTAAGCTTGCAGAGTGAATTTACCCCCTCGCCAAACCTTACCTACCGCAAAAAATACTTCCGCTATGCACTTGGCGTGCGATTGTTTGATGGGCGCTATATTGAAAATCTTAAGCTCAATGTCTTTGGTGAGGAGGATTTTAGCGATGTGCGCGCACCTATAGAATCTATGGGCATGGAGACTGGGCTATCTATCAACAAAGAGCTTCGCGAGGGAGTGGGGCTAATCTCGCTACTAAACTACCGCTACTATATCCTAAACAATTACCCAACTCTGCGCAACCCAGAACATGAGCTAGAGTTCAATGTGCGGCTTGACACTATGCTATGGGGGAATTTCAGCGTCTCGCCGTTTGTAAGCTTCTATCTGCTTAAAGGGCGCTATATCGACAAGCCCGCGACAAACTTGTTCATCGGTATTTCGCTGGGATTTGGCAAGGTGCTAAAAGACAATAAAATCCCAGAATCCACAGCAGAGTAAAAAGACAGATAAAAGGAAAGCCCAAAAGCCAATGCCTACAAAAGTGGATTCTAGGGTTTGCGCTGCTAGATTCTATTTTCGCACTAGATTTTGGCTTGTGGGTTGCCACGACTTGCTGCCGCAAGTCTCGCAATGACAGGGTAGGAATGGATTGCCACGCGCACAGGTCCGCTGGCGATGACGGATAGGGGGAGGCTGCCGCAATGGATACTCAAAGCTCAATCGCCTAAAAATTAAAAAGCTCCTGCCATTGTGGCACTACCGCTTGCTTGCTAAAGTTTCGCGCCATAAGCTCCCTAGCATTCGCACCAAACTCCGCACGCTTTGTCTCATCGCTCATTAGCTCACACAGCCTAGTGGCAAAGCTCTCTTTATCGCCATCTTCTATCAAATACCCACTTTTACCTTGTGCGATAATATCGCTAGGACCAGCAGCAATGTCAAAGGCAATGCCTGCTAGCCCATAGCTACACGCCTCTGCTAGTGCCATACCAAAGCCCTCAAAATAGCTACACATCGCATACACACTAGCCCCTAGATACACACTCTCCATATCCTGCCTAAAGCCAAGCAGCCGCACGCTAGAGCTTAAGCCCTTTTGCGCGATAGTGGATTCTAGCGTTTCTTGCAGTCCCCCACTGCCTACGATATGCAGCTCCCACTGCGCTAATGCGCTAGAATCTTTGGCGCGCTCTTGCACCATCTCCCAAATATCAAGCAGCCTATCAAAGCCCTTTTCCCCACTTAGCCGCCCCACAGATAGCACGACTTTGCTGCGAGAATCGCTAGAGGTGGTAGGGATTTGCGGAATCGTGGGGAGGAAGTTTGGGACTACCCGCACGCAGTGATGATAGCTCTGCCAAGTGGCTAGCTCTTTTTGTGAAAGCACGACTAAAGTGTCAAACTTGGCTAGATTGCGCCTTTTACGCGTGCTTAAGTGCTTAGGCGCATTTAAATGCCACAGCCGCACATAGCGCGTGCCATCTAGCTTGGCGCGGGGGATATACCAGCCATCATTACTTAGCACGATAGCAGGCTGATACGCTAGCAATGCCCTATCCACCCTATAAGCAAGCAAGGGGCGCAAGAGCTTCTGCCAGAGTTTAGCGAGCTTGCTTAGGCGTCTTGGGGGATTGGCTTTAGGGTCGTGTGTATTTGGGCTTATGCTAGGGTGTTGTGCGCGCGGCTTACGAGAGAGAGAGAGAGTAGCTCCGCCCTAGAATCTAGCGGATAGATTGGCACATCATTACTACTAAAAAGGCTTATGACTTGCACGCTAAAGCCGCATTCCACAAAGGCATTTGCTAGATTGACCCCCACGCGCTCGCCCCCGCCTGCTTCTGTGATGTCTTTAGCGATGATAGCTATGCGTGGGCTTGCTTGATGACTTGGCGAGCTTGTGGGGCTGGGGGCTTTTGGCAGTGTCAAAGCCGCAGAAGTATCTAGGAGCGTCCTGCCAAAGAGTATGATTGTCTTGCGGTTTTTGGTGAGATGCAAGCAGAATTTATCCGCCCTCCACTCTCTAAAGCTCCTAGTCCTAGCCATAAATTCTTCTAGGCTTTTTGCTTGTAGGGCGATCTTTAGGGGCTTGTTTTTCTCCAAAGTCTTTTGACCAAGCTCCAAAGAGCGCAAAAACTCTTGCAGCTGCGCCAAATAGCTAGAATCTAGCTGTGCGAAGCGATTGGGGCGGAGCAAATCTGTGGGCAAGCGGTAGGACTCTAGGTATCCGTGCTGCGCAAAAAACTCATACACAAAGCCAAACACTTGGAAAAACTCTTGCGGTGGGTGGGTTTTGCTCGTGAGCGAGCCGCTACGCACGCGGTAAAAATACCGCGCATTTTTGCTTAACGCCACTCTGCCAACCAAAGCGTGCGCACACACGCTAAAGCCAATATCTTCGTTAAAACGACTTGCTGGAAAACGCAAGTTTTGTAGCAAGTCGCGGGCAAATACGCTGTGCGGAGCTCCAATCTTGCGCGCGATATTTTTGCTTGTAACCTTGCGGATAATGCCTTTGCTCTTAGGCTGCCTTATGGCAAACATCGCGCTATCATAGCTAGAATCTAAAAACCGGCACACATCGCGCGTGGTCGCCATCTGCGTGGCATTGGATTCTAGGGTGTAGATGAGATTGGCATAGTAGTCTATGCCCACCACATCATCTGGGTCCATAAAGCCGATATAGCCCACTTGGGGCAAGTGTGTATAGACATACTTAAGCCCTGTGTTTCTTGTAGCCCCTATGCCTTGATTTTCTTGCGTTAAGAGAGTGAAGCGTGAGTCGCGCTTGGCATACTCGGTGATAATCTGCGCGCTAGAATCGCTGCTGCCATCATCGACACATATCGCTATAAACTCCCCATAGCTCTGCGCACTTAAGGACTCTAAGCACTCTAGCAAATACTGCTCTACATTATAGATAGGGATAATTATGGCAAGGGTTTTCATTGGGTCTCCTTTGTGTTTGGTGGATTTTTGCGCTGGTGGGATTCGGCTTTTGGGCTAGAATCGCGGATTGCTTCGCGCGTGCTGCGGTTACATACGCTCTAGTATGCGCCCTTGCACGCACTCGCAAAGCCACAATTCTAGCCTCAAAATCCTAGAATCCACTTTTGCACTAGATTCTAGCTTGTGGATTGCGAGCTTTGCGGACCGCAAAGCTCGCAATGAGGGGCTACCACCGCTCGCCAATTTCTCAAAAGTAAGCATTGATGTAGTGAGTGAAAGCGCAAACCACTTGTGGTGGCTTGCGCGTAAATTACGCCTTTTTGCTACTCACAATTTCTACGATATTATCGCCCACCATTACGGCAATTTTCTCCATAAACTCCGCTGGACTTGTGAAGCCCACACAAGAGCAGTTGATCTCACCTAGCACATATTTGTCCTTGCCATTTGCATCAGTATCTAGGATAAAGTCTGCTGTCCAAATCAATGGCAGATCATAGTTGCCAAGCTTTGAGCGGATCTCTGGTAATTGCACCAAAAACCAATCAATGAGCGATTGCCAGTCTTTTGGCTCATCATAGCGGTATTTCGCACCACTAAAGAGTGTCGCAGAAAAAGCATCGCCCCCTTCAGCTGGCTTTTTATGCACGACATATACAGGCGTTTTATAGAGCATTAGGATTCTAATCTCGCCCTCTTTAATGCGCGGCAAGAACGACATATCCACAAGCATTCCATTATCACCGATGATATATTGCTCGCAAAAGTCCATAAACTCCCCAAGCTTGCGTATTTCAGTGTGATTATCTTTAGCCTCTGTGCAGATGATTGTGGTATCTAGCGGGAGAGATTCTACCCTGCCATAATCGCTTGCAGATTCTAGGCGCACACGCCAGATCCCCTCCCCTGTGGAGCCGCGATTTTGCTTCAGCACGCGCTCGCCTTTGGCTAGGCTTTTTGGGAAAGTGCTTTTAAAAGTCGCAATATCATAGTAGGCATAAGTATCATCAGGCACAAGATCTGTGCTAGCTAGCTTTGTAAGCGCGTCCTTTGCCCCATAGCCAATCATCGCATCAGGGTGGGACATACCCACAAGCCCATCATCACAGAGCTTGCGTAGCACATCAAAGTAGAGCTTCTCCTCTTTCAAATTCCCCGGATTAACGCGCGATACATAGCCATCTGCGCTTGCTTTGACACGCTCATAAATCGCATTGCGCTCGCTCTCATTGCGCAAAATATCATCGGTGAAAAACACCACTTCAGCGTTCCAGCCCTTTGCCTTTAGGGCATTGACCATTGGCATAGTGTCTTTTCTATATCCATCAGGACCCTTGTCGCTCCCGCCTTTTGCCTCGAAAAACACGATGTTCTTTTTCATCACAACTCCTTATAGAAAGATAGCCCAAAGCATACCACAAAACCGCCAAAAACGCCATAAGCACCCCGTGGCTGTGGATAGGTATAGCCACGCTTAAACAGGGTGGTGAGCGCTATGTTTGGATTCTGGCTTTGTGGCTTTAGTGTGGAGCTATTTGATAAGTGCGCTGATAGTTTTGAAGCTTTTGTGCTTGGCGGTGTGCATGGCGCCAAACAGGAGGGATTCTACATTGCTAATGTGTGCGCCAGAAGCCGCCATGAGATCCAGAGCGTTTAGGTGGTTATCACGGCTGCGCGAGCTAAGCGCATCTTGGGCGACCCAGACATCAATCCCAAGCTTCCTGGCATGCAGCACACTCTGGAGCACACATACATGGCTTTCAATCCCGCAAATCATAAGCGTGGCTGCGTTGTGCTGCGCAATCGCTTTGGTGATGTTTTCATCGCCAAAGATACTAAAGCTGACTTTCTCGAAAATCTGCACCCCACTTCTAGCTGGCTCGTAGGGATTTGGCGCGCGAGAATCTATCCCTAGAGAGCCTGAAGTGGATTGCGGATTGCCAAAATCCAGTGCAGAGAGTATGCGCTCATCGGTCTTGCCAAGCCCTTTTGGATACTGCTCGGTGATGATGATAGGGATTTCTAATGCGCGCGCACCTTTGATAAGTGTGCAGGATTTATGGATAAGCTGCTCTTGCTTGCTCATCGCAGGTAGCAGTCGCTCCTGGATATCGATGACTACAAGCAGTGCGGATTCTGGTGTAAAAAGCCCGTGGGAAAATGCCTGCATAAGCACCCCTTGCTAGAGTTTAGAGACGATTGCTTGAGTATCTTGGGCGATGACGAGCTCTTCATTTGTGGGGATTACGCAGACCTTGACTTTGGAGTCTTTTGTAGAGATGATTGCTTCTTGCCCGCAGGCATTGTTCGCTTCTACATCGAGCTTCACGCCTAGGAACTCCAAATGCTCCACAATCATGCCGCGGATAAATTTGGCATTCTCACCTACACCTGCGCAGAAGCTTATCGCATCTACGCCAATGAGCACCGCGCAGTAGGAGCCGATATACTTAAGCACGCGGTAAGCAAACGCTGCGCGCGCGAGTTTAGCACGCTCATCGCCTTTGAGATCTGCATCAAGCAAGTCGCGAAAATCGCTTGAAAGCCCAGAAATCCCCAGCACACCGGATTTTTTGTTAAGGATATTGACGATTTCTTTTGCGCTAAGTTTCTCTCGATCTGCGATGTATTCGAGAATCGCAGGATCTAGATCCCCGCTTCGCGTGCCCATGATAAGTCCCTCTAGTGGGGTTAGCCCCATGCTCGTATCGATACATTTGCCGTTTTTTACCGCACAGATTGATGAGCCATTGCCAAGGTGGCAGACGATGATTTTGGAGTTATGATAATCAAGCCCGAGAAACTCCGCTGTCCTGCGAGAGACATATTTGTGGCTTGTGCCATGGAATCCATATCGACGCACTTTGTGTTTCTCATACCATTCATAAGGCACGCCATACATGTAGGCTCTAGCAGGCATGCTTTGGTGGAATGCTGTGTCAAACACTGCGACCATAGGTGTTTCTGGCATGAGCTCTTGGCAGGAGCGGATACCGATGAGATTGGCTGGATTGTGCAAGGGGGCGAGAGTGGCGCATTCGCTGATCTCACTAAGCACATTTTCATCAATAAGCACAGATTCTTTGAAAAACTCCCCGCCATGCACGACCCTATGTCCCACAGCTGAAATCTCACTAAGCGAGCTTACGGCGTTTTTCTCTTGTAGGTGCGATAGCACAAGTGCTATGGCTTTGGCATGAGTGGGGATAGGCGTGGCGGTGGTGGATTTCTCGCCTTGCTCATTTTTGTAGTTTATCTCGCTCCCTTCAATCCCTATCCTATCGCACATTCCAGAAGCAAGCACCTTGTCGCTCTTTGTCTCTATGAGTTGAAATTTCAGCGATGAGCTCCCGCAATTGATGACTAAAACTTTCATTTACTCTCCTTGTTGTGGTGTATTGGCATGAAGCAATCACTAGCTAGTGTAGGGGATTTAAACTTAAGGTGTATAAATTTTGTGCGGGCATTTGGCTTTTTGTGTAGTTTTAACACATTTTAGAAAATGTGGAGATGTTTAGATTCTACACTGATTCTGCTATGCAAGGGCTAAATCTCTAAAGCCTAGAAACTAATACGCACTAGATTTTAAAGATTATCCATGAGATTTGCTGCTTTTATCAATCGGTCTTTATCAAAATGTGTATAAATCCTACTTGTATTTAAATCCGCATGCCCCAGGGCTTCTTGGACGAGGACTAGGTCTTTATGCTTTTGGTAGAGCAGGGTGGCAAAGGAGTGGCGTAGCATGTGCGCGCCCATTTTTTCCTTTTTTATCCCGATGTTTAGGAGCATTTTGCGCACGATTCCATAGACATAGGGCTGGCTTAGGGGCTTGCCGTTTTTGTTGCAAAAAAGCAGGTTGTTTTGGATATTTGGGATTGTATGGCGTATGTGAAGCCAAGATTCTAGCTGGCTTTGGATATGGTTAGATTTTATCATCACTACGCGGTATTTGTCGCCTTTGCCTTGGATTGTGAGCATGTAGATATTGTTTTCTTTGATGATTTTTTGGGCTTGGAGATTGATTGCCTCGCTTACGCGGATTCCAGTATAGATGATAAATTTCACAATCAATCGATCGCGCGCTTGCATTTTGGGGCTTAGTGGGGTGGTGTCGATTGACTGCAAGAAACGCTCTAGCTCATCGGTTTTGAGAAATGTCGGGAGCTTGACGCCACTCTGTCCGCGTGTGCCTGCGAGATTTTTTAGCTCGATATTAAAGATATAGGATTTGCCGCTTTCATCTTCGTTGTGCTTGTCGATAAAGCCAAAAAACCCAAGCAGCGCGATACGATAATTGCGCTTAGTGGCATTGGAGAGACGCGCGGTGCGCAGGGTGATAAACTCTGCAAGCAAGCTTTCATCGATTTCTTCTAAATCACAGATTCTAGAATCTGCTAGAAATTCCCCAAGCCCAAGCAGTGGGAGTGCGTAGGTATTGATCCCTGTCATGCCGCTGTTGCGGGAGTGCTTGATGGCTTCTGCGAGCTGGTGGAGAGAGCGTGCATCGCGGATAGATTCTATGGCTTGGTGTAGGGCGCTGGAGTCATGGATATGGCGGTTTGAAAGTGTGGTGATTTTATGGATAAAAAACTTGCTAAGCCAGAAGACATAATTGCCAAGCAGTGTGGAGTGGGATTGCAGGGGATAGGTCATGCACCGCCTTTTGGGAGAAGCTCATATCTGTCGCAGGAAACCGCAGAAAACGATGTAAATTATAGCATTTGTGCAAATATATTGCAGACACAATAAAACTAAAAGCTTTAAAAAAGTAGAATCCCTAGATTGACTTTAAGATTTTGCATGGGATCTTGCTTGTGCGAGGTTGTGTGATTTTATACTATACAAAGGAGCTGGAGCGATGAGGCGACAAATCTGGTCAAATCGACTCACATATATTCTTACCGTGGCAGGCGCGACGATAGGCTTTGGCGCGACTTGGCGCTTCCCATATCTTGTGGGCGAGCATGGCGGAGGCGCGTATGTGGCGGTGTTTGTGCTGGCAATGCTGTTTGTGGGGATTCCTATTATCCTTGTGGAAAATGTCATCGGTCGCCGTGCGCATACAAATTCAATCGATGCCTTTGGTGTGCAGGGTAAGCATAAGGGGCGAATCGCAGGATTCTGGAAGATCTGTGGTTATATGGGGGTGCTCGGGGCGTTTGGGATTCTAGCGTATTATATGGTGATTGGCGGGTGGGTTATCTCCTATATCGCGCATATTGTGCGGGGTGTGGTGGGTGCTGTTGCTGATGGTGGTTTGTCTGGTGGGCTTGATTTAAGCATGCCACTACAAAAGGCTGCGGCGCTGGATTTTTATGAGTCTCATATCAATAACACTCCGTGGCAAATCACGCTCTATACGCTGGTTTTTGTCGCGATAAATTGGCTTATCCTGCGCAAGGGGGTTATTGATGGGATTGAACGATCTGTCAAATATCTTATGCCCTTACTTTTGCTCTGCTTGCTGCTTATGGTCGCGCGCAATCTCACGCTAGAGGGTGCGATGGAGGGCGTGAAATTCTATCTTGTCCCAGATTTTAGTGCTATTAGCCCAGAGCTATTTTTGTATGTCATTGGTCAGGTGTTTTTCGCACTTTCACTTGGATTTGGCGTGATGATCACCCTTTCTTCGCACCTTGATAAGCAAGAAAACCTTATCAAAACCTCGCTTTTCACAGGTGTGATCAACACTTTCATCGCCGTGCTGGCTGGGTTTATGATTTTCCCCTCACTCTTTAGTGCTAATCTTGCGCCAGATTCTGGTCCATCATTGGTGTTTAAAGTTTTGCCAATCGCATTTTCACACATGCATTTTGGGAATCTCTTTGCTATTGTGTTTTTTACCTTGCTGCTAATTGCTGCGCTCACCACTTCGATTACGATTTATCAAGTCATCATCGCCGTGCTTGAAGAGAAATATAAACTTCCTAGTAAAAAGGCTATAAATTATACGCTATTGGGGGTTTTTGTGCTGGGGAATATCCCATGTGCGCTTAGCTCCTCGCTGCTTGGCGATGTAAGTATCGCTGGCAAAAGTGTGTTTGACTTTTTTGACTTTATCAGCGGGAATATTTTATTTGTGCTAACTGCACTTCTAGCGAGTATTTTTGTGGGCTTTGTGCTCAAAGATGAAGCGATTGAAGAGCTATCAAATGGCACTTCTGCCCCGCGCTGGTTGCTTAAAGGCTGGTTTTACTATGTGCGCTATTGTATCCCGGTGCTTATTATTGCGATTTTCATCGGCGGACTTTTAGACATCAAGCCAGAATCTAAGCCCAAGCCTGCTCAATCTTCTCAAGCTACGCAAATGGCTCAAGTCTCCCATGCTTGAGTAGTCAAGCCTAAGTAAGGCGCGCAATGTCCAAAAAACCCTTAGAATCCATGACAAACAAAGAGCATGAAGCACTTATAGAGCGTGCGCTTGAGTTTGCCAAGCTCTTGCAGCAGGGTGCTCGAGGCTCTTTCTCTAAAAAAGAAAAAACTTCTACAACAAAATGCGCCATATTATCGAAAACCCCCAATCTCAAGTGTTATTTACCAAGCTTTTAGAATCAAGCATGCGCGCTGGAGGGGGTATGGCGCATAATTTTGAGCTCATCGCTAAAATCCTGCGACGATATAGCTTTGGGGATTTTTTCACATGGCGTGAGAAGCTCGTGCTTTTTGTATTTTTGCGCGTGGGGCGGTATGTCCCCCAGCTTAGTGTGTCTATGTTCCTGCGCCAAATCCACAAGGATTCTCAGCCTATGCTTCTGCTGCTAGACTCATTTGATGAGCTAGAATCTAGTGCCAAATCCCAGCATGGCTTTTTGTGTAATTTTCACTTCATCGCTAAAAGTGCCTTTAGCAATGCTATTATAGAAGAGAATCTCGCTCGTGTAAAAGGCGCGCTGGACTCTCCCGCGGTTTCACACATTAGCATAAAGGGCAGGGCATTTTACCTGCTAGGGACAGAGTTTGCGCGTATGCAGGATATGCTATCATCAAAGTGCCAAGCGGGCATGCTAGCAATGGATTCTCGCGCAAGATTGGCGGGCGAAATTTCCTTTGGCAGTTTGTGCAAGCTACCCAAATACAGCCAGAAAAACAATTCTCTCAAAGTATTATCGAGCAGAGATTTAAGCGTCTTATCGCACAGCTGCAGCCAGAATCCACCCAAGAATCCACGAGAGTAGAAGCTCTAAAAGCCGCACTTCAAAAGGCTAAAAGCTATGTCTATCATCGCGAGCATGAGTTTAAGCTCACGCATGAGTGCGCAAGTGGCGAGCAGTATTGTGCATATCTCATTGCGTATGTCCCCATAAACTCACTTGTATATCGCGTGAGTGGGATTGATAGTATGGAAGATATGCTTGGAGTGATTTTGGGCGCGCAAGCTTCTGGAGCTGGGCTTGTGGTGAGTTATGAGGATTCTAGTGAGGCGGAGTTTGTTGCAAAAAATGCAAGCAAGCTTGGGCTTGTGGCGGAGTTTGTGCGCGAGGGGGCGATGAAGTGTGTCGCGCGTTTTTCTGGGGCTGATTGTGTGCGCTATCATGGCGGAGATTCCAGGGGGCTTGATATGAGCGATTTAATCTATCGCGAAGCAGCCAAGCAAGCCAAGCCTCTTATCATCAAGCCTCCGCTAGAGAATGGGCGCTACGAGCTGCTGTGGTATTACAAGGAGCGAGTGATTTCCATAGCTAGAGCAGAGCTATTGTATGTAAGATAGATGGCTAAAAGTTTGTCTCAAAAGTGGGAATCCAGAATGTATCCCTACACATTAAACCGGAAGTGCATTACATCGCCATCTTGGACGATGTAGTCTTTCCCCTCGGTGCGCATAGCGCCAGCTTCTTTGGCTTTTGTCTCGCCTCCGTATTTGATAAAGTCTTCATAGGCGATAGTCTCTGCACGGATAAAGCCTTTTTCAAAGTCTTTGTGAATCACGCCTGCGGCTTTTGGCGCGCTATCACCCTTTCGAATCGTCCATGCGCGCACTTCTTTCACCCCAGCGGTAAAATAGCTAATAAGCCCAAGTCTCGCAAAGCCCTCTCTTATAATCTGCTCTAGCCCGCTCTCTTTTACACCAAGACTTGCGAGAAATTCCGCTCGCTCTTGCTCTTCAAGCCCCACCATTTCTTCTTCAATTTTTGCACAAAGCTTAATGGCAATCGCCCCTGTTTTGCTAGCGTGTTCGCGCACTTTTGCCACAAAGGCATTATCAGCTTCTAGCTCCTCTTCGCTCACATTCGCGCCATAGATGATTTCTTTGTTTGTGAGAAAGCGCAGCTCTCTATTTAAGGTGATAAATGCCTCATCTTCGCGCTTGCTAAAGGTTTTCACAGGTGCATTGGATTCCAAATGCGCGAGCAGTTCTTTGGCGATTGCTAGCTGGGCATTTGCGCCCTTTTGGGCTTTAGATTCTCGCTCTAGCTTTTCAATGCGTTTTTGCAAACTTGCCATATCAGCAAAGAGAAGCTCAAGCTCGATGATTTCAATATCACCGATTGGATCAATGCGCCCCTCCACATGCGTGATATTAGAGTCCTCAAAGCAGCGCACAATATGCAAAATCATATCCGCTTCTTTAATGTTTGCTAAAAATTGATTGCCTAGCCCCTCGCCTTTGCTTGCCCCACGCACAAGCCCTGCGATATCCACAAACTCAACCACAGAGTGCTGAATACGCTCTGGCTGCACGATTTTGGCAAGCTCGTTAAGCCTAGAATCTGGCACAGGCACGATGGCTTTGTTTGGCTCAATGGTGCAGAAAGGATAGTTTGCTGCCTCTGCATTTTGCGCCTTTGTGAGCGCGTTAAATGTCGTGGATTTGCCTACATTTGGTAGCCCTACAATCCCAATTGAAAGCCCCATGCTAACCCCTGCTCACTAAGTCGCGCAAGAACTGCACACCAGCACGCACACCCGCTCCGCTCGCACCATAGGGGTTGATATCCCACTCTTTTTCGACAAATGCAGGACCAGCGATATCGATATGTAGCCATTTCTCCTTATACTCCTCGCGGATAAACTCCCCTAAGAACATTCCAGCACTTATCGCGCCACCATAGCGCGAGGTGCTAACATTGCTTACATCAGCGATTTTGGATTCTATGAGTTTTTTGATATGGCGGTTGAAAGGCAGTCTGGCGACGAGCTCGCCAGACTCTAGTGCGCTCTGCTCAAATGCTTCTTGTAGGGCTTGATTATACCCCATAATCCCGCTTGTGTATTCGCCAAGCCCCACGACACACGCACCTGTGAGCGTAGCAAAGTCAATCAAAATATCGGGCTTTAAATCCTGTGCGTAGCTTAGGCAGTCTGCAAGCACGAGTCGCCCTTCCGCATCGGTGTTGCGCACTTCGATACTTTTGCCCTCCCGCGAGATAAGCACATCATCAGGCTTATACGCATTCCCGCCAATCATATTTTCTGCCATACCCATGATCCCATGCACTTCTATGGGGAGCTTTAGCTTGGCTATGGCATTCATAATCCCTAGCACCGCGCATGCCCCACTTTTATCGGCTTTCATTGTTACCATGTAGTCTGCTGGTTTGAGGCTTAGCCCCCCGCTATCATAGGTGAGTCCTTTGCCCACTAGCACGACTTTTTGCTTGGCATTTTTGGGCGCGTAGCTTAGGTGGATAAGGCGTGGGGATTTATTTGAGGCTTTTGCCACTGCGAGATATGCGCCCATTTTTTCTTTTTTGAGCGCGTCTTTTTTTAGGATTTTGCACGAGATTTGCAGGGCTTGGGCGTGGTCTATTGCAGTGTGGGCGATGTATTTTGGCGTGGCTATTTGTGGTGGAGTATTGACAAGATCACGCGCGATATTTACAGATTCTGCGAGAATCTTAGCTTCTTCAATGGCGGCTTCCAGTGCTTGGGCGAGCTGCTTTGCGTGGTCTTGCTGCTTAGATTCTGCAGTCTCTAGGCTTATGGCGATGTGGCACAGGCTTAGAGACTGCTTGTCTGCTTTAAAGGTATCATAGCAATACGCCCCTAGCATTGCTCCTAGCGCAAATTCCGCCATTATAGCAGTCTTTGCGCTAGCATTGGGGATTCCTTGCTTCTTGGATTCTTTGCTAGATTCTGGGGTATAAAAGCCAATCTTTGCTTTTTTGAAAGGATATGACCTAAGGTAGCGCACAGCCTGTGCCCCAGCTTCGCGCACGCAGTCTTTATCGAGCTGTTTTATTGGGAGATAGAGCGTTTTTGCCTCTTGGTGGAGAAGTGGCATATCTGCTTTGTAGGCGAGAGATTCTAGGAAGCTTTTGTCAATCCACTTATGCTTGAAGTTTTTATCGATAATAAACACAAGCGTGATGTCAGCTTCGATATGTGCTAGTGAGTCTTTGTGGGTGGAGAATTTTAGCATGATGTGTCCTTTGTAGCGATTGGTTTAGTGGATTTGGTTTTGAGCTGGGTTTGGAGCTTGTCGATCCTTTTGTCGATTTTTTGCGTGCGCGATGAGAGAAACCACCACGCCGTGCCAATAAGCGCGCAGGCAAAAATGATAAAGATGTAGGGGTGGGATTTGAAAAGCTGCAAGAGCTCAAGAATCTTATCGCCCAATATCCACGCTAGCAGAATCGTAATGGCTGCCCACACCCACGCGCTAATGAGATTGATGATCGCAAACTTCAGCGCAGAGTAGCGGGTAATCCCTATGCTTATGGGGATAATGGTGCGCATGCCATACATATAGCGCTGGATAAAAATAATACTCCAGCCGTATTTTTGCAAGAGCAAATGCGCTAGGGCTAGCTTGCGACGCTGGCTGGCAAGTCGGGTTTGGATATAGTTGCGATTAAATCGCCCAATGTAGAAATAAATTTGATCGCCTACAAATCCCCCAAGCCCTGCGACAAAAATCGCAATCCACACATTAAGATGCCCAGTATGACTAGCGATACCGGCAAATATCAGCCCAAGCTCACCCTCTAAAATACTCCAGCAAAACAAAATCACATAGCCCCAATCTGCGACATAGGTATCCCAGAGCGTGATGATGGCTTCTTCAAGTGAGAAATCTGTGCTTGCCATGTAGTAGATAAGCGCGATAATGATTCCGCCTAGAATCCCCCATGTAAGCAGCATTTTGGCGTGTTTTTTGATAAAGAGCATTTAGCAGTCCAAAATAGCAATGAAATTTGTTGTGAGATTTTTTTCGCCATGAAGCTCGAGTAAGCGGACAAGGAAGCATGCCTCAATACATTCGCCACCAGCTTGCTTGATAAGCTCCACGCTCGCTCGCGCAGTCCCACCTGTAGCTAGTAGATCATCTACGAGCACGACACGAGGCTTCTCGCCTTTAGCTAGCGTGCTAGCAAAGGCGTCTTGGTGGATTTCTAGCGTGTCGGTGCCATATTCTAGGGCATAGTCTTGCGAGAATGTTTTGTAAGGGAGCTTACCCTTTTTGCGCACGGGGACAAGCCCAACGCCAAGCGCATACGCGAGCGCTGCACCAAAGATGAAACCCCTAGATTCTATGCCTACGACATGTGTGATATGCTCATCTTTATAGCGCTCGTGCCAGAAGCTAATAATATTATGCAAGCAGCTGGCATTCTCCAAAATCGTGGTAATGTCATAGAACAAAATTCCGGGCTTTGGGTAGTCTGGGATTTCGCGTAGATTCTCGCGTAGCTGCGCGGAAAGTGCCTGAAGTGTGGGGGTCATGCTGGCTCCTTTGAGTTTGATTGATATTGATCGCTTTAGAGTAGGGCTTCGATTTTTTGCTCGAGATCCTTGATGCGCGCGCGGTATTTATCTGTCTCGACACGATATTGGGAATTACGCTGTTTGAGCGTTTTAATCTCATTGCGCAGGGAATTCATCTCTTGGGTTAGGATATCGATATTCCCCAGCGCACGCTGAAGCTGAAGCTGGTGCTTTTGGATAAGGATTTCAGCCTCTTGGAGCGTGAGTTTCATCGCTGCGGCATTGCGCTCCTCTTTTTGTGCGACAGATTTATAGAACATGGTTTTAGCCACCATATAGAGGACAAAAAGAACAAAAATCGTGCCAGCAAACCACTTTAGCGCCAAATCCATTGCCTAGTCCTTTTTGATTATCTCCGCTTCGATTTTCCCGACACGGCAGCTGTGTCGCCCGCCTTCAAACTCCGTGGTGAAAAACGCTTCAAGCATGGATTCTACCTCGCCTTCCCCGCTGATACGAGCGCCAAGGCAGAGGACATTGGCATCATTGTGTGCTCTGGTGATATGTGCCATGTAGGCGCTTGTGCAAAGAGCAGCGCGGATACCAGGGAAGCGATTAGCGCTCATGCTCATGCCTATCCCACTACCACAGATGAGAATCCCTTGATTGGATTCTGGGCTCGTAGCAGGTGTAGTGCTAGATTCTGTCCTAGAATCTAGCTTGGATTTTGCATTGGCTTCAAGGAGCTTTTGGCAAAGTAGCTTGGCGTAGTCTGGATAATCTACGCGCGACTCACTCTCCACGCCTAGATCACAGACTTCATATCCGTGTGCCTCTAGCCACTGCTTCACAAAACCTTTAAGTATAAACCCCGCATGATCTGAAGCGATAAAGATCATTTCTGCACCTAGCCTAGTAAAAATTGCAAAAGCATTGTAACAGGATAAAATAAAATTCTCGATAAACCCGGGATAAATAATAGGATAAAAATAATAAATATCCCAAAAGGCGCGATAGATTCTAGGAGTCTCGCTAGCTTGAGCCAGCCAAATTTCAGTGCGACAAAAAGCAGCGCGCGCGAACCATCAAGTGGCGGAATAGGCAGGAGATTAAACACAAAAAGCAAAATATTATACTGCACGAGATAGAGTAGCAGCAGTGTAGCGATTGCGCCTGCATTGCTATCAAGCTCGATGATTCCGCTTGTAAGCACTAGTGAGCAGGCAAAAGCCAGGGCTAGATTATATGCCACGCCCGCAAGTGCCACGCCTGTGGCAGCAGAAAATCCGCGCGTGCGTATAATATGCTCGATATCCACAGGCACAGGCTTCGCCCAGCCAAAGAGAAAGGGCGCTTGAGTGAGATAAAGCACTCCTGGCAGGATAATCGAGCCAAAAAGATCGATATGGCGCAGAGGGTTTGGGCTTAGGCGCTTGGCATCTTTGGCGCTAGAGTCTCCATAGTGATACGCCACAAGCCCATGCATAATCTCATGCCCTATGATACTGATAAGCAGAGCAATGATCATGCAGCAAAGTTTTATCAGCTCTTGTGTGCTTAGTATATCGCCCATGGGATTATTTCCTAGCTACTCTGTGGTATTTGCACAATCATTGTTTGGAGTATTCTTGATCGATTGAGTTGGATTTGCGCGCTCTTGCTTGCTCCTCGATAGAATCCATACCTTTAAACATTCGCTCCCAGCGCACGCTATATCGCTGCTTTGGGTTGTTTGGCGCATCGGCTTCAAGGCTGCCTGTGAGATTCATACTAAAATAGATAAACCATGGCTGACCGATGATGTTTTTATACCCCACACTCCCCCAGAATCGAGAGTCCTCGCTGTTATTGCGATTATCACCTATCATAAATGACTCATCTTCTGGAATCTGCTTGTAGAAATATCCAATCTGCCCATTTTTGATTCTAGGCTCCATGGCGATGGCGCGGTCATTTTGCGTGTAGTCATAGGGCGAGCGATTGGCGATGAGCGCGCCTGTGTAGCGCTGCACCATCTCCAAGAAAGCTGAAGAGCCCTCATCGGTATTGATTCCATGATGCATAGCCGCAAATGGATCGAGCGCGAAAAGCTTGCCGCCCATCTCCAGAATCTGCCTATCACCAAAATGCTCGCGCACATAGTCATTGCCCTCTTTAGGGTGGAGATAGAGACCATTTGGCGTGAAAAGCACTTCATCGCCACCCGTGGCGAACACACGCTTGACGAAATAGGTCTTCTCTACATGTGGGGGGATAAACACTACGATATCCCCTCGTTCAGGGCGAGCCCCCTCGATTACATGTCCATTGCCTTTAAAGTCGGGAAAAACAGGCAGCTCAATCCATGGGATTCTGGGGATTGGGATTCCGTAGCTGAACTTTTTCACAAAGAGAAAATCTCCCTCATAGAGTGTGCCGACCATAGAACGCGATGGGATTGTAAAGGCTTGTGCGACGAAAAAAATGAGACCTAGCACGATGACAATCGTCCCCGTCCAGCTCGAGCTAAAGCGTAGTAATGCGTTGAAAAAGGCTTTCATTTGTATCCTTTATGATTTAGTGGATTCTGGGATCAATCTCCCCAACATACTAGCACGCCAATATTTAGCATATTTGCAGCGTGCTTGGGAAAACCTACCCCAGAATCTCCATGTGGGATTTTTAAGGGGTTGCGCTAGATTCTAGCAGGCGATAGGCTTTTAGCGTGTTTTCTAGCAAGCTTGCTATTGTCATAGGTCCCACACCTCCTGGCACAGGCGTGATGAAGCTGCACTTTGGCGCGACTGCTTCAAACTCCACATCTCCTACCAGCGCACCAGATTCTAGGCGGTTTATCCCAATGTCAATGACAATTGCCCCCTCTTGCACCATATCTGCGCTAATGAGATTTGGCTTGCCCACGCCCACACAGATAATGTCTGCTGCGCGCGTGTAGGTGCTGATATCTTTTGTGTGGATATGGCAGAGACTTGTTGTCGCACAAGCATTGTTCATGAGCGCGGCAAGCGGTTTGCCTACGATATTGCTCGCACCGATGATTGCGACATTTTTGCCCTTGACATCGATATGATAATGCTCGAGTAGTCGCATGACTCCAAGCGGCGTAGCAGGTGCGAATGCGCGATCTATCTCGGTGTTGCACTGGATTCTACCGACATTGAGCGGGTGGAATCCATCGACATCTTTATGGGGCGAGATGGATTCTAGGATTTTGGTAGTGTTGATATGAGAGGGTAAGGGGAGCTGGACGAGCAAGCCATGCACACTTATATCGTGATTTAGCCGCTCTATGTGCGCTAGAATCTCACTCTCCTCTACATCATGAGAAAACCGCAGCACCTCGCCTACAATCCCCACTCGCTCGCAAGCTTTGGCTTTCATACCTACATAGGCATGCGAGGCTGGGTCATCGCCCACAAGCAGCACCACAAGCTTCGGTGCGCTTGGGAGCTTGGTTATGATGGATTGGAGTGTATCTTGGATTTGGAGGGAGAGGGATTTGCCATCTAGTAGGGTCATAAGCGCCTTTCACTTGTGCTAAAAGTGTGCTATTATACCCGCAAAACCTTAAAGGCAAAATATGCGAGCAGAAAGCCACACAGCCAAACGCCCCAGAATCTACAATCGCTTTAGAGTGTTCTTGCGTCTTGGAGTTTTTTTGCATATATGTGCGTTTGCCATGTTTCCTAGTCTCATTTTCGCACAGCAAGAGCAATACACGCCAGAGCAGCGCGAGGAGATAGAATCTAGCCTGCACGATGATAGTTTCATCACACCGCAAGAATATGGTGCAAATCTCTATGAGAATCCGCGCGGGATAGGCTGCGTGAAATGCCACGGGCGCGATGGCGAGGAGAATCTGCTTGCCTCCTACACCCACAAAGGCAAGCAAAAGCACATCATCGCTCCGCGTATCAACAACCTTACTTTTCCTGCGTTCAAAATCGCTCTAAGCAAGGATAATGGCGTCATGCCCCGCTACAATCTCACTGATGAAGAAATAAATGCAATCTACCTTTACATCACCTCGCGCAACAAGACTTTTCGCTAGCATGACTTCGCGTTGGGCTCTCTGGCTTGGGGGATTTAGTCTTGCGCGATAAATTGTAAAGACTAGTGCTTAATATCTAGCTATGGAATCTTGTTATACAATGCCAAGTTTAATGGGTAACACATAAGGAAATAATCATGAGCTCCCTAGCACTAGCACTGAAATACCGCCCCAAGCGATTTTGCGATCTTGTCGGGCAAGAAGCCGTATCTCAAACGCTCTCCATGGCACTGGATAAAGACCGCGTCGTGCATGCGTATTTGTTTAGCGGACTGCGCGGTAGCGGGAAGACAAGCTCGGCTAGAATCTTCGCGCGCGCCTTAGAGTGTGAGCAGGGACCCACAAGCACGCCTTGCGGGGAGTGCGATATTTGCAAAGCCACGCTGGAGGGGAGAAATATCGATATCATGGAGATGGACGCGGCGTCAAATCGCAGTATTGATAGTATCCGCGATCTCATCGAGCAGACCAAATATGCCCCCACCATGTCGCGTTTCAAGGTTTTTATCATCGATGAAGTGCATATGCTCACCAAAGAAGCCTTTAATGCGCTGCTAAAGACACTTGAAGAGCCTCCAGCGTATGTGAAGTTTATCCTAGCTACCACCGATCCACTAAAGCTTCCTGCCACAATCCTAAGCCGCACGCAGCATTTTCGCTTTAAAAAAATCCCGCACAAAGCCGTCATCGCGCATTTGGAGATGATTTTAGAAAAAGAGGGCGTGGGGTTTGAGCCTGGCGCGCTTGATATTATCGCACGCAGCGGCGGGGGTAGCCTGCGCGATACGCTAACACTCACTGACCAGGCGATAAACTACTGCGACAAATACCTGACAATCCCCCAAGTAACGCAAATGCTAGGGATTGTAGATCCTAAAAATCTCCAAGATTTTTTCGCAAGTATTATGCACGATGATGAGCAAGCGATTGTGCGCTGCCTTGAGGTTCTTGGCGAGTATGAGTGCGAGATGATTATTGATGAAATGCTGATTTTTCTTAAAGACATGCTACTTAGCAAGTCCAAAGATTTCCCGCTATTGCTTATCGATAGGTTTTTGGGGATTTTGAGTCAGGCGAAATCTCTCCTGCACCTAAATCCCGATGGTGCTTTTGTCCTGCTGCTCATAAGTCTAAAAATGCGCGAAGCTATGAAGCTAAAAGATATTAGCGATGTCATCGCGCGCCTAGAATCTACGCCCGGGATTTTTACTGCGCCAAATGCTGGTGTGGATTCTGGTGTGGATTCTCTGGGTGCTAGCAATGCAGGCGGTGGTTTGGGCGTGCTAGAGTCTAGTGCAAAATCTAGCAATACAGAATCGAGTAAAGCAGAATCTAGCGAGGCGGAGTCAAGGGGCTTTGACGCGCCAGATTCTGCGCAAGTGGCTGGTGCGCTAGATTCTGGCGCGAGTGCAGGGGCTTTGGATTCTAGTAGCACAGCGCCCGCGGCTACAACTGCCCCGGAGTCAAGTGCGCTTAAAACCCATGCCCCACAACCCCAAGCACAAGAGGACTTCCATACAAATTCGCCCCAAAGCCCTAGCGGAAACAGCGCCCATCAAGCGAGCTCACAGGCGATTTATCAGCAGGCATTTGCCACACTTGTGGCAAAAATCGCTGATCGCTCCTATGAGCTTGGAGAGGCGTTTAAGCGTTCGGTGCATTTTGGGCAGTTTGTCCCAGCACCTACGCCCAATACTCCTAGCACATTGTATTGGTGTAGCAATGGAGATGAGGCAGATCGCGCTGTGCTACGGCAGTATTTCGGGCTTATACGCGAGTTTGCCAAAGAAGTCTTCGCGCCAGATACAGAGCTTGTGATAAAAAATCTCCAGCCAGAATCCAAAACAGAGTCCAAGCCAGAATCAAGCGCAGCGCCTAGTGTAGATTCTGCGCCAAATATCGCCACACCTATCTCTACGCAAGATCACGCACAAGATCACACGCAAGCCCCTGCACAAACGCAAGCCCCACAGCCCGCGCCAGAATCTAGCATAGCCAAATTTAGCACCCCAGAATCTAGTGTGCCAAGCCCCAGAGATTCCGCGCTAGATTCTGGAGAGCCCACCAATCCTCCAAGTCAAGCGCCTATCACGCAAAAAGATCTCATTCTCCACAGCATGCAAGAAATCCGCCCAGATCATATTGCCCCAGAGATTTTGAACGAAGTGCCATGGAGTCGCGACAAGCTCGTCCAAACTCCCGCTCAAAATCCAGCCCAAACTCCAGCTGGTGGCGCGGATAGCGGGGCTTATGCCAATCCTTCTGCGCCAAGCCCAGAATCTACCAGCTCCACAAACGATACTTTCAAGCAAGAAAACCACGCTCTTATCCAAGGTATCAAGCAGCATTTTGGTGCTACAAGCATGCGAGTGGAGCATAATGGCGCATAAACTGCATGCGCGTCTATGCGCAGGGCAAGGCGAGCTAGAATCTATCGCGCGCGATATTTTGGACTGCAATCGCCCTATCATTATCCTAAGTGGCGAAGTAGGCAGTGGCAAAACAACGCTCACCCAAGCACTGCTTACCTGCCTGCGCGCACGAGAGTCCGCAGCAAAGCCCAGCACGCAATCCCATAGAGAATCTAACGCGCAATCCAGCCCAGAGTCTCTAAGTCTAGATTCTAGTGCGAGTGCTACTTCACCCACTTTTAGCCTAATGCACGACTATGGCGGAATGTATCATTATGACTTATACCACCGCACAAGCGAAGAAGTGCTGCAGCTTGGGCTTTTAGACTGGCTTGGTGAAAAGGGACTGCATTGTATCGAGTGGGGCGAGAATCTAGTGGATATGCTCTTAGAGAGCGGGTTTTCGTGTATGGTGGTAAAGATTTTGACCCTAGAATCTAGCCTGGATTCTAGGGGGGAATTTAGCAAGCAAGATTCTGGAGAATCTAGAATCTACGAACTCTATCTATAAGCTCATTTTGCGCTTGTTTCACGCGCGGTATGTGAGTTTGGGCGGTGTGTAGGTGAGCTTGAAAAGTGCGCGGCGTAGCTGGATAGAGTTTCTATACAGAGGTTTTAAAAGCCTCCAGCTAGTAGGTATGGCTGCCCCCCCCTTACCGGCTCTTTGTTAATCGTCCTGGCACTTCCATCGGGGTTTGTGATTGTCGAGGCGCTCGAGGTAGCTTCGTCCTCGGTGATGATAAAGGGCTTGTAGATGATATTATCCACACCATGACGCGCGACAAACTCCATAAAAATATCCACAGGACTATCCCAGCACTCTTGCGCGAGAAATGCACGAGCTGCGTGCGGTGTGATGTAGTAGCCTTGTGTGCCATTGGTGTTTTTTAGAGAGTAGTGGTAGGGAGAATTGCTGATTTGATAGATATATTTATCGCGCTTCCTATCAAGTGTATAGAAGCGCACGAGCCCAAAATCTGTGCGCGTAATATCTTGTAGCGCACTTAAGAAATGCGGCGCGAAGCATACATCATCTTCTAGCACGATGATTGGCTCATCGCGCTCCGCACACTCCTGCCACAATCGATAGTGCGAGGCATAGCAGGCGATTTCGCTATCGATGAGGATTCTGCCATGCCAGAGAAAGCATTTGCGCGCGCTAAATTTCTGCTTGTAGCGCCAAAACTCTTCACTCCTAGAATCACTCGCAGCGAAAAACTCCCACTCCAGTCCAAGCTCTGTGAAAAGCGGATTGCGTGCTAGGGCTTCTAGGCGCGCTTGCATGCGTTTGCGGCGAGTTGCAGAGCGAGCGAGATTGATGACAAATAGCTTCATGTGCGCTCCTTGGTGCGTTTGTGTGTTGCTCTACTGGATTGGGGCTATTTAGCGAAGCGCCATTATAGCTGATTTTGTGTAGGCGCATGGGGCGGATCGCTTGCAAAGTGGATTCTAGGGTGGGCTCTTTTTCTATCGCTTGTAAGTGTAGTGAAGCAATCCATAAAAAAAGTGGATTCTAGGGTTTGCTGATAGATTGCACGCTGGTTTGAAATTTAAGTCATAAGAGTATAAGATTGCGCAAAATCACGCGCATGATGAGCGGTATAGCAAGTGTCCAAAGCAGAATCTCTAAATCTTAGTCCAAGGAAGCAAAGTGTCAAAATCCCAAACCCCACCAGAAGCAGCAAACCATACGCCACAAGCTGGTGTTGATCGCCCTTTGACTCATGTGCTTGAGGCTAGACACCTTGCCAAACACATCAAAAAAACCAAAATCGTCAATGATGTCTCCATAGAAGTCAAAAGCGGCGAGGTCGTAGGGCTGCTGGGACCAAATGGCGCGGGGAAAACGACGACATTCTACATGATTTGCGGATTATTGCAGCCAAGTAGCGGTGAGGTGCTGCTTGATGGCAAGAGCCTTGCAAAGCAGCCTCTACACAAGCGCTCCAACATGGGGATAGGCTACCTGCCACAAGAGTCAAGTATCTTTAAAGATCTAAGCGTGGAGGACAATCTCTTTCTCGCAGCCGAAGCGACATTCCCCTCTAAAAAAGCCCAAACACACAAAATCGAGCAAATGCTAGAAGCCTTTAACATCGAGCCAATCCGCGCGAGAAAGGGGCTAAGCCTCTCTGGCGGGGAGCGGCGGCGTGTGGAGATTGCGCGCGCGCTTATCAAAGAGCCAAAGTTTATTTTGCTAGATGAGCCATTTGCCGGGGTGGATCCAATCGCGGTGATTGATATACAAAAAATCATTCAAACCCTCACAGGCATGGGGATTGGCGTGCTTATCACTGATCATAATGTCCGCGAGACACTCTCTGTGTGCGATCGCGCGTATGTGATCAAGTCTGGCACACTGCTAGCTAGCGGAAATGCGCAAGAAATCTATGAAAATGCCCTGGTGCGAAAATACTACCTAGGCGAACATTTCAAAGCATAGGTAAAAGTGTAGGGCAGTATGGCAGTAGCAGGTGGTGCGCGACTTCGGCAAAATCTCAAAGGCAAGCTCTCCACCACGCTAAAAAGCTGGCTACCGATTCTGCAAAGCGATTTGCTCGAGGTAGAAGACATCTTAAAAGACTATGCCAAAGAGAACCCATTCCTCTCGCTTCAATCGCCACTTAGCAAGGACTTTAGCTCGACATTTCGCTCCCTGCCTAGAAACAATCTACCAAAAGCTGGGATCACGGACAAAATCGAGCAGCTCACAATCGCAGAGGAGAGCTTGTATGAGCATTTGTATCGCCAAATCGCTCCGCCACTTTTCCCAACAGAGCTTAGCAGGGTGATTGCATTTGATATTATCGAGGGGATTGGCGCAGATGGGTATTTTCAAGATGATAGTGCGCAAGCTGCTAGGCGACTGGAGATAAGCGAGCAAGAGTATGAGAAAGTGCGTAAGCGGTTTTGCTTCTTAGAGCCGCGTGGTGTGGGCGCGCGCGATGTGATTGAGAGCTTTTACTTCCAGCTAGAATCCAGCGAAGTAGATAACGAGACCTACGCCCTCTGCCAGAAAATCATCGCCGAGCTTGATATGCACCATAAATTTAAAAAACACCCCCGCTACAATGAAGCCATGCACACAATCCGCAGCTTCAAAAACCCCCCAGCACTGGACTTCGCGCATGAGGACGCCTACAAGATTCCAGATATTTTCGTCCATGAGGAAGAGGGAAGTATCATCGTGCGCACCAATGATGAGTGCTACCCGATAATCGAGCTTGATAGAAGTGCGATAGAGCAGAGACTGCTAGATGGTGAATTTACTCCAAACAAGCACTCCAGCGACGCGCAAGCCTATATCAAATCCAAAGTCAAAGAAGCAAAAGACCTAATCGACGCGCTAGAAATGCGCAAGGCTACGATTAAAAAAGTGGGGCTTATGATTGTGGATTATCAGTATGAGTTTTTCATGGGCGGGGAGATGAAGCCCATGAAGCTAAAAGACATCGCCCAGGAGCTAGGCTACGCGCCAAGCACGATTTCACGCGCGATTTCGAATAAATACTTAGAGTGCGGTCGCGGGGTGTTTGCGATTAAAAGCTTTTTCACTACGGCGATTGACGGAGATGTCAGCAATGCGTCGATCAAAGATTTTCTCCTAGAAATCATCAAAAACGAGAATCGCAAAAAGCCTTTAAGCGATATTAAGATTCTCTCCATGATTGAGGAGCGATTTGGGCTAAAAATTGTGCGCCGCACGATTACCAAATATCGCCAGCAGCTCAATATCGCCAGCTCAAGCGAGCGCAAAAGGCTCTATGAGATAAGCGTGTAGGCGATCTGCTTTTATTGTGGATTGCTTTGCCACGCTTACAAAGGAGCAGCCCCGCTACCAGAATCTACCAGAATCTACCAGAATCTACTTGCCACTCTATGGAATCGCCTTTATTGTAAAGCGTTTTTTTTTTTTTTTTGTATAATCGCGCAATTTTTAAGGCATTCAAGGCACTACCGCGATTTTGTGGCAAATATCCGCACAGAGACAAGGAGAGATGAGTGAGAGGCTTGCGTATTTCCATAGCACTATCCGCCCTGCTTTTAGCCCAGACACAAGCTCAAAATATCTATATCGATACCTTTTTCTACCGCGATTTTTTGGACCTAGGGCAGAATAAGGGGGCGTTTGCCGCTGGGGCACAAGGCGTGGTGATAGAGTCCAGCAAGCAGCCCGGCGTCTCTGTGCGCTTTGAAGCCCCTATCATCGATCAATCCGCCAGAAGCAATAACGGCAATACCACTTCCCTTGGACGCAACTTCGTCATCACCGCCACGCATGTCGCAGGCAGTAGTGGTGATAGTAATAATCCACTTGTTAATGCACAAAATCCGGAGCTAAGACGCTGGGGGCAGACAACTTATAGTATGAGTGCAAACAATAAATCCAACAATTATGGCTATGATGTAACTTTCGCTCGGTTTAATAAATATATCGTAGAGGGCGAGACAGAAATCTTTGACGCGGGACTGCAATCCGATGCAAATTATACTTCTGGCAATATCGACAAACAAAAAGAGCAGCAGAATCTACAAAATCTAAAGAAATATCTAAAGGAGCATGCGACAGACTCTAATGGCAATCTTATCGTGTTTCAAGCAGGCTCTGGGAAATTGGGGCTTTTTAATGCGCCAGGCGGAGGGTTTAAAGACGCTGGGATCGCTGCGATTACCGGGACGCGTGGCGGGAGCTTCAGCCGCCCTGTTGATATCAATGGTGGAATCACCTATGAAGACTCAAAGGCAAATGAAAATATCAATGCTAGGGGCATACAGCTTATAGAATTTACCGATCTTGATTGGGTAAATTTTATTACTCCAGGCGATAGCGGAAGTGGATTCTACATCTATGATAAGACGAAGCAAAAATGGCTACTACTTGGCGTAACTTCTAAGGCGGATTTGGTAGCGGGTGGTGGGGGTGCAGTGGCAGTGGCGACAAAGGCGGATTTTGAGAAGTTTAAAAAGGAAAATGAATGGGAGCTTGATTTAGAGGGAGATCAAAATTGGAGCTATGAGAAAAAACACGGAGAGACTGCGAAATTTAAAAAAAATGGGAGTAACGAAAAAGAGCTGCAAACAAATAAAGATGTAGTCTTTAGCGGTGGTGGGAGTATTGATGTAAAAGCGGATATGGATTTGCTTGTGAGTAGTGTGGGTGGGCTTGTGTTTAAAGCTAAACAAAATAATGGTAGCAATGAAACAATCTATAAAATCACAAGTAGTGGCACAAATAGCACAAATGGCAATAAACCCTTTGGCTTTAATGGCTCTGGGCTAGATATTGAAGAAAATGTCAAAGTAGAGTGGGGGCTAGGCTTTATCAAGGGTAATGGCACTGGCGATAAAAGGGGTGTCAATGACGCCCTGCATAAAGTGGGCAAAGGCACATTGGTCATAACCACAAAGTATGATACGCCGCCAGATGATGGCAAGTATGGCTACTTGCGCGTGGGCGATGGGAAAGTGGTGTTTGATACAGAGTCTCAAGCCTTTAATGGCGTGTATCTCACAAGTGGGCGCGGGACTTTGGAGCTGGTAAATGGCAAGGCGCAAGCCTTTGGCGCGATTAAAGATACTTCACAGCTAGATTCTACGCTCCCAAATCACTTCATACTAAACCAAGAGCATAGAGATAAGCTAGGAATCTACTTTGGCAATGGTGGTGGGAATCTCGACCTAAAGGGCAATAGCCTCACGCTCAATGCTATCTCTAGCAATGACGCGCGCGCGAATATCATCAACACTGATGAGAAACACACAAGCACGATGACTATCGAGGGCTTGGGCTACGATAAGGAGAAAAATAAAACGCAAAGCAAAGCTGACACCATTATCCACGCGAGCTTTGGGCAAAGCACAGATTCTAAACAAGACAACTCAAGCACAAATGGGAATCTAAATCTTGTCTATAAAGGCGATGAGAAAGCTGCTACTGATGAAAACAAAGCCGCACTCGTCTTTGACGGCAATGTCAATGCCAAGGGCTTGCAGGTAGATAGCGGCAAAGTCGTGCTACAAGGACACCCCACAACCCACGCGTATATACGAAATCAAGATATAACGACAAACTTGGGAAAAAAGAATTTTTTAAAACTCGTTATAAAAGCCGAGGGCAGCAAACTGCCCGACTGGATGGACCTAAGTCGCCCAAGCACACTAGAGCAGCCCGACTGGGATCACAGAGTGTTTAAAATCGGTGAGATTAACTTGCAAAGCTCAAGGCTTGATATAGGGCGTGAGGCGACTTTGGAGGGTAAAATCAAGGCAGATTCTAGCTCGGCGATTAACTTTGGCGGAGATATAGACCACTACATCGATAAAAAGGACGGCGAAAACACCACGGGCAATGGCTTTGAATACCAGCAAGAAGTGAGTAAGAATAAGCTAAAAGAAGCAACGCAGAAGCTTGCCAATCAAACTATCCACTTCAAAGGCAGCATTGACGCCACAGGCACGACAATAAACTCACACATTTATGACTTCAACGCCAAGCTTGATTTGAAAAATAGCGCGAAGCTTAATGCAGATTTTCTAACGCTTGATAGAGAGGCGCACGCAAACGGCGCGATTTTAAAGCTTGATAACAGCAGTGCAAATGTGAAAAATCTTATTTTCAAAGGGCTTAATGGCGCTGCGAATGACATCATAAATATCACAGGCAGCTCGAGCCTTAAGGTTACAGAATCTCTAGGCTTTGAGAAATCGACTTTTGATTTGAAAAATCTTAGCTCTATTGGTGGAAGTAGCTTCACAAAGCCCACAAACTACGATATTTTTGTCAAAGATAGCTCCAAGATCACAGGAGATAGCACAGACATCACTGGCAATGTCGGCGTGATGGGTAAATCTACCCTTAGCCTTAAGTCCATAACGCTGAAAGATATTAGCACGACAACGGGGGCAGAATCTACACAAGCACAATCCACCCCAGAATCTAGCAAGCATAAAAACTCTATTCTCGTAGATGGCAAAAACTCTAGCCTAAGTGTGAGCGGCAAGATTAGCTCACAAGCCCAAGATGATACGCTGATTGTCGTCAGTGGATTTAGAGAGACCACAGCCGGTGGCACACGCGATAGAGTAGAGGGGCAAAGGCAAGAAGTGGTGCATTCCGCGACCCTGAAAGCCACAGACGGCATAGAGCTACAAGGCACAACGCAGCGCGGACTCAATCAAGCTTGCGAAAATGGCAAGTCTGGCGTGGGCTGCTTTGCTGATAAAACTATGCAGGGCAAGGTTAGCAATATCGTGCTAAGCACCGGAGGCAAGCTAGACTCTAGCCTTAAGGCGACAAATTTACAGCTCAATGTCGATGTGGATAAGGATTCTAGCTTTTTGGGCAGTGGCAAAACTTTGGAATCTAATGCTTCAAGCGTGGCATTAAACTTCGAGCTAGGCGGAGCAAAGCAGCAGGAGTTTGACATCACCGCCAAGCAGAAAAGCCACATCACGCTAAGTGCGCACGCTAAAGAATCTTTGGCAAAGGATTCTAAAGCCTTTGAGCAAGCCCTAGAAGCCTCGCAGTATCAGGGCAAAATCACCGCAGATGACTCGCAAATAGATTCTACCCTAAGCAATATCACCGCAAGCGTGGATCTAAAAAACGGCGCGAAGCTCACAACCAGCGGAATCCTAACGCTCAAAGATACTTTCAACAGCATTAAGCTAGATGGCAAAGATACTGCCCTTAATGTCGGCACGATTATCGCGGAGAGCTTGAAAAGCCTTGCTCTAAGCGTGGGAAGTGAATCGAAGTTTAATGTTACAAACTTCGTGTTTAAAGGCGGAAATGTCAGCAGTAATCAATTCTATGGGCAAAATGTCTGGCTACAAGAGAGCGCGCAAGTAACGCTTGCAAATGGAGGCACGCTTAATCACAATCTCTACATCGATAGCAAATCCACCTTTAGCACCACGCCAAATGAAGCGATACTAAGCGGGGGCAAAAAGCTCTCAATCGGCGGAGAATCTAGCTTTAGCATAGCTGGCGGCAATGGGACTCTGGGCGTGAATGAAAGCGGAGATACCATAATCCAAACAGAAATAGGCTCAAAGCTAGAGATTAGCAAGCTCCTAGCCCAAGGCGGAAGCAAGGTAATCATCGCGCTAGATTTGGACAAAGTGGAAAAGGACTCTAGCGCGCAAAAGCCCGCAAGCCAGCAGAAAAACTTCAGCATTGAAGCCCAAAATGGCAGCAATGTCTATGTCAATAGCTGGGATATGAATCGCGCTGGGTTTGATAATGGTAAGACAAGCCTAACTACTGATGAGAATTCTAGAATCCACTTTGGGACACTAAAGCACGATATGGCACAGGCAAACTACATCGCCCAGCCCATCAAGGCAAATCTCTCTATCTCCCAGCACCTAAGCCTAGAGAATGTCGGCAAGCTTACAGCAAGTGCCGGGAACAAAGCCGCGCCAAGTGGCACAGCTACAAATATGATGACTAGAGAAATCACAAGCGAGCAAGCCCCCACGCCCACCAATCAAGTAGAATCTAACTCCGATCCGCTAAAGCTACAAGCACAAGCTGGCACGAGTGATGATAGATTCCACGCGCTAAAGCTAGAGGGCAACACTATGCAAGGCGGCGAAGTGCAAAACACGGGCAAAAATCTCACCCTAGAAAATGGCACGCGCATTGATGTCAAGCTTGATCAAAGTATCAAGGCAGATTCTAGTGGCGACAAGCCCGGCGACTTCCAGCTCAATAAATACTACACGCTTATTTCTGCCGGGAGCATTACGGATAATCGCACAGATAAGAGAATCTACTTTAGCTTTGCGGAGGGTAGCACGCCGCTCTACTGGGTAACGCTTGTGGAAAATGGCGAGATCAAAGTCAAATTTACCACGCAAGATCCAAGTAGCTACGATGAGCTAAAAAACTATATCAGCGATGATAAGCTGCTAGAAATCCTAATCCAGCATAACCCCAAAGACGACTTTATCCAAATGGCAGGCACGGCAAACCAGCACAAAGAGCTAGATGGGTATCTAGCGCGTATCGATAATGACTTAGGCGAGATAGCACACCACAGCGAGCTAGGCTTAAGCGATCAAATCTTGCTCGCCAATGACCAGAGTATAAACGCCAGAATCGCCCAAGTCCAATACGCGCAAAGCCGCTTCAATGCTACGCCTCTAGCTGGGCTCGCGCGCCTTGCCAGCAATGATAGCAAAGATATCGCCCTAGCTCTAAAATCTGCCCAAGAAGCTGCCCAAGCCGCCAAAGAAGCGAGAAAGAAAAACGGCGCGTGGCTAAGTGTGGCTGGAGGGGGCTTTGCCAAAGGTGGGGAGAGCAAGGCGGCTATGGGATTTTATGGCACAAATGTGGGCTATGATAGGACATTTAGCTTTGGTGATGATAGCTTGATTATCGGGGCTATGGCTGGGTTTGGCGGCTCAAACTACTATGCCCAAACGCTTAATGACATCGCCAAGGTTGTGAATCTAGGACTCTATGGGCTCTACCAAAAAGGCGGCAATGAAATCCAAAGCAACCTATCTTTTAGTATGATTATGGGCGAGCGCGCTCTAAGCGGCGTGCTAGGGAGCGAGAGTCTCAAGGCAGACTCACTAGGGCTGCTCTCACACACCTACTACAAATACCGCTTCGTGCTCAAAAAGGGCGAGAGATTTGACTCTATACTAAAGCCTGTGGGGCTGCTAAGTGTGGGATACAATGGTATAGGCGCATACACAGGGACAAACTACAAGCAGCACGCACTAAACGCCTTTAATCTAGGGCTAGGAGCTGGGGTAGAATACGCCCTACTTGGCAGGAAGCAGTCCTATACGCTCTCTTTCCTTGCTAGGCAGAATGTCTATAGCTCCGCAAATCAAATCTTTGTAAGCCTTAGCAATGCGCAAAACTCTATCGGCTATGAGCTAAATCCTATCAATCTCACTTTCCAGCTAGGCTTGGTGGGCAGCGCGCAGCTGGGGCGTGGATTTACCCTGCAATATGGGCTAGCTGGCGTGGCAGACATCAAGGGCGGCTATGGTGGCAAGGCAGATGTCAAGCTAGAGTATAAATTCTAGCTTGGCTTGCACCGAGCGGCAAAGCGTGGCTTCTTTGGCAATCTACACAATATACAACACAAAGCACAAGCCTAGAATCCTCGTTTTACACTAGCAGCGTTTTCTCTCACTTGCGAGCAAGCGCGATAGCGGTTGCGAAGTAATCCATGAATCAAACACTAGAAAATCCCAAAATGTGAGTGAGCGGTAGGCGGAAGTAAAACA